>NZ_BAAGYN010000008.1:0-208643 GCF_054779295.1 Phycicoccus ginsengisoli
CAAAGGAAAATCGCCCGAAGCAACCCACAACCAAACCATGAAAGCCTGGCCACAAGCCACCCCGAGACGAGGTTATTGGCATCGATTTTTGACACGCTGTTGAGTTCTCAAGGATCGGACGCGCACCATCGACGCTGCGATTTCTCGCCGACATCTTCCGGGGCAACCGTTCTAGGTTATTCGCTTCGCAACTTGGGCGTCAAATCCCCTCCACCTCGATGAGGTGGTCCGAGGACCTCGCGCGCTTGGCGTTCGGCGATGACGAAACTGTAGCACGGTGCCTGCGCGGGGCGGAAATCGCGTTCTCCCGCCCCCGGACGGTCCACCCACGACCGTCCCCGATCCTCTCCGACGGGCCGCCACCCGGTGCCGTCAGCACGCCGTTGACCTGCGGCGACGCCGTTCTCCGGCGGAGGACCAGGGGCAGAGCCGGGCGGAGCTCCGGCGCCGGGCCCTCGCCTCGGAGGCTCGTCGTCCCGCACACTGCCAGCGTGAACCCCGCGTCGGCAGCGGTCCAGCGCACCTACCTGACCCTCCAGCTGCTCACCACGCTCGCGACCTCCCTCATCTGGGGCGTCAACACGCTCTTCCTCCTCGACGCGGGTCTCGACAACTTCCAGGCCTTCGCGGCCAACGCGTTCTTCACGGCGGGGATGGTCCTGTTCGAGGTGCCGACCGGCGTGGTCGCCGACCTGCGGGGTCGCCGGCTGTCCTTCCTCCTCGGCGCCGCCACGTTGGGCGTCATGACCCTGCTCTACGTCTGGATGTGGCACATGCACGCGGGGTTCGGCTGGTGGGCGCTGGTGTCCGTCGGCCTGGGCCTGGGCTTCACCTTCTTCTCCGGGGCCGTGGAGGCCTGGCTCGTCGACGCGCTCACGTCGACGGGGTACGACGAGGGGCTCGACGCCGTCTTCGGCCGTGGTCAGGCGGTCCAGGGCGTCGCCATGCTCGCCGGTTCCGTGGGCGGTGGCCTGCTGGCCCAGGCGGGCAGCCTGGGGCTGCCCTTCCTCGTCCGCGCCGGGTTGCTCGGCGTGACCTTCCTCGTGGCGTGGGTGGCCATGCACGACCTGGGGTTCACCCCCGAGGTGGGCACGCGGCCCGGTGCCGAGGTCAGCCGCATCTGGCACGACTCGCTCGAGCACGGCCTGGGCCAGCGACCGGTGCGCTGGGTGATGCTCACGTCCCCGTTCATCGGCGGGGTCAACGTCTACGCGTTCTACGCCATGCAGCCCTACCTCCTGCAGCTGTACGGCAGCCGCACGGCATACGGCATCGCGGGCCTGGCCGCCGCCATCGTCGCCGGCGCGCAGATCGTCGGCGGCCTGCTCGGACCGCGGCTGCGGCGCCTGGTGCACCGACGCACCAGCTGGCTGCTGATCGTCCTGGCCACGAGCACCGTCGCCCTGGCCCTGGTCGGGCTCGTCGACAGCTTCGCGGCCGTCATCGTGCTGCTCGTCGCGTGGAGCTTCGGCTTCTCGGCCGCGGTACCGGTCCGCCAGGCGTACCTCAACGGGCTCATCCCCTCACGGCAGCGCGCCACCGTGCTGTCGTTCGACTCACTCCTCGGCTCCGCCGGTGGCGTGGTCCTGCAGCCGGGACTGGGCCGCCTGGCCGACGTCTCGGGCTACCCGCCCACCTTCCTCGTGAGCGCGGCGTTCCAGGCCTGCGCGCTCCCCCTGCTGGCTCTCGCCCGGCGCGAGCGGGCCCCCACCGACGTGGTCGCCCCCGGGCCGGGCCCGACCACGGCTGCGACGCAGGCGGGGCCGGACGCCACCTGAGCGCCGGCGCGAGGTGAGCGCCGGCACGGTCCCGGCCACGTGGGCCGGGACCGGGCCGGAGGCGGCATCGGATCAGGAGCGGGACCGGGTCAGGAGCGGGACCGGGTCAGGAGCGGGACCGGGTCAGGAGCGGGACCGGGTCAGGAGCGGGACCGGGTCAGAGCGCGTCCAGCGCGGCCTGGAGGTCGGGCGGGTACGGGCTCTCGAACGAGACGTGCTTGCCGGTGCCCGGGTGCTCGAAGCCGAGGCCCACCGCGTGCAGCCACTGCCGCTCGAGACCGAGACGGCGGGCGAGGGTCGGGTCGGCACCGTAGGTGAGGTCGCCGGCGAGCGGGTGGCGCAGGGCGCTGAAGTGCACGCGGATCTGGTGGGTCCGCCCGGTCTCGAGGTGGACGTCGAGCAGGCTCGCGGCACGGAACGCCTCGATGACCTCGTAGTGGGTGACGCTGGGCTTGCCCTTCTCCATCACCGCGAACTTGTAGTCGTAGCTCGGGTGGCGTCCGATGGGGGCGTCGATCGTGCCGACCACCGGGTCGGGCAGGCCCTGCACGAGCGCGTGGTACTTCTTGTCGACCGTGCGGGACCGGAACGCCTGCTTCAGGACGCTGTAGGCGTACTCGGACTTGGCCACCACCATGAGCCCGGAGGTGCCCACGTCGAGCCTGGACACGATGCCCTGTCGTTCGCTGGCGCCGCTGGTCGAGATCCGGTAGCCGGCAGCCACCAGTCCCCCCACGACGGTCGGCCCGGTCCAGCCCACGCTGGGGTGGGCGGCCACGCCCACCGGCTTGTCGACGACGACCAGGTCGTCGTCGTCGTGGACGATCGTCATCCCCGGCACCGGCTCGGCGATGACCTTGACGCTGGGGCTCTCCTGGGGCGAGGGCAGGGCGACCTCGAGCAGGTCGCCGGCGCTGACGCGGTCGGACTTGCCCGCGGACGAGTGGTTGACCTGGACCTGGCCGGATGCCGCGAGCTCGGCGGCCTTGGTACGCGAGACGCCGAAGAGCCGGGCGAGGGCCGCGTCGACGCGCTCCCCCTCCAGTCCGTCGGGGACGAACAGGGTGCGGGCGTCAGACATGCGACGCCTCGTGCCCCGACTCGTGCCCCGACTCGTGGCGTCCGTGCTCGGCGCGCGTGCCGTCGACGCCGATGCCGCGCAGCGCGAGGAGGCCGATGAGCACGGCCGCGCCGACGATGGCGATGTCGGCGACGTTGCCGATGAACAGCCCGAAGTAGTCGATGAAGTCCACGACGTGACCGCGCCCGGGCCCGGGCTCACGCACCATCCGGTCGGTGAGGTTGCCCACCGAGCCGCCGAAGAGCAGGCCCAGGGCCCACGCCCACGACCGGCTGCCGATGCGCCGGGCCGTGCGCAGGATGAACACGAGCACCCCGAACGCGATGAGGGTCAGCACCCATGTCGCGCCGTTGCCGATCGAGAAGGCCGCACCGGGGTTGCGGATGAGGTTGAGGCGGATGAAGTCGCCGACCAACGGCACCGGGTCCCCCGGGGTCAGCGCGGCGAGCGCCCAGGCCTTGGTCACCTGGTCGGCGACGTATGCCGCGAGCGCCGCGGCCGCGAGCAGCACGAACAGCCGCCGCCGGTGCGGGGAGGGAGTCGAGGTGGCCGGAGAAGGGGTGGTGGGAGGGATGTGGTCGTCGGCCGGGATCAGCGGCGCTCCTGCTTCGTCTTGCATGTCACGCATAGGGTCGCACGAGGAGCGGCCTGGAGGCGAAGTTTGCCGATCGGGTTGCCGCAGGACTCGCACACGCCGTAGGTGCCGTCGTCGAGCCGCTCGAGGGCGTGCAGGTTCTGCTCGAGCATCTCCCGGGCGTTGTTGGCCAGGGAGATCTCCTGCTCGCGCTCGAAGGTCTTGGCACCGGCGTCGGCCTGGTCGTCACCCGCGCCGTCCCCCGCATCGCGCATCAGTCCGGCCAGCTCGGCCTCGGCGTCGGTGATCTCGGTCCGCAGCCGGGCGATGTCGCCCTCGATCTCGGAACGGACCGCGCGCAGCTCGGCCGCCGTCCACGGGGACTCGTCCGGACGGACCACGAGGGCGGACGGCGAGGTGGCCGTCTTCTTCGCGGGCGCTGCCTTCGCGGGCGCGGCCTTGGCGGTGGACACAGCCTTGGCAGGAGCAGCCTTGGTCGCCGGCGCGGCCTTCTTCGCCGGTGCCGCCTTCGTCGCGGCAGCCTTCTTCGCGGGCGCAGCCTTCTTCGCGGGCGCGGCCTTCGTCGCGGACGACGCCTTGGTCGCGGGCGCAGCCTCCTTCGCGGGCGCAGCCTCCTTCGCGGGCGCAGCCTTCGTCGCGGGCGCAGCCTTCTTCGCGGGCGCGGCCTTCGTTGCGGACGACGCCTTGGTCGCGGGCGCAGCCTCCTTCGTGGGCGCAGCCTTCTTCGCGGGTGCAGCCTTCTTGGCGGGCGCGGCCTTCGTTGCGGACGACGCCTTGGTCGCGGGCGCAGCCTTCTTCGTGGGAGCGGCTTTCTGGGCGGGCGCGGCCTTCTTGGCAGGCGCGGCCTTCTTGGCGGGTGCGGCCTTCGTCGCGGGCGCTGCCTTCTTCGTGGACGACGTCTTCGTCGCGGGCGCAGCCTTCTTGGCGGAGGCGGATGTCTTCGCTGCGGCCTTCGCCGTCGTCGACGCGCTCTTCGTCGCGACCCGTGCGGTGGTCGAGGTGCGGGACGGCGTGCGGCTCGCGGCCGCCGTCGTGGTGGCTTTCGCCGTGTCAACCATCGTGGCAGGCCCCTCGCTCACAGGGCGCTCGGCGGTCCGAGCGCGGTCAGGTGCGGCGAGGATAAGCGCTGCACGCTGCGTACTCAACGGCAAAACGCCCAACTCGCCAAACCCGGACGCACCCGTGCCCTGGAGGAGTGGTGCCGCGCGGGGTGGGGCCCGACGGAGCGCGACGGCACCCCGACCGCGGGTGCGGTCGGGGCGCCGTCGGGCACTGCCCGTGCAGTGGCGACGCGAGGTCAGCCGTTGCTCTCGGCTGCGGCCTCGGCAGGCTCGACCGCCGTGTCGTCGAGGTCCTTGAGCTGGTCCTCGATGTAGCTCTTCAGGCGCGCCCGGTAGTTGCGCTCGAACGCCCGGAGCTCCTCGATCTTCTTCTCGAGCAGGGTGCGCTCGCGACCGAGCTCCTCGAGGATCTGCGCCTTCTTCTGCTGCGCCTCGTGCACCATGCCCGTCGAGCGCTCGCGCGCCTCGGTGATGAGCTGCTCGTGCTTGGACTCCGCCTCCGCGACGAGCTGGTCGTGCCGCGACTGGGCGGTGCTCAGGAGCTCGTCGTGCCGCGACTGGCCCTCGGTGACCAGCTCGTCGTGACGGTTCTGCGCCTCGGCGATGAGCCGGTCCCGCGTCTGCTCGCCCTGACCGACGTGCTCGTCGTGCAGGCGCTGGGCCATCTCCAGCAGGGCGGCGGCGCTGGCGCCACCCCCGGCCGCTGCCCCGGCCATGGCTGCCGCGCCGGCACCCTCGGCCTGCGGGGCGGCCTGCTGCGCCGCCGCTGCCTGCGCCTGCTCGGCACGGGCCACCGCCTCCTGGGCGCGGGCCTCGGCCTCCGCGGCCCTGGCCTGGGCCTGCTCTGCCTCCTGCTGGGCTGCCGCGAGGCGCTGCTCCGCCTCCTGCACGCGCGCCTCGGACTCACCGGCCTGGGCCTCGACACCCTGCTGGGCCTTGGCGATGCGCTCCTGGGCCGCCTGCTCCGCCTCGTCCGCCCGCGCCTGGGCGGTGCGCTCGGCCTCCTGGGCCTTGGCGTTCGCCTCGGCGATCCGCTGCTGCGCGGCCTGCTCGGCCTCCTGGGCCTGGGCCGCCAGGGCGGCGATCCGCTCCTGCGACTCGCGCTTGGCCCGGGCCTCGGCCTCCTGGGTGGCCTTGGCCTCGGCGTCGCGCTTGGCCTGCGCCTCGGGGTCGGGCTTGGCCACCGTCGGCATGCCCTTGCTCTCGCGGCACTCGTTGAGCTGGTCGCGCAGGTCGTCGCTGTCCTTGACGAGCTTGCGCATCTCGGCGACGACCTCGTCCAGGAAGTCGTCGACCTCGCGCTCGTCGTAGCCACGCCGGAACTGCGTCGGCGTGAAGTTCTTGTTGAGGACGTCCTCAGGACTGAGCGTCATTTGTCACCTCGTTGGGCTGGCATGAGCAGTGCGGGTCAAGCATCGCAGAGTAGGGCGGTGCCGTCAGCCTAGAGGATCGCCCCGTCCCACTGGACCCGCAGGCCCCACCCGTTCGCGGCCCTCGAGCCCGTCCTCCAGCGGCGGCTGCCGCGGTCCCGCTCACAGGATGCCCATGAGGACGCTGGTGACGAGCATCAGGACGAGGAAGGCCAGGTCGAGGCGGACCGCTCCCAGGGTCAGCGGTGGGATGACCCGGCGCAGTGCCTTCAGCGGCGGGTCCGTGACCGTGTAGATCGCCTCGGCCACCACGAGCAGCACGCCCCGGGGGCGCCAGTCGCGGGCGAAGGCCTGCACCCAGTCGAGGACCAGCCGGCCGAGCAGGACGACGAAGAAGAGGAAGACCACGAAGCGCACGACGCTGGCGACGGGGTTCGAACCGAGCAGCATGCGCTCACCCTGCCATGCGACCGCGTGCCGTACCGGCGGCGGGGGTCAGCTCTGGTTGAACAGGCCGCGCGGGGTCGGCGCGGGCACGCCCTCCTCGGCGGAGACCTCGACGTGGGCGGGCGACAGCAGGAAGACCTTGGACGTGACGCGCTCGATCGACCCGTGCAGGCCGAACACCAGACCGGCGGCGAAGTCGACGAGGCGCTTGGCGTCGGCGTCGTCCATGTCGGAGAGGTTCATGATGACCGGCGTGCCGTCGCGGAAGCTCTCGCCGATGTTCTTGGCCTCGTTGTAGGTGCGCGGGTGGATCGTGGTGATCCGGTTGAGGGTGCCGACCTCGACGTCCCGGACGACCCGAGCCACGGGCGTGCGCTGCGGGAGTGGGGTCACGGCGGCGGACCGCTCGGACCGCTCCTGGGCCGGCGCCTCGTGCCGCTGCTGCTGCTGGGGCTCGTCGTAGTCGTCGTAGTCGTAGCCGTCGTACTGCTCGTCCTCGGCGAGCCCGAGGTACACCATCGTCTTGCGCAGCGCACCAGCCATTGAGAGCTCCCTCAGTCTTCTTCGTGTGTGCGGTCGTCCGGGACTGAAGTTACCGGTGGGACTGCCGCGATCCGAGGATTGCGGTGCCGACACGCAGGTGTGTCGCCCCGTGGGCGACGGCCTGCTCGAGGTCGCCGCTCATGCCGGCCGAGATCCAGGTCGCGCCCGGGTGGGCGGCGCGGATGCCGTCCGCGACGTCGCGCAGCCGGGCGAACGCGGGTGCCGGGTCGGCCCCCAGCGGGGCCACCGCCATGACCCCGCCCAGCTCGAGGTGCTCGCTGGCCGCCACCGCGTCGGCGAGCCCCGGGAGGTCGGCGGGGGCGGCCCCACCCCTGCCCTCGCCCCCGTCGAGGGCGACCTGGACCAGGACCCGGAGCCGTCGGCCGGCACGTGCCGCCGCACGGTCCAGCGCCGCCACCAGCTTGAGCCGGTCGACGGACTGGACCACGTCGGCATACCCGACGACGGAGGAGGCCTTGTTGCTCTGCAGCTGGCCGATGAAGTGGACCTCGAGGTCGGCCCGCCGGGCCACCTCGGCGAACTTGGCGGCGGCCTCCTGGTCGCGGTTCTCCCCCACCGCGCGGATGCCTAGGTCGGCGAGGAGGTCGACGTCCCCGGGTGGGAAGAACTTGGTGACGGCGATGAGGGTGACCTCGTCCGGGTCACGGCCGGCGGCCGCGCAGGCCCGCTCGATCCGCGCCCGGACGGACGCCAGGTTCGCCGCGAGCTCGGCCCGGCGTGCCGCGGGGGTCCCGACCGGTCCGTCGGCCCCGGTGGTCATGCCGCGTCCAGGACGACGACGCCGGCGAAGCGGCCGGTCCGCCCGTCCCGCCGGTAGGAGTAGAGGTCGTGGTCCTCGCGCGCGCACCCCGGCAGCCACTTCACGGCGACCCCGGCTGCGTGCAGCTGGGCGACCACCCCCGCGGCGACGTCGATCGCCGGCGTGCCCGTCCACGACACCGTGGCCGACTCCGGCGCGACGGCGGCCGCCGTGGCGCGCATCTGCTCGGGGACCTCGTAGCAGCGGCCGCAGACGGACGGACCGACGACGGCGGCGACGTCGCGGGCGCCCAGCTCCCGCATGCGCTCGAGGGCCACCCCCACGACCCCCGAGGTCATGCCGGGGCGCCCGGCGTGCACCGCGCCCACCACCCCGGCGTCAGGGTCGGCGAGCAGCACGGGCGTGCAGTCCGCCACGAGCACGGCCAGCCCGAGCCCTGCCTCGGCGGTCACCACCCCGTCCGCGGCGGGCGGTCCGCCCGGCGGCCACGGACCGTCGGCCACCAGCACGTCGGCGCCGTGGCACTGGTTCAGGAACAGGAGCCGGTCGCGGTGCAGCCCCAGCGAGGTCGCGACCCGCGTGCGGTTCTCCTCCACCGTGAGGGGGTCGTCACCGACGTGCCCCCCGAGGTTCAGCGAGTCGAACTCGCCGGTGCTCGCCCCGCCCTGACGGTCGGTGACTGCCCACCGCACCCGGCTGCTCTCCTCGCGCCAGTAGAACACGCGCCCCAACCTACGACAGGGGCGCCGGACGAGGTCGTCCGGCGCCCCTGTCGGGCGGTGCGTGGGGTCAGGCCCTCACTTGAGGAAGTCCGGGACGTCGAGGTCGTCGCCCTCGTCGAAGGTGACGGTCCGCGGGGGACGCCCCGCCGGCTCGCGGGGGGCTGCGGGCTGGGCCTGGTGCGGCTGCGAGGTGGTCACGGGCTCGTCGTCGTGGCCGCGGGACGGCGTGGGCTGGTATGCCGGGACCGGCTGCTCCTGGGCCGGGCGCTGCGCGGGCTGCTGGGCCTGGTGCGCCGGCGCGGCCGGGCTCGGTGCCGCCGGGGCGGTGGCGCCCGGCGCCAGGTGGTGGTTCGGCTGCTGGGCCGGCCGGCTCGCGCCCTGGACCTGTCCGATCGCCCGCTCGTTCTCGCGCTTGAGCGGGGCGCCCCCGTCGAAGCCGGCGGCGATGACGGTCACCCGCACCTCGTCGCCGAGGGCGTCGTCGATGACGGCGCCGAAGATGATGTTGGCCTCGGGGTGCGCGGCCTCCTGGACCAGGCGGGCCGCCTCGTTGATCTCGAACAGGCCGAGGTCGCTGCCACCCTGGATGGAGAGCAGGACGCCGTGCGCGCCGTCGATGCTGGCCTCGAGCAGCGGGCTGGAGATCGCGAGCTCGGCCGCCTGGACGGCCCGGTCGTCACCGCGCGAGGAACCGATGCCCATGAGTGCCGAGCCGGCGCCCTGCATGACGGACTTGACGTCGGCGAAGTCGAGGTTGATCAGGCCCGGCGTGGTGATGAGGTCGGTGATGCCCTGGACACCGGAGAGCAGCACCTGGTCGGCGGACCGGAAGGCGTCCAGCATCGACACGGCGCGGTCGCTGATCGACAGCAGCCGGTCGTTGGGGATGACGATGAGGGTGTCGACCTCCTCGCGGAGGTTGCCGATGCCCGCCTCGGCCTGGTTGGCGCGGCGCCGGCCCTCGAAGGTGAACGGCCGGGTGACGACCCCGATCGTCAGGGCGCCCAGGCCCTTGGCGATCTTCGCGACGACGGGGGCACCGCCGGTGCCGGTGCCGCCACCCTCGCCCGCGGTCACGAAGACCATGTCGGCCCCCTTGAGGACCTCCTCGATCTCCTCCGCGTGGTCCTCGGCGGCCTTCCTGCCCACCTCCGGGTCCGCGCCGGCACCGAGACCGCGGGTGAGCTCACGGCCGACGTCGAGCTTGACGTCGGCGTCACTCATGAGCAGCGCCTGGGCATCGGTGTTGATGGCGATGAACTCCACGCCCTTGAGGCCGACCTCGATCATGCGGTTGATGGCGTTGACGCCACCACCGCCGATGCCGACGACCTTGATGACGGCCAAGTAGTTCTGCGGTGCTGCCACGGCGGTGGGCCTCTCCTGGGGGTGCTGCTGGGTGCTGGTGTCTAGACGTGAAGTTGAGAGTTATGCCTTGGTTCCCAACGACTTCCGGTGCCGACGACGCTATGCGTGACCGCAGTGGCAGGCAACGACGCCCTCCGCGTGTCGCAGCACGGATTCGCCGCAGATCGCCCTTTCGCGGACGGGGGCGCCGCCAGTGTGTCACATCGGCAACAGGCGTCACATCGGTCGCTCCTGCCCCACCTGCCCTCGAGGGCCGGTCACCGGCTCAGCGGGTGACGGGCGTGCTCGGCGCGCTCACGTCGATGACGGCGTGCGACCCCTTGAGCAGGGCCTCGACGATCGCCAGCTTTCGCTCCGGCTCCTCGACGCCACCCCACACGACCGTCGTGCGGCCGACCCGCAGCGTCACGAGGTTGGCGCTGCTGACCGTCACCGAGGACACCCGCCGCTGCAGCGAGTCCGGCAGGACCCGGACCACGGTCACGGCGGTGGCCAGGGCGTCCCGGGACAGCGCGGCGTCCGACGCCGCGCTCACGACGGGGACACCCTTGGGCGCCCTCGTCACCTCGGCGTAGGCGACCCCGGTCTCGTCCACGACCTTCAGTTGACCTTGAGG
This sequence comes from Phycicoccus ginsengisoli, assembly GCF_054779295.1. Taxonomy (NCBI): domain Bacteria; kingdom Bacillati; phylum Actinomycetota; class Actinomycetes; order Micrococcales; family Intrasporangiaceae; genus Phycicoccus; species Phycicoccus ginsengisoli. The sequence goes on from NZ_BAAGYN010000008.1 coordinate 10,363, forward strand.
GTTCTTGACCACGAGGAAGGGGACCCGGGGGCTGGCGTGGATGACCAGGGTGCTGGGCCACGAGCGCTCGATGGAGACGTCGGCGAGGGTGGCCCGTTCGGCGACGCGGGCCGCGACGGCCTGCGTGTCCACCCGGGCCAGCGGCTCGCCCATCGGCACGCGGGCGAGCGCGGTGATGGGTGCCACCTCGGCGTCGGGGACGCCGACGACCTCCACCGACCGGACCGCGAGGACCGGGCTGTAGGCGACCAGCCACACCAGCAGCGCCGCGACGGCGAGGGCGCCCGCGGCCCAGGCCCACAGCCGCAGCGGACGGCGGCGGACCTCGGCGGCGCGTCGCTGGAACCGGTCGCGGGAGGACGCCAGACCTCGCGGGGTGCTGCGCGCGCTCATCCCTGACCGAGGACCCGCAGGATCTCGGAGCCGATCATCGTGACGTCACCGGCCCCCACCGTCAGGACCAGGTCGCCCTCGGCGGCAAGGTCGGCGACGACCTGCGGGACGGCGGTCCACGAGGAGACCACGCGCACGTCCGCACCGGGCTCGAGGTCGAGCAGGGCGTCTGCGACCAGCTGGGACGAGACCCCGGGGACCGGGTCCTCACGGGCCGCGTAGACGTCCATGAGGACGACGACGTCGGCGGGCGCGAGGGCGGCGGCGAACTCCCGGGCGAAGTCCCTCGTCCGGGAGTACAGGTGCGGCTGGAACACGACGACGAGACGGCCGGGGTCCGCAACGAGGGCGCGCCCCGTCGAGACGACGGCCGACACCTTGCCGGGGTTGTGGGCGTAGTCGTCGACCACGGTCACGCCGGCTGCGGAGCCCTTGGGCTCGAAGCGGCGCCGGGTGCCGGTGAAGCCGAACAGCCCGTCCAGTACGCGGGTCGGGTCCTGGCCCAGGCCCTCGACGGCCACGGTGTACGCGGCGGCGGCGTTGAGCAGGTTGTGCCGCCCCGGGATGTTGACCCGCAGGACGCGCGGCTCGCCGTCCGGACCCGTGAGGGTGGCGCGTGCCATGAGCCCCCGGAACGTCTCGTCGCGCAGGACGACGTCGGCCTCGGCCGACCAGCCGTAGGTGAGCACCCGGGTGCCGGCGGACCGGGCCCGGGCAGCGAGGTCCCGCGAGCCCTCGTCGTCCTGGCAGGCCACGAGCAGCCCACCGGGCAGCACCGAGGCGGCGAACGCGGCATACGCCTCGCGGACCCGTTCGAACGTGCCGTAGAAGTCGAGGTGGTCCGGCTGCACGTTGGTGACGACGGCGACCTCGGGGCGGTAGACGAGGAACGAGCCGTCGCTCTCGTCGGCCTCGGCCACGAAGACGTCGCCGGTGCCCCAGTGCGCGTTCGTGCCGTGCTTGGCCAGCTCTCCCCCGGCGGCGAACGACGGGTCGATGCCGCAGTGCTGCAGCGCGACGGTCAGCATGGAGGTCGTGGTCGTCTTGCCGTTGGCCCCCGCCACGGCGACGCGGCGGGAGCCGGCCATGGTCGAGGCCAGCGCCTGCGAGCGGTGCAGCACGCGCAGGCCCCGCTCGCGGGCCATGGCTAGCTCGACGTTGCTCTCGCGGATCGCCGAGGACACCACCACCGTGTCGACGCCCTCGAGGTGGGCCGGGTCGTGCCCGACGTGGACGTCGGCGCCCTCGGCGGCCAGCGCCGCGAGGACCGGCGACTCCTTGGCGTCGGACCCGCTGACGCGGGTGCCCCGGGCCAGCATCACCCGGGCGACGCCGGACATGCCCGAGCCCCCGATGGCGATGAAGTGGACGGCGCCGAGCTCCTCGAGCGGGGGCACGGGATCGGTGAAGTCGAACCGCAGGTTCTGGCCGTTCACGCCTGTCTCCCCAGGGACTCGGCGTACGCGGCCTCGACCATGTCGGCCAGCAGCTCGTCGGCCCCGCGCTCCCCGGCGCCCGCGGCGGCCGCGGCCATCGCCTCGACCCGGTGCCGGTCGGTGAGGAGCGGCAGCAGGACGGCGTCGACCCACTCGGGGGTGGCCTGCGCGTCGTCGACCAGGACCCCGCCCCCGGCGGCGACGACGTCGGCGGCGTTGAACCGCTGCTCGCCGTTGCCGATGGGCAGCGGGACGTAGACGGCGGGGAGGCCCACCGCGGTCAGCTCGCACACCGTGTTGGCGCCGGCTCGCGCCACGACGACGTCGGCCGCGGCGTACGCGAGGTCCATCCGGTCGGTGTACGGGGCGACGACGTAGGGCGGCCCCTGGCCGTCGACCGGCGGGGCGAACTCCTTGCCCGCGCCGGTGAGGTGCAGCACCTGCACGCCGTGCGCCCTCAGCTCGGCGGCCCGCGCCTCGAACGTGGTGTTGAGCCGCTGGGCGCCCAGCGAGCCGCCGGTGACCAGCAGGGTCGGCCAGTGGTCCTGCAGGCCGAAGTGGGCGAGCGCCTCCGCCCGCGCCGCCGGACGGTCCAGCTGGGCGATCTCCGCGCGCAGCGGCATGCCGATCGCGGTGGCGTGGGCGAGGTGCGTGCTGGCGAAGGTCGTGGCGACGTGCGTGGTCATCCGCGCGCCCACCCGGTTGGCCAGGCCCGGCCGGGCGTTCTGCTCGTGCACCACGACCGGGACGTGGCACCGACGGGCCGCGAGGTATGCCGGCGTGGAGACGTAGCCGCCGAAGCCCACCACGACCTGGGCGCCGGTCTCCTCGATGGCCCGCTCGGCCGCCCGCACCGCGCCGCGCAGGTTGGTGGGGAGGCGCAGCAGGTCGCCGGAGGGCTTGCGCGGCAGGGGGACCTTGGGGACGGTGAGCAGCCGGTAGCCGCGCTCGGGGACCAGGCGGGACTCCAGGCCGGTCTCGGTGCCCAGGGCGGTCACGGTGAGGTCGGGGTGGCGGCGCCGGAGGCAGTCGGCGAGCGCGAGGAGCGGGGAGACGTGACCGGCCGTCCCGCCGCCGGCCAGCAGGACGGACGTCGGGGTCGCGGTGGCCATCAGTCCCTCCCCCTCCGCCCGGGCAGGACGGCGATGGTGCGGCGCACCACCGAGGGCTTCGCGGACAGGGCCTCGGCGCACCCGGGCTCGTGGCGGGCGAAGGACAGCAGGATGCCGAGCGCGACCATCGTCGTCATGAGCGAGGAGCCGCCGTAGGAGACGAGCGGGAGCGGGAGCCCGATGACGGGGAGCAGGCCGATGACGGCGCCGATGTTGACGAAGGCCTGGACCACGATCCACGCCATGATGCCGCCCGTCGCGATCTTGACGAAGAGGTCCTCGGTGCGCAGCACGATGCGGTAGCAGACGACGGCGAAGACGCAGAACAGCCCGATCGTCACCAGCGTCCCGGGGAGCCCAAGCTCCTCACCGAGGATGGCGAAGATGAAGTCGTTGTGCGCCTCCGGCAGCCACTGCCACTTCTCCCGGCTGGCGCCCAGGCCGACCCCCCACCAGCCGCCGTCGGCCAGCGCGTAGCGCCCGTGCAGCGGCTGTCGGGCGGCACCGTAGGGGTCCGTGTCCTTGCCGAGCCAGACGTCGAACCGGCCCAGCCGGTTCGGGCTGGTCAGGACCAGGGCCACGGCGCCGGCGAGCATGACTCCGCTGCCCCACGCGAACAGCCTGCGCGGCACCCCGGCGGTGAACAGCACGGCGGCGATGATGCCGCCCATGACGATGGCGGTGCCCAGGTCCCCGCCCCCGAGGACGAGGCCCAGCGTGAGCACGGCGCACGGGACGAGGTACGGCACGACGACGTTGCGCACCCGCCCCAACGAGCGGCGCCGGACCGACAGCAGGGCCGCCCCGACAAGGACGAGCCCGATCTTCGCGAACTCCGAGGGCTGGATCGTGAAGCCGCCGAAGCCCAGCCAGTTGCGGTTGCCGTTGACCGTGACCCCGAGCGGGGTGAAGACGAGCAGCTGCGCCAGGAGGGAGGCGCCCAGGATGGGCAGCGACATGGCCTTCCAGCCACGCACCGGGATCCGGCTCGCCACGAGCATGGCCACCCCGCCGATCACGGCGAACAGCAGCTGCTTGCGGAAGTAGAGGTAGGGGGTGCCGTTGTGCGACTCGACGAGCGACTTCACCGACGACGCCGACAGCACCATGATCAGCCCGATGACCACGAGCACGACGGAGACCGACAGCAGCACGTAGTAGCTCGTGACCGGGGAGTCGAGCCGGGCCAGCCAGCCGCCGAGGCGCTGGTCCTCGACGCGCGACGCCTTCCGCGCCCCGGGGGGCGCGGCGGTGGCACTGCTCACGGCCTACTCTCCTGCGGTACCGGCACGACGGGCGACCGCCGCTGCGAAGGCATCGCCCCGCGCGCCGTAGTTGGGGAACATGTCCATCGACGCCGCGGCGGGCGCGAGCAGGACGACGTCGCCCGGCTGGGCCAGCTCGGCGGCGCGCGCCACGACGACGTCCATGGCCCCAGTGTCCGTCGTCGGGACGTCGACCACGGGGACATCGGGCGCGTGTCGGGCCAGGGCCTGCGCGATCTGCGCACGGTCGGCCCCGATCAGCACCACCCCTCGCAACCGGCCGGCGGCGTCGCGGACCAGGTCCTCGACGTCGGCGCCCTTGAGCAGGCCGCCGGCGACCCAGACGACCTTCTCGAAGGCGTGCAGGGACGCAGCGGCGGCGTGCGGGTTGGTGGCCTTGGAGTCGTCGACGTACCGCACGCCGTCGACCTCACCCACCGATGCGATGCGGTGCGGCTCGGGGCGGAAGGCCCGCAGCCCGTCACGGACGGCGACGGGGGGCACACCGTAGGCGCGGGCCAGCGCGGCCGCGGCCAGGGCGTTGGCGACGTTGTGCGGTGCCAGCACCGCCGAGGACCCCTGCACGTCGGCCAGCGTCGCGAGCTCGGCCGCGGAGGTGCGGCGCTCCTCGACGAAGGCCCGGTCGGCGAGGACCTCGTCGACCAGCCCCACCATCGACAGGCCGGGCGTGCCGAGGGTGAAGCCGATCGCCCGGCAGCCCTCCTGCACCTCGGCGTCCATGACCAGCTGCTCGGTCGCCGGGTCCTGCACGTTGTAGACGCAGGCCACCTTGGTGTTGGCGTAGACCTTGCCCTTGGCCAGCCGGTAGGCCTCCATCGAGCCGTGCCAGTCGAGGTGGTCGGGGGCGAGGTTGAGGCAGGCGGAGGCGTGCGGGACCAGCGAGTCGGACCAGTGCAGCTGGAAGCTCGAGAGCTCGACGGCGATGACGTCGTAGGGCTCGGGGTGCAGGACCGCCTCGAGGATCGGGGTGCCCACGTTGCCGGCGGCGGTGGCCCGCAGGCCTGCCGCGCGCAGCATCGAGGCGAGCATCTCGACCGTCGTGGTCTTGCCGTTGGTGCCGGTGACGGTCAGCCACGGGGCCGGGCCCACGGCCTGGCGCATGCGCCAGGCGAGCTCGACCTCACCCCACACCGGTATGCCGTGGGCGGCCGCCTCGACGAGCAGCGGCTGGCCGGGTCGCCACCCCGGTGAGGTGACGACGAGGTCGGCGGGCCAGCCCGCCGGCATACCCGCCACGTGCTCCGGGCCCAGGCGCACGTCGACGCCCAGGATGTCGAGGATGCGGGCGCGCTCCCCCAGCCCCGGGTTGGCCACCGGGTCGCCCCCGTCGACGACGACGACGACGGCGCCGCGCTCGTGCAGGGCGTCGGCCGCGGCGAAGCCGCTGACCCCGAGCCCGGCGACGAGGACGCGCAGCCCGCTCCAGTCGGCGGACGCGTCCGTGAGTCCGTCGAGGCGACCCCCGACCGGTGCCCCGCTCACTGCGCGCCCACCACCCACTCGGCGTAGAACAGGCCGAGCCCGAGCGCGACGAACAGCCCGGCGATGATCCAGAACCGGATGACGATGGTGACCTCGTTCCAGCCCAGCAGCTCGAAGTGGTGCTGCAGCGGCGCCATCCGGAACACGCGTTTGCCGGTGAGCTTGAACGAGCCGACCTGGATGATGACCGACAGCGTGATTGCCACGAACAGGCCGCCCAGGATGATGATGAGCAGCTCGGTGCGGGTGGTGATCGCGAGCCCGGCGAGCGCGCCGCCGAGGGCCAGCGACCCGGTGTCGCCCATGAAGATCTTGGCCGGCGAGGCGTTCCACCAGAGGAACCCGAAGCAGGCCCCCATGCAGGCGGCGGCCACCACCGCGAGGTCGCGGGAGTCGCGCACCTCGTAGCACTTGAGCCCCGGCGTGAGCTGGCAGTTCTGGTTGCCCTGCCAGATGCCGATGAGGACGTAGGCGGCGAACACCATGACCGAGGCGCCGGTGGCGAGGCCGTCGAGGCCGTCGGTGAGGTTCACGCCGTTGGAGGTGCCGGCGATCATGAGGTTGGCCCAGACGACGAACAGGACCAGCCCGATGAGCGGTCCCGCAAACGCCAGGTTGAACGGCGTGTCCCGGACGAAGGAGACGTAGGTCGAGGCGGGGGTGCGCCAGTGGCTGTTCGGGAACTGCAGCGCGAGCACGGCGAAGACGACGGCCACGAGCGTCTGCCCGGCGAGCTTCTCCCCCGAGCGCAGGCCGAGGCTGCGCTGCTTGGAGATCTTGATGTAGTCGTCGAGGAAGCCGACGAGCCCGAGCCCGGCCATGAGGAAGAGCACGAGGACGCCGCTCCAGGTGAGCGGCGTGGCGGTGATGAGGTGGGCGAGGCCGTAGGCCGCCAGGCTGGAGCCGATGATGACGGCGCCCCCCATGGTGGGCGTGCCGCGCTTGGTGTGGTGCGAGGTGGGGCCGTCGTCGCGGATGAACTGGCCGTAGCCCTGGCGGACGAGGAACTTGATGAACATGGGCGTCCCGAGCAGGGCGCCGACGAGGGAGATGACGGCCGCCGCCAGCACGGCTTTCACGTCGCGTCCTCCTCAGTGCCGCCGGCCACCGCATGGGGTCCGGCGTCGCCGGCCACCTTGTCCCCGAGCCACCGTAGCCCGGCGTCGCGGCTGGACTTGAACAACACGACGTCTCCCGGGGCGAGTGTCTCGGAAAGCAGATCGTAGGCGGCGTCGGCGTCGGGCACCCACACGGCCTCGTCGCCCCACGACCCCTCGTGCTGGGCGCCGGTCGCCATCGGCCGGGCGGTCTCACCGACGACGACGAGGCGGCCGATGTTGAGGCGCACCGCGAGCCGGCCGATGGCGTCGTGCTCGGCGGTCGACTCCTCCCCCAGCTCGAGCATCGAGCCGAGCACCGCCCAGGTGCGCCGGGGGCTGCCGTCCTCCGCGCGGCCCATGGCCACGAGCGCCTTGAGGGCGGCCCGCATCGACTCGGGGTTCGCGTTGTAGGCGTCGTTGACGACCGTGACGCCGTCGGCGCGCTCGGTGACCTCCATCCGCCACCGGGAGGCGGGTGTGGCGGTGGCCAGGGCCCTCACCGTCGACTCGAGGTCGAGGCCACAGGCGCGGGCGGCGCCGACCACCGACAGGGCGTTGGCCACGTGGTGCTCGCCGTGCAGCTGCAGGCTCACCCGGGCGACCCCCTCGGGGGTGGTGACGCGGAACGACGGCCGGCCCTGCGCGTCGAGCGTCACCTCGTCGGCGCGGACGACCGCGTCGGGGGCCGTGCCCACGAGCACCACCTCGGCGGTCGTGCTCGCCGCCATCGCCCGCACCACCGCGTCGTCGGCGTTGAGGACGGCGACACCGTCGGCGGCGAGCGCCTCGACGAGCTCGGCCTTGGCCACCGCGATCGCCTCTCGGGAGCCGAACTCGCCGACGTGGGCCGAGCCGACGTTGAGCTCGAGGCCGATGCGCGGGGGCGCCATCGTCGTGAGGTACCGGATGTGGCCGGTGCCGCGGGCGCCCATCTCCACCACGAGGTACCGCGTGTCCGGCGTGACGCGGAAGACGGTCAGGGGCACGCCGACCTCGGAGTTGAGCGACCCCACGGGCGCCACGGTCGGCGCTGCCTGCGAGAGCACGTGGGCCAGCAGGTCCTTGGTCGAGGTCTTGCCCGAGGACCCGGTGATGCCGATGACGGTGAGGTCGGGGTGCCGGTCGACGACGGCCCGCGCCAGCGCGGCGAGGCCGTCCTGGATGTCGTCGACGACCACGCAGGGCAGCTCCTCGACCGGCCTGGTGGTCATCGCCGCGACGGCGCCGAGCTCGCGGGCTGCAGGCACGAAGGCGTGGCCGTCGGCGTGCTCGCCGATCCGGGCGACGTACAGCCCCCCGGGCCCCGCCTCGCGGGAGTCGGTGACGACCGGCCCGTCGACGACCAGCGCCGCGGCCGCGGCGTCGTCGACCCCGTGGAGCCGGCCGCCGGTCGCCTCGGCGACCTCGGCGAGGGTCATCGGGATCATGCCCGTCCCCCGGTGGCGAGCAGCTCGTCGAGCGCGGCGCGCGCCACGTCCCTGTCGTCGAAGGGGTGCACGGTCCCTGCGACCTCCTGTCCGGTCTCGTGTCCCTTGCCGACGACCGCGACGACGCTGCCGGGGCCGGCCTCGTGCGCCGCGTGCACGGCCCTGCGGATCGCCTCGGCCCGCCCCTCGACGTCGTGCAGCTGCGCCGGGGTGCCCGCGTCGCGCGCCCCTGCGAGGACGGCGTGGCGGATCTCGGCCGGGTCCTCCGAGCGGGGGTTGTCGTCGGTGACGAAGACGACGTCGGCGCCCTCTGCGGCTGCGCGCCCCATCGCGTCTCGCTTGCCACGGTCGCGGTCCCCGCCGGCGCCCAGGACGACGACCAACGCGCCGCGCGCTGAGGGGCGCAGCGCGGCCAGCGCCGCCGCCACGGCATCCGGCGTGTGCGCGTAGTCCACGACCACGAGGGGCAGCCCGGCGTCGCCGGCCCGCGGCCCGTCGGTGGGGTCGACCGGCTCCATGCGTCCGGGCACGTGCGGGTCCTGCGCCATCGCCGTCTCGGCCTCGGCAGCCGGGGTGCCGGTCAGCACCAGCGCCAGCGCCGCCATCGCCGTGTTCACGCGGTTGAAGTCCCCGGGCAGCGCCGAGCGCAGGCGCAGCGTGCTCCGGCCGTCGCCGAGCTCGAACCGCGCCGCGTCGTGCGGGTCGACCGTGAGCCGCCAGTCGGCGTCGACGCCGGCGACGGAGGTGATCGTGGTGAGCGGTATGCCGGCGACGGCGGCGAGCTCGCGGCCCCACTCGTCGTCGACGCAGACCAGCCCGCGCCGGGCGCGCTCGGGGGTGAAGAGCGAGGCCTTGGCAAGGAAGTAGTCGCGCATGGTCGGGTGGAAGTCCAGGTGGTCCTGGGACAGGTTCGTGAACAGCGCGAGGTCGTAGACGACGCCGTCCACGCGGTGCTGGCTGAGCGCGTGGCTCGACACCTCCATGACGCAGTCGTCCACCTCCCGCTCGGCCATCAGGGCCAGCAGGGCGTGCAGGACCGGCGCCTCGGGCGTGGTGCGCACCGACTGCACCCGCTCGTCCCCGATCCGCGTCTCGACCGTGCCGATCAGACCGGTGCGGCGGCCGAGCGCCCGCAGGGCGGAGCTGACGAGGTAGGCCGTGGTGGTCTTGCCGTTGGTCCCCGTGATGCCGTACGTGGTCAGGGACAGGTCCTGCGTGCCGAACACCCGCGAGGCCAGCGCACCGACGACGGACCGGGGTGACTCGACGAGCAGCCGGGGCAGCGCCTGCGCCCCCATCCCGGCGTCGTCGAGGATCGCCGCTCCCGCCGCGTCCGTGAGGACGGCGACGGCGCCCAGCCCGGCCGCCCCCGCGGCATACGAGGCACCGTGGGCGGTGGCGCCCGGGAGGGCGGCGTAGAGGTCACCGGCGGCGACGTCGCGGGAGTCCAGGGTCACGCCCGAGACGAGGGGGTCCGAGCCCACCAGCTCACCGCCGGCGAGGGCCGCCAGCGTCGAGAGCCGGGTCGTGTCGGGGGACGCCGGGCGGGGGAAAGGCACGGAGAGCGAGCCTACCGTCAGCGACCCGAGCCGGAGGACCCGCGGTCGCGGATGACGGTGGGGTCGCTCGGCGACGGCGTGTCCTTGGGCCGGATGACCGCGACCGGCGACTTCGTGCCGGTCGGCGGGATCTTCAGCTCCTGCAGCGCGTAGGTCATGACGTCGTGGAAGACGGGGCCGGCGACCGCGCCGCCGAAGTACCCCTTGATCGGGCGCTGGAGCGTGACCGCCACCACGAGCTGCGGGTCGTCGGCGGGGGCGAAGCCGATGAAGCTCGCGGTCTTGCCCGAGTAGCCGCCGGTGCGCGGGTCGTACCGGTCGGCGGTGCCGGTCTTGCCCGCCACGCGGTAGCCGTCGATCTTGGCCTCGGGCGCGGTGCCCTCCTTGCCGACGACGCCCTCGAGCATGTCGCGCACCTGCTTGGCGACCTCGGGCGAGACGACGGTGACCGGGTCGGGCCGGGCCGACGGGGTGAACCCCCCGTGGCCGTCGCCCACACCCGCGACGATGCGCGGCGGGATCCGGACGCCGTCGTTGGCGATCGTCTGGAACACGCCCGCCGCCTGGAGGGCGTTAACGGCCAGGCCCTGCCCGAACAGGACGGTGTAGCGCTGCGAGCCGCTCCAGTCCTTGTAGTTCGTGAGCAGGCCAGGCCCCTCGCCGGGGAAGTCCATGCCCGACGTGGCGCCGAGGCCGAACTTGCGGAAGTAGCCGTACGTCTTGGCGGCCCCGACCCGCTCGGTCGCCAGGATGGTGCCGATGTTGCTCGACTGCGCCAGCACCCCGGCGAAGGTGAGGTACTCCGTCGGGTGGTCGTGGCTGTCCTTGAACTGGGTGCCGGCGCGCGGCAGGCGGTTGGGGACCTCCACCACGGTCGAGGGCGTCACCACACCCTCCTGCAGAGCAGCAGCGGCGGCCATGACCTTGCCGGTGGAGCCCGGCTCGTACACCTCGCTCCACGCCTTGTTGGTCCAGTTGCCGCTGGACTGCCCGGGCTGGTTGGGGTCGAACGTGGGGTACGACGCCACCGCGAGCAGCTCCCCCGTCCTGGCGTTCTCCACCACGACCGTGCCCGACAGCGCCTTGGTCTCACGGACCTTCTGCGCCACCGCGTTCTGGGCGTACCACTGCAGGTCGGAGTCGATCGTCAGCCGGACATCCCTGCCCGGCACGGCGGGAATCGTCTCCTGCCGTGCGTTCGGGATGGGCCGGCCGTCCTGGCTCTGCTCGAAGATGGTCTTGCCGGCCTTGCCCTTGAGCTCCTTGTCCATGAGCACCTCGAGACCGCCACCTGCGGTGCCGTCGGCGCGGACGAAGCCGACGAGCGAGGCCGCCGCCGTCGAGGTGGGGTAGCTGCGCTCACTGGTCGGCTCGGAGTAGATGCCGTTGACGCCGAGCTCGGAGATCTTGCGCCAGTTCAGCGGCGTGACGTTCTTCTGCAGGACGCGGTACCTCGCCTCACCGGTCAGCATCCTCGTCAGGTCGGGCACGGCGATGCCCAGCAGGGGTGACAGGTCCTGCGCCGCCCCCGCCACGCCGACCTTGGTGCGGACGCCGTCGACGGTGCGGGTGTACTCGGGCACGGCCGTCTGGTCGACGGTCACCGTGCGCCTCTCGATGCTGGAGGCCAGGACGGTGCCGTTGCGGTCCACGATGGAGCCGCGCATCGCGGGGTAGACGATCGTGCCCATCCGCTTGGACTCGGCGGTCTGGGAGACACCGGCCGCGTCGAAGCCCTGCAGGCGCAGCAGCTGCGCCCCGAAGATGCTGAACACGAACAGCACGGCGACGGTCATGGTGCGCATCCGGCGACGGGGGTTGCCCCCGCCGAGGTGCACCGGCTTGGCAGCGGGGCGGCGCGGCGGGGTGCCCCGTCCCAACGGGCCCGCGCCGCGGCGCCCCGTGCCGGGTGAGCGTGCCGGTCGCTGGCCGCGGTCCTGGGGGCCGCGCGGCCGGCCGGCCGCCGCCTTGGGGTGCTGGGTCGCCGGGCGGGACCCGGACGAGGGCGCGGGGCGCTGGCGCGGAGGTCCGGGGCGCGTGCCTCGGGACTGCGTCACTGGCTACCTCGTGTCCTCGGTCGGGGTGGGTCCGGCTGTGGTGGTCGGGCTGTGCTCGGTCGGGCTGTGTTGGTCAAGCTGGGACGGGTCGGGCTGCGCGGTGCGCCTGCGTCAGTGGGACGGGGTCGTGGCCGTCGCCGGCTTCGTGGTCCCGGGCTTGGTGGTCGCAGGCTTGGTGTTCGCGGGCTTCGTGCCGGACGGCTTCGTCGGGGGCGTGGTCGTGGTCGAGCTCGTCGTGGCCCGGGTGCGGGCGTTGACGCTGGTGACGGTCGTGACGACGGACCCGTCCGCCTTGGTCACCACCGTCGTCGTGGTCGTCACGTCCCCCTTGACCTTCGTCGTCGTCCTCGGTGTCCGCGGCGCCGCGGGCTTCGACGGACCGACCGCGGACGGCGAGACCTGGGGTGCCGTCACCACGGTAAATCCGCTGCCCTTGGTGGCGGCCTTCGCCACGCCGAGCACCCGGCCGTCGGACAGTCGCAGGAACGCGGCGGAGTCCGACGGCACCATGCCGAGCCTCCCGGCCCGGGAGGCGAGGTTGGCCGGGCTGCGCTGGGCGTCGATGGCCTGGGTGAGGGCCTGCTGGGTGTCGGTGAGCTCGCCCGAGGTCTGCTGCAGGCGGTGCAGGGTGAAGGACCCCTCGGCCATGGCCGTGTTGAGCATGAGCAGCGCGACGAGGCCGCCGACGAGCAGCAGCATGCAGAACGCCGCGAAGAGCCCGTTGCCCGGGTGCCCGACCGCGGCGGGCACCAGGCGCAGCGGTTGCGGCGCCGCCGCCCGTCGCGCCGGTGCCCGAGATGCGACCCTCGCCGTCGCAGTCTGCTGGCTCATCGGTGGGTTCCCTTCGTCGGTGCGGGGGTAGGACGGGTGCGCTCGGCCGCGCGGAGGCGGACCGAGGCGGACCGGGGGTTGGCGGCCTGCTCCTGGGCGGACGCCTCCTCGGCGCCACGGGTGAGCAGGCGCAGGTATGCCGCGTGCTCCGGGAGCTCGACCGGCAGGCCCGCGGGAGCGCTGCTGCGCGCGCCCTCGGCGAGGACCCGTTTGGTGATGCGGTCCTCGAGCGAGTGGTACGACAGGACAGCGACCCGGCCGCCGACCGCGAGGACGCCGATCGCCCGCGGCAGGGCGCGCGCCCAGACCGACAGCTCGGCGTTGACCTCGATCCGCAGGGCCTGGAAGGTGCGCTTGCCCGGGTGCCCACCGCTCTTCTGCGAGGCGGCCGGCACGACCTTCTTGAGCAGGTCGACGAGCCGGCCCGAGCGGTCGAACGGCTCGAGCTCCCGCTCGCGCACGACCGCGGCCGCGATCTTGCGGGCGAAGCGCTCCTCGCCGTACTCGCGGAGCACCCGCTCGAGGTCGGCGGCGTCGTAGGTGTTGAGGACGTCCGCCGCCGTGATGCCGGTGCCCTGGTCCATCCGCATGTCGAGCGGCGCGTCCTGGGCGTAGGCGAAGCCGCGGTCCGCCTCGTCGAGCTGGAGCGAGGAAACCCCGAGGTCGAAGAGCATCGCGTCCGCCGCGGTGATGCCGAGGTCGCGCAGCGCGGTGTCGACCTCGTCGTAGACGGCGTGCACGAACGTGGTGCGGTCGGCGTACGGCGCGAGCCGCTCGGCCGCGAGCTCGAGCGCCTCGGTGTCGCGGTCGATCCCGACGACCCGGGCCTGCGGGCAGCGCTCGAGGATCGCCTGGGCGTGGCCACCCATGCCCAGGGTGCCGTCGACGTAGACGGCGCCGGGCTCGGCCAGCGCGGGGGCGAGCAGGTCGACGACGCGGTCGCGCAGGACGGGAACGTGCCGGTCCGCGGCCGCTCCTCGTGCGCTCATGACGTCTCCTGCTGCTGGGTGGTGCCGTGCGGGGTGGTGCCTGCTCGGGTGGTGCTGGGTGGTGCTGGGTGCTGCGGGTGGTGCTGGGTGCTGCTGGGCCGGTGTCCCTGAGGTCAGGTCCCCATCCGCTCCAAGGGGGGTGCAGCCCGGGACGGGGGAAGTCGTCCCGGGAGGCGGAGCGGCTGGAGACCTGGCTCCAGGGCGCGTGGCCCGGTCGGTCAGAGCAGCCCGGGGATCACCTCCTCGGACTGGTCGGCGAAGCCCTGCTCGGTGCTCTCGAGGTAGGCGTTCCAAGCGTCGGTGTCCCAGACCTCCACGCGGCTGCCGGCGCCGATGACGGTGCACTCGCGGGTGAGCCCGGCATACGCACGCAGGGTGGCCGGGATGGTCACCCGCCCCTGCTTGTCCGGCACCTCGTCGCTCGCACCGGACAGGAAGACACGGGTGAAGTCGCGGACCGCCTTGCTGGTCGTCGGGGCGGCCTGCATCTGCTGCGTGACCCGCAGGAACTCCTCCATCGGGAAGACGTAGAGGCAGCGCTCCTGTCCGCGCGTGACCACCAGCCCGTCGGCCATGCGGTCGCGGAACTTGGCGGGCAGGAAGAGCCGGCCCTTGTCGTCGAGGCGGGGCGTGTGGGTACCGAGGAACACGGCGCCACCACCCCATCTCGACCCGAGGAGGGCCCCACGGCCCTCTCACATCCCCCACTTTACTCCACCATCATCCCCTAGGTCAGCAAATCCCGCCCTGAGGCCTCATCCGTTCGGCCATTTCCGCAGGTCAGGCCGCGTGGAGGAAAGTGGGGAGCCTTGGCCTCGACGACGGCTCCCCAAGCGGTTCGCGTCACCTCGGGCAGCTCGCGCCGCCGCCGCGGGTGCCGCCCCCACGGCGGACCGAGCCCCGGAGAGGTCACGAGACGGCATACCCGCTGTTTTTCGTGGGGGGTTGTGGGGGAAGATCGAGCGACACCCGGGGGCGCACCGTGGCGACCGCCGGGACCGACGAAGGGGGACCCCCGGTGCCGACCAGCGGAGACGAGCAGACCAGCGTGGACAGGACGGGCGTCCCCACCCCCAGGACCGTCACCCCGGCCCCCGGGACCGAGATCCTCTCGCTGCCTGCCGGCTCCCCCGCCTCCCTCGGGCAGGTCAGCGAGGTGGCCTCGCGGCTCGCCCGGGCCATGAACTCGGTCATCGAGGGCAAGCCCGACGTCGTCCACACCGCCATCACGGTGCTGCTCGCCGAGGGCCACCTGCTGCTCGAGGACGTGCCGGGCGTCGGCAAGACGATGCTCGCCAAGACCCTGGCCCGCTCGATCGACTGCTCGGTGCGCCGGGTCCAGTTCACGCCCGACCTGCTGCCGAGCGACATCACCGGCGTGAGCGTGTTCAACCAGGACGTGCGCGACTTCGAGTTCCGCCCCGGCGCGATCTTCGCCAACGTCGTGGTCGGCGACGAGATCAACCGCGCCTCGCCGAAGACCCAGTCCGCGCTGCTGGAGTCGATGGAGGAGGGCCAGGTCACCGTCGACGGCCAGACCTACGACCTGCCCAAGCCGTTCATCGTCATGGCGACCCAGAACCCGATCGAGATGGAGGGCACCTACCCGCTGCCCGAGGCCCAGCGCGACCGGTTCATGGCCCGCATCTCCCTCGGCTACCCCTCCGCCCGCGCCGAGGTGGCGATGCTCGACACCCACGGCCAGGTCTCCCCGCTGGAGACCCTCTCCCCCGTCACCGATGCCGCCACCGTGACCGCCATGGTCAAGGCGGTCCGCTCGGTCTTCACCAGCGACGCGATCAAGCAGTACGTCGTCGACGTCTCCGCCGCCACGCGCTCCAGCACGGCGCTGCGCCTCGGCGCCTCGCCCCGCGCCACGCTGCACATGCTCCGCGCGTCCCGGGCCCACGCCGCGCTCGAGGGCCGCGACCACGTCCTGCCCGACGACGTCCAGGCGATCGTCCTGCCGGTCCTGGCCCACCGCGTCATCCCCACCGGCGAGACCCAGCTCGCCCGGCGCAGCACCGGCGAGGTCCTGCAGGACCTCCTGCGCCGCGTGCCCGTGCCCGCCGCCGGCCGCTGAGGCAGCCCGTGCGCAGGCTTCGCGACCTCCTCACCACGCGCGGACGGGCGTTCGTCGCGGCGGGCCTGACCCTCGTGCTGTGCGGGATCGGGCTGGGCTTCACCGACCTCACCCGCATCGGGGTCCTGCTCGTGGCGCTGCCGCTGCTCAGCGGCGCCCTCATGCGCCGGCACGACCTGCGCTTCTCGCTCGAGCGCACGGCGGTCCCCGGCCGGGTGCAGGTCGACGAGAAGGCCCTGGTCACCCTCGCCATCGAGAACGCCGGCGCGGCGACCAGCCCCCTGCTCATGGCCGAGGAGCAGCTCGACTACGCCCTCGGCGACCGCCCCCGGTTCGTCGTGCCGCGGATGCGTCGCGGCGACCGGCAGGAGGTGCACTACACGGTGCGCTCGCACGTGCGGGGACGGCACCGGCTCGGACCACTCGGGGTGCGGCTGCGCGACCCGTTCGGGCTGAGCACGAGGGTGGCCGCGATCTCAGGGTCGAGCGACGTGCTCGTGCTGCCGAGGATCCTGCCGCTCGGCGGGGGACGCCCCGCGGGCAGCGGCGTCGGCGCCGAAGGAGCCATCCCGCACATGGTGGCCCTGCACGGCGAGGACGACGTGTCGATCCGCGCCTACCGTGACGGCGACGACCTGCGCCGCATCCACTGGCCGGCCACGGCCAAGACCGGTGACCTCATGGTCCGCCAGGAGGACCGCCCCGCCCGGCGCCGGGCGGCCATCGTGCTCGACTCGCGGGCGCGCGGGCACCACGGCAGCGGCAGCTCGAGCTCCTTCGAGTGGGCCGTGACCGCCTGCGCCTCGGTCGGGGTCCACCTGCTCGAGCAGGGGTATGCCGTGCACCTCGTGTGCGACGAGACGGCCGAGGACAGCCGGGCGGCGAGCGCCCTGGAGGTCGACCCGCTCCTGGACGTCCTGGCCGTCGCCCAGACCGGGCGCGACGACCTGTTCGCCGACGTGCTCCAGGCGGCGCACCCCGTGACCGCCTCGGGTGGCCTCGTGCTGGCCGTCGTGACCGACCTCGACGAGGAGCTCGCCCGGCAGGTCGCGTCGCTGCGCCAGCCCGGCGGCACCGCCCTGGCCCTCGTGCTCGACCCCGACGGCTTCGCCGCCACCCGGCGGCGCCGGCAGCAGGGCACCGGCGAGCTGCCCTGCGTGCCCATCCTCCAGGGTGCCGGCTGGGGCGTGGCCGTCGTGGGCGCGGGCGACGACCTCGCCACCGTGTGGGCGGCCCTCTCCGGCACCGGGTCCCGGGTGGTCGCATGAACCGCGGACGCGTCGCCGACTCGGTCCTGGCCGGTCTGGCCTCGGCCGTCGTGGCGTGGCCGCTCACGACCCTGTTCACCCCGAGCACGTGGATGCGACCCACCCTGGGCATGGTGCTGGTCGTCGTCGTCGCGGGTATCGTGGCGCGCCACCTCACCGGCTCCTGGCCGGCGGTCGCCCTGACCCAGCTCGTCGGGGTGGTGCTGGCCGCCGGATGGCTCTACGGGCGGGGTCACCTCTGGTACGGCCTCCCCACGCCCGACATGGTGCTCGCGTTCAACCGGCTGCTCGTCGACGCCCGCGAGACGATCCAGAACTACGCCGCGCCGGCTCCCACCAACCGCGGGGTGACCCTCGGCATCGGGCTGGCGATCGGCGCCGCGGCGATCGTCGTGGACCACCTGGCCGTGATGCGCCGCTCCCCCGCCCTGGCCGGCCTGCCGCTGCTCACGACCTTCCTCATCAGCGCCTCGAACTCCGGGGACGCCCTCAACCCCATGTACTTCGTCGCCGCGGGCGCCGTCTGGCTGGTGCTGCTCGGCCGGCAGGGCATCGCCTCGCTGCGGCGGTGGAGCACGACGGTGCCGCTGGGCGCGTCCGGGCGCCGCCGTGACGACGACCGGGACGGGTCCTTCGGGTACGCCGCGGCGGGCCGCTCGCTCGCGGTCGCCGGCCTGGCGATCGCCGTGGTCCTGCCGGTGGCCATCCCCCACCTGCCGACGCGCTACCTCATCGACGGCCTCGGCCGCTCCCAGCAGGCCACCGGCTTCAGCGACGGCCAGGTGGGGTTGAAGACGACCCTGGACCTCACGCGCAGCCTGCAGAACCCGTCCAAGGCGCCGGTGTTCACCTACACGACGAACGCGCGCCTGCTCAGCCCGCTGCGGATCGGCGTGTTGCAGAGCTACCGGGACGACACCTGGCAACCGGACCCGCCCGACGTGCGGTACGCCCGCCGCACCACGGTCAGCCCGCCGGCAGACCTCTCCCCTGGCGTCCCCCGCGAGACCTACCGGGTCTCGGTCGACGAGTCGAGGATCGAGGCGCCGCAGATCGCGGCCCCCACCCCGGTGGTGTCCGGCGACCTCGGCCGCGTCCCCTGGGGCGTCGACGCCAACACCTCGGTCGTGTCGGTGGACCGGGCGGCGCGCTCGTACAGCTTCACCTACCTCGCGCTCAACCCCACTCCGGAGTCGCTCGCCCAGCCGGTCCGGCAGCCGACCGGGGGCCTGCTCCCCCCGGACCTGCAGGTCGACCCGGCCGCCCAGCCCGCCGTCGAGAAGGCCGTCCGGGAGGTCGTCCCGCGGGGCGCCACCCGGATCGAGGCGGCCCAGGCGATCCAGAAGTACCTGCGGACCGACGGTGGCTTCCGCTACTCGCTGCAGGTGCCGGACACCGTGCGCAACGACTTCGGCCAGCTCGAGCGGCCCGACGCCATCACCCTGTTCCTGCGGGCGAAGGTCGGGTACTGCGTCCAGTTCGCGACGGCCATGGTGATGATGTCGCGCGAGGCCGGCATCCCCGCCCGCATGGCCATCGGCTACCTGCCCGGCACCGCGACCCGGGGCAGCTACACCGTGACCGGCGCCGAGGCCCATGCGTGGCCCGAGCTGTTCTTCGAGGGCGTCGGGTGGCTGCGGTTCGAGCCCACCCCGTCGGGCACGCAGAGCACCGTGGCGCCCCCGTACTCGCTCGAGTCGACGTCGCCCGGCAGCACCGCCCCGACCGGGTCGAGCACGGCCACCAGCGCCCCCACCGCCACGAGCACCCGGCCGGACGGCCGCAACGACCCCGGCGCGCTCGACCCGACGCGGACCACGTCCACCGGCTCCGGGCTGACGGGCTGGTTCGAAGGTCGCCGGGCCCTGATCACCCTCTGGGTCCTGCTCGGCATCCTCGCCGGCGTGCTCGGCTCCCTCGCGGTGCCGCTGGCGGCCCGGGCGCGGCGGCGACGCCAGCTGCGCCGCGCCGCCGACGAGGCGGCCCGCGTCGAGGTCGAGTGGCGCTCGATGGTCGAGCGCATCGGCGACCTCGGGGTCATCGCGCCGAGGGGCAGCACCCCGCGCCAGGCCGGCGCCTTCTACCAGCGCGAGGCCTACCTCGAGGGCGAGCAGTCGACGGCCCTGCGCCGGGTGGTCGACGGCGTGGAGAAGTCGCGCTACGCCCGCCCCGGCTCGACGGTGCTCACCGACATCCGCCACGACAGCACCGCCGTCGTGAAGGCCGTGTCGGGCGTGCGCCGGCGGCGGGACCGCCTGCGCGCCACGTGGTGGCCGACCGAGGGGCTCGTGGAGTGGCGCGAGCGCCGGGAGCAGCTGGCCACGCTGGTGCGCCGGCCGTACGACCGGTTCCAGGACTGGCGGGCCAGCCGGCGCGGCTGACCGCACGGGCTGTTCCGGGACGGGTGGGCCGGCTCGCTCGCCTGACCGGTCCAGCACCGGCGCGCCGAAGGGCCGTGGCGTCCTGACCGGTCCGGGACCGGGGCGGCGTAGGGCCGGGGCGCCCTGACCGATCCCGGACCGAAGCCTCTGCCACCTGCGCCGGCACGCCCCGAGCATGGGGGCATGAGCAGGAGCCCCAACCGCGTCCTCGTGGTCGTGGTGGGCGCACTCGTCGCCCTCGCGGCCGCTGCCGCCGTGTGGTCCACCACCCGGGGCAGCTCCCACTACGGTGCCGGCACGCCCGAGGCGACGGTCCAGTCGTACCTCACGGCGGTCCTGGACGGCGACACCGAGACGGCGGCCGGGTACCTCGCCCCCTCCAGCACCTGCGACCGCGAGGACCTCACCGGCGTCATGGTGGCCGACTCGACCCGGGTGAACCTGGTGCACGCCACCGTGGGCTCGAGCACCGCGCAGGTGCAGGTGGCCGTGGACCGCTCGGACTCCGAGGGCCCGTTCGCGGTCGGTGAGTCCGAGGAGCACGTCTACCACCTCGCGCGGACCGACGGGCAGTGGCTGCTCGAGGGGATCCCCTGGCCGCTCTACGACTGCACAGGAGGCTCGAAATGATCTCCGCCCTGCTCCTGCTCGTCCTCATCGTGGTCGGCGTGGTGCTGGCCTCGCGGCGGCTGGCGGGCCGCGCCGGGGCCGGGCCGGCGGACGTGCACGTGGTCCGGCGCTTCTTCCAGTACCTCCTGCTCCTGGGGCTCCTCGTCGTCGGAGCCATCGGCGTCTCCGGGCTGCTGGGCCACGTGCTCGAACGGGGCACCCTGGCGCGCGCCGACGAGACCGCCCTGGCCCTCAGCCTGACGTTCACCCTCGTGGGGCTGCCCCTCCTGGTCGTCCTGGCGCTGGCGACGCGCCGCCTGCTGCGCCAGCAGCCCGAGGAGGGCCGGTCGCTCGCCTGGGCCGCGTTCGTCACCCTCGCCTCGCTGACCGCGCTGGGCGTCACCATGTCGTCGCTCGAGGACGTCCTGCGCTGGGCCGTCGGGGTGCGGGCCTACGACGGCGCCGCCCTCGCGTCCGTGCTCGTCTGGGGCGCGACCTGGGGCGGTCTCTGGTGGCTCGAGGGCCGGTCCGTGCCCCGGGAGCACCGCACGCTGCACCACCTGACCGGCTCCGGGATGGGCCTGTGGACCGCCGCCTCCGGGCTCGGTGTGCTGGTCGCCACCGGGCTGCGCTCGCTGTTCTCCATGCCGGCCGACCTGCTCACCACCGGCGGCCACCCGGCCCTGCGCGGCGGGGTGACGCTCGCCGTGGGCGCGGCGGTGTGGCTGCAGTACTGGGTGCGGACGGCGTCGCGCGAGCCGCGGGGGCCGTGGTGGGTCGCCTACGCCCTCCTCGCGGGTGTCGGCGCGGGCTTCGTCGTGGCGATCGTGGCAGCCAGCACCGTGCTCTACGACGTGCTGGTGTGGGTCGTCGGGCGACCCACGACGACGGATGCCGCGAACCACTTCGCCGGGGCCCCGGCCGCGGCAGGCCTCGTGGTGGCCGGCGGGCTGGTGTGGTGGTACCACCACGCGGTGCTCGAGCAGGAGGAGCACGCCCAGCGGTCTGAGGCCCGCCGGGTGTACGAGTACCTCCTCGCCGGTGCCGGGCTGCTCACGGCGGCCGCCGGTGTGGCCACCGCCGTCATCGCCGCCCTCGAGGGTGCGACGAACAGCACCGTGCTGACCGGCCCGAGCACCGTGAACACCGTGCTGGCAGCCGCGACCCTGCTGGTCGTCGGCACGCCGGTGTGGGTGTTCTACTGGCGGCCGGCCCAGGCGGAGGCCCATGCCGATCCCGGCGCCGAGGTCGAGTCGCCGACCCGGCGCGCGTACCTGTTCGGCCTGCTGGGCGCCGGCAGCGTCGCGGCCGTCGTCTCGCTGCTGGTCGCCGTGTACCAGTTCTTCCAGGCCGCCTTCGACGACACCCTCGGCGCCGCCACGGTGCGCAGCGCCCGGTTCGCCATCGGCATCCTGCTCGCGGCGGCCGCCGTGGCGGCCTACCACTGGACGGTGTACCGGGCCGACCGTACCGCCGCCCCGGCTCGGCGGCACGGCCCGAGGTACGTGCTGGTCGTGGGGCCGCACGACCCCGACCTCGCCAGGACCCTGGCCCGCAGCACGGGCGGCCGGGTGCAGGCCTGGACCCCGGCCCTCAACGGCCACGGCGCCGTCGTCCGCGTTGCTGCAGAGCCGGCGGGGGGCCCGGTCGCTGCTCCCCCGCTCACGGCGGAGGCGGTGCTCGCCGCGATCGGCGAGACGTCCGAGGACGAGGTGCTCGTGCTCAGCGAGGGCGAACGGCTGCGCACCATCCCCCTCCACCGCGAGTGACGTCCCTCCACCGCGAGCGACCTCTCGGCGCGGGACACGACGAAGGCCCGTGGACGTCGTCCACGGGCCCTCGTCGTCGAAGCGTGCTGGCGGCTCAGTCCAGGTCGCCGGGACCGACTCCTCGCGGGTCCGGGCCTCCCTCGCTGGCGCTCGGTCGGGTCCTCCCCGCGTCGTCGTCAGTCCAGGTAGTCGCGCAGGACCTGGCTGCGGCTCGGGTGGCGCAGCTTGCTCATCGTCTTGGACTCGATCTGGCGGATCCGCTCACGCGTGACGCCGTAGACCTTGCCGATCTCGTCGAGCGTCTTGGGCTGGCCGTCGGTGAGGCCGAACCGCATCGAGACCACACCCGCCTCGCGCTCGGAGAGGGTGTCGAGCACCGAGTGCAGCTGCTCCTGCAGCAGGGTGAAGCTGACGGCATCGGCCGGGACGACCGCCTCGGAGTCCTCGATGAGGTCACCGAACTCGGAGTCGCCGTCCTCGCCGAGCGGGGTGTGCAGCGAGATGGGCTCGCGACCGTACTTCTGGACCTCGACGACCTTCTCGGGGGTCATGTCGAGCTCCTTGGCGAGCTCCTCCGGGGTGGGCTCGCGTCCGAGGTCCTGCAGCATCTGGCGCTGCACGCGGGCGAGCTTGTTGATGACCTCGACCATGTGCACCGGGATGCGGATGGTGCGCGCCTGGTCGGCCATGGCGCGGGTGATGGCCTGGCGGATCCACCACGTCGCGTAGGTCGAGAACTTGTAGCCCTTGGTGTAGTCGAACTTCTCGACCGCACGGATCAGGCCGAGGTTGCCCTCCTGGATCAGGTCGAGGAAGAGCATGCCGCGACCGGTGTAGCGCTTGGCCAGGGAGACCACCAGGCGCAGGTTGGCCTCGAGCAGGTGGTTCTTGGCCTTCTTGCCGTCCTGGGCGATCCACCACAGCTCGCGCTTGAGCTTCATGTCGATCTTGTCGCCGGAGTTCAGCTTCTCCTCGGCGAACAGGCCGGCCTCGATCCGCTTGGCGAGCTCGACCTCCTGCTCGGCGTTGAGCAGGGCGACCTTGCCGATCTGCTTGAGGTAGTCCTTGACCGGGTCGGCGGTGGCGCCAGCGGTGACGACCTGCTGGACGGGCGCGTCCTCCTCGTCGTCGTCGCGCAGGACGAAGCCGGTCTTCTCCTCCTCCTCGGACTTCTCCTCGGCGTCGACCTCCTCGACCTCCACGTCCTCGAGCTCGGCCTCGACGACCTCGGTGGGCTCCTCGTCCTCGAGCTCCTCCTCGGGGACGCCGTCGCCCTCGGCGCCCTCGGCGGCCGCACCCTTGGCAGCGGCCTTGGCCCCGGACTTCGCCCCCGGCTTGGCCGCGCCCTTGGCGGGTGCGGTGGCCGCGCCGGCAGCTGCCGCGGCAGCCTTCTTGGTGGTGGTCGCCTTCGCCGCCTTCGCCGCGGTCTTGGCCGTCGTGGCGGCGCCCTCGTCGGCGGCCGCTGCGGACTTCGCCGCAGTCGACTTGGCGGCCGACTTCGCGGCGGTCTTCTTCGCCGGAGGAGCGTCCTTGTCCGCCCCGTCCTTGGCCGTGGTGGCCTTCTTGGCGGTGGTCTTCTTCGCCGAGGCCGTGGCGCGGGTCCTGGTGTTCGTGGCGGCGACCGCACGCGAGGCGGTGGCGGCGTCGAGGGTGACGTGGATGCCCTGCTCGTCGAGCGAGCGCAGCACGACCTTCATCCGCTTCGGCGCGATCTCGGCGCCCTCGAGGGCCTCACGAAGCTGCTCGGAGTTCACCGACCCGTGCGTGCGACCCTGCTGCAGCAGCTTCTGCAGCGCGGGGAGAGCGAACTCCGGGGGAAGGGATGGTGCGGGGCTCGCAGCCTTCTTGGACACAGGCGACACGGACTACCTTTCGTCGCGGACTCGCGGCACGGCGCGCGCCATCACGGGCACGGGGGATGCCTGTGACAACAACTGCGGGGGCGGAAGTATTGCTCGGTTGCCGGGAGCGGGGCGCTCTGGCGGACCTCGATGGTGACATTGTAAAACGAGAAGCCCCACAAACCCGCATCGGTACGCAAAATCCCCTGCGCGCGAGGCGCCGCGGGTGCGTCAGGCCTGGGCCTTGACCGCCAGCACGGGACACGAGGCGTCCAGCAGGATGCGCTGGGCGTTGGAGCCCAGGATGAGCTTGCCCACGGGGGTCCGCCGCCGCAGCCCGATGACGATGAAGTCGGCGTGCTCCTCCTCGGCGACCGCGATGAGGTCCTCCGCGGGCTCGTTGCCGCGCACCAGCTGGCGGACCTCGTGCTCCAGGCCCTCCTGGTCCAGCTCGCCCTGGATCCGGCTCAGCTCCGCCTCGAACCGCTGCGCCTCGTCGGAGTCGTAGTCCCGGCCACCGCGCTGGGAGTTGATGACGATGAGCTTGGACTTGCGCAGCAGCGACTCGTCCGCTGCCCGGCGCAGAGCCGCTCGTCCTTCCCTCGTCGGGACGTAACCCACCACGATGGCCACAGGAACCTCCTCGTTCGTCGACCGCGGCGTCGGCCGCCGTGCCGACGCTACCGGAAGAGGACCGGCCAGGCAGGGCCTACCCGCAGGGACCTGTCAGGCGGTCCCGCCGAGGATGCCCTCGATGATCCCGCCGACCTGGTCCACCTCGATGAGGAAGCCGTCGTGGCCGTAGTCGGAGCGCACGGTGGCGAGCCGCGCGCCGGGCACGGCCTCGGCCACCTCCCGCGACAGCCGGGGCGGGTACAGCCGGTCGCTGTCGACCGCCACCACCGTCAGGTCGGCGGTGACCGCGGCCAGCGCCGCCTGCACCCCTCCCCGCCCGCGACCCACGTCGTGCGAGCTCATCGCCTCTGTCAGGACGAGGTAGGAGTTGGCGTCGAACCGGCCGGCCAGCTTGCCGGCGTGGTGGTCGAGGTAGGACTCCACGGCATACCGGCCGCGGCCGCCGAGGGGGTCCTCCTCGCCCTGCGGCACCCGCCCGAACCGCTCGTGCAGCTCCAGCTCGCTGCGGTAGGTGACGTGGGCGATGCGGCGGGCGATCCCCAGACCGGTGTCGGGCCCGGCCTCCCGGTCGTAGTAGTCCCCGCCGTGGAAGGCAGGGTCGGACCGGATCGCGAGCAGCTGGGGCTGGCACCAGCCGATCTGCTCGGCCGTGGCGTAGGCGGTGCTGGCCAGGACCGCGGCGGCCGCGACGCGGTCGGGGTGCGTGACGGCCCACTCGAGCACGCGCATACCCCCCATGGAGCCGCCCAGCACCAGCCGCCACGTGGCGATGCCGAGCTCGTCGGCGAGGAGGGCCTCGGTGCGCACCTGGTCCCGGATGGTGACGAACGGGAACCGGCTGCCCCAGGGGCGGCCGTCGGGGGCCTCCGACGCCGGCCCGGTGCTGCCCTGGCAGCCACCCAGGACGTTGGCTGCCACGACGAACCAGTGGTCCGTGTCGATGGGACGCCCGGGCCCGATCAGTCCGTCCCACCAGCCGGGGGTCGGGTGACCGGGCCCGGCGGGTCCGACGACGTGGCTGTCGCCCGTGAGGGCGTGCTCGACCAGCACGGCGTTGTCCCCGGCGGCGTTGAGCCGACCCCAGGTCTCGTAGGCCAGGGTGACGTCCGGGACGACCCCGCCGCGCTCGAGCTCGACAGCCCCGAGCCGGACGAAGCGGCGGTCCCCGGGGTGGTCCCCCTCACGCCAGGCGGCGGAGGTCGTCGGACGTCGGGACGTGGTGGTCATCGAGGGCTCCTGCGGTGCTCGCGCTTGCCCAGCCGGTCAGGCGGGCCGGGTCATCACCCGGGGCACCCCACCGCGAGGAGGGTTGCCGCCCAGCGAGCCGGGGCTTCGCGCTGGAACTCATGACCTGTCCCCATGATACGAGCCGCGCCGCCCGGGTCACCCCCCGTCCGGGACGTGGGACACCCCGGTCGGGTCATTCGGGCGGGTCAGCCGGGCGGGTCAGGCGGGGCGGCCCAGACCCGCGGACGGCGGCGCCTCCGTCGGGGACGGGTCGTCCCGCCGGTAGCGGACACCGAGGTCGACCATCCGCTCGAGCAGCAGCGCCAGCCGGTAGTCCGGCCTGGCGTCCAGCGCCCGCTCCAACGCCTCCCGCGCCACCGCGCCGTCACCCAGCCACCAGGCGAGGCTGGCCAGCACGGTCAGCACCGGCGGGGCGTGCTCGTCGGGGGTGGCGCGGGCCAGCCACTCGAGCCGGGCCAGGGCGCGCCGACCCGCGTCCGGCGCGGGGCCGTCGGCGCCCGGCCGCGCCCACGGGGGCTCCGGCAGCACGGTCCGCAGCTGGTCGGCGAGGACGGGTCCGAGCGCGTCGAGCGGCAGCGTGTCGGGGCACCAGCGCGCGATGAGGCCGTCGCGCAGCTCGACGTCGGCGAGGCTGAGCACGAGCTGGGCGACCTCGTCCGGGCCGGTCGTCTCGACGGCCGGGGCGTCGGGGCCCACATCGAGGGCGGCGGCCCACTGGACGAGCCAGGCACGGCGCTGCTCGTCGCCCCCGCGACCGCGCGCCGGTGCACCCGCGGTCGACCCACGCCCGGGCCCGGGACCGCTTCGGCGAGCCAGGACCCGGCCCACCGCCGGCGCGACGCAGGGGTCCGCTGCCACGACGTCGGCCACCGCGGCCCGGGAGGCCAGGGGTGAGACCCCCATCGCGACGAGCTCGGCCACCCCGGGCGCCGCCGACGTGTCGTCGACCGGGCGCCCCTGCGGCGGGCAGCAGCCCTGGTCGCAGTCCGGGGAGTACCACCTGCCGTCGCGGACGACGACACGGTCGAGGACGTCGACCCCGGCCAGCCGGCACCCCGTGCGCAACCGGTCGAGCAGCGGCATCGCGGCGCCCGCCGAGGACTCGTAGCCCACGAGGACGACCGCGTCGGGCGGATCACCGAGCAGGGGGGCGACGAGCGCGTCGGCGGCCTCGCCGACGTGCTCCGGCGGGGGGAGGTCGATGCGCTCGACGAGCCCGACGGCCCGCCCGCGGAGCGTCACCACGACGACCGCGTCCTGCGGGTGGTAGCCGAGCTGGTAGGGCAGCACCGCCACGACGTCGGACGGGCTCTGGAGCCGGATCGGGTTCATGCCCCGACCCTCGTCACCCCGGAGCACCGGGGACAGGGGACGGCACGCCGCCTGTGGACGCGCGCGGGTCAGGGCCGCGCCTGTGGACGAGGGAACCGTGGACGCGCGCAGGTCAGGGCCGCGTCTGTGGACGGGGAACAACCCCTCCCAGCCGGCAGCGGACGGCGAGGATCCGGGCGGTCAGCGCACCACGTGCGAGTCGACGGTCTCCCGGGCAGCGGCGGCCGGACCGGTGGTCCGGCTCCGCCCGGGCTGCGTGCGCTCCCAGCTGAGGAAGGCCTCCGTCTCGTTCACGACGGCCGCGGCGATCCAGGAGAGGACCACCGCGTCGTCGGCCAGGCCCACGACCGACAGCAGCGCCTCGGGGACGAGGTCGACCGGTGACACGACGTAGAGGACGGCTCCCAGCATGGCGAGCAGGCGGCCCCGGGAGGTGCCGGCGTACTCGCCGCGGAAGGTGGCCCGCACCAGTCGCGGCAGGCTCGCGAGCCGCTCCCCCATGCTCGCCGACCCGGGACGGCTGGCGATGCGGATCGCGCTGAAGATCGAGCGGAAGGCGGAAAGTCGGGTCGTGGTGGCCATCGGTCCTCCTTGGTCCCGGGACGGGCGTCCCGGACACGGGTCAACGAACGGGTCGGACGCGGGATTCCGGCCCGCGGTTCCCCTCGCTTCCTCGACCGTACGCCGGCGCGGGCACCGGTGCAGCCCTCGCCACGGACGCCGGCGGGAACCTCGGTGCGTGGTGCGGCGTGGTGTAGTGCCGCTCGCTGGGTGCGGTGCTGCTCGCTCGGCGCGGTGCCGTGCGGCGCGGTTGGGGCAGGGTTCAGTGCGAGGTGTTGCGCGGCGGGAACTCGTGCCTCGCCTGGGCGGCGATCCGGGTCAGCAGGTAGGTGTCCAGGCCGGCCCCGAGCACGCCACCGACCATGGGCACGCCCTTGCCGAGCCGGGTCAGCGACTTCTTGCCCGCGATGGTCAGCAGCCGGAAGCCGACGGCCTTGTTGACGACCATGAGCGCAGGGCCGGGCAGGCGCTGGGCCGCGAGGTTGGACAGCCGACCGGTGCTCAGCACCCCGGCCTTCTTCAGCAGGTCCTCCGCGTCGGCCCCCACGAGGGTGAGCAGCACCGCCGAGCGGATCTCGGGCCGCTTGATGTCGTACCCGCGCAGCGAGGCGACCGCGGCCACCATCCGGGTGGCGACGAGGTAGAACTCCAGCACGTTGACCGGCAGCGCCACCGGCATGGTGATGAACCCGCCGAGGCCCGTCACGAAGCCGCCTGCGGCCCCGAGCTTGAGGTGCTGGCGGACGACCGCGTCGACGGCCCCCTCGGAGGTCGGCTGCTCGGCCCGCTTGATGTCGGCGACCTTCTGCGCGGAGTCGAACCGGCCCTTGCCGTCGATGCCGGTGTCGAGCAGGTTCTCGATCAGCCCGGTGACGGTCGAGGACAGCCGCCCGGGGTCGCCGTCGGGATGGGCGGCCAGCTCCAGCGCCGACTGCGGCGGCGCCTCCTCGTCGTCCCTGCCCCGTCCGAGAAAAGCCACGTCAGCACCCCTTCGGGTCGAGTTGCACCGGTGTCCTCTGTGTCCGGCATCCTGCCACGAGAGGGCGGAGGACACCGGTCTAGCCTTGGAGCCATGACTGCGACCTCCCCCTCCCACGAGCAGTACGCCCATCCCGAGCGCCTCGTCAGCACCGACTGGCTCGCCGAGCAGGTCGCGGCCGGCCGGGTCGGCACCGGTGCCGACGATGCCGTCGCGCTGCTGGAGTCCGACGAGGACGTGCTGCTCTACGACACCGGCCACATCCCCGGCGCCCTCAAGCTCGACTGGCACCAGGACCTCAACGACGGGGTGGTCCGCGACTACGTCGACCCCGAGCAGTTCGCACGGGTCATGTCGCAGCGCGGCATCGGGCGCGACACGACCGTCGTCATCTACGGCGACAAGAACAACTGGTGGGCCGCCTACGCGTTGTGGGTGATGAGCCTGTTCGGGCACGAGGACGTGCGGCTGCTCGACGGCGGCCGCGCCAAGTGGATCGCCGAGGGGCGGGAGCTGACCCGGGACGTTCCGCAGGTCGCCCCCCGCACCGGCGACGCGGCATACCCCGTCGTGGAGCGGCACGACGCGCCGATCCGGGCCTTCAAGGAGGACGTCCTCGCGCACCTCGGCAAGCCGCTGGTCGACGTCCGCTCCCCCGGCGAGTACTCCGGCGAGCTGCTGCACATGCCCGACTACCCGCAGGAGGGTGCCATGCGCGGGGGCCACATCCCCGGGGCGAGGTCGGTGCCGTGGGCCCGGGCGGCCAACGAGGACGGCACGTTCCGGTCGCGCGAGGAGCTCGAGGCGATCTACCTGCAGGAGCAGGGCCTGGACCCGCACGAGCCGACGGTCGCCTACTGCCGCATCGGCGAGCGCTCGTCGCACACGTGGTTCGTCCTGACGCACCTGCTCGGGTTCGACGACGTGCGCAACTACGACGGCTCGTGGACCGAGTGGGGCAACTCGGTGCGCGTACCGGTCGAGCAGGGCGCCCCCAAGTGACCGAGCAGGCCGCTGCCCTCCCCGCCGCGCTGCAGGAGATCGCGGACGACTTCGCGGACCTCGCCGCGCCGCAGCGCCTGGAGCTCCTGCTGGAGTTCAGCGAGGGCCTGCCCGACCTGCCGGAGCGGTATGCCGGGCGGCTGGGCGAGCTGGAGCAGGTGCACGAGTGCCAGTCGCCGCTGTTCCTCGTCGTCGAGGTGGGCGACGAGGGCTCGGGCGGCGGGGGCTCGGACGACGCGGTGCCCGCGGCCGAGCAGCCGGTGCACCTCTTCTTCTCCGCCCCACCCGAGGCACCGACGACGCGCGGCTTCGCGGGGATCCTGCACGAGGGTCTCGACGGCCTGAGCGTCGCGGAGGTGCTCGCCGTGCCGGAGGACGCGCCGTACCGCTTCCAC
Organism: Phycicoccus ginsengisoli; assembly: GCF_054779295.1. Lineage (NCBI taxonomy): Bacteria > Bacillati > Actinomycetota > Actinomycetes > Micrococcales > Intrasporangiaceae > Phycicoccus > Phycicoccus ginsengisoli. The sequence goes on from NZ_BAAGYN010000008.1 coordinate 40,139, forward strand.
CTCGGCGAGGCCGTGTCGCCGCTGCGGCTGCGCGGCATGGTGGGGATGCTCAGCCGGATCAAGCGCCAGGTGGCCCTGAAGTCCCAGGCGTAGCAACGGCTCTCGAGGACGTCGAGATCATCGAGGGCTTCGAGGTCATCGAGTCGTCGAGTCGTCGACACCGTCGAGGTCGTCGACACCGTCGAGGTCGTCGAGGTCGTCGGAGGAACGGCACGAGGCCGCGGTCCCCGGTGGGGACCGCGGCCTCGTGGTCGTTGCGGCCGGCGGTCAGCCCGCGCGCGTCAGCGGTTGCGCCTCACCGCACCGCGTCGAGGGCGTCGACGATGCCCTCGCCGTAGTAGCTGTTGTCGGCCGTGCCGCCCACGCACGCCGGGGTCGGCGTCCTGCTGGTCTCGGGGGCCGAGCAGGGACGGTCGTCGGCCTGCGCGCGCAGCTTGGCGACCATCTGCTCGGGAGTCCACGTGGGGTGCGCCGACTTCATGAGCGCGAGGACACCGGCGACGTGCGGGGACGCCATCGAGGTGCCGCTCTTGGTGCCGTAGCCGTTGTCCTTCACCACGGTCGACAGGATCGTGCGGCCGGGGGCGGCCACGTCGATGACGCCGAGCCCGCGGTTGCTGAACGACGCCAGCTGCTCCGCACTGGTGGTCGCCGAGACGGTCACGACGCCGGGCAGCTCGGTCGGGATGTCCTTGCAGCCGTCGTTGATCACGCGGGTCATCGGCGTGGTGTCGTTCGGGCTCGCCGTGTCCTGGGTCTTGTGGGCGAGGTCCTTGGCCGAGTTGCCGGCAGCGGCGGCGTGCACGACACCCTGGTCGGTCGACCAGCGGACGGCGCGGCCCACGGCCTCGAGCACGGCAGCCTGGTCGGGCTGGTCCCCGCACCAGAACTCCATCGGGTCGACGTAGTAGCTGTTGTTGGTGACGTCCATCTTGTGCAGGCCGGCCCAGACGAAGCCGCAGATGGCGTACTCGGGGTAGATGAAGCCGTCGTCGTTGACGACCTTCACCGCAGCCATCCGTACGTTCGGCGCGACGCCGACGATGCCGGTGCCGTTGCGGGCGGCGCCGATGGTGCCGGCCACGTGGGTGCCGTGGTCGGAGGTGGTCGGGTACCACGAGCCCGGGGCCTGGCTGGGCCGGCCGGCGCCCACGCAGCTCACCGAGTCGGCGACGTCGATGTTCGGGGCCAGGTCGGGGTGGTCGGGGTCGATGCCGCTGTCGAGCACCCCGACGAGGACGTTGCGGTCGCCGTCGGTGATGGTGTGGGCCTGGTCGGCCTTGATCTGCACCATGTCCCACTGCTCCGCCTCACGCGGGTCGGCAGCGGGCGTGGCAGGGGTCGTCATGGCGTCGGAGAGGTCGCCGTTGGCCGGCTTGGCGTGGCCCTGCTGGTACGCAGACGCGCCACGGCCCCAGGAGGCGGTGAGGTCGGAGGGCGTGCCCTCCTTGACCGCGGCGGTCCGGCTCGCGCCGACGGACTCGAGGGCGTTGCCGCCCAGACGCCGCACGTCGGTGCGGAACGCGGCCCGGTCGGAGTGGGCGACGACGACGCCGATCTGCGGCCACGACTGGACGACGACGCCGCCAGCAGCTCGCACGGCCTGCTCGACGAGCCGGGTCTGACCCGGGTTGGCCTCCTTGGCGTTGAGCACGTAGCTCATGAGGTAGCCATCCTCAAACGCCGTGGGGACCGGCGTGGAGTCGGCCGTGGTCGACTCGGTCGACGCGCTCGCCGCTCCGGCGGTGAGCAGGGATCCGGCGAGCAGGGCACTCGATGCGGCGAGCGCCAGGCCACGTCTGCGGATGTGGGACATGTGTTCCTCCTGGTTGGGGTTCCCGTGCGGGGGGTCACCTGACCGGGCAGCCGCGTGGGCCGCCCCGGTCGGTCCACCCTGTCCTAGTTCGGGCGGGTTGTGGGGTTTGGGAGCCGACGAGTTCGGGTCGGCGTCCGGATCCGTACCGGGGCCGTCGGCGGCGGGTGACAGGATGGCCCGGTCATGGCCGTCCACCCCGTCGCGTTCGTCACCAGCCCTGACGCGCGCGCGGCCGTCGTGGGGCCCGGGGTGCGCTTCGCCGGTCCGGTGGCCGAGGCCGCCCGCGTGGCGGCCGGTCTCGAGCGGGACGGCCCGCAGGGAGACTCCACCGAGGGTCCGGTGCGGTTCACCTGGTGGGCCGCCGGGGTGGACGCGCAGCCGTTGGCCGAACGCGGCATACCGCTGTCGCGCTGCTGGGACGTCGCCGAGGCGCACCGCCTCCTCCACGGCGGGTGGCAGGCGCTCCCCCAGCAGGCCTGGGCTGCGGCCCACGGGCTCGACCCCGCGCTCGTCCCGCAGGCACGGCGCGGCGACCTGTTCGACTTCGACGCCGGCGACGACGAGCCCCGGGACGGCTCCGTGCTGCGCCCCGACGGCCACCTCGCCGCGGAGGCCGGCTCGCCGGCGTGGGACCCCGACGACGGGACCCTGCTGGCGTGGGGCGACGCGGCCCTGGAGTGTGCGCGGCTGCAGCACCGGCAGCTCGCCGAGCTCGGGGACCGGGCGGTGGCCACGGCCCACTCCGAGTCGGCGGCTGCCCTGCTGTGCGTCGAGCTCGCCCGCGACGGGCTCCCCCTCGACCGGACCACCGCCGAGGCGCTCATCGCCGGGGCCGCCGGCCCCCGGCCGGTCGACGAGGAGGACGCCCGCGCCACGAGGGCGCGGCGCGACGCCGCCGTGCTGCGCCACGCCCCCGGGCGGGAGTCCACCGACCTGCGCAACCCCGCGCAGGTCAAGGAGCTGCTCGCCGCGGTGGGCGTCGACGTCCCCAACACGCGCAAGTGGGTCCTCGAGCCCTACCGCCACACCCACGCCGTCGTCGAGGCGCTGCTGGAGTGGCGCAAGGCGGAGCGGATCGCCACGACGTACGGCTACGGCTGGCTCGACGCCCACGTCGGCCCCGACGACCGGCTGCGCGGCGCCTGGACCGCGTGCGACGGTGCCGCCGGCCGGATGACGGCCCAGAACGGCCTGCACAACCTCCCGACCGAGCTGCGCCCCGCGGTCGCGGCCCACCCGGGACACGTGCTCGTCCGGGCCGACCTCGGGCAGATCGAGCCCCGAGTGCTGGCGGTGGTGTCCGGCGACCCGGCGTTCGCCACCGCGACGCGGGCCGACGACCTCTACGCGCCGGTGGCGAGCCGGCTCGGCGTGGAGCGGCCGGTCGCCAAGGTCGCCGTCCTCGCAGCGATGTACGGCCAGCGCAGCGGCGCGGCGGGCGAGGCGCTCAAGGGGCTGGAGCGCGCCTACCCCGTCGCCATGGGGTTCCTCGACGACGCGTATGCCGCGGGCGTGGGCCGACGTCCGCTGCGCACCTTCGGGGGTCGCCTGCTGCGGCTCGACGAGGTCCTCACGGGGGGTGCACCCCAGGACGCGGCCGGGTACGACGCGGCCAGGGGCCGGTTCGCGCGCAACGCGGTGATCCAGGGATCGGCGGCCGAGCTGTTCAAGGCCTGGGCGGCGACGGTCCGGGCGACGACCCGCGACCTCGGCGCCCAGATCGTCCTCTGCCTGCACGACGAGCTGCTCGTCCACGCCCCGCAGGAGCACGCCGAGGAGGTCCGGGCGCGGGTGGAGACGGCCCTGACGGACAGCGCGCGCCGGTGGGCCGGGACGAGCACGGTGCGGTTCGTCGCCGACACCTCCGTGGTCCGCCGGTGGTCCGAGGCCAAGGGCTGACTCGCGCAAGTCGGGGCAAATGCCTCGCGTGCCCTGCCGGCCGGTGGGGTTGCTGGTTAGGTGTGGGCATGGACGGACACGACGTCAGACAGGTCGCCCGCGAGGCGTCCGACCACCCGGCGCTGGAGTACACCGCGCGCGCCGGGTACGCGGTGAGCGGGCTGCTGCACCTGCTCATCGGCTGGATCGCCCTCCAGGTCGCCTTCGGGCACGGTGGGAAGAGCGCCGACCAGAACGGTGCGCTCGCCTCCCTGGCGGGCAACGGCCTCGGCAAGGCGCTGCTGTGGTTCGCCGTCGTGGCGTTCCTGGGCCTGGCCCTGTGGCAGGTCACCGACGCCCTGATCGGGCACCCCGGCGCGGACAAGGACGCCTGGGGCGGGCGGGTCAAGGCCGGCTCCAAGGCGGTCCTCTACCTCGCCCTGGCCTGGTCGGCGTTCACCTTCGCGCGCGGGCGGTCGAGCACCAGCAAGTCCCAGAGCGTCGACTTCACGTCGAGCCTGATGGGCAAGCCCGGTGGCCGCGTCCTGGTCATCGTCGTCGGGCTCGTCGTCCTGGGGGTTGGCGCGTACCACGTCTACAAGGGCTGGTCGAAGAAGTTCCTCCAGGACCTCGAGGACCACCCCGGCACGTGGGCCACCCGGGCCGGCCGGGTGGGCTACATGGCCAAGGGCGTCGCCCTGGCGATCGTCGGCTTCCTCTTCTGCGCCGCGGGGGTGCACCACAACGCCAAGGAGGCCACCGGCCTCGACGGGGCGCTGAAGTCCCTGCGGGGCCAGCCGTTCGGCACCGTCCTGCTGGTCGTCATGGCGTTGGGCTTCGCCGCGTTCGGCCTGTACAGCTTCGCCCGCGCGAAGCACGCCAAGGTCTGACGGCCGCACGCCAAGGTCTGGCGGCCGCTCCTCGAGGCGGCCCAGGTGGCCGCGCAGAGAGCGAGGCCCCCGGCGCACGCCGGGGGCCTCGGTGCTGGGGTGGGTCCTCGCTCAGCCCTGCGGGCCGTCGGGGCCGGGCTCGTCGATCTCGCGCAGGAACTGCTCGAACTCCGCGCCGATCTCGTCGGCGGACGGCAGCTCGCTCACGTCGGTCGCCAGGAGGCTCGGCTTCTGACGGCCCTCGAGGAACGTGTCGTACTGCCGCTCGAGCGCCGCGATGACCTGGGCCACCTCCTCGGAACCCTCGACCTCGCGGGCGATCTCGGCCCGGTTGAGGCCCGCCTGCGCGACGAGGTCGTCGACCGGCAGGTTGAGCCCGGTGGCGGCGATGATCGCGTTGAGGGCGGTGACGGCACCGTCGGCGAACTCGGCCTGGGCGAGGTAGTGCGGCACGTGGACGGCGAAGCCGATCGCGTCGTGGCCCGACTCCCCCAGCCGCAGCTCGACGAGGGAGGAGAGGCTGCCGGGCACCTGGACCCGCCCGAAGGGGTTCTCCTGCAGCGGGATCAGCCGCGGGTCGGTCGCGTGCGACGTCATGCCGATCGGGCGGGTGTGCGGCACGGCCATGGGGATCCCGTGCGCGGACACGACCAGGTCCACGCCCAGCAGGACCACGAGCTGGCGGATCGCGTCGGCCATCCGCTCCCACTGGAAGTCGGGCTCCGGCCCGGTGAGCAGCAGGAAGGGAGTCCCGTCGCGGTCGGCGAGCCGGTGCAGGGCCAGGCACGGGTCCTCGTAGCTGACCCACCGGTTGGTGTCGAACACCATCATGGGCCGGCGGCTGCGGTAGTCGAGCAGCTGGTCGACGTCGAAGGACGCCACGACGGTGGACCCGCCGGTCGCGAGGAGGTGCTCGGTGAGCAGGCGCTGGGTGTGGCCGGCGTCCATGAAGCCGCCGAGCGCGAGCACCAGGACGGAGGCCCGCACGTCCTGGGGGTCGGTGTCGGTCTCGAAGTGGAAGAGCTCGGACGGGTTCTGCACGGCGATCTCCAAGGTGAGGGCTGCGGACGTTCGACAGTGCCAACGCCGCAACCCGACGAGGGATTCCGGGAGGCGACGGATTCCGGGCGACGAAGGAATCGGGTTGCGGGAATGGATCGGCGCGATCTACCGTTCGGATGAAACGAAACAGTTTCGTTCCATCCACTCCCGACCCATCCGAGGACGCCCGATGACCCCCGCCCGGAGCACCGCCACCGCCGAGGAGTCGCGGCCGCGACCCCGGGTCGAGGGCGACCGCGAGCGCGAGATCCTCGAGGCGGCCCTCGAGACCCTGGTCGAGCACGGCTACGACCGGTTCAGCTTCGACCTCGTCGCGGCGGCGGCCAAGGCCTCCAAGGCGACGCTCTACCGTCGCTGGCCCGGCAAGGTGGACCTCGTCGTCGACGCGCTCCAGCTCATGATGGGCGTCGAGGCAGACCGCTTCCCCGACACCGGCTCGCTGCGCGGTGACCTGGTCGCGCAGGCGTGCGCCAAGGGCGGCCTCGGCGAGGACCGGCCGATCCAGGTGTTCAGCCAGCTGGTCACGGCCATGCACCGCGACCCCGAGCTCGGCGAGGCCGTCCTCACGCGGCTCATCGGGCCCAAGCTGGCCGGCACCCGCCGCATCTTCGAGGCGGCGCAGCAGCGGGGCGAGGTGGGCGAGGGGGCCGACATCGACCTCCTCTCGCGCCTGCTGCCCGCGATCAGCATCCACGAGGCGATGCTGACCGGCTCACACCCGAGCCGCGAGCGCCTCACGTTCCTGGTGGACAGCGTCGTCCTCCCCGCCTGCGCAGCGACGCTGCCGCGCACCTGAAGTCCCGTTTCCCGCTCCACCTCCACACCAAGGACAACGCATGTCATCTCCTGCTGTCGTCGAGCCCGTCTCGACCCCCCGGCCCGGGGAGGCGCAGGGCGGCCGCGGCCGTCACCTGGGCATCGCCCTCACCGTCATCAGCGCCGCCCAGCTCATGGTGGTGCTCGACGGCACCATCGTGAACATCGCGATGCCGCACATCATGACCGACCTCGGCTTCACCCAGGACAACCTGTCGTGGGTCGTCACGGCCTACACCCTCGCGTTCGGCGGCCTGCTGCTGCTCGGCGGACGCCTCGGTGACCTCTTCGGGCGCCGCACCGTCTTCATGACCGGCGTGCTGCTCTTCGCCGGCGCCTCGCTGCTCGGCGGGCTGGCCCAGTCCGAGGGCATGCTCCTCGGCGCCCGTGCCCTGCAGGGCGTCGGCGCCGCGCTGGCCTCCCCCACCGCCCTGGCACTCATCACCACGACGTTCCCCGCCGGCCCCGCTCGCAACCGGGCGATGGGCGTGTATGCCGCGATGTCCGGTGCCGGCGCGGCCGTCGGCCTCATCCTCGGTGGCGCGCTGACCGAGATCGACTGGCGCTGGACGATGTTCATCAACGTGCCGATCGGCCTGGCCGTGGCCGCCCTGGCGCCCCGGTTCCTGCCCGAGTCGATCCGCGCCGAGGGCCGCGTCGACGTCCCCGGCGCCATCCTCGGCACCGGTGGCCTCGTCTCGCTCGTCTACGGGCTGACCCACGCCGCCTCCGACTCGTGGTCGTCCACGACGACCATCGTCACCCTCGCGCTCGGCGTCGTCCTGCTCGTCGCCTTCGTCGCCGTCGAGGCGCGCTCGAGCCACGCGCTCATGCCGATCCGCATCCTCGCCGACCGCACCCGCGGCACCTCGTTCGTCGTCATGCTCGTCGTGGGCGCCGCGATGTTCGCGATGTTCTACTTCCTCGGCCTCTACATCCAGCAGGTGCTCGGCTACTCGCCGCTGAAGTCCGGCTTCGCGTTCCTGCCGTTCTCCGCCGGCATCGTCGTGGCGGCGCAGGTCGCCTCGACCCTCATGACGCGAGTGGACCCGCGCTGGATCTCCGGGTCCGGTGCCCTGCTCGCAGCGGTCGGCATGTTCGGGTTCTCCCGGCTCGACGTCGACAGCTCGTACGCCGGTGGCCTGCTGCCGTGGATCCTCACCCTGTCGGTCGGCATGGGCCTGACCTTCGTGCCGATGACGCTCACCGCCGTGGCCGGCGTCGCCAAGGAGGACTCGGGCGTGGCCTCGGCCGTCCTCAACACGATGCAGCAGGTCGGCGGCTCGCTCGGCCTGGCCACGCTCAGCACGGTGTTCGCGAACTCCGCCAGGGACCGCGGGACCGAGCTCGGCGCCGCCCTGCAGGCCAAGGTGCAGTCGGGCGCACTCTCCCCCGAGCAGGTCCAGGCCGCCCAGCACCAGATCGCGCTCCAGGCGCAGACCTACGGGTCCGGGCACGCCTACCTCGTGGGCGCCGGCATGATCCTCGTCGGTGCGCTGGTGACGTTCCTGTTCCTCAACGTCAAGCACGAGGCGCTCTCGGCCGAGGGCCACGAGAACGTCCACCTCGCCTGACGCGAGCCAGCTGCCAGGTGCCGGTTTGGGTGTCCAGGCGTGCGGAACTCCGCACTCCTGGGCACCCAAACCCGTGTCCGGGGCCGGGCGGCTCAGTGTCAGGCGGCCGCGACCTCAGGGCTGGAGGGCGGCGATGGCGTTGCGGATGCGCTTCTCCGACACCGGTCGCGGCGTCCCGAGCGAGTTCGCGAACAGGCTGACCCGCAGCTCCTCGACCAACCACCCGACGTCGCGGACCGCGGTCGAGCGGCGGTCCTCGGGCGACAGCGAGTCGAGCAGGTCGGCATACGCGACCTCGACCCGGTCGACGACCTCCTGGTTCGCGGAGTCGCGGGCCAGGGCGGACGGCGACGACGGCGCCTTCTCGAGCCGCTGCACCATCGCGCGCAGGTAGCGGCGCAGGTGCGGCAGGTGCGCGATGCCGGTGTCTGCCACGAATCCGGGGTAGAGCAGGCTGTCGAGCTGGGCCCGCACGTCCGCGACGAGGCCCGCGGCGGCCGGCGCACGCAACCCGTCGAGGAGGTGCCGCACCTCGCGGGCGGTGGACAGCACGGGCTCGACCTCGTCGACCACCTGGAGCACGCGGGTCGCCACGTGGGTGCGGACCGCGGCGAGCACCTCCTCGAACGCGTCCTCGTCGCGGACGCCGTCGGCACCGTCCGACCCGCGCTCGGCCATGATCGCGTCGACCGCGCAGGCGAGGCAGTCCTCGAGCAGGGCGGGCACCGAGCCGTGCGGGTTGTCGGCGAGCGTGAGCTTCTGGGCGTTGCCGAGCCGGGCGAGCACGCGCTTCCACGGCGGGGCGGTGTTGAGGAGCAGCAGGCGGCGCACGCCGAGCGCGGTGGCGGCCTCGGCGGCCCGCCGGCCCGGCAGGACGACGAGGTCGACGGAGTCGCCGCGGTCCACGAGCGCCGGGAAGCCCTGCACCGTCTGACCCCCCGACGTGGTGTCGAAGGTCTCCGGCAGTGCACCGAAGTCCCACTGCCGCAGTCCCTTTCGCTCGATCCGGGCGCCGGCGCGGGACATCCGTCGCTGCACCTGCCCGGCGAGCCGCGACTGCAGCTCCTCGAGGTCCTTGCCCGCGCCCAGCACCCGGCCACCCCCGTCCTCGACGCTGAAGGTGACCCGCAGGTGGTCGGGCACGGCCTCGGGGTGCCAGTCGCCCGGGTCGACCCGGACGCCGGTGCGCGCGTGCAGCACCCGGCCGAGCTCCTCGACGAGGGTCCGGCCGTCACCGGGGTGCACGTCCGCGAGGGCCGCCGCGGCGTGGTCGGGGGCGGGGACGAAGTTGCGGCGGACCGCCTTGGGCAGCGCCCGGACGAGCGCGGTCGCGAGGTCGGTGCGCAGCCCCGGCACCTGCCAGTCGAACCCCTCGGGTGACACGCGGTTCAGCACCTGCACGGGGATGTGCACCGTCACGCCGTCGGCGGCCGCGCCCGGCTCGAACTGGTAGGTCACCGGCAGCTCCAGCCCGCCCTGGCGCCAGGTGGGCGGGTAGTCGCGGGCCGACACCTCCTCGGCGCTGTCGCGGGTGAGCAGCTCCTCGGTGAAGGTGAGCAGGTCCCGCGTCTCCCGCCGCGCCTGCTTCCACCACCGGTCGAAGTGCCGCTGCGAGACGACGTCGGCCGGGACGCGCTCGTCGAAGAAGGCCACGAGGTCCTCGTCCTCGACCACGATGTCGCGCCGGCGCGCGCGCTCCTCGAGCTCGGAGAGCCGTTGCAGCAGAGCGGTGTTCGCGCGCTGGAACTCGTGGTGGGTCTCCCAGTCCCCTTCGACCAGCGCGTGCCTGATGAACAGGTCGCGCGACTCCTCCGGCGAGATCCGGGCGTAGTTGACCGTGCGGGCCGCGACGAGGGGCACGCCGTAGAGGGTCACCCGCTCCGTCGCCTGCGCGGCCCCCTGCTTGCGCGACCAGCGGGGCTCGGAGTACGTCCGCTTCACCAGGTGTGGGGCCGCGCGCTCGGCCCACAGCGGGTCGATCCGGGCGTTGGTGCGCGCCCACAGCCGGGTCGTCTCCACGAGCTCGGCGGCCATGACGAACGCCGGCTGCCGGCGGAACAGCGTGGACCCGGGCGAGATGCCGAACCGCGCACCCCGCGCTCCGAGGTAGTCCCGCTTCGCCTCGTCGCGGACCCCGATGTGGGACAGCAGGCCGGCGAGGAGCGCCTGGTGCACGAGGTCGGCGTTGGGCGGCTCCCCCGGTGCAGCGGTCGCCTGCCTGGGGTCGATGCCGACGTCCTGGCAGGCCCGCCGCAGCTGGGTGTGCAGGTCCTGCCACTCGCGCACCCGCAGGTAGTGCAGGAACTCGGTGCGGCACATGCGCCGGAACGCGCTGTGCGACAACGCCTTCTGCTGCTCCTTGAGGTACCCCCAGAGGTTGAGCAGTGAGATGAAGTCCGAGTGCTCGTCGCGGAACCGGGCGTGCGCCTGGTCGGCCTGGGTCTGCTTGTCGGCCGGTCGCTCGCGCGGGTCCTGCATCGACAGCGCGGCCACGATGACGATCGCCTCGCGGGTGCACCCGAGCTTCCCGGCCTCGATGAGCATGCGCCCCAGCCGCGGGTCGACGGGCAGCCTGGCCAGCGACCTCCCGTATGCCGTGAGCCGCCGCTCGCGGCCCCGTCGCCGCGGCGACACGGCCTCCTCCCCCGGCTCAACGGCATACCCGGAGCCCTCAGCGACCGTGTCGAAGGCCTGGAGCTCCTCGAGGAGGCGCACGCCGTCGGCGACCTGGCGCGGGTCCGGGGCGTCGACGAACGGGAACCGTGCGACGTCACCGAGCCCGAGGGCGGTCATCTGCAGGATGACCGAGGCGAGGCTGGTGCGCTGCACCTCGGGCTCGGTGAACTCCGGCCGCGACTCGTAGTCGGCCTCGGAGTACAGCCGGATGCAGATGCCGTCGGCGACGCGGCCGCACCGGCCGGCGCGCTGGTTCGCACTGGCCTGCGAGACCGGCTCGATGGGCAGCCGCTGCACCTTGGTGCGCTGGCTGTAGCGCGAGATCCGGGCGGTGCCGGCGTCGACGACGTACCGGATGCCCGGGACGGTCAGCGACGTCTCGGCGACGTTGGTGGCCAACACGATCCGGCGTCCGGAGTGCCTGGAGAAGACGCGGTGCTGCTCCGCCGCGGACAGCCGCGCGTAGAGCGGGACGACCTCCGTCTGCGGCAGCCCCAGGCCCTCGAGCGCCGACGCGGTGTCGCGGATCTCCCGCTCCCCCGAGAGGAAGACGAGGATGTCCTGGCCGCCGCCGTCCCCGCCGCGGGCCTCGGTCCACAGCTCCTCGACCGCCTCGACGACGCCGGTGACCTGGTCTCGCTCCTCGGCGTCCTCCCGGTCGGGGTCGACGAGCGGGCGGTAGCGGACCTCGACGGGGTAGGTGCGGCCCGACACCTCGATGATCGGCGCGGGCTCGCCGGTCCTGGCGTCGGCGAAGTGCTGGGCGAACCGCTCGGGGTCGATCGTCGCCGAGGTGATGACGACCTTGAGGTCGGGCCGGCGCGGGAGCAGCTGCTTGAGGTAGCCGAGGATGAAGTCGATGTTGAGGGACCGCTCGTGCGCCTCGTCGATGATGATCGTGTCGTACTTGCGCAGCATCCGGTCGCGCTGCATCTCGTTGAGCAGGATGCCGTCGGTCATCACCTTGACGAGCGTGTCGTCGCTGCTCGTGTCGGTGAACCGCACCTGGTAGCCGATGACGCCCCCGAGCTCGACCTGCAGCTCCTCGGCGATGCGCTCGGCGACGGAGCGGGCAGCGATGCGCCGGGGCTGGGTGTGGCCCACGAGGCCGTCGCGGCCGCGGCCGACCTCGAGGCAGATCTTGGGCAGCTGGGTGGTCTTGCCCGACCCCGTCTCGCCGGCGACCACGACGACCTGGTGGTCGCGGATGGCCGCCGCGATGTCGTCCTTGCGGGCGACGACCGGCAGCTCCTCGGGGTAGTGCAGCTCCGGGAGCGCGATCTCCCGCGGGGGCCGGAGGGGTGGGGTCCGAGGATGCCGGGAGCCGCGGCCCCGCGCGGCGCCCCTGCCGCGTCCGGCGCCGGACCGGCGCCGGGGGTCCTGCCTCCCCGGCCCCGCGGCGCGGTCGCCGGAGTCGGGGCTGGGCATGGGCGCCAGCATACGTGCGGCGCCGGGACACCCGGGCCCGGCACAGGGGGGATGCCGGGCCCGGGAGTGCAGGGGCGTCAGGCGACGCGGGTGAAGCGCAGCCGCCAGGCCTCGGGGCCGCGCTCGAGGTAGTCGACGGCGAAGGCTCCCGGCGCCCGGCCCTCGAGCTGCTTGAGCAGGGGCAGCGGGTCGTGCGGGGCGACGAGCACCATGCCGCCACCGGCCCGGACCGCGTCGAGGGCCCCGAAGATCGTGGCGTGGCGGATGGCGTGCGGCACCGTGCGCGCGTCGAGCTCGGGCAGGTCGGCACCGTCGGTCTCGCCGCAGGAGCAGGCTCCCCCGCAACCACCGGTGGACGCGGAGGCGTCCGCGGCGGCGTCCGGGTCGTGGCCCGCCTCGTGGCCGTGGCCCCCCTCGTGGCCGTGGCCCTCGCCGTGGTCGTGGTCGTGGTCATGACCGTGGTCGTGGCCGTGGTCGTGGCCACCGAGCAGCTCGTGCATCCCGGCGAGGGCGCCGGCGAGCGAGACGTCGGGCGAGGCGGCCAGCAGCGGCAGCACCTGCTCGTTCTCCTTGGCGAGGTGGCTCTCGAACGTCACCGCGAGCGCGCGCGCCTCGGCGGCGGCCTCGACCTGCGAACCCGCCGTCCTCAGTGCCTCGACCAGCCCGAGGATGAGCTGGTGCTCGGCCAGCATCGCGTCGACGAGCAGCCGTCCCCGGTCGTCACGGTGGGCCAGCGGGTACATCGCCTTCTCCTCGGCGAGGGCGTGCGGCACGAGGTCGTGCTGGGCCCAGCGCACGAGGTCGTCGCGGGCCGCGAGCGCCGCGTCGGTGTCACCGGCGGTCGCCACGCGGCGGGCCAGGGCGGCCAGGGTGCCGGCCATCTCGGCGTGGTGGCTTGTGACGGCCTCGACGGCCGCGGCGTCCTGCTCGGTCGATGCGATGACGACGGTGTCCACGATGTCCTCCCGGAAGGGTCCTGCCGCGAGTGGCAGGGCGTCTACATATTTAATACACTTCTTTCCGTGAAAATAACAACTCCCCTGGACCAGCGCCTGGCGACTCCGGGGTTGGGGCCCCGACCGGCTTCCGCGCGGGCTGCTGTCCGGGCGGCCCCGAGCCGTGCCGCGGCCGGGGTGCTCGACCTTCTGGCCGGCCACGCCGAGCCGGTGACGGCCGCCGCGCTGGCGCAGAGCACCGGCCAGCACCCCAACACCGTGCGCGAGCACCTCGACGCCCTCGTCGACGCCGGGCTGGCCACCCGCGAGCGGGCGGGGTCCTCCGGCCGGGGACGACCCGCGTGGCTCTACGCGGCGAGCGAGCTGCCGCAGCCGGTGGTGCGCGAGTACGCCGGGCTCGCGACCGCCCTTGCGATGCAGCTGGCCCGCAGCAGCGCCCACCCGCGCGAGGACGCCGTCGAGGCCGGCCGGGTCTGGGGTGAGCAGCTGGCGTCCGAGCGGGTGGCCCCCTCCTCCCCCGCCGGCGCGCGGCGGGACGTGGTGGACCTCCTCGGCGGCCTCGGCTTCGACCCCACCGCGGACAGCCGGGTCGAGACCGTGCGGCTGCGCCAGTGCCCCCTCCTCGCCGCGGCCCGCGAGGAGCCGGAGGTCGTCTGCTCGGTGCACCTCGGCATCGTCCGTGGTGCCCTCGACACCTGGCACACCCGCAGCGGCGAGACGTCGCTCGTGCCCTTCGCCGAGCCGGGCGCCTGCCTGCTCCACCTCACCGGGGCGACCGCCCGGACCGGCGGCGACCGGTCGTGACCTGGCGCCGGCTGCCGTTCCTGCTCCCCGCGGGGCTGGCCCTGCTGCTGGGGGTCGACGCCGGCCTTCGGCTGCTCGACGCCCCCGCGCTGAGGCTCTCCCAGCGGCTCCCCGAGGTGCACGGACCGCTGCTCGTCCTCGGGTTCGTGGGCACCCTGGTCGCGCTGGAGCGGGCCGTGGCCCTGCGCCGGCCGATGGGGTATGCCGCGCCCGTCCTGCTCGGCGGCGGCGGACTCCTCCTGGTCGCGCCGGTGCCGCTGCGCGTGGGCCAGGGGCTCTCGACGGCAGGCGCCGCCGCGCTCGTGGCGGTCTACGTGGCCCTGTGGCGCCGCCAGCGTGACGACGCGGTGCTCGTCCAGGCCCTGGGCGCGGTGCTCGCGACCGGCGGGGCCCTGCTCTGGCTCGGCTCCGTGCCGGTGCCGCGGCTGCTGCCCTGGCTGGCCGGCTTCGTCGTCCTCACCATCGCCGGCGAACGCCTCGAGCTCGCCCGGCTCCAGCTCCTCGGCGCGGGCGGGGCAGCCGCGCTGGTGCTGACCTCCGCCGCCGTCATGGTGTCCGCGGTCGCGTCCCTGCTGTGGCCCGCGGCCGGCTTCCCGCTCCTCGGGGCGGCCGTGCTCGTCCTGGTCGGGTGGCTGGCCGTGCACGACGTGGCCCGCCGGACGGTCCACGGCACCGGACTCCCGCGCTTCATCGCCGTCTGCCTGCTGTCCGGCTACGCCTGGCTCGCCGTGGCCGGGGGGACCTGGCTCCTCGCCGGACCGGTGCTCGACGGCCCCGCCTACGACGCCGCCGTGCACGCCGTCTTCCTCGGCTTCACCCTGTCGATGATCCTGGCGCACGCGCCGGTCATCCTTCCGGCGGTGCTGCGGGTCCGGCTCCCGTACCGGACCGTGATGTACGTCCCCGCCCTCCTGCTCCAGGCCTCCCTCGTCGTGCGCGTCCTGGCCGGCGACGCCTGGGGGGTCGACGGCGGCCGCCGGGCCGGCGGCGTGGGCAACGCGGCGGCGGTCCTGCTGTTCCTCGCGGTCACGGCCTGGTCCGCCGCCACGGGCGGCACGCCACGCAGCACGCGAAGCGGCGCGCCACGCCGGACGAGCCGCTGGACCAGCCGCTGGACCAGCCGCTGGACCAGACCCCGTGCGGATGCCACCGCGCCGGACTCCCCGCCGCCTCCCTGCGACGGCGTGTCACCGATCCCCGACCAGAACGGCTCACCCGCGCGGGCCGCCACCAGCGGCACGCTCCCCGTGGGAGGGCCCCGGTGAACGGCCCGGTGAGCGGGCCGGCGCGGGGCCCGTCGCGAGGACCAGCACGAGGCCCGGCGCGACGCCCGGTGGGCGCCGGGGGCGAGCGACCCCGGCCGCGGGTCCGCTGGCACCTGGCGGCCAACAGCGGTTCCATCACCTGGCTGGTGGCCCTGCTCGGGGTCGCGCTGGCCCACCCCTTCGTGCCCGAGTCGCGCTGGCTGCTGGTGCACCTGCTCCTGCTCGGCGCGGTGACCAACGCCGTCCTGGTCTGGAGCGCCCACTTCGCCGACGCGCTCCTGAAGAACCCCTCCCCCTCACGGCGCGGGCAGGTCGCGAGGCTGGTGCTCCTCAACGCGGGCGTGGTCGCCGTGGTCGCCGGGGTCGTCACCGACACCTGGCTCCTCACGCTGGCCGGTGCGGTCGGCGTGGGAGCCGCCGCGGCCGCCCACGGCGTCGCCGTCGCCCTGCAGGCGCACCGGGCGTTGCCGTCCCGCTTCGGCGCGTCCGTGCGCTACTACGTCGCGGCGTCGGCCTGCCTCCCCGTCGGGGCGGCGCTGGGGACGCTGCTGGCGCGCCACCCCGCTGAGCTGCTCCACGGCCGCCTCGTGCTGGCCCACGTGGCCGCCAACGTCCTCGGCTGGCTCGGGCTCACGGTGCTCGGCACGCTCCTGACGCTGTGGCCCACCATCCTGCGCACCCGCATCGCCGAGGGCGCCGAGCGGCAGTCGCGCCAGGCCCTGCCGGTGCTCGTCGTCTCCCTGGTCGTCGTGGTGGCCGCCGCCCTCGCCGGAGGCCGCGTCGTCACCGGTCTGGCACTGCTCGGCTTCCTCGGTGCCGCCCTCTGGTCCCTGCGCCCGGCCGTCAGCGCCGCTCGGGCGCGACCGCCGCAGTCGTATGCCGCGTGGTCGGTGCTCGCGGCGGTGGCATGGCTCGCCGTGTCGCTCGGCTGGTTCGCGGTGCTCGTGCTGCTGGCGCCGGACTGGGTGGCCGCCGGCGAGGCGACGCACCGCGTGGCCGTGCCGCTCGCGGCCGGGTTCGGCGTCCAGGTGCTGTTGGGCGCCCTGACCTACCTGCTGCCGGTGGTCCGCGGAGGGGGCCCCTCCGTCGTGCGCGCCACCACCGACGTGCTCGAACGCGGCGCCGCCCTGCGCGTCACCGTGGCGAACGCGGGCCTGGTGCTGCTCCTGCTCCCGTCGCCCAGCGTCGTGCGGGTGCTGGTCTCCGCACTGGTGCTCGCCGCCCACGCGTCGTTCCTCGTGCTGCTGCCCCTGGCGCTCAGGGCGGCCCGGCGCGTCGGCCGGACGGCCCCGGCATCGGACGGCGCCGCGACGCCCCGGCCGACGCCGACCGGAGTGCGCCACCAGCCGGAGCCGCCCGCACAGGTGCGCACGCGGCATACCGGGTGGGCGGCGGCCGGCCTGTCGGCGGTCGTGCTGGCGGTCGCGCTGGGCACCGTGGTGGACCCGGCCGGGCTCGGCGCCGTCACGTCCGCCGCCTCCGCGGGCGTCACGGCCACCGGCCACACCACCACCGTGCGCGTCGAGGCCCGTGGCATGCGGTTCCACCCCGCCGCGGTGGACGTGCCCGCCGGCGACCGGCTCGTCATCGAGGTCGTCAACCGCGACAGCGACGTGCACGACCTCGCGCTCGAGACCGGACAGAGCAGCGGGCGCCTGTCGACCGGCCAGACCGGGCGCGTGGAGGTCGCCGCCGTCGGTCGCGACCTCGACGGGTGGTGCACCATCGTCGGACACCGCCAGATGGGGATGGTGTTCTCCGTCAAGGTCATCGGCGCGGCAGCGGCCGCCGGACACCAGCACGCGACCACCGGCGAGGGCACCTCGCCCGGCCGGCCGGCGGCGAGCGCCACCGGGGGCACAGGAGGTGCGGGTGGCGCGGAGGCCACGGGTGGGGACGCGACACCGGACTTCCTGGCCACGCCGGCGGCGGGGTTCACCGCCCGCGACGCGCGGCTGGCCCCGGCGACCGGTGCGCGGGTGCACCGCGTCGCGCTCGTCGCGCAGGAGGTGGAGCGTGAGGTCGCGGTCGGTGTGCGGCAACGGTTGTGGACGTTCAACGGGACGGCGCCGGGACCGGTACTGCGCGGCCACGTGGGCGACCGGTTCGAGGTGACCCTGCGCAACGACGCGGGCCTGGGCCACTCGGTCGACTTCCACGCCGGCGCCCTGGCCCCCGACGAGCCGATGCGCACCATCGCGCCCGGCCAGTCCGTCGCCTTCGCCTTCACCGCTCGCCAGGCGGGCATCTGGATGTACCACTGCAGCTCGATGCCGATGTCGCTGCACATCGCCAACGGCATGTTCGGCGCGGTGGTCATCGACCCGCCGGGCCTGCCCCGGGTCGACCGCGAGTACCTCCTGGTGCAGTCCGAGCTCTACCTCGGCGCGCAGGGCGGCACCGCCGACCCGGCGAAGGTGGCAGCCGAACGACCGGATGCGGTGGTGTTCAACGGCTTCGCGAACCAGTACGACCACGACCAGCTGCCGGCCCGGGTCGGTGAGCGCGTGCGGCTGTGGGTGCTGGACGCGGGCCCGAACCGGCCCAGCTCGTTCCACGTCGTGGGCTCCCAGTTCGACACGGTGTTCCTCGAGGGCAGCTACCTGACCCGGCCGGGCTCGCCCGGCACCGTCGGCGCTGCCCAGGCCCTGGCGCTCCAGCCTGCCCAGGGCGGCTTCGTGGAGCTCACCTTCCCCGAGGCGGGGCACTACCCGTTCGTGTCGCACGTCATGGTCGACGCCGAGCGCGGCGCCCACGGCGTCGTGCGCGTCACGCCGTAGGCGAACCGGACCACCGGCCGGCTGGTGGCGCGCCACGGGCCGGCTGGTGGTGCGCCACGGGGCCGGGTCGCCGAGGCGGCCCGGCCCCGGGGCCCCGGGCAGCTCCCCTCAGGCGCCCTTGGCGGCGATGAAGCCCTGGTCGAGGTCGGCGATGATGTCGTCGATGTGCTCGATCCCGACGGCCAGGCGCACCAGGCCGGGCGTCACGCCGGCGGCGAGGCGGTCCTCGTCCGGCCCCTGCGAGTGGGTCGTCGACGCCGGGTGGATGGCCAGCGAACGCACGTCGCCGAGGTTGGCCACGTGGCTGTGCAGCTGCAGCGACTCCACGAAGCGCCGCCCCGCCTCGACCCCGCCCCGGATCTCGAACGCCAGCACGGCGCCGGCGCCACGGGGGGTGTACTTCTTCGCCTTCTCGTAGGACTCGTGGTCGGGCAGGGACGCCCACACCACCCGCTCGACCTGCTCGTGGCCCCCGAGGTACTTCGCGACCTCGTGGGTGTTCTGCAGGTGGCGCTCGATCCGCAGGCTCAGGGTCTCCAGGCCCTGGGCGATGAGGAACGCGTTGAACGGCGAGACCGCTGCGCCGAGGTCGCGCAGCAGCTGCACCCGGGCCTTGAGGATGTACGCGAGGTTGGCGCCGAGCGGGCTGCCGACGCCGAGGTCCCGGGCGAACACCAGGCCGTGGTAGCTCTCGTCCGGGGTGTTGAAGCCGGGGAACCGCTCGGGGTCCTTGGCGAAGTCGAACGAGCCGCCGTCGACGATGACGCCGGCGATGCTGGTGCCGTGGCCGCCGAGGTACTTGGTCGCCGAGTGCACGACGATGTCCGCGCCCCACTCCAGCGGCCGGATGAGGTACGGCGTGGCGATCGTGTTGTCCACGATGAGCGGCACACCCGCCTCGTGCGCGACGGCGGCGACGCCCTCGATGTCGAGCACCTCGGACTTGGGGTTGGAGATCGTCTCACCGAAGAAGAGCTTGGTGTTGGGCCGCACCGCCGCCCGCCACGACTCCAGGTCGTTGGCGTCCTCGACGAAGGTGACCTCCAGCCCGAACTTGGGCAGCGTGTGCTTGAGCAGGTTGAAGGTGCCGCCGTAGAGCGAGGGGCTGGCCACGACGTGGTCGCCCGCCTCGGCGACGTTGAGGATCGCCAGGGTCTCCGCTGCCTGCCCGGAGGCCACGAGCAGCGCCCCCACCCCGCCCTCGAGCGAGGCGATCCGCTGCTCGACCGCGTCCTGCGTGGGGTTCATGATGCGGGTGTAGATGTTGCCGAACTCTTTGAGCGCGAACAGGTTTGCCGCGTGCTCGGCGTCCTTGAAGACGTACGAAGTCGTCTGGTAGATCGGCAGGGCGCGCGCACCGGTGGCGCTGTCCGGCTCCTGACCGACGTGGATCTGGCGGGTCTCGAACGACCAGTTCGTGTTGCTCATGGTGACCTTCACTCTCGGGTGCCGCGGGTGCGGCGTCGGCGTGGTCCGTCGCCGACGGTGGAGGGCTGGTCGCCACCGCCGGGGGCGGTGCGGGACACGTGGTGGGTCTCCCGCGCTTGCGCACGGCAGGTGCCGCGCGCCTGGTCCTCACCCGGGGCACCCCACCGCGGAGGAGGGTTGCCGGCCAGCGAGCCGGGGCTTGGCGCTGGCGCTCATGACCTGCGTCGAAGCGTACGCCGGGTGTCCCGGGCGGTGGGACACCCGTCTCTCATGCCGGACGGCGCCGCCCACCTCGGTGGTGGGCGGGGCCGTCGCAGCCGGTGCACCGGCATCCCGGCGCGGGAACCGCTAGGGGATCATCCAGCTCAGCACGGCGGTCGACTGCAGGAAGACCAGTACGCACATGAACGCCACGAAGGCGACACTCCAGCCGATGACCCGGCGGAAGATGTCGCCCTCACGTCCCGACATGCCGACGGCGGCCGCGGCGATCGCGAGGTTCTGCGGGGAGATCATCTTGCCGAGCACGCCGCCGGAGGAGTTCGCCGCAGCCATGAGGGCCGGGTGCAGCCCGGCGTCCTTGGCCGCGGTGACCTGCAGGGCGCCGAACAGCGAGTTGGACGAGGTGTCCGACCCGGTCACCGCGACACCCAGCCACCCGAGGATCGGCGACAGCAGGGCGAACGCGCCGCCCGCCCCCGCCATCCAGGTGCCCAGGCTCGAGGTCTGCCCGGACGCGTTCATGACGTAGGCCAGGCCCAGCACCGCCATCACGGTGACGATGGCCGCTGCCAGCTGCCTGAACGTCGTGCCGAACGCGCGCAGCGCCTTGGCCGGCGAGATGCCGATCACGGGGATGGTGATCAGCCCGGCGATGAGCATCAGCGTGCCCGCCGCGGCGAGCCAGTTCAGCTTGAACTGCGGGATCTTCGAGGCCTTGCCCGACGCGGACTGCAGCCCGTCGAGGCCCGGCCACTTGAACACCTTGGTCGGGGCGTCGAGCAGGTCCTTGATCCCCGGGAGCTGCGCCAGCACGAAGACGATGATGATGATGAGGTACGGCGCGTAGGCCTTGAACACGTCCGACCCGCGGTCGTGGGCCGCCTCGTCGCGCGTCCTCATGGTGGCGAGGTCCTCGGCGCCCGCGTCACTCTCGGTGTGCACCGGACGGCGACGACCGTGGTGCTGGTCGCCGGGCAGGTCACTGCCCTCTGCCGCCATCGCCCCGGTGGCTGACGCCCGCGAGCTGCGGGCACCGGCTGCCACGACGTCCTCTTCGACGGCCGACTCCACGTAGTGCTCCTTCGGCTGCCAGACCCGCAGCAGCAGGACGACGGCCAGGGCGCTCACGAGCGAGGCGACGATGTCCGTGAGCGGGGTCGAGATGTAGTTCGAGGTGACGAACTGTGCGATGGCGAAGGTGATCCCGCAGGTGAGCGTCGCGGGCAGCGTCGCCCGGACCCCGCGGCCGCGGTCGATGATGAAGACCAGGGCCATCGGCACGAAGACGCCGAGCAGCGGCGTCTGCCGTCCGACGATCTGCGACAGCGTGTGCTCGGGCTGCTGGCTGACCGTCGCCAAGGTGGTGATCGGCACGGCCAGCGCGCCGAACGCGACCGGCGCGGTGTTGGCGACCAGGGCCACGACGGCGGCCTTGAGCGGGCGGAAGCCGAGCGCGATGAGCATGACGCTCGTGATCGCGACCGGGGTGCCGAAGCCGGCGAGCGCCTCGAGCAGCGCGCCGAACGAGAACGCGATGATGACTGCCTGGATGCGCTGGTCGTCGCTGATGCTGGCGAACGAGCGCCGCAGCACGTCGAAGTGCCCCGTCTCGACCGTCATGTTGTAGACCCAGATCGCGTTGATGACGATCCACATGATCGGGAAGAAGCCGAACGCGGCTCCTTCGAGCCCGGACGACACCGCCATGCCGACTGGCATGGAGTACGCCCAGACGGCGATCACGATCGAGACGACCAGCGCGGCGATGCCGGCCTTCCAGGCGGCGAGCCGCAGCCCGCCGAGCAGGATGAAGATGGTGAGCAGGGGGAGCATGGCCACGAGGGCCGTGAGGAGGAGGGAACCACCTACAGCGTCGAGTACCGGACGGAACATTCGTTCACCTCGGGATGGGAGGGGGATGGTCGGGGACGGTGTCGTCCCGGGGAAGGGCGTCGGCTCCGGGAAGGTCGGCCCGGGGAGGTCGTGGGGTTCTAGGTACGGGGCGACCTCCCTCGTGTCACGCCGAGGTCGTCGGGTGACAGTCCTCGGATCGAGGCGTCGAGCACCTCGACGGTGTGCGCCATCGCCATCGCGGCCCCGGCCCGCTCCAGCGACGTCCGGACCTGCATGAGGCAACCCGGGTTGGCGGTGACGAGCAGCTCCGCGCCGGTCGCGACGACGTTGGTCGCCTTGCGGTCGCCCAGCTCACGGGCGGCCTCGGGCTTCAGGAGGTTGTAGATGCCCGCGCTGCCGCAGCACAGCGACGCTTCGTTGATCTCGCGCAGCTCGAGGCCGGGTATGCCGCGCAGGAGCTCCCGCGGCTGGGCCCGGATCCCCTGCGCGTGGCCCAGGTGGCAGGCGTCGTGGTACGCCACGGACACCTCAAGCGGGTGGCGCGGTGCCACCGGGCCGACCTCGGCGAGGATCTCGCTCACATCGCGGACCCGGTCGGCGAAGGCGCGCGCACGGTCCGCCCAGGCGGGGTCGTCGGCGAGCAGGTCGGCATACTCCTTCATCGCCGAGCCGCAGCCGGCGGAGTTCACGACCACGTGCTCGACCCCGGCCCGCTCGAACTCCTCGACGAGGCGGCGCGCGAACCCCGCGGCCTCCTCGTCGCGGCCGTTGTGGGCGGAGAGGGCGCCGCAACACCCCTGCCCGGGCGGGGCCACGACGTCGAAGCCCTCGGCAGCGAGCACGCGCGCGGTGGCGGCGTTGACCCCGGGGAAGAACTCGCGCTGCACGCAGCCGAGCAGCATGCCCACGGTCCCCCGCTTCGCTCCCCGGGCGGGGGTGAGCGGCGGCACCTCCTCCCGGCGACCCAGCGTCGGGGCGAGCGACTCCATGGCGGCGAGCTGCGGCGAGATCCGTTGCAGCACACCGGACCTGCGCAGGAGACGCGACAACCCGGACCGCTGGTGCAGCCGCAGCGGGCCGCGCAGCGCACGCAACCTGCGGGGGTAGGGGAAGAGGGCGAACACCGCCTCGCGCAGGGCCCGGTCGGAGCGGGTGCGGGTCGTGTTGCGCTCCACCTGGGCCCGGGTGCCGGTGATGAGCCGGTCGTACTGGACACCGGACGGACACGCGGTGACGCACGCCATGCAGCCCAGGCAGGCGTCGAAGTGGCCGACGACGTCGGGGGTCAGCGGCTCGCCGTCGAGGACCTGCTGCATCAGGTGGATGCGGCCCCGCGGGGAGTCCATCTCCTCGCCCCACAGGACGTAGGTGGGGCAGGTGGGCAGGCAGAAACCGCAGTGCACGCAGTCGGACAGCAGCTCCTGGGACGGGGGGTGGTGGGCGTCGAAGCCGGGGCCGGCCTTGCTGCGGGCCGCCGTGGCGGCGCCGGCCCGGCCCACCGGGGTGTCGGCCGGGTGCGAGACGCCCGCGGCGCCGGCGGGACCGGAGACGCCCGTGGCGCCCGTGGTTCCGGCAGCGCCGGGGACACCGAGGGGTGCGTCACCGGTGGTCGGGTCAGAGCTGGTCATCAGAGGCCTCCCACGAACCGCCCGGGCGACAGCTGCCTCCCGGGGTCGAACCGTTCCTTGACGGCGCGCATCAGCCCCAGCGCCTGCACCGGCCCCCACAGGTCCACCTGCTCACGCACGTCGTCCGGGGCGTCGAGCACCACGACCTGGCCGCCGCACCCCTGCGCAGCCGTCCGCAGCCGCTGGACGAGCGCGGCCACGGCGGCAGCCCCACCCTCGACAGCGACGTGCTCGACCCCCACGGCCGGGGATCCACGGAGGTGGGCGCGGCACCCGGTGCCGGCCGCCGCCTCGGCGAGCGCCCGGAGCAGCGAGGTCACGCCGCCGACGACGTGGGTGACCCGCAGGAGCGTGGCCCGGTCACCGGCCTCGGGCGTGACGTCCGCACCCCACCAGGCGGGCGGCTCCTGGGCGACGTCCACCTCGGCGCAGCCTGCCTCCGAGAGCAGCTCGCCCATCCGCCGGGCCAGCTCGGCCGCGCCCTCCTGGTGGCCCTCGACGAGCACCGAGAGGGTGGCTGCGCCGTCCTCGGCGCCGGCGTCGAGCTCGACCGCGGCGGGCACCAGCTGGCTGTGCGCGACCGCCAGGACCGCTGACCCGGCGACGCGGGCGTCGGTGAGCGCGGCCGTCACCCACCGGCGTCCCAGCGGGACGGGGTGCAGCCGGAACGCCACCTGCGTGATGAGCCCGAGGGTGCCGAAGGAGCCGGTGAGGAGCTTGCCGAGGTCGTACCCGGCGACGTTCTTGACCACCTTGCCGCCGCCGTGGGCGACCACGCCGTC
Source organism: Phycicoccus ginsengisoli (assembly GCF_054779295.1). Classification (NCBI taxonomy): domain Bacteria; kingdom Bacillati; phylum Actinomycetota; class Actinomycetes; order Micrococcales; family Intrasporangiaceae; genus Phycicoccus; species Phycicoccus ginsengisoli. Next base: position 63,998 of record NZ_BAAGYN010000008.1, read on the forward strand.
GGCCCGCACCAGGGTCATGCCGATCACGAGGTCCCGGACGGCTCCGTGGTGCAGGCGCAGCGGTCCGCTCGTCGCCGTGGCGACGGCACCCCCGATCGTGCCGCCTGCGGCCGGGTCGATGCCGAGGCGCTGCCCGTCGTCGGCGACGTCCGCCTGCACCTGCTCGAGTCTGCGCCCCGCCCCGGCGATGTAGACGAGGTCGCCCGCGGCGTGCTCGACGAGGCCGTCCAGCCGGCGGGTGTCGACCACGAGGTCGAGCCGCTCGGGGCGGCCACCCCAGCGCAGCTTGGTGCCCGTGCCCCGCGCGGTGACCGCGAGCCCGTCGCGGGCGGCGACCCGCAGCAGGTCGGCCGCCTCGGCCGTGCTGCCCGGGGACGCCACCCAACGGGGCCGGACCCCGAGCACGGCATCGTCGTCGCCGGCGGGCTCCACCCGGCCGTCGCAGGCGCGCTGCAGGTCGTCGGCAAGCGTCCCGGGCATCAGAAGACCTCCGCCATGCCGGCCTCCGCGAGCGGGTGCGCGCCCTGGTGGCGTCCGGGACGCTCGCCGCACAGGCGCGGGGTCGGGAAGACCTTGCCCGGGTTGGAGATCGAGTCGGGGTCGAACGCGCAGCGGACCAGCTGCATCGTGTCGAGGTCGTCGTCGGTGAACATGCGCGGCATGAACTTGGCCTTGTCGGTGCCGACGCCGTGCTCGCCCGTGATGGAGCCACCGTGCTCGATGCACAGGTCGAGGATCGCCCCCGAGACCTCCTCGGCCCGCTCGGCCTCGCCCTCACGGCTGTCGTCGAAGAGCACGAGCGGGTGCAGGTTGCCGTCGCCGGCGTGGAAGACGTTGGCCACCCGCACACCAGAGCGCTCGGAGAGCTCGGAGATGCTGCGCAGCACCTCCGGGAGGGCGGTCCGCGGGATGACGCCGTCCTGGACGATGTAGTCGGGGCTGATCCGCCCCACGGCCGCGAACGCCGACTTGCGTCCCTTCCAGAACAGCGCCCGCTCGGTGTCGTCGGCAGCGATGCGGATCTCGAAGGCGCCCGCCTCCTGGCAGTGCCGCTCGACCTCGGCGAAGACGTGCCGCACGTCGCTGGACGGACCGTCGATCTCGACGATCAGGACCGCGCCCGCGCCGGCCGGGTAGTCGCAGTGGACCGCCGCCTCGGCCGCCTCGATCGCGAGGGCGTCCATCATCTCGATCGCCGCTGGGATGACGCCGGCCCCGATGATGGCCGAGACGGCCTCGCCGGCGGCGTCGGTCGAGGCGAAGGCGGCGAGCAGGGTCGAGACCTCCTCCGGGCTGCGGGTCAGCCGGACCGTCACGCGGGTGGCGATGCCGAGCGTCCCCTCCGACCCGACGAGGGCCCCGAGCAGGTCGTACCCGGTCGGGTCGGGCGCCTTGCCGCCGATCTCGACGACCTCGCCCCCGGCCGTCACGAGCTCGAGGCCCGTGACGTGGTTGGTCGTGAAGCCGTACTTGAGGCAGTGCGCCCCACCGGAGTTCTCCGCGACGTTGCCCCCGATGGAGCACACCTGCTGGCTCGAGGGGTCCGGGGCGTAATAGTAGCCGAGGGGCCGGGTCAGGTCGCTGAGCTGGAGGTTGATGACGCCGGGCTCGACGACCGCGCGCTGGTTGTCGCGGTCGACCTCCAGCACGTCCCGCATGCGGCTCATGACGATGAGCACGCCCTCGGCGTGCGGGAGGGCCCCGCCCGACAGCCCGGTGCCCGAGCCCCGGGCGACGAACGGCACGCCGGCCCTCGAGCACTCGGTGACCGTGGCGGCCACGTCGGCCGTGCTGGCGGCCAGGACGACCAGGGCGGGCACCACCTTGTAGTGCGCCAGTCCGTCGCACTCGTAGGTGCGCAGCTGCTGCCGGTCGGTGATGACGGCCTGCGCACCCACGAGGGCGCGCAGCCGACCGGCCAGGACCTCGATGTCCATCGAACGCACCGCCCTTGGTTTCCACATCGCGGAAGTTGGCTTTTGCTCAATGGAGCGTATTTCCGGACATCCCGGTCAGTCAACGATAGGCCGCCACCTGCGCGTCAGCGACCGGCAGCACCCGCGCGCCACCGACCCCGTCCGGGCGCGACCTGCGCAAACACCGGTGGGAGCCCCACCTGCGGATCACCGGTCGGGCGTGGGCTGCTCCCGCAGCTGCGCTCGGTGACCGGCCTGGGCGGCGGCTCGGTCCTGCTCCTGCGCAGCGCGCCTCCCCCGGGCCGAGTCCACCGTGCCCAGGACCGAACCCCCCGCCTCGACCCCCCACGCGGAGACGAGCATGGAGGTGGACGTCCCCGGTGTACCCGTGATCACCCGCCAGTCGTCCAGCCAGCGGTTCTGCACCGCCGCCCGGGTCCGCACCTCGGCCTGGTCGACCGCCCACCGGCCCCACGCCCGGGGGTGGCGCGACGGCAGCGTCCACGGCACGGTCCTGGTCGCGGGGGTGGGCGCCTTGCCGTACGAGCGCGCGCCGGGAGCCCCGATCCCGGCGGCCAGCCGGTGCCGGACGCCGAGCCGCAGGCCCCGCCGCTCCACCCGCGTCGCGGCAGCGGCCTGGGCGGCGGCGTTGGTGGCCCGCGCACCGTTCTTGAGCACGCCGGCGACCGGTCCGACCGCTGCCGCAGTGGCACCGAGCGCGACCGAGGACCACGAGCCGTCGCCCCAGACCGCGAGGACCGTGGCGTCCGTCGCCAGCCCCACCCCGTCGGCGACCGCGGCCACCGGCGCGGCGACCGTCTGGAGCGGCGGGAACGGGACACTCGCCGCCAGCCCCGCGACGCCGCCCACGGACCGGGCGACGTCCCGGGTGGCGGTCACGGCGTCGTACCAGCCGCCGTCGGTGAGCCCGTCCGAGAGCAGCCCGCAGAGTACCTTCGCGCACTCCCGGTCGGCCAGCCGGTACTGCTCGTGCGCCTCGTCGGCCTGCCGCTGGACGAGCTCCACCCGCTCCCCCGCCTCGACCATCCGCGCCCTCAGCCGCGGGGCGGTCGACCGGACGGACGGGTCGTCGCTCGCCTCCGCGAGGGCCACGGCGTCCCCGGCTGCGAGGAACTCCGGCCACGCCTCGTCGTGCGCCCGCTGCGCCTGGCCGACCGCAGCCTGGGTCCGGGCGAGCGCCTCGGCGAGCCCGAGCAGCGCCCTGGCGGCCACGGCATACCGGCGCGACACCCGGTCCACCACCCCGGCGACGTCCGCGCCGCGCCGTCCGAAGGCCTCGCCCGCCGGGCTGTCCCACCTGGCGACGGCGGGGTCGGCGAGGCCCCGCAGGATGCCGGCGAGGGACGCGAGCCAGTCGCCCTGGCCCGCGAGCGTGCGGGCGAGCTGCCGGACCGTGGCGGGGTCGCCGCCGATCGGTTGCGGACCCCTCACCAGGCCCCTCCCGAGCCGCCCCCTGCGCCGTCGTCCCCTGTGCTGTCCTCCCCTGCGCTGTCACTGCCTGCCCCGCCTGCTGCTGCCGCCGGGGGTCCGACCGGCGCCGCGCCGCCGGCTGCGAGGCCGGCTGCGACGCCGGCTGCGACGCCGTCGTCGACCTCGGCGTAGGCAGCACCAGCCGTCCGCACCGCCGCCGACAGCGCCTCGCAGGAACGGCCGAGCAGCAGCCGCTGGTGCTCGAAGTCGCCCAGGAGCCGCCGAAGGGCCCGGGGGGTGTCGCCGGGACCGAGGGCCCAGGCGTCGGTGCCGGCCAGGCCGGAGCACCAGGCGAGCTCGTCGGCCACTCCCGACAGGGCGCCGGCCAGGGCACCGAGCGCCTCGGGCGTGACGCGGATCCTCGTCATCCCCCGAGGCTAGGACGCGGGAGGCGCCGCGCCGCCGTTGTCCACAACCCCGCCGGCTGGCGCTCCCCCGGCATGCAACAAACCGCGCGCCCGTGGTGTTGTGGTCACCATGACGACGATTCAAGGTGAGTACGCCCCCAGCCCCACCTCGTGGGTCCGCGACCAGGTCGAGACCATCGAGCGCACGGGCACCACGCGCTCGGTACAGGTCATGGACCGGCCGGTCGTGATGCTGACGATGCTGGGTGTGTCCGGCAAGGTGCGCAAGGTGCCGCTCATGCGGGTCGAGCACGAGGGCGTGTATGCCGCCGTGGCCAGCAAGGGCGGCGCCCCGGAGCACCCCGCGTGGTACGCCAACGTGCGCAAGAACCCGGTGCTGGACCTCCAGGACGACGACCGCACCTGGACCGTCCGCGCCCGCGAGATCGAGGGTGAGGAGCGCGCCCAGTGGTGGGAGCGGTGCGTCGCGGCCTACCCGCCCTACGCGGAGTACCAGACCAAGACCGACCGGCTCATCCCCGTCTTCGTCCTCGAGCCCGTCGAGGACGCCTCCTAGCCGGCATCACACCTGGCAGTACCGACCTGACCCGACCTGAGCTGGAACCGGTCTGGCGGTACTGAGCTGGGTGGATGCTCTCGCCTCGACGGTCGGCCACCCCGGTGGCCGACCGTCGCCAGGCGAACGCGACCTGCGAGCGGCGACCAGCGACCAGCGACCAGCGACCAGCGACCAGCGACCAGCGACCAGCGACCAGCGACAGGCAACCAGCGACAGGCAACCAGCGCCAGTCGCCTACGACTAGTCGCCCGAGCCGGACTCCGTCGCCGGCGCCGGACGGGCGGTCCGCCGCAGCCACAGCAGGCCGAGGACCGGCAGCACGAGCGGGACGAAGCCGTACCCGGAACCGAAGTGCGACCACACCGTCTTGTCGGGGAAGGCGCTCGGGGCGAGGTACGACGCCAGGCCGACGACGAGCACCCCGACCAGCTCCACGCTGATGGCAGCCAGTGCCACGCGGCGGGAGGTCCGGTCGCCTCGGGCCAGGGCGACCGTCGCCACCAGGTAGATGACGGCCGCCACCGCCGAGAGCACGTACGCCAGCGGCGCCCGGGAGAAGTACTCGAGGATCTGCAGCACCGACCGGCCGGTCGCGGCCAGGGCCAGCAGGCCGTAGACGGAGACCAGGATGATCCCCGGGCCCGAGCGGGTCGACCGCGGGCCGGCCGTGTCCGCGCGCGAAGGGTCCGGCGAGGGGTCCGGCGTCGGACCGGGGGTGGCGCCCGGCACGCTGTCAGGCACCGAGGTTCCAGATCTGCTGCAGGCGGGCCGTCATCACGGCGACGCCGAACGCGCCGACGGCCACGACGACCATCGCCCAGCGCGTCTTCTCCTTGAGCGCCGTGAACAACGCCAGCGGTGGCACGAACGGCAGGGTGACGGCATACGCCGCGAACGTCGCCCGCTCCGCCCCACCACCGGTCACCTGTCCGACGTGGACCAGCGCCACGACGAGCTGCACGAGCAGGCCGAGCTCCAGCACCGCCCCGGTGAGGAGCAGCCGGTCGTCGAGCAGCCGGCCCCGCGCGGCGTACCAGCCCGAGAGGGCCAGCAGGATGAGCGCCACCACGCCCACGGCGACGGTCAACGGGAACAGCACGGCGCGAAGCCTACGGCAGCCGGCGCAGGTGGCCGCGACCGGTCACGGCTTCGACGCGGTCCGGCCAGCCGGTCCGGCGCCGCTCCCGCCGGTGCCGACAGCCGCTGTGCCGGCGCTCCCGGTACCAGCGGTCCCGGTGGTCCCCGTCGTCCCGGTGGTCGCCGCGGTCCTCGTCGCCCCCTTGCCGGTACCGTTCGGGCGGGGCGTGGACCCGTTCGTCGTGCCCGCGGCGGGCTTGGTGCCTCCCGGGACCGCGGGGCGGGACGTGCCGGGGCGAGGTGTGGTGGACCGCGGCGTGGTGGACCGCGGCGTGGTGGGGTGCGGGTCCGGGGTCCGCACCGTGCCCTTCCCGGGCGAGGTCGAGTGCGGGTTCGGCGTCCGCGCCGGGGTCCGGGCCGGCGTGCCACCCGGGTGCGAGCCCGACCCCTGCCCGGGGCCCGGGACGGCCTGCGAGGTCGGCGCCGCTGCTGCTGCGGAACAGTACGCCGGCACCTGGGCGGCCCCACCGGCGCGCTGGGCGAGGTCTCGGAACGCGGTCGAGCGGTCCCGCGCGGTGCCGGCCGCCTGGTCGGCGGCCCAGGCCCGGCACAACCCGGTGACCGCCGCAGCGGAGGGGCTGCCTGCTGGCCCTGCGCCCCCGGCGCGTCCGCCGGGGGTCGTTCGTGTCGTGGACGCGCTGGACGTGCCCGACGCGCCCGAGGCGGAGGAGCCCGGCCGGCCCGGCCCGCCCTGCGGGGCCGGTGCACCGATGGCGTCGTGCATCGCCTGCTGGACCGGAGCCGGGAGGACGCCCACGTATGCCGCGGCGCCGAGGCCCCCGAGCGACATCACCGACGCGGCGACGACGCCCACGGCGAGCGCGGCGCCGCGAGAGCGTCGAGCGGCGCTCGTGGCACCCCGGCGAGCAGCCGAGGCCGGGCCGCCCCTTCGCTCCGGTGCCGCCGCGCCGGGGACGCGCACCGTGGCGATCACCCTGGCGCCCGGACGGGCCGGGCCCGAACGAGCGGTGCCCGGTCGGCGGTCGGCCGACCGTCCACCCGGGCGACGCCCACCCGTGCGGTGGCCGGCGGAGCCACCCGAGCCTCCGTGGCCGGAGAACGCGCCCACCACCACCCGCTCGTCGGCCAGCTCCGCGACCGACCGGGGCGCGGTGAGCGACCAGCGCAGCAGGTCCTGGTCGACCCCGAGGCGTTCGAGCCCACGCTGGGTGAGCCGGCGCACCGTGACCTCGTCCACGCCGGCGACGCGCGCGGTGTCGCGGGCCGACAGCCCGGCCCCGAAGCGCAGCACGAGCACCTCACCCTGCCCCAGCGGGAGGCTGCGCAGGGCGGCGAGCGAGTCGGCGATGCCGCGGGTGCGCGGGTCCTCGACGGCGGCAGCGGCGAGGTCGTCCTCGACCGTGTGACGCTGGGGCGCTCCCACCGGCAGGCCCACGCCCGGCGTCACCTCGACCGAACCCCACGCCCGGCGCAGGGAGCCCTCGTGGGCACGCAGCCTGGCGCAGGACAGCAGCCACACGAGCCAGTCCATGTCGTCGCCGGTGAACTGCGGCAGCCCGCGCACCACGGTGATCCAGGCCTCGCACGCACCGTCGTACGGGTCGTCGTAGCCGACCACCCGCAGGTAGCGCACGAGCAGGGGGTTCGCGTCCCGCCACAACCGGACGAAGGCCGCCTCATCCCCCGCCTGTGCTGCGCGCACCGTGCGCGAGAAGTCGGTGTCCAGCACGGGTCCAGTATCGGGCCCCTGCACCCGGTGGTGCCCTCAGCCGTTCGGGTCGAGTCGTGCTCCACCAGCAGGCGTAGGCGCCCCGACGGTGGGTGTGCGAGAGGGAGGTGGCCTCAGCCCGAGGTCTGGCGCTCGAACGTCACGAGCACTCCCTCGGTCCCGCCCGGGCCGATCCGCCCCTTGACCTCGACGGCCGTGATGGCCTTGCACTGCCAGCCCTTGCGGGCCCACTCGTTGAGCACCTTCTCGAGCTTGTCGGCCGACATCTTGCCGCCGATCAGCCCCTCCCTGACCTGGACGACCCTGTACTCGTACATGACCGGAGCCTAGCCAGCCCCGCCCCGGCCTGACCCCCCTTCGCCGAAGCCGGCGGGCACGCGGCGGCGCACTCGGTGAGGAGCCCCCGGGCGACACGCACCCCGGCGAGGGGCCACACAGCGGTCGGCGCTCCCCCCGCAAGGCGGGTGGCCCCGGGGCGTGGCGAGGCCCCGGGCTGATTCGCAAACCGCCCAGGGCCTCGTCGTCCGGGAGTGACGGGCTCTCGGCTACCGGGAGGACGGAGCGGCCCGCCACCCTCGTCGGGGGCGATCACCGTGGCTTGCACCACGGTCACGGACTGGGCTGTCCTTCCGGTCCACCTTCGTTCCCGAAGGTGCAATCCCTTTCTCCCGCAACCGGTCCCGGCGCAACAGGGACCTTGGTCCTGACCTTGTGGACCCTCGAGCGTGGCGGCGTCCTCGGCGCGGGGCCACCATGGGACGGTGACCCTCGAGGAGATCGACGAGTATGCGAGGACCCTGCCCGGGTGCCGGCGCAAGGGACACCCCGGCCGCGCGGCGTGGTACGTGGACGACCGCCTGGTCGTCCGCCAGGACGAGCCGGGGACGGTCCTCGTGCGGGTCGGGGGCACGGACCGCGAACGGCTGCTCGAGCTCCACCCGGAGACCTTCGGCGTGCCGCCCCGGTGGGAGGCCCACCACAAGGTGCAGGCCGACCTCGACGGGGACGCCGCGGCGATCAGGTCGGCGATCCGGCTGGCCTGGCAGGCCCAGCGGAAGGCCTCCGGCTGACGGTCGCGGCGCCTCAGGGCAGCCGGCGCCGGAGCCGGACGACCCCGTGGTCCGACGACTCCAGCAGTCGCACAGCCGGTTCCGACAGGCGGCGCCGGCTCGTGCCCGTCCCCCGCCCCGGCACGAGACTCGGCCCGCCCCCCGCCCCCGGCCGCGGCCGCGGCAGAACGCAGCATCCGGGCTCCTCGATCCGCCAACCGCACGAAACCGCATCATCCGAACGGGTGGGGTGGCGCCCACCGGGGGTGCGGCGCCCGCCGGTGCCCCTAGCGTCGCACCCCATGGACAGCACGACGCGCACCCTGCCGACCCTGGTCCGCCTGGCCCAGCCCGCCCCCTGCGGCTGCGGCGAGGTCGCCTTCGCCGGCGAGCGCGTCGGGTACCTGTCCTCGGACGAGGGCATCCTCTGCCTCGGCTGCATGGCCGACCTCCAGTCGGGACGCCTGGACCTCGCGTCCCGGGCCGGCGGCACGAACCGCACCGACCTCGTCGCAGCCCGGCGCCGGCTCACGGCAGCCGAGCACCGCTCCGTCGTCGAGACCCGCGCCGACGACCTCGTGCACCGGCTCGACGCCATCCGCACCGCGGGCTCCCTGTAGCGCGGGGAGCCCACGCGGGCTGCCGCCCGAGGGCCTGCCGCACGCCGTTGCCCGCCCTCCACACCGGGTGTACGTTCCGACAGTCCGGACAAAGCCGTCCGAATCCGTCTTGGGCGTCTTGTCCCGACCACCCAGGCGACGCCGACCGGCGCCGCTCCCCTTCTGGGTCGGAGGACGCCCGATGTCTCGATCTCTCCTCGCAGCCGCCAGCGCGCTGGCGGTAGGAACCACGGTGCTGGCGGCGCAGCTGCCCGCGAGCGCCGCCCCCGGTGCCACCCCAGGCACCGCACCCGGTGCCATGCCCGGCACCGCAGCCGGTGTCGCGGCCGGCACCGGTCCCCTGGCCCTCTCCCGAGGAGCCACCACCACGACCGCCACTGCGGCCGGCTCCACCGCGGCAGCAGCCGGCTCGGGTGACGAGCTGTCCGTGAGCACCCGCCTCGCCGACCGGCGCGAGGTCTCGGCCGGCACCCGCGCCTACTCCATCGGCTTCGAGGACGGCCGCTTCTACGCCAACGGCTGGCACATCACCGGCGAGATGGGGGGTGTCTGGACGCCGCCGATGAAGATGGTCGACGGTGTCTGGTTCGGCCTCGACGACCAGTGGGTCGGACCGGCCACGACGTTCACCAGCGGTTGGGGCTACACCCGGTACGACCTCCCCGACACCGCGGGCCTCAAGGTCGCGCGCACCGACTTCGTCCCCGACGGCGTGCGCGGCGCGCTCTTCGGGCTCACCGTCACCAACCCTGGCGCCGCCCGCACCGCCAAGCTGTCGGTCGACGCGCACTCCGAGCTCATGGGCCAGTACCCCTGGGGCTTCTCCGGGGTCACGCCCAACGCCAGCGACAACCTGCCCGACCAGGGTTCCTACGACGGGAAGAACCTCGTCTTCACCGACGACGGCGCCCTGCCCGGTGCGCCGACCCACCACTACGCCGCGCTCGTCGGCACCGCCGCCACCCCGACGTCCGGGAGCATCGGCGGCCAGTACTACGGCCCACAGCCCGGCCACCGCTGCACCGGCACCGAGCCCGGCGCCCCGGCCGAGCCCAAGCCGTCCGCGTGCGACGACGGACCCTTCGGCAAGGGGACCGGCGGCGAGCTGACCTACTCCCTGGACCTGCCCGCAGGTGGCTCGAAGACCATCTGGCTCGCGGTGGCCGGCTCCGACCAGGGCCTGGCGTCCGCCCGCGGCGAGCTCGCCAAGGCGCTCGCCGACCCCGAGGCGGCACTGGCCGCCAAGAAGGCCGAGCGCAAGGCCCTCTCCCAGATGACGCAGCTGTCGCTGCCCGGTGACCCGCTGGTGCAGCAGGCCGTCGAGTGGGGCAAGCAGAACATGGCCGACCTGACCCAGACCGCCACCGACCTGCAGGTCCGCTGGACCAACCAGGGCAAGCAGTTCCCACCGCCCTCGGGCACCGTGGACAAGGCGACCTGGATCGGTGCGGGCTTCCCGGACTACCCCTGGATCTTCGGCACCGACGCGGAGTACACCGCGTTCGCGGCCGTCTCGGTCGGGCAGTTCGAGGCGATCAAGGACCACCTCCGCGCCCTCCAGCAGATCTCCGACATCCTCAACAACCGCTCCGGGGTCGTCACCCACGAGGTGGTCTCCGACGGGTCGATCTGGTTCGGCCACGACTCGCGCACGCAGAACGCCGACGGCACCACGTCGTACGACTTCAACACCGACGAGACGGTGAAGTTCCCGAGCACCGTCGCCCTGCTGTGGCGCTGGACCGGCGACAACGCCTTCCGTGACGAGATGTACGACTTCGCCGTCCGCAACCTCAGGTACGTGACGAACACCCTCGACGCCGACCACGACGGCTGGCCCGAGGGCCTCGGCAACGTCGAGCGCGGCGGCATGGGCCAGGAGAAGCTCGACAACACCGTCTACTACATCCGCGGGCTGTACGACCTCGCCGACATGGCCAGGGCCAAGCACGACGGGCGCACCTACGCGTGGGCCAAGAACCTCGCCCGGAAGATCCACGACCGGTTCGACTCGACCTGGTGGTACGCCGCGGCGTCGCAGTACGCCGACTCGCTCGTCGACCCGGGCAACGTCCAGTCGTTCCAGAAGCACTGGATCGGGCAGACGCCGATGGAGGCCGAGCTCACCGTCAACGGCCGCCCCCAGGCCGGCCTCGCTCCCTACGCCCACGGCACCGCGGCCCTCGCCGGCCGGGAGAACGACTGCTACAGCGGCACCCCGCCGCTCTCCACCGGCCTGTTCCACACCGGCTGCGGCGGTGGCGCCAACGGACAGGGTGAGAAGGTCATCTTCGGCCTGACCACGTCGATCCAGTCGATCGGCGAGGGCAACTACGGGCGCCTCGGAGCCGGTCAGCAGCAGCGGTACACGCACGCGCTGGCCGACCCGATGTTCGCCGAGCCCGCGACCGGAGGCACGCCGGACGAGCAGCCCGGCGCCATGCCGGAGATCTTCCCGTCGCCGGACCAGGGCGCGAACATCGACCGCTGCTGGACCTGCCGCTCGATGTTCATGCAGGCGTGGGGCAACTACGGCACCGCGTGGGCGGTCGTGCACCAGTGGCTCGGCGTCCAGCCCGACCTCGGCAACGGCCGGCTCGTCGTCGTGCCGCAGGTGCCGCAGGGCCAGCCATCCGTCTCCGGCGACCGGATCCGCCTCGGCGGCGGGTATGCCGACGTGGCGGCGTCCGTGAGCGGCTCGCGGTACACGACCACGATCGACGTCGAGCGGGCGGTCGGTGCGGACCAGGTCTGGATCGGCCACACCCTGCCGCGCGGCAGTCGGGTGGGCACGGTGCTCCTCGACGGCCAGGTGGTCAAGCACCCGACGACCCGGACCACGAACCGCGGGCTGGAGGTCACCGTGCCGACGGGGGCCGGCTCGCACACGCTGGTCGTGACGACGCGCTGACCCCGGCCTGACAGCGGCTGACCCAGGCCTGACAGCCGCTGACCCAAGCCTGACAGCCGCTGACCCAGGCCTGACAGCACGGAGGTCCCACCGGGCGCGAGCCCGGTGGGACCTCTCGCATCCGCCTGTCAGCCGGGCGGCGACCGCTCGCGCCCCGGGACGTGCCCGTGGGCTCCGGCAGCCGGCGGTCCCTGCACCGCCCAGCGGCGCCGGTTCCGCCGCGGCCTGCGACGGTCCGCGCGGTCGGGTGCACAGGGCTGTGGGGGCATCGGCTGCTCCAGGTCGGCCGTCAGGGCCTCGAACTCCTCGTGGAGCCACTGCTCGTCCTCGAGCAGCAGGTCCACCCGGGCCCACGCGGCATCGGTCCCCACGCCGGGGTCCAGCTCCAGCGCGCCCCACGCCTGTGCGGTCGTCGCCGTCCCGACCACGGTCATCGGCTCGACCACCTCCTTCCCAGCGCTCGGCCGCCCGTCAGGCGGAGATGGCGTGCGGGGTGCGGTGACCCGCGTTGATCTCGATCTTGCGCGGCTTGGCCGCTTCCGCGATGGGCACCGTCAGCCGCAGCACGCCGTCGGCGTACGACGCGTCGATCCGGTCGAGGTCGAGCGTGTCGCCGAGGAAGAGCTGCCGGCTGAACACGCCCCGGGGGCGTTCGGCGGCGATCGACTCGTGCTCGTCGCCGACCCGCGGGCGCTCGGCCCGCACGGTGAGGACGTTGCGCTCGACGTCGAGGTCGATGGACGACGGGTCGACACCCGGCAGGTCGAACTCGACCACGAACCGGTCGCCCTCGCGCCACGCGTCCATGGGCATCACGGTGGGACGGGCCATCGTCCCCAACACCTGCTGGGCCAGCTGGTCCAGCTCGCGGAACTGGTCAGTCCGCATCAGCATCTCAACCACCTCCAGTGATGAATGTCGTCAGCGCTCCGACTGCTAGGATCTGAGTCGTGCGCTATAGATTTTCTAACCACACCGCATACGATCTGTCAAGGGTTCGGACCCGCCGGGTGGCGCGATCGACCGGCCGCGGGATGCACCCCGCCGGCGGGCCCCGCCGGTGACACAGGAGGAGGGTCGCGGCGGCCGCCCCGTCTACTCCATCTCGGTCGCCGCCGAGCTGGCCGAGCTCGCCGTCCCCACGCTGCGCCTCTACGAGCAGCACGGCCTGGTCACCCCCGCGCGCACCGAGGGTGGCACGCGCCGCTACAGCGCCGACGACGTCGAGCGGATCCGGCGCGTCTCCGACCTCGTCGACGACGGGGTGACCCTCTCGGCCGTCCGGATGGTGCTCGACCTCCAGGACGACAACCGCTCCCTCACCGACGCCAACCGCACGCTGCGACACCGAAACGCCGCCCTCCGCAGGGACAACGCGCGTCTGCGCGCAGACGGCTAGCCCCACGACACGCCGCGGGGTTGCGTCGACACGCCGAGGAGGCCTCGTCCGAACGGCCATTTGCCCGGGAGAAATGCGACAGAGGGCAACCCCCGGTGCCACCCTTCACTGTCGTCACACCTGTCACCCCGTTTCCCCCGACGATCCCCCCGGATGTCTCTCGTGCGCCTTCTCCCCGCTGCCCTCGCCGCCGTCGCGATCACCCCCGTCTTCGTGGCCCTGCCGACCGTCTCCTTCGCCGCCCCGGTCACCCCCCACCCGGTCGCCCCCCGGGTCGAGACCACCGGCGCCCGCGGGGTCGACCCGCTGTCCGCTGGCCGGCTCTGGGACCGCCGCGCCGTCCGTCCCGGCCACGTGCTGAGCACCCTCACCGCCCCCGAGACCCGGCCGCGGTTCACCGTCGCCGGCGTCTCCTGGTCGCGCTCGACCCCCCTGCGCAAGGCCGACATCACCGTCCAGGCCCGGCTGCTCGAGACGTCCGGCTGGACGGGCTGGGAGGACCTCGGTGTCAGCGACGACGGGCCCCAGGTGGGCACCGCCGAGTCCGTCGGCGCCCGCGTCGGGTCCAACCCGCTCGTCACCGACGGCGCGACGGCCATCCAGGTGCGGGTCGACACGACCGACGGCCAGCCCCTGCCCGACCTGCGGGTCACCACCATCGACCCGGGCTCGTCCGCCGCCGACCAGCACCTCACGCCGAGCACGCCCGCCGCGTCGGCGTCGGCGGCCGCGATCACGCCGACGATCATCACCCGCCAGCAGTGGGGCGCCGACGAGTCGCTGCGCGGGTCCACGACGTACAACTCGACGGTCAAGGCGATCGTCATCCACCACACCGCCAGCTCCAACGACTACACGGCGGCCACCGCCGCGGCCCAGATCCGCGGCATCTACGCCTACGACACCCGTGGTCTCGGCTGGTCCGACATCGCCTACAACTTCCTCGTCGACAAGTTCGGCCGGGTCTACGAGGGCCGGGCAGGCTCGATCACCAAGGCCGTCCGCGGCGCCCACGCCATGGGCTTCAACACCGACACCATGGGCATCGCGGCGCTCGGCAACTACGAGACCGCCGCGGCTCCCGCGGTCATGGTCGACTCCATCGCGAAGGTCGCGGGCTGGAAGCTGTCGCAGTACGGCGTCGACCCGCTGGGCACGACCCGCCTCACTTCCGCCGGCGGCACCGGCACCAAGTACGCCGCCGGCGTCGTGGCCACCCTGCCGACGGTCAACGCGCACCAGAACACGTCGTACACCCTCTGCCCGGGCAGGTACCTCTACCCGCAGATGGCGACGATCCGCAGCAAGGCGGCGCTGTACGCGCGCTACTCCACCACCAGTGGGCCGGTCCCGGTGCCGACCGAGACGCTGTGGGCGACCTACGGCTCGCTCACGCTCGCCACCGGCTCGACCGGGTATGCCGTGCGCGACCTGCAGCTCGAGCTCAACCGCCGTGGCTACTCCGTCGGTGCGGCGGACGGCGACTTCGGTCCGGCCACGGCCGGCGGCGTGCAGAAGTTCCAGAAGGCGGCCCAGCTCGCCGTCACGGGCAAGGTCGCGGGCAACGACTGGCGGGCCCTGTCCGGTCTCAGCTACACGAAGGTCGCTGTGCCCAAGCCGCCGACCACCCCGACACCGGCCACCCCGACACCCACCACACCAACTCCCACCACCCCGACCCCAACCACGCCCACGCCGTCCCCGGGCAGGGCCGTCCCGGGTCTCGACGCGGACGGCAGGGGCGACGTGCTCGGCCGCACGGCGAGCGGCGACCTGTACTCCTACCCCGCCCACGGAGTCGGCTTCGGCACCCCGAAGCGGATCGGCGGCGGGTGGAACATCTACCGCCAGGTCGTCTCGCCCGGTGACCTCACCGGCGACCGCCTCTCCGACGTCCTGGGGATCACGCCCACCGGCGACGTGTACCTCTATCGCGGCAACGGCAAGGGCGACCTCGTCCCCGGCCGGACGCTCATCGCGCGGGGCTGGGCGGCCTACACCGACCTCGTGACCCCCGGCGACTGGACGGGCGACGGCAAGCCGGACCTGTTGGCGCGCAAGGCGAACGGCGAGCTGTGGCTGCTCGCCGGCAACGGCAGGGGCGGGTTCACCGGCGCCTGGCGACGGATCGGCACCGGGTGGCAGATGTACGCCCAGATGATCACCCCCGGCGACGTCACCGGCGACGGCCGGGTGGACCTGCTCGGCCGCACCCCGGCCGGGAAGCTCTACCTCTACCGCGGCACCGGGATCAGGACGTCGACCGCGACCGGTTACCAGCCGGGGCAGGTCATCTCGACCGGCTGGCAGGCGTACAACACGGTCTTCTCCACCGGTGACCTCACCGGCGACGGCCGGGCGGACCTCGTCGCGCGCACCCCGGGCAACGTCGACTACGTCTTTGCCGGCAACGGGCGGGGCGCGTTCGCGACTCGCAAGGTCGTGCGGGCACCGTGGGGCGCCACCACCCGCATCGTCGGCGTGCGCTGAGCGAGCGTGCCCTGAGCGAGAGCGGCCGGCGCACCGACCTGGCGCGCCGTCGGGCCACCGGCCCGCGACTGGGTCACCGGGCCGCGACTGGGTCACCGAGCCGCGACTGGGTCACCGGCCCGCGACTGGGTCACCGACCGGCGACGGCGGTCGCCGACCGGCTGTGCCGTCGGGTCAGCGACCCGCGACCGGGGTCAGCGGCGCGCCGCTGGCCAGGATGGCGGAGGTGAGCGCCTTGGCGGCCTCGGCAGGCGCCTGCTTGCGGGTCAGCAGCACGAGGTCGAGCTGCGGCAGCTTCGGCAACCCGAAGGAGGAGGGCAGCTCGACGAGGTCAGAGGGCATGAGGGTGCGGGCGAGCACCGCGATCCCGAGGCCCGCCCGGACCGCCGCCAGCACGCCGTTGACGCCCCGCACGGTGCAGGTGATGCGGCTGCGGCGGTCGACCTTCTCGAGCGCCTGGACGCTGAGGGCCCGGCTCAGGCTGGGCGCCTGGTAGACGACGAGCGGGACGGGCTGCTCGGGGTCGATCCGGGTGCCGTCGATGCCGCACCACACGAGCTGGTCGCGGCGGACGAGCTGCCCACGCACCGCCGGTTGCTGGCCGGGGCTGCTCTTGACGAAGGCGACGTCGAGGTGGCCCGACTCGATCCGGCGGATCAGGCTCTCGTTCTGCAGGACGGTGAGCTCGAGGTCGATCCGGGGGTAGAGCTGCCGGAAGTCGCGCAGGATGCGCGGGAGCGGCGTGAGGGCGAGGTCGTCGGTGACGCCGAACCGCAGCCGGCCCTGCAGGCCTGATCCGGTGAACCAGCCGACGGCCCGGTCCTGGGCCGCCAGGATGTCGCGGGCAAATCCCGCCATCGCCTCGCCGTCGGAGGTCAGTGCCACGCTGCGCGTGTCCCGGACGAGCAGCGGTCTCCCGACAGCCTCCTCGAGCCTGCGGACGTGCTGGCTCACCGTCGGCTGGCGGATGCCGAGTGACTCCGCGGCGCGAGTGAAGCTCAGCGACTGCACGACGGCGAGGAACGTGCGCAACAGCTCCGGGTCGTACACGACCACACCCTCCCGGGCCTCTCGAGTGGCGCCGCGACGTGGCTCCTGAGGCAGGGGCCGCGTCGACGGCTCGGGCGCATCATCACGGAACGCAATGACACTTATAGGACTGATTCCCCGAAACGATAGCGTCTCTCGTGCCGACGGGGAGGACACTGGACCCTGTTGCTGTCCACCGTACGACTCCACCACCCGCCGCCACTCGCCAGGACGACCCCTTGAGCTCCACCGACGCCGCCTCTGTCCGAATCGCCAGACCTCTTCTGCCGCAGCACTTCTCGCGGACCTTCCCCTCCCTCGCCAACCGGAACTTCCGGCTCCTGCTGTCCGGGCTCCTCGTCTCGGGCACCGGCGGGTGGATCCAGCGCATCGCCCAGGACTGGCTGGTGCTGACCCTCACCGACAGCCCCACAGCGGTCGGGATCACCACCGCCTGCCAGTTCGTCCCCACCCTCGTGTTCGGCCTGCACGCCGGCCTGCTGGCGGACCGGCTGCCCAAGCGGTTGATCCTGCTCATCACGCAGGCCTCGATGGCCACGACCGCCGCGGTGCTCGCCGTCCTCGCGCTCAGCGGGCGCGTGCAGGTGTGGCACGTCTTCGTCCTCGCCGCGGTGCTGGGGGTCATCGCCGCCGTCGACAACCCCACCCGGCAGTCGTTCGTCTCCGAGGTGGTCCCCGGGACGCAGCTGCCCAACGCGATCAGCCTGGTCTCGTCCACCTTCCAGATCGGCGCGATGGCCGGTCCCGTGATCGGTGGTGTCCTCATGGGCACCGTCGGCGCCGGGTGGGCGTTCGCGGTCAACGCCGCGACCTTCGTCGCCCCCGTGATCGCGCTGCTGCTCATGCGCGACACCCCGACGCGTGCCGACGCCCGGGCCCGCCACCTCGCCGCGGCCGTCGAGGGCGCCGGCCGGCCCGGGGTCCGCGACGGGCTCCGGTATGCCGTGTCGACGCCGACCGTCCTGTGGCCGGTGGTCATGGTGGGCGCGTTCGGGTTCTTCACCATCAGCCTGCCCGTGACGCTCGCGGCGTTCGCCAAGAACGAGTTCCACTCCGGGGCCTCGGGTCTGGGGCTGCTCAACGGCGTCGTCGCCCTCGGCGCCCTCGGGGGCGCCCTCACCACCGCGCGTCGCACCCGGCCCCTGCGGCTGCGCACGGTCGGCAAGGCGGGCGCGGCTCTCGCGACTGCGCTGCTCGTGGCGTCGCTGGTCCCGGGTCAGGTCGTGTTCGCGGTGCTGCTCGTGGCCGTCGGCGCGGCCAACCTCGGGTTCCTCACCTCCGCCCAGTCGCTGGTGCAGCTCGCGGCGACCGACCACCTGCGCGGACGGGTGGTGGGCGTCTACATGCTCGTGTTCATCGGCAGCGGCGCCGTGGGCGGTCCCGTGGTGGGGTGGCTCGCCGAGGCACACGGAGCGCGGGCCGCGCTGCTCGCCTCGGGCGCCGTCCCCGCGATCGTCACGGTGCTGGTGTGCCGGCACCTCGCGAAGGCGGCCTCACTGCGCCTCGGCGTCACGTCGATGTCGGTGCGGCTCCCCCGGCCGTCCCTGGTGGCCCGCAGCCACTGAGCCAGGCCATTCTCCCGGGCCTCTGGGCCGTCAGCCGGTCATGCCGCCGGCGAGTCGTCCGAGGGCGTCCACCCAGTGCTGCTGGTCGCCGCGCGGGTCGCCCGCGATGCCGCGACCCTCGTGGTAGAGGTCGAGCCGGGTCCCGTTCCCGTCAGGGTGCAGCTGGACGTCGAGCATGCTGAGCGGTCCGTCCTCGTCCGGGTGCCAGGAGACCCGGATCTGCTCGAGCGGGTGGTAGCTGCGCACGACGCCGTGGGTGCCGTCCGCCGCGTGCCACGGCTCCCCCTTGCTGCCGAGGCGGGCGCCGTCGCCGAGGAGGGCCTCGGTGCCGGCCGGACTGATGAGGTGCTGCCAGACCTGCGAGGGACCGGCGGGGACCGTGGCGCTGGCGTGCACGCCAACCTCCGGCTCGCCGGCCGCGGCGTCGTCGGGCAGGGCCTCGACCTCAGTGCTCATGGGGAACCTCCGTGTGCAGCGGCACCGCCCCGGGTGGGCAGCACCCACCCCCACAGTCGACCGCGCCCAGGGGGTCCTTGGCAATGGCTCGGTCGGATCGACTCCCGGTGCCGGGAGTCCCGGCCGGACATCGTGGAAACGGGACGAACCCGGCGTCTCGCCCACTACCCTCCCGACATGTCGTCACGAGAGCCGCACGCGCGGGAGGGACGGCGCAGGGCACTCGTGGGCACGGCGTCGATCGCCATGATGGTCGGCCTGTCGCTCGCCGTCGGCGGTCTCGCCCGGTGGCGCGAGGGCAACACCCGTGGAGCAGGCGTTCTCGTCGCCGGTGTCGTGGTCGTCCTCGTCTCGTTCGGCGCCCTCCGGTGGGTGGGACGGACCTGGCAGCGGGCGGTCGCGGCGGACGCACGCGAGGCCCGGGCGGCAGGCGCCATCCCGGTCCCCTCCGGCGCCCGTCCGCGAGCCGGCGGCGTGGTGCTGCGCCCGCGGGCAGCGGTGCGCCTGGTGCCACCGCTGCTGGTGGCCCTCATGGCCCTCGCGGCGTGGGGCATGGCCGAGGACGGGCTCCGGGTCCAGTCGGACCTCGTGCTCGCCGCGAGTGGCGTCGTGCTGGTCCTGTGGCTGTACGCCCGCAGCTACGAGATCTGTCTCGACGCCTCCGGTATCTGGCGACGCCGCCGCCCGCGCTGGCGCCTCGCCTGGTCCGACCTGCGGTCGGTCGAGGACAAGCCGACGAGCAACCGGTGGTACCCGGACCGGCCGGACGACCTGCTGCTGCACGGCCACATCACGACGCCCGGCGGCCGGGTCCGCGACGTGGTGCGCATCCGGTGCAACCTGCTCGCGATCCTCCCGGACGACCTTCGTGCCCTCGCCGACAGGTGCTCGACCGCCGCCGCTGCGACACAGTCACGCACCTCTGGACCGTCCGGCGCCGACTCCCCCTTCCAGCGCTGGGGCTGAGCTCGTCGGGGGTGTGCCGCGCGGGGCGGCCGGTTCGACGTGAACCGGCCGCCCCGCGGCATACGAGCTCGTGCTCGGTGCGGCGCCCCCGGAGAGGCGCCGCCCTGTGGTGAAGCGTCAGGCGACGCGCGTCTGCGGCGCGGTCTCCTTGGTCTTGCCGGGGTCGCGCTCGACGATGTCGCCGAGGGCTTCGTCGATCGCCTTCAGCTGCGCGGCCTCGAGCGTGACGCCCGCGGCCTTGACGTTCTCGTGCACCTGCTCGGGGCGCGAGGCGCCGACGAGCGCGGCGGCGACGTTCGGGTTCTGCAGGACCCACGCGACGGCGAGCTGGGCCATGGACAGGCCCGCCTCGTCCGCGATCGGCTTGAGCTTCTGGACGCGGGTGAGGACGTCGTCGTTCATGAACCGCTTGATCATGTCGGCGCCGCCCTTCTCGTCCGCGGCGCGCGAGCCCTCCGGCGCGGGCTGGCCCGGCTGGTACTTGCCGGTGAGCACGCCCTGGGCGATCGGGCTCCACACGATCTGGCTGATGCCGAGCTCCTCGCAGGTCGGGACGACCTCGCCCTCGATGACCCGCCACAGCATGGAGTACTGCGGCTGGCTCGAGATGAGCTGGATGTTGAGCTCCTGGGCCAGCTTGTGGCCCTCGCGGATCTGCTCGGCGGTCCACTCGCTGACGCCGATGTAGAGCGCCTTGCCCTGGCGGACGACGTCGGCGAAGGCCGTCATCGTCTCCTCGAGCGGGGTCTCGGTGTCGTACCGGTGCGCCTGGTAGAGGTCGACGTAGTCGGTCTGCAGCCGCTGCAGCGAGCCGTTGATCGACTCCATGATGTGCTTGCGCGACAGGCCGGTGTCGTTCTTCCCGCCGGGCCCGGTCGGCCAGTACACCTTGGTGAAGATCTCGAGGCTCTCGCGCCGCTCGCCCTTGAGTGCCTCGCCGAGCACCGTCTCCGCCTTGGTGTTGGCGTAGACGTCGGCGGTGTCGAACGTGCTGATGCCCGCGTCGAGCGCCGCCTGCACGCACTGCGTGGCGACGTCGTTCTCGACCTGCGAGCCGTGGGTGAGCCAGTTGCCGTAGGTGATCTCGGAGATCTTGAGACCACTGTTGCCGAGATATCGGAAGTTCATGGTTCAACCGTATGCCGGGTGCCCGCGACGCGCGCTCCGGGGGCTGCGGGACGCGCTGGCTTGGGCGCACAAGTGGTTGGGGCACGCAGTGGCTGGGGCACGCAGTGGCTGGGGCACGCAGTGGCTGGGGCACGCAGTGGCTGGACAGGGAACCCGGACAGGTCGGGACCTTCGGCCCTGATCGGACGGTGGGCTCGCGGCATACCGTGCGGACCGCCGGCCGACGAGGGGCGGCCTGGACGGCCTCTCTCGGCGCCCAGTCGTGCACCGACTCCTGGAGCGCCTTCGCATGTCCGCTGCCCTGGCCCTGCCCGCCCACGCCCTGCCCGCCCACGCCCTGCCCACCCATGCCCTGCCCGCCCATGCCCTGCCCACCCACGCCCTGCCCGCCCACGAGCGCTGGTTCGTCGACTCCGCCCCCGCCGACTGGGGCTTCTTCCTGCGGCCGCTGCCGCTCGGGCTGACCCTCGCCGTGGTCGCCGTCACCGTGGTGTGGCGCCGGTTCGCCCTGCGGCTGGACCGGCCCGAGCTGCCACAGCTGCGCGGCCTCGGCCGGCTGGCGCCGTGGGTGCCCCGGCTGCTGGGCATCCACCTCGGCGTCACGCTGCTGGCGCTGGCGGCCTCGGGGTCGTTCGTGACGCCGCCCGTGAACCGTGAGCACCTGTCGGGCGGGGCCGGCACCGCGCTGCTGCTGTTCGAGGCGGGGCTCGGGGTGTGGCTGGTGACCGGGTTCCAGCAGCGGGCGGCCGCAGCCCTCACCCTGTCGCTCGGGCCGATCATGGCGCTCTTCACCGGTCCGATGGCCCTGCTCGAGTGCGCCAACGTCGCGGCCGTGGCCGCCTTCCTCGTCATCGCCCCGGCGGGTGCCGACCGCAACGGTGCGACGTCGCTCTCCCCCACCCGGCTCCGCGCCGCGCTGCTGGCCCTGCGCCTGGGCGTCGGCACCGCGCTGATCGCCCTGGCGTTCACCGAGAAGTTCACCAACCCGACCATGGCCCGCGAGACCCTCGCGGACGTCCCGGCGCTCAACGTGTTCTCGCTCGTCGGCATCCACGTGCCCACCGACACCTTCATCCTGGTGGCCGGCAGCATCGAGCTGCTGTTCGGGCTGCTCGTGATCTCGGGCGCGCTGCCGCAGGTCGCGGTGCTCGTGGCGATGGTGCCGTTCAACGCGACGCTGCTGCTGTTCGGCCAGACCGAGCTGGTCGGCCACCTGCCGGTGTACGGCGTCTTCCTCGCGCTGCTCGTCTACGGCTCGAACCCGGCCACCGCGGCGGCAGTGCGCTGGCTCCCCCGCCCCCGCCAGGTGGCTTCTGCTGCCCGGAAGGCCGTGTCGCTGGCGGCTCGTCAAGACGCTGCAACGGCGTCCTGAACCTTGAGCGAGGGGCCCTAGCTGCGAGCTCCGGACCTCTGGAGCCTGCAGCCTGGGCGCTAGCGTGCTGCTGTGGACGAAGACGATGTCGTGAAGGGCCGAGTCGCCCAATGGCTGGCCCAGGAGTCCGATCGCGGGCTGGGTTCGGCGGACCTGTTCAAGCACCGGGCGCTCGCGCCCTTCTCCCGGGCGGGTCAGGAGGCCGCGGGCAATCTGCTCTCGAAGGCCGCGGACGCCCTCGCCCGGGATGACACGCCGCGGGCCGAGCGGCTGGTTGCCCGCGCCCTGGACCTGCCGTACGACGAGGCCGAGGAGGCCGTGCCCGCGGCCTGGCAGGCTCACATGGTCCTCTACATGGCTGTCTCGGACGCGCTCGAGGGATCGGAACCCGACGACGAGCTGTGGCTCGATGCCGCGCTGCTCGTCCTGGCGTAGGCGGATGCCCTGGGTGGGGCCGAGATGTATGACGTGCTCGAAACAGTCCTTTACGACGGGCAGCTCTCCCACCGTGAGCAGCGACGGCTCACCGGCGCGCTGCGGGGAACGGAGCGGCGTCCCACCATGGAGTCTCTCGGCCCGGACGCCGGCGGCCTGCAGGAGCGGATCCTGGCCACCCTCAGGGTGACGTCGGCGTTCGAGGAGACATTCGCCTCCCTGGTGCTCTGAGACGCCGCCTCAGGAGCAGGAACAGCAGCGGTCCCGAGGGGCGGCTCCCAGGATCCGGACTTGTCGCGGCGGCGCTCACGGGCCCACCCGACGCTGCGTGGAGTCGCGCCCCCTGGTGGTGGCCTTCCCAGGCGGCTCAGGACGCGCCGATGGCCCCGCCGGGTGCCGGCGGGGTGGGGAGCAGGGTCATGGTCGGCCGGGCGGTCGCTCGTCCCGTTCGCCGTCGAGCAGGTCCCACGTCGAGCCGATGTCGCCCTGCCGGTCGTCGTCCTTCTGCTCGTCGTCCTGCCGCTCGTCGTCCTGCCGGGCGTCGTCGGGCCGGGCGTCGTCGGGCCGGGCGTCGCCGGATTCCCGGTGACGCCTCCATCCGTCATCGTGGTCCGAACCGCCGTCGCCCCAGTCCACCTCGTGCCACGGATGGTCGTCGTCGCTGGATTCTCCGCCGTACCAGGAGATGGGCTCGTCCGGCTCGGGCTCGACGGCCGCTGCGACCTCGTGGAGCCCGCTGCCGGTGTGGCATCCGCCCGGATCGTCCGGCTCCACGGCGTCATCGGAGTCTGCGGGTGGTCGCGGCAGGGTGCCCGCCCGACGCATCGCCTCGACCTGGTCGTCGTACGCCCCGGGCACGAGATACCACTGCACGCTCGGCGCACCCTGCTCGCCGGGCACGACCGAACCGGCGTACCTCTCCCGGTGGACCACGGTGTGGTGCGCCCGGCACAGCAGGGCGGCGTTGGCCACGTCCGTCGGTCCGTGGTCGAACCAGTGCACCAGGTGGTGAGCGTCGGTCCAGGCCGGCGGCTTGGTGCAGCCTGGGAAAGTACAGCCCTTGTCGCGCAGCCACAGGTTGCGGACCTGGCCCGCGGTGAACAGCCGCTCGGAACGGCCCTGCTCGAGGATCTCGCCCTCAGAGCCGAGCACGGCCGGCACGACCCGGGCGTCGCACGCCAGGCGACGGACGGTGTCGGGGGTGAGGTCCTGGCGGTCGAGGGTGGTCGTCACGCCTGCGCCGCGGAGCCTTCCCTCGAGCACCTGCAGGGGCACCGTGACGACGAGCGTGGCCTTCGACGCCCGGGGCAGCTCCCCCGGCGCCTCGACCGCGCGGCGTACCAGGTCGAGCAGCGCGTCAGCCCGGCGGCAGGCGGGGGTGCGCGGATCGCGTTCTCCCGTCTCGGGATCACGACTCGGCTTGGCGAGGGCGTCCACGGCCGAGTCGAGGACGGCGGCGCCCTCGGCGTCGAGCAGCATGGTGTACCGCGAGAGCCCGACAGGACCGGGGCTCTTGACGAGGGAGCGATGCGCGCGCGCCACGTCGGCATCCCGCTCCACCAGCCGGTCGGGTCGCAGCAGGTTGCCGGTGCGGCGGACCGCGATCGCCGGGTCCTGCTCGCTCATCGCCCGCGGCCCCCGCGCGGCGTGGAGCAGCGTCGCCGTGGCGCCCTCGAGCTGCTCCGCCTCGGCCAGCCCGCGCACCGAGCGGTGGAACCGCACGATCTGCGCCGCCTTGCCGACCGGCAGCCAGTCCGCTGCCGGCCCTGCCCCCGCGCCCCCGTCCTCGGGCGCCTCGGTCACCACGACGGCGGTCGCCTCCACCACGTCGGCCAGGCGCAGCTCACCCACGGCGCCCGCGACTGTGTCCGCGTCGGCCAGCACCCGGGCCGGCAGCTGTGGAGCGTGGGCCCGCGCCCAGTCCAGGGGGCCCCAGCCGTCTCCGGCGCCGAGGCTGCGCTGCTTGGCCTCGGCCATCAACGTCACCAACAGCGCATCGGCGCTCGCCGACAGCCGGCCGACCAGCCGCAGCGCCTCACCGACCTCGCCGTCGGCCAGGGCCCAGGTGCGCTCGGGCTCGGAGCGCCCGAGCTCGTCGAGGGCTCGCGCCACCGCATGGAGCACCGGCCGCCTCGCGGGAAGTCCTCCCGCGCCGGCCCAGTCCTGCGGTGCGATCGCCATGGAAGGACCCTACGACCGACCACTGACAATGGGGCGTGACGGGAAACCGTTGGCAGCACGACGGATCAGAGCGGCACGCGGGGCGGCACGCGGGGCGGCACGCGGGGCGGCACGCGGGGCGGCACGCGGGGCGGCACGCGGGGCGGCACGCCCCAGGTCACCCCACGTCGGTCGGGCCTCGGACAGCGTGTTCCCCGCTCTGGCCGGCCTGCTCGAGCGGCCGTATGCCTCGGGGCCGACGCCCGCCCCGGACCACCCTGGGCCGGCAGGCCCTCCTACTGCGAGACCAGCCGAGCCTTGGCCGTTCTCACCTCGAGCGGTGCCGGGGTGCCACGCACGACGACCTCAGCCGGGATGTCCACCCAGGCCCCTGCGCCGACGCGGAACTGACCGCCGTAGGTGACGTCGGCGCGCACCTGCAGGCGCCCGGCCCTGTCGTAGGCGCGGGTGATGTCGCCGGAGGGGTACGGGCCGCCCAGTGAGGTCGTCGGCGCGCTCGTCGTGCCGTCCCCGTACACGTACGTCACCGAGCGCAGGGTCGGACGGATTTCCACCTGGAAACCAGCCATCCGCGTCGGATTGGGTCGGTCGACCTCGCCCGGCTGGAACCCCGACGCCGGCCACGCCACCTGGAAGTAGGTCGGAAGGGTCACCAACGTCACGTTGCCCTTCGGCTGGACGGTCAGCTCCGGCCGGGCGAACGCCGTGTCGTGGAAGGCCGCCAGCACCATCTGCATCGTCAGCGCAGGACGCACGGGGTTCGGCGCCTCCTCGGGGAGGCAGGTGAAACCCCGGTCCTCCCACCCGCCGCGCGGCACGCCGTCACCGCCCACCTCACGCCGGAACATCCGCACGCTGGGGCCGAGCCCCTGCTCGGGGGTGTTGCCCTGGCAGGCCAGCGCGGCGGCGTCGCAGAAGTCGCTGCGGGTGGGCGAGTCGGGTCGGTTCCCGGGGCAGTTCGCGACCGAGGCGTACTCGAAGTGCACCTTCGCCTGGGCCGCCTCGACCTTCGCCGCGGCCGCTTCCGCCTTGACCTGCTGCATCTCCTTGCGGTCGTGGTAGTTCACCCGCAGCGAGTCCTGCGTCGTGGCGGAGCCGCCCCAGATTCCGTCGCCGTCATCAGCCTGGGCGCCGCTGGAGGCCGCCCACCCGGTGACCATGACGAGGATGAGAGCACCAGCTAGGCGATGCCGTAGACGATCCATGTGCTCCCCCGCCAAACTACGCTGGCCGTGCGCGCCACGGTCATGGTCTTGTCTGCGTCGACGACTTTCCCAGAGCTGTCAACGATCTTCGCGCCCTGCTGCTCCATCCGCAGGCGCACCAACTGTTGCCCGTTTGCGCCCCCCGGCAATGGATCTGTTCTGACGCTCCCGACTGGGTCGGACGAGTAGTGACGCCCTTGGGTCTGCAGCCGCTCGACTGCGTCCTGGATCGCCGCGCACGACTTGCAGCCCGAGTCCGCGAGGGGCGGCAAGATCGACGGGTCGGCGGTCCGGCTCGCGCGGTTGGTCTGTTCCACGTAGTACTTCACGAAGGCGGCGGCACCCTCGGGGCTTCGCTTCCTCGCCTCCGGTGGCAGGTCCGCAGGGTCCACGGTGGCCTTGGACGGAGAGGTCGTGCTCGACGGCGTCGTGCTGGTCGTCGACGAGCTCGACGGCGATGTCGAGACCGTCGACGAGGACGTCTTGGCCGGCTCCTCGCCGCTCGCCGTACACGCGCCCACCGCGAGCGCGAGCACACCCAGCCCCGCGGCATACCCGCGTCGTGCCTCCACCGGACGACTCCCCTCCTGGCGCCGAACCCCGCACCGAATGGCCGCGAGTCTACGCAAAAGCACCCAAGCGGTCATCCTTCGTCCACAGGCGCCACTGGCGAGAGCACGCGCGCGGGCGCGCAGGCCGGCGAGCGTGCGGCGCAGGTATGCCGCGGGGCCCAGCCCCGCGGCATACCTCACCATCCGTCGACGCGCGCTCGGCTCAGCGGGCCGGCTGCGGCACCCCCTCCGGTGCCACCACGCCCCCGCCACTCGCCTCGCCCTCGTCCGGCAGCGGGGCCGCATCGAGCTCCCGGTCACGGCGCCACAGGTTGCTCGGCCACCACATCCGGCCGCGCAGGTCGAGGTTGAGCGCCGTCACCAGCACCGACCGGACGACCAGCGTGTCGAGCAGCACTCCCAGGGCGACCGCGATCCCGATCTCTGCGAAGGTCACCACCGGCAGCGTCCCGAGCACCGCGAACGTCCCCGCCAGCACCAGCCCGGCCGACGTGATCACGCCACCCGTCGCGGCCAGGCCCACGAGCGCACCGCGCCGCGTGCCGATCTCCTTGGACTCCTCGTGGACGCGGGTCATGAGGAAGATGTTGTAGTCGATGCCGAGCGCGACGAGGAACACGAAGACGAACAGCGGCAGCGACGAGTCCGCCCCGGCGAAGCCCAGCACGTGCCGGAAGATCAACGAGGACAACCCCATCGCCGCGCCGTAGGACAGGACCACCGTCCCGATCAGGACCAGCGGAGCCGTCACCGCGCGCAGCAGCAGCACCAGGATCAGCAGCACCACGCCGAGGATCAGCGGGATGATCCGCACGTTGTCGTCGGCCGCCGCCCGCAACGTGTCGGCCCGGGTGGCGGTGTCCCCACCGGCGATGGCGTCAGCGCCCGGCACCGCGGCGATGGCCGCGCGCACCCGGTCGACCGTCTTCGTCGCCGCGTCGGAGTCGGGGGCGTCGGTGAGCGTCGCCTGAATCAGCGACCGCCCGCCCTTGGTCACGGGGTCGGTCACGGTCGAGACGCCCTGGACGCCCTCGAGCGTGGACTTCACCGCGCCCGCCTGAGCCGCGTTGGCCAGCACCATGACCGGCGACCCCGCACCGGCCGGGAAGTGCCGGGCGAGGGTCTGCTCCCCCACCACCGACTCGGGCTTGCCGTAGTAGGAGTCCGCGTTCTTGAGGCCGACCGCGTTGAGCTGCAGGACGCCGAGCGACGCCACCGCCAGCAGCAGCGAGGTGACGACCCACGTGCGGCGCGGGGCGCGGGCGATGCGACGGCCGACCCGGGCCCAGACGCCGTCACGGGTGTGGTCGGCCGAGCCATACGTCGGCCGCACTGGCCAGAAGATCCAGCGGCCGCAGACGACGAGCAGCGCCGGCAGCAGGGTCAGCATCACCAACAACCCGACGCCGACCCCGATGGCCGTGACCGGCCCGAGGCCCTTGGTCGAGTTCATCGTGGCGACGAGCAGGCAGAGCATGCCGGCGATGACGGTCGCCCCCGAGGCGAGGATCGCCGGGCCGGCGCGGTGCAGCGCGAACGCCATCGCCTCGTGCCGGTCCTCGTGCCGTCGCAGCTCCTCGCGGTAGCGCGCGACGAGCAGCAGGGCGTAGTCGGTGCCCGCGCCGAACACGATGACCGTGAGGATGCCGGAGCTCTGCGCGTTGACGGTGAGCGTGTCGCCCTTGGCCAGGAAGTAGATGACGGCCTGCGCCACGAACAGCGCGGTACCCGCTGACACGACCGGGATGAGCCACAGGATGGGGCTGCGGTAGGTCAGCAGCAGGATGACGATGACGACGGCCATGGCCGAGTAGAGCAGCTTGCCGTCGATGCCGGAGAACGCGGCGGACGAGTCCGCGGCATACCCGACCGGTCCGGTGACCTGCATGGACAGGCCGCCCGGTCGCTCCTTCGCGATCGCGCGCAGGTCGTCGACCGTCGCGCCGAGGGAGTCCCACCCGGCGTCGCCGGCGTCGACCGGGACGATGACCTGCAGCGCCTTGCCGTCCTTGGCGGGGATCGGCCCGACGCTGTCCTTCTTGACGGGCTCGAGCGCGTTGAACTTCTGCACCTGCGCGCTGACCGCCTGCAGGTCGGCCGGGGTGATGCCCGCCGGGCGCTCGTAGACGATCACCGCCGGGAACTCGTTCTTGCTCTGGAACGCCGCGATCTGCTGCACGACCTGGGTCGACTGCGCGTCCTTCGGCAGCCAGGCGACCGCCTCGTTGTTGAGGACGCCCTGCAGCTTGCCGGCCGGGCTGAACGCCGCGGCCAGCACCAGCAGCCAGAACCCCACGACGAACCACTTCGTCACCTTCGAGGACGGGAACCAGGCCAGTCGCCCGACGTCACCGATCCGTGTCTCACTCATGTCTCGTGCCTCCCACCGTG
The DNA here is from genome assembly GCF_054779295.1 of Phycicoccus ginsengisoli. Lineage (NCBI taxonomy): Bacteria > Bacillati > Actinomycetota > Actinomycetes > Micrococcales > Intrasporangiaceae > Phycicoccus > Phycicoccus ginsengisoli. The sequence goes on from NZ_BAAGYN010000008.1 coordinate 92,949, forward strand.
GACGGTTGCGCACCCTGCACGGCGCCCCTTCGCCCTCGACGGTAAGGACCGGCCGTGCGATGCCACAACGGGTTTCCGGTGATGTCCGGGGTTGTTCAGGGTCCGTTCAGGGACGACCCCGACCGGTATGTCCGCGATGCCCCTGGTGGTCCGGCCGGCATCCTCCCGACGTCCTCGGTATGCCGCGTTGCCTCCCGGCCCGGCCCCGCGCGGGCGCCCACCCGGCATACGTCAGGAGGGAAGCCTCGGGTAGCGGATGTGGCCGCGGCGCATGTCCAGCAACCGCCGGCCGAACCGCACGACGGTCCAGCACCACCACACGTCGATCTCGTCGGTGACCTGCTCGGTCCGCCACTCCCAGTAGCTGCACAGCTCGATCAGCTCGGCCTCGTTGAGCGCGAGGCACTCGTCGACGAACGCGCCCTTGCGACCGCTCGTCGGGTCGACGAACGGCGGCCCCTCCCAGGTCACCCACGTCGTCCGCGCGTCGATGCGCTCCTGCGCCGCAGCCATGTCGACATGGTCACCCTCGCCGTCGCGGTGCGCCTCCGTCACTCGATGGATGCCGTGTGCGCCGTATGCCGCAGAGCTCACCTCCCGGGGTGGCCGGGCCCGGCCTTGGCGCCGCTCGCGTGGAGATCGCTCGAGATCCCCCAACGGCGGGGTGTCACAGGCGGTGGGGCTGTCTCGTCTGGAAGGGGTGTAGGACCGAAGAGCGACGAAGGAGTGGACGATGAGGGTGTTCGTGGCAGGAGCGACCGGGGCCATGGGGCGGCAGCTGGTGCCGCGGCTGGTCCAGGCGGGGCACGAGGTGCACGCCATGACGCGCAGCGAGGGCAAGCAGGGGATGCTGCGCGAGATGGGCGCTGTGCCCGTGGTGGCCGACGCGCTCTCCGCGGAGCAGGTGGCGGCCGCAGTGGCGACGGCGCAGCCGGAGGTGATCGTGCACCAGCTGACCGCGATCGGGCCGATGGACTTCCGGCACTTCGACCGCGGGTTCGCGCAGACCAACCGGCTGCGGACCGAGGGCACCGACCACCTGCTGTCGGCCGGCCAGGCGGTCGGGGTGAAGCGGTTCGTGGCGCAGAGCTTCTTCGCCGGGTACGACCGGACGGGCTCGATGGTGAAGTCCGAGGACGACTCGTTCGGCGCCACTCCCCCGCCCGGGATGTCCGAGACGGTTGGCGCCATCAAGCACGTCGAGTCGGCGGTCGCAACGGCTACCTGGACCGAGGGAATCGTGCTGCGGTACGGCGGGTTCTACGGCCCGCACACCTCGCTCGGCGTGGGTGGCGAGCAGACGCTGGCCGTGCAGCAGCGCAAGATGCCGATGGTCGGCGACGGTGCCGGCGTGTGGTCGTTCATCCACATCGCCGACGCGGCCGAGGCGACCGTGGCGGCGGTCGAGCGCGGGGCACCGGGCGTCTACAACGTCGTCGACGACGAGCCGGCGGCGGTGGGGACCTGGCTGCCGTACCTGGCGGAGGTGCTCGGCGCGAAGAAGCCGCTGCGCGTGCCGGTGTGGCTCGCGCGGCTGGTCGCGGGCGAGACTGGGGTCGTGATGATGACCGAGCTGCGTGGCGCCTCGAACGCGAAGGCGAAGTCCGAGCTCGGCTGGGCGCCGGCGCACGCGACGTGGCGCGACGGCTTCCGCGACCTGGTGACGCGCGAGTCGACCCGGGCGGGCGCCGCGTGACCGAGAGGCGTTCCGCGGGTGCCGGTCCAGCGGGACCGGCACCTGACCCGGGCGGGCACGAGACGGCCGGCCACGAGGCGTTGCTCGGAGAGCTGCGGCCGGTGGCCTTCGGCATCGCGTACCGGATGCTCGGCAGCGTCACCGAGGCCGAGGACGTCGTGCAGGAGGCGCTGCTGCGGGTGCACCGGTCGCTGGAGTCCGGTGAGCAGATCGCGTCACCGCGGGCGTTCACGGCGACCGTGACGACGCGGCTGGCGATGGACGAGCTGCGGTCGGCTCGGGTGCGGCGCGAGCGGTACGTCGGCGAGTGGCTGCCCGAGCCGGTGATCACCGACGGCCGAGAGGACCCGGCCGAGCAGGCGGTGACCGCCGACTCGCTGTCGCTGGCGCTGCTGGTCGTGCTCGAGAGCCTCTCCCCCGAGCAGCGGGCAGTGCTGCTGCTGCACGACGTGTTCGGCTACGGGTACGGCGAGATCACCGACATCGTCGGCAAGACCGAGGCGAACGTGCGCCAGCTCGCCGTCCGCGCCCGCCGGCACGTCGAGGAGCGCCGGCCGCGGTTCACGACCACGGCCGAGCAACGGGACGAGCTGGCCCAACGCTTCTTCGCCGCCGCGCGGACCGGTGACCTGGCCGGGCTCGAGTCGCTGCTCGCGCACGACGTGGTGCTCGTCGGCGATGGTGGCGGCAAGGCACCGTCGTTGGCGCGTTCGCAGCAGGGCCGGTCGCGGGTCGCCCACACGCTCACCAACTGGCTGCGCGCACTGGTTCGCCTGCCGGACATCGAGATCCGGCCGACCGAGGTCAACGGAGACCCGGGTGCCCTGTTCCTCGTCGGCGGCCGGCTGTATGCCGTGTGGGCGCTCGAGGTGGTCGACGGCCGGGTCGCCGGTGTGCGAGCAGTCGTCAATCCCGACAAGCTCGCGCACCTCGGTCCGGTCGGCGACGCCAACGCGCTCATCCGCCAGCTCGGCGGCGCCCGCCCCGGCGACTGAGCGAGGTAGGGCGCACGCGTCGGCGCCTTAGCGCGGGCGGCCTGCCCACCCCGCTCGCTCCGAGGGTGTGGAACCGGGACCAAGGCCCCGTCCGACGGTCCTTGGCCGTGCCTAGCGTCGCCACATGGATGTGGAACAGCTGCTGTCAAGGATCACGGATGACCTGACGCCCAAGCGGGTGTTCGGGGAGCCCATCTCCCAGGACGGGGTCATGCTCGTGCCGGTCGCACGCGTGCGTGGGGGCGCCGGTGCGGGGAGCGGTGGTCGGGAGGGCGAGGAAGGAACTGGGGGCGGGGCCGGCCTCGACGCCAAGGGCCTCGGCGTCTTCGTGGTGAAGGAGGGCAAGGTCTCCTGGCAGCCGGCCGTCGACGTCACCAAGATCGCGATCGGCGGTCAGGTGTTCGCGCTGGTGCTCGTGCTGGCCATCCGCTCGATCCTCCGCCGTCGCCGCTGACACCACACCGCGGGCTGCGGCTTGGCCGCTCAGGATGGCGCGGAGCCAGTGCGCTCGGAGGCCACGTCTCGTCCCTCCGCTCCTGACCGATCGCGGTCCCGCCGCGCATCAGAGTGAGCAAGTGCAACTCGCTCCCCCTCCCCTCTTGCTCCGGTCCTTCAGTGCACACCGGCAACGCGTGGTGGCGTTGATCCAGTAGTTCCTGCCCTGGTTCTGGGCCGACCCATGTAGTCCTTTTGGTCACGTTTTCGGGACTTCTGTGGTCGTTTGTTGCGTGGCAATCCGTCAGCGTCCAAACATCGGGCCGTCGTTGACTAACGTCTCGCGGATTAACGGATAGCCCCGCAGTGTGGCGGGGAGTGGCCTGCTGGAGGGCGGGCGGAAAGTAGGAGGAGTCGCATGAAGAAGTCGTTTGTGGTGTCTGCAGGGGCCGTCTCGCTCGCTCTGGCGCTGACCGGATGCGGTGCTAAGGCGGCAGGCACCGGTTCCGCGAGCGCCAAGACGGGTACGTCCAGTTCCGCACCGTCAGCGAGCGCAACTAGCTCCTCTCAGGACAAGCGTGCGTCCTTCAAGGATGGGGTTCTCACCACTCCGGACCTGCGCATCGAGATCACCACCCACAAGATCATCCCGGTGGGCAAGAAGGGGAACGAGTATGGCAGCAAGCCTGTACTCGCCTTTTGGTACAAGATCACCAACGTGAGCGGTCAGAAGACCGACCCGATGGCGTTCATCACAAACATCTCGGCGTACCAGGACAACAACCCGAATGCGGAGAACCAACTCAATGTCGGCTCTCTCCCGGATGACAAATTCTTGGACACGCAGATGGAGTCGATCAAGAAGGGCGGCACCGTTGAGAGCGCGATCGCCTATGAACTGGACGACCTGAAGACACCCGTGGAACTCGTCGCTTCGAACGACCTTGGCATGTCGGAAATCGGGCGCGTTTCATACCCGCTGAAGTAGCGGTCACTTACGGCTGCGCCCAACCGACGCGCTTTGAGGACATCGAGCGCCGAGAGGCCGTCGGTATGCCGCGTGGGTATGCAGCGCGGCATACCGACTCCGGCTCACCGGTTCCGTCCCGTTAGCTCGTTCTACTTGCGGCCGGTGCGATAGCAGCGGCCACCTGTCGGGCCCTATGTCACGCCGTGGGACAGGGACGTGAATCTTCGTCCCCAGCACGGTCATTCATCGAGCATAGGTCGGCGGTGACGGCGCGCACCGGTAATCCGACCGACCATGGTTCCGCACTCCACCGGCCCAGATCTCGGCTGGCAGACTCAGCACGGCAGAAGGAGGCCCCGGACCAGCCACATCGTCGATCACCAAAGATTGTGACGCTCCTCGGAGTCGCCATCCTGCTGAGTCGGTGAGCACCTACTCGCTTTCCACGCCCTCCGAGACAATCGGCCTCGGAGGGCGCGGAGAGTGTCGCTACTAGCCTTCTTCGACCGGTTCCACGTTGCGAAGTTCCACGTCCTCCAAGCCCTGACCCGTCAGGATCTCGCGTACGGTCCGGAGGCAAATGACCTGAACTTGATGCTCGTCGTTTCCCGCACTGCGAAGCAGATGGGTCACGCCAAAGAACTTGCGTTGGTCGTAATTCTCTTCGTCGAGTGCCAAGATATCGAAGTCGTCAGTCGCCGAGTCAACGGACTCACACACCAAAAGATCGACCAAACCGAAGTACTTCTTCCCAGCCTCGCCAGGTTTTCGTTTGAAGTCATCCGTCAGTGCGTCGGAAGTGATCTTGAATTCCATCCATTGCCCTTCGAAACTCACGGCCATCCCTTCAGGGAATCCGACACCCAGAGGGTTCACGGTCGGGTCGTACGCCCCCTTGCCTACCGGCAGGGCATAGTCGAAGTAGCCGTCCAGCATTCCCCGCGCAAGGAGCCCGTATACCTGGAAGCCAGGTAGCGCATCCATAGCCACAAGTTTGAGAAACTCTGCTACCACTTCGGTCTCGGTTGCCGGGGCACGCCGCAGAGTCGACTCCCCCGAGACAACCAGGAGACCCCGGCCCTTCAACAATCTCGCATTCTCTTTCAACGCCTCCTCGGCGCCCGCCTTGTCCTTTGCTGAATGCGTTGATTGAGATTTGCTCCGATACAATTGGGCAGACTTCCCTGCCGCGAAGGAAATGAGATCCTTGCATATATCCAAGACGAGAGCGTGCGCCTCGGCCGAGAGATTCTTGCGGCCATAGTCGGGCTTATAGTCACCAGAAAGGTTCAGACAAACGAAGGTGCGACTCTTGTGCTCGGCTCCGGATCGATGCAGGAAACTCTTTCTGCGGCCGGTCGGAAAGTCTCGCACCGCCACCAAGAACCCACCGTTGACTTGGATAAGCGCCTCCGCGAGTGCACTATCCTCCGAGTCCTCGGGAAGACTCAAGTGACACTGAGTCACCTCTTCATACCAGTTGTTTCTGTGCGCATAGGCTACGTACCCGCACACCTCAAAGCGGTCGATCACTGCCATGTGGCGAGCGCTTCCGGCAATTCTCGGCAAGTATTTTTTGATCCACTTTTTGTCGAACCACTCGTAGAGCAATTCGTTGTTCACAGATCCAGACGTGAGCAGCGAGGACTTACGAGGACCGTTCCGCTTCGCGAGTTCGTGTGGATACAGAAAGCCAGGGGTAAGGGTCCGCTCTTGAGTCCCGTTCTTGATTTCTATCCTCAGCGTGGCTTGCCAACCGGTGAGTTCATCCCTATCTCCGTCAGGGATCATGAACCCGATCCCAGTCCTGGTGCGAAGGATGTACTCAAGACGCTGGAAGGCCACGGCTTGATCCTCGCCGAGCAGGTCGCGCAAACGGTCGTCCGGAAATACCACAGTCGCCGAGGTTCCCACCTCGGTCTCGAACTGTGTTTCAGAAACCTCCGAGAGGTCGAAATCCGACGTCGGAAAGTCTGCTCTCTTTTGCTCGAAGGGGCGATCGTCCTCGAGAAGGCGTACTGTCTCCTCAAACCAATTGCGTCCCTCACTAACGCGATACGACCAACCGTGCTCGTCTTGGCTTCGAGTCTCCAGGGCGAACTCGGCGTGGCCGAACTGAAGAAAGGCGAGGGCAGCACCCTTTTCACCGCGAGACGAACGTTGCCCCAGACGACGCTTAAGCGAATAGTTTGGACGCACGGCGGCCCTGCGATGCTCCCACTGGATTCCAGTTCCGTTGTCCCGCACAACCAACTTGCGGGCATCGATGTCAACTTCGACTCTGAGGCGTGGCTGGAACGAGGCGCCTTCCAGTTCGGCACGGGCGGCCACCGCGTCAAGTCCGTTCTGGACTAACTCCGCGAAGGCATCGTATGGGTCGTCGTAACTACTAACGATGTTCGAGATCGTGTTTACTAGTTCGTAGAGCTTGTCTTCGTGGCTCGCCTCGGCACTGTCTGTGAGCAGGTCGACGAGTTCGGATGATGGTTCCGGCATGGCGTCAGCCTAGGGTGGACGACGCCTATTTGGTACAGATTCTGCATATCTGCCGCCTCCCTGGGACGGGTCCGGTGACTCCGGCTCGCACGACCGAGGCGCGCGTGACTAAGAGGTTCGCGGCCCGACGATGACGACACGGGCAACGGAGCCATGTCGCACTACATCCCAACTCCCGCTTTGACAGCCGGGCCGCAGGGTCGCTCGAACCCACCAAGGTGCTATCTGATAGAAGCAAATCGCCACGGAAGAGGAACGATCGAGCAGAACGGCGCAAGATCTATAGAGGGACCGCGTGGCCATCAGGCCTTCGCGGAATTGACCTCGGACCTTCTTTCACCTCGGAATCGTCTAATGAGCCAGTAGATGGTCAAGGGAGCAACCGTGGCCCAAAGCACCTTTCCCACGAACTGACCAGTGACGGTCTCCACCGTTAGAGGGAACCCAGCGAGTGACAGGAATACCAGCGTGTCGATAGGTGCGGACACGATGTTGGACGCCAAAGCGCCGCGGATAAACCCCTTCGTCCGCCGGATCGGTTCGTAGACCGCAAGGTCGACCAACTCGGCGCTCACGAAAGCAACAGTCGACGCCAACGCTATGGCTGGCGAGGAGAACAGCCATGAGAGGACGCCGCCCACAGCGATAGCGGCTAGAGCCGAACGGCGACCGCCGTAGCGGTGCACGAAGTCGCGAGCCAAGAGTGCGAAGCCAGCTGCATAGGTTCCTGCCGTGACGAGCAGGCCGAATCCCACGGACACAAGACCAAGACGCTCAGTGACGACATTTGCGAGCACGACTGCTGCCACGTAACAAGCGCCAGCCAAGAACAGAGGCATTCTCGACCCCCACCCAACCTCTGGCTGACGCGGCGGGGCGTCTACGGCAGTGCTCATTTGGACTCTCCTCGGTAGATGGTGCCGGAGGTGCAGGTTTCGCGGACCCAGACCTCAGCCAATCCCGGAAGGTCGTCGGTGACCTTGTCCCAAATCCACTTGGCGAGAACCTCGCTGGTGGGGTTCTCGAGGCCATCGACCTCGTTGAGGTAGTGATGATCGAGTTGGTCCTCCAGTGGCTTGAACGCCGCTTTCAGATCTCCGAAGTCCTGCACCCAACCGGTTTCCTGCCCAACGGGCCCCACCACGTGCAGAGCGACTCGATAGGAGTGTCCGTGAAGCCTGGCGCACTTATGACCCTCGGGGACGTTCGGCAGCCTGTGGGCGGCCTCGAAGGTGAACTCGCGGAAGATCTCAGTAGTCGTGCTCACGGGATCCCTAGATACTTGTGGGTTTGAAGGCTCAGTTGCCACTTGGGGTTCTTCAGGCAGTACTCGACGGCCGCTGCTGTGTTCGTCAGCCGACGCGGATCGTCCATTGGTTGCAGCCGAAAGGCACTGAAATCGAGGTGCTCGAACTGCTCCGGGTCAACTCCACCCTGTGGGTAAACCAACTTGAGCTCGTCACCCCCATCGACGACGAGATCCGAACCGATCTTGGGGCTGACACAGAGCCAATCGACTCCGCGAGGTACCTGCCTCGTGCCGTTTGTCTCCACCGCAACATAGAAGCCACGCTCGTGGAGGGCGTCGATTGCATTCTCGTCCAACTGCAGCAGCGGCTCCCCCCCGGTGCAGACCACCATGCGGTTCTCTCGTGAATCAGTCGGCCAGAGACCCTCCACCGCAGATGCAAGCTCGCCGGCCGTGGCAAAGCGTCCGCCGCCGGGTCCATCTGTTCCGACGAAATCGGTGTCGCAAAATTGACAGATCGCGCGGCGACGATCCTTCTCCAGTCCGGTCCACAAGTTGCATAGGGCGAACCTGCAGAAGACCGCCGGGCGCCCAGCGTGGGCACCCTCACCCTGAAGCGTGTAGAAGATCTCCTTGATCTTGTAGGCCATGTCAGGCGTCCCGATACATCAGTGGGTCGTCTGTGCCTGCTTCAGAGAAGCCCCTGAGCCGCAGCAGGCAACTGTCGCAGTGACCGCAGGGTCGACCCATCTCGTCGGGGTCATAGCAGGAACTCGTCAGGGAGTAGTCCACGCCGAGTTCGAGGCCGCGCCGGACCGTCTCACCCTTAGTGAGGTTGATCAACGGGGTGTGGATGGTCGTCCGCGCACCCTCAACACCGGCGCGGGTCGCGAGATTAGCCATCTCCTCGAAGGCGGCGATGTACTCGGGACGACAGTCGGGGTAACCCGAGTAGTCCAGCGCGCTGACACCAAGGAAGATGTCGCTTGCGCCGACGGTCTCTGCGTATGCAAGCGCAAACGACAAGAAAATCGTGTTGCGAGCAGGCACATAGGTCACGGGGATGTCCTCAGCCACCTCGTCGACCGAAGCATGCTTGGGCACCTCAGTAGCTGATGTGAGCGCGGAGCCTCCGAAGACCCGCAAGTCGATGTCAGCCACCACGTGACGAGCGACGCCCTGCGCCCTCGCGACGCGCGCGGCAGCCTCGAGCTCGATGCTGTGCCGCTGCCCGTACCGGAAGCTGAGCGCGTACGGCTCGAACCCCTGCTCCTTGGCCATCGCCAGGACGGTGGTGGAGTCGAGACCGCCACTTAGCAGCACGATCGCGGGACGTGACATGGGTTCCTCCGAGTGCTCTGTCGAAGATGTCCACAACCTCCGACGCGTTCCAGACTAGGGCAGTAACTACACGCTACAGTAGCTGCGACACTCCGACAGTTACTGGAGACCTGGGAGGTGAAGAGGGTGCGGAAACTAACGATCGTGGTGCCCTGCACGGATCGGAAATCGCTTCGACCGCAGCCTCAGCACCTGCTGCGCGACCTGCCTTGCGTCAGTCTGGCAGAGCGTCACGACATCTGGCGCCAGCGGATCGACGCCGCTGTGGACAAGCGTCCGTTGGAGACTCTGTACGCCGGCGAGACTTGGGCTCAGTGCCGGACTCTCGTCGGCGCCGCGCGTCAAGCCGGCTTCGACCCGTCGCTGTTTGTCGCCTCGGCCGGTCTTGGCCTGCGGCCCAGCGACTTCGAGGCGCCCGCCTATGGCGCGACATTCGCGATGAATGCGCCTGACTCGGTGGGGCGATCGGGCGCCGAGGCACAGATGTGGTGGAGCGCCTTTGGCGTTAGGGCAGGCCTCAGGCTTGCAGACGTGGCGGAGTCGTCGACCTTGATCGTTCTCTCAGAGAGCTACGCGCGAGCGATGGAGCCTGACCTTGTGGCCTTGGGCGAGCACTCAGGCGATTACCTACTTGTGGGCGGTCACCGCGACATTGCCGGCTTGAAGCGGATGCCGGCTGACCTTGGCCTCCGCGCGGCGCTCGGAGGAACAGCCTCCAGCCTCAACGCTCGAATGGCCCGGGCTTGGCTCGAAGGACTGGACGGGCCCGAACTCACGTCCGTCAATCGTAAGCGTACCTGGGCTGAATGGTCCGCGAACGTTCGCCGCCTGGAAAGATATGATCGCTCACGCATGAGCGATGCGCAGGTCACTGCATACGTTCGCGACTTGAGGCGACGAAACCCTGACATCTCACAGACCGTGGCTCTGCGAAACCTTCGCGATGCTGGACAGGCCTGCGAGCAGAAGCGATTCCGTGCCCTCTTCAACTCGGCGGTGACCCCATGACCCGGCCCTTCCTCGAACGGAAGGCACTGCGCGTTCTGCAGAACGACGACATGCCGCTTTACCTGTTTGCTTTGGCTGCTGAGGAGATCGACTTGGTAGCCGATGTCGCGCGCATCTCGCGCGATGAGGCGGGCAAACTGATCGGCTATCAGCGCCCCGAAAAGCGCCAGCACGTCAAGCAGATTCTCGAGTACCTGAACTCGGGCAACGCACTCTTTCCAAATGGACTGATCCTTGCCCTCCCCGACACGGTCCGCTTCCGGTCAAGTCGTGGACCGTCAGTCAGTGACGGCCTAGCGACCTCCGGAACGCTGGAGATCCCCCTGGCGGGCGGGCCTGACGAGCCGCGACCGGCTTGGATCGTTGACGGTCAGCAGCGCAGTCTGGCCCTGGCACAGACCAAGAACCGCCGACTGCCGGTCCCTGTTGCAGGCTTCGTTGCACCAAGCCTCGACGTGCAAAGGGAACAGTTCCTGCGTGTGAACACGGTCTCGCCATTGCCCGTGAACCTCGTGACCGAACTCCTACCAGAGATCATCGCGGCGCCGTCGGCTCGACTGAGTGCTCGGCGCCTGCCCTCAGCCCTTGTTGACATGCTCAATCTAGATCCCACCTCACCGTTCTTCGGACTGGTCAAACGAGCGTCTACCGATCCTGACGACCGCTCGAAGGCTGTCGTCACGGACACAAGCCTGGTGGAGGCACTCAAGGAGTCCCTCGAGTCGCCGTCAGGCGTTCTCTTCCCTTATCGCAACATTGCGGCAGGCACCACCGACACCGAGGGGATCCGAAAACTGCTGCTTACCTACTGGACCGCGGTCCACGACACGTTTCCCGAGGCTTGGGGACTGCCACCCCAGAAGTCACGTCTCATGGGCGGGGCGGGCATCCGGGCCATGGGACGACTGATGGAGCGCGTTATGGCACACGTCGACGTGGAGTCCCCCTCGGCCCACACGGAAACGATGGCCGAACTGGCTCGTATTGCGCCGGACTGCCATTGGACCCAGGGCACCTGGCAGCAACTAGGTCTGCCATGGAACGAGATTCAGAACACGCCCCGGCACATCAGTGCCCTTTCAAATCTATTGGTCCGCGAGTACATCGCTTCGAGGTCTGCCGCACGATGAAGTTCTACTTTCCGGACAGCCAGGATCTCGTCAGCCCTACCTACGACTTCGCCCGCGACGAGTACTCACCGCTTCGCGTCCGTCAACGCGACGATCTCTACGCGCACGAAGTTCTTGAGCGGGTGCCCTATCACGGGATTCTCGTCAGCAAGGCGATCGTTGATGGGTCTGTGCGAGGCTCGGGCAAGTACAGCGAGTCCCAACGCGCTCGCCTTTACCGCCTCGGCGTTCGGCAGTTCTTCCGCTTGCCTCCACACATTCAGACTCTTGGTGACAACGGTGCGTTCAACTACGTAGAAGAACGAGTTCCTCCCGTCTCGGTTGGGGAGACGCTCGACTTCTACGAGGGGTGCGGGTTCGACGCTGGCGCCAGCGTCGACCACGTCATTTTCGGCTACGAAGCGGAGGCCACGGAGGCGACTGTCCACACAGAGTGGGCAGAACGGCGGCATCTGACTCTCCGCCTTGCCGCCGATTTCATGCAAGAACTCGAGCAGCGCGGATCATCATTGGTGCCGGTGGGGGTCGCCCAGGGATGGAGTCCCGCGAGTTACGCGGACAGCGTCCGCTCTCTACAGGATCTCGGATACCAGCGCGTTGCTCTGGGGGGCATGGTTCCACTGAAGACACGCGAGATCCTGGCGTGTCTCGAAGCCATCGCCCCTCTGCTCAAGCCGGAGACTGAACTACACCTCTTCGGCATCACGCGGGTGGAGTCCATGGATGAGTTCGCCGATTACGGTGTAACGAGCTTCGACAGCACCTCAGCGTTCCGTCAGTCTTTCATGGACGACCGCCGGAACTACCACACGCACGACGCAGACTATGTGGCCATCCGCGTTCCACAAGTGGAGGGCAACCCGGCCCTCAAGCGCAACATCCTGGGCGGTGTGGTCTCTCAACGGGAGGCCGTAGCCGCGGAACGGGAGTGCCTGACCCTTCTGAGGGCATACGACCAGAACGCCGTCGGCGTTGAGGAGGTGTTGGGGGCCCTCGCTGCCTATGAGCAGGTATGCCGTAGCAAGAAGAGCTATGTGGACGCCTACCGTCGGATCCTCGAAGCCCGACCCTGGAAGTCCTGCAAGTGCGGTCTCTGTGGTGAGCACGGCATCGAGATTGCGATCTTCCGCGGAACCGAGCGCAACAAGCGACGGGGGTTTCACAACCTGTCAGTGCTGGCCACCAAGATGGACGGCCTCAAGACTCACCATCCGAAAGGGATCTAGCCCGTGGCCGATCAATACACTCTCCGCGTACCGGCAGTTCGCATCCGTCAAGGTGCCCACCACATCTATTGCTTCGGCATAGACGGCAAGCGCATTCATGACTTCGCCACGGTGTCACGAGTACAAAGAGAAGACGACGGTCTTCGCGGATACCAGCGCCCGGAAGTCCTGAGCCACATCAAAGCTATTCGGCGTTACCTGGAATCTGACGGCGCGATGCTGCCAAACGCCGTTGTCTTGGCGTTCGACGAGAGGGTTTCGTTCAAAGAGGGCCGCGGTCGCAGTAATGTCGACTACAGCACCGTGGGAGAACTTTTCATTCCCATCGATGAGTCGTTGAGTGAGAACGATAAGCCAGCCTGGTTGGTGGATGGGCAACAGCGAAGCGCGGCTATTCGCGATGCAGACTTGGCTGAGTTCCCGGTGGCTGCTGTCGGTTTCATCGCGGCCGGCCAAGAGGAGCAGCGGAGTCAGTTCATTCTGGTGAACAACACCAAACCCTTGCCGAAGGGCCTCATCCACGAACTGCTGCCGGACACGGTGGGCCAACTCCCCGCCCAATATGCGCGTAAGCAACTCCCTGCGACACTGATGATCCGTCTGAACAATGACCGTGGCACGTTGATGGACAATGACAGTCCCTTCGAAGGATTGATTGCCACGCCCACCACCCCGGACGGTTACATCAAGGACAACAGCGTCCTGAAGATGATCGAGAATTCTCTATACGAGGGGGCACTGTACCAATATCGCGACCCGCGAGATGGATCGGGCGACGAGGAGCAAATGCTCCTACATCTGAAGTTCTTTTGGTCCGCAGTGAAGGCTGTCTTTCCCGACGCTTGGGGTTTGCCTCCGCGACGATCCCGTCTTAGTCACGGTGTTGGCATTCAGTCCTTGGGCTATGTGATGGATCACCTCACCGACGGCGTTCCCGCACCGGAACTCCCAGCTCTAGATCTGGCTAAGAAGTTGGCGCGTCTTCGAGATGTGTGCGCATGGACCGATGGTATTTGGGATTTCGGGAGCGGCGAACAGCGTCGCTGGAACGGCTTGCAGAACACTCCCAGCGATATTCGGCTACTGACGAACCATCTGCTGCGCGCACTGGCATAGCCGACTAGTCGTGCCATTCCCCCAAGGCCGACTCAACGGCACGTAACATCGAGGCGGAGCCTGACCCGTCGGCGTAGGCGATGAGAGAATCTTCCCGCGCGTTACTCGAGATGAACGTCGTTGCGGCATGAGTCGCGCGCCTTGTGGCGAACACAATGACGTCGGCGTTGTGCGCATGCTGCCTCAGCGTGGGACTACCGACCTTTTCGGCACAAATCTCTACATGTGCATTAGGCCACTGCACAGCGACAGCAGCCTTCGTGCGGTCAAGGGTTCCGGAATCTAGGCTGTATAGAAGAATCCGCGCCTCGAGTGCTGAAGTCGTCTCAATAACGCCAACCGCATCGCCCTCGTAGGGCACCTCCCAGTCCAGTTCGAGGCGAAGATCGTCGGCCACCAAGGCAGCCAATGCACGCATGGACGCTGGAAGTCGAGACCGTTGCCGGCTAAGGGGCCCGAGTAGCGCTGCAACGAAGTTCTCCCGTTCGTTACTCGTTGCCGGACCACATGCAACTGCGTCCGCAATGTCGATAGCACGGATTGCGTTGGTAACCGACACCCACTGATTGGCGTACACGCGGATGTCCTGCAGGACGTTGTTGTATAGGTCTCGAGGAGGCGCCCCTCTGACGAATATCTGCAGCAGTGCGGACAGTGCCGCCAGTTGGGCCGGTTCGAACCGTTCGGAAACCAAGTACCGAGTGATCAAGGACGCCGCGGTGTGCATCGCCGCATGATCGGGATCATCAGTCTCCAAGAAGGCTGCAACTCCGGTGAGCAAGTCCTCCTCGGCGAATGCCGGAAGCGAGTCGATTGCGGCCGCCAGTTCAACGTCGGCGGTCCAAGCTGGTGCCCAAGATACGGCGATATTGGAATCCACGGCAGCGTCAGTTTCGACGCCCAATGACCCGACCCACTCCAGCCAAGATGACGGAGCCAAGAATGGCTCGTACTCCTGCTCCACGTCGCGCTCGTTCACCGGCACGGACTCGGCCCGAAGGCCAGACTCAGGCCCGGACTCGGACGGGGACTCCGCCAAAGGCAACGACGCCAACAGTTCGGGAAGGACATGGGTTTCGGCGAAGTCCGCAAGGAGAACCTGGTCACCTCGTGCGCTCGCGACCAGCGCACAGACGGCCGCCACGTCGTCATACTGGGTGCGCAGCATGCCTACGTCGACAAGCATCGCGATGTCGGCCGGACTGTCGGCAATCGCCGCGAGTGCGGCCGGGATGCCGTCGTTCGCAAGCGCCGGCAGGATCATCCTTCGCGCCCAGGCACCGAGTACTGCCTCCCGGACCAAAAATGGCGGCTCGGTATAAACCAGCGACCGCAGCGATCCGTCGGCAAGGAGTTCGTCGTCGCGTCCCAATCGAGATAGTCGTCTAACCCGGAGGAAGGCGATGTTCTCGTGTGAGATCCCGCCACGACTCTCGATCTCGCTGAGCAGCGATGCTGACGCTTCCACCGCGCCCGCGGACAAAGCGAGGTCGAACTCGCGGAGCATCCGCCCAACGGGCCGCACGGCGGTCGGGGTCCGCAACGGCCGGCCAGCCAAGGTGTCAACCAGTCGGCGTAGTGCCCGTTGCGTGCCAAGGGCCTGCGCGCGGTTGACTGGCTTCAGCACGTAGGTGGTACCAGGGCCACGGAAGTCAAGGACGGCCTGGTCCACCGGATCGTTCGGATCGAGGACTGCGACGCGTCCGTCAAAGGTGACCCAGTGGTGTGCGACGCACGCCTCAAGTAGGGCACGGATTCGTCCGGCGTGAGCCGTGTCCCGTCCGATTACGTAGATCTCGCTCTGCAAGCCCACGGGTCGGCGTCTAGGCAGAATGACTGGGCACTCCCCCGGATATGCCAGTGCCTGTAGGAACGGCGCCAGGGCGAGGGCTGCAGGACTGCGCTGGTCAAGGTTCGGCCAAATACCGTTGCCCTCACCAAAGAATCGGGTCAGAAACTCGTCCGCCGTGATCATTGGGCGCCGATCCACCGGGTGCGCAACTCGAGGCGCTCGAAGGAGGCTATGGCTTTGTCATATGAGAAGTCGATGCTCTCTTCGTTCTGTTGCACTCCGTTCCACGTGAAGTTCATTGAGCCCTTCATTACCCAGTCCTCGCCAACCAGGATCTTCTCGTGAAGGTCGACACTCTTATAGAAACTCAATCGGTCCCGGCGCACGCGGTCCCGTAGCCGGTCGCGGAAACGGGAGTTGTGCTCGACAGAACGCAAGGCGACGTGGAGTTGGGTGCCTCGGACAGCGAGTTCGGCCAACACGTCGGTGAGTAGGAGGCTCGATCGCGCCACGGAACCGAGGACGGCGTCATACTGACCGTGTTTGTTGCTTAGAACTGGGATGTCCGTAATCCAACCGCTGACGATCCATAACTCGTCGCTCGGGTGGCAAAGTTCAGACAGGAGCGCGGAGGTCAGCAGATCACCGATCGCGAGTCCATTGCGCGGACGTGTGCGCACTTTGCGCGATCCGCTCATTGCAACTCCTCGGCCAACGAGATCGTTGCCGTCAGGTGGCCTCGACTCTGGTTCAACGCCGTGACCCTGCCGTATACCCGGAGAGCGTTGCGGTCAATTGCGGTGACCGCAACGTCGCGAAGCGCCTGCGCGAGGGCCTGTCGATCACGGTACGGAGCCTCAAGCACCGCACGACCGTCTCGCTCAACCCCGGCAATGTAGTCGTTTAGCCATTGAGGCTTGGTCACGTTGACGACCGAAAGGCTCTCGTCCAACGCGGCTGACATGATGAGGCGGTCCACCAGGACGTTGCTGCGGAAGGCATGCCAGTGCTCTAATCGCTGAGCCCGCGCAGGGGCGCCTCGCAACCAGAGCATTGAGAATGCCATGTCAGGCGTCAGAGGCCCGAGGCTGAAGCCCAGTCGGCCGGCCGCAGCATGATGTACGAGTGTACGGGCATCGATCTCCACGCCAAGACGAGATTCGGTCTCTACCCAACCGGCCGCCAACTTCGCCACCACCTGATCGATGACGAGACTCGATCCGGGACGAAGCATGCGAGCGGCGAAGTTGGAAACGAGCAGGTGTGACGGCGGACCATCCACTTCTGTCCATTGGTCGACCAAGGAGTCCAGGGCGGCGTCCATACCTCCCACATCCGTGGCATTGCGAAAGGCGTGAACCGCCGGCCCAAATACAGACTTTGGGCTCACTAAGTCCGCCAGGAGTGCTTGCAGCGCGAGGTCTACCTCTTCGGACTCGGTGGGAGAGCAGGCCCGGCCGACTGCCTCCCAGAAGACCCGCGGGTCCTGCGCATAGTCGCGATGCAGAGCCTCGACAAGGCCAAGGCCACCGATCGACGTCTCAGTGATGAAGATCTGGAAGCGGCGGGTTGCGCCGTCAAGTTCAGCATCCACCACGAGGTCGTTCTCCTGCGCGTCAGGCACGCACTCTTGAACGGCTGTGAGCAACGCGCAGCCAAGCGTGTCTACGAACACCCGGTCGAGGAGATCCGCCGTAAGGGCGGCAGGATCAGGGTGCACCAAGAGCCGGCCATGTTCTTCGATGACTGCGCGAATTGTCGCGTCGCCGGCGAGGTCACGCAACGTCTGCAACAGTCGCCCGCCCTCAATATCACCCTCGTCATCTCTGTAGGAAGCAGCCAGGAATGCGGTCATGTCATCGGCCCAACGACCACCGGCCAGCGCCAGAGGAATGTCTCTTACATCACCGTCGCCCAGGCCCAAGTTCACGTGTGCGTGCCTATACACCTCCACCAGCCAGGAGCGCTGGAAAGAGTTGGCAACTCCATTCAGCCTTGCGTCCTCCAGCACTGCCTGACGGAACGCGGCTGTGCGCCAAGCCGGACTTGAGGCGAACGCCCCGAGATCAGCCCCAACCTGGTCGAGGTTGCCACTGACGACGAGGCCATCCACATCGAGTTCATATCCGAGCGCTGCAGGCTCGCCGGCGTGGGCATACCTCACCGAAACGGGACGACGCTGGAACCGCTTGTCCTCGTTGATCAGCAATTCCCCGTCGGCACCGATCGCGAGTCGGCGCACGCGCATGGCTGCGCCGGAGACGTGCAGGGTGAAACCGATGCGATCGATGAACTTAGACCACACGGACGGATGTGGGACGTCGCCTTCCAGCAGGTCTGCCGACTGGTATTCGAACGCGGAGCGCCAGACTGGATACGACTGTGAGGACGTAGCCACAGCCCTTGGTGGTTTGCTCAACTTCAGCGCGAAGGGCCGGACCACCGTGTACTGCTCGTCCTTGACTCTCCAGGTACCGAGGTTATGTCCCCTAGCGACGATGTCGGTCAATGCCAGGTTGTCGCCATTCTCCGGCACTGGAAGCCAAGTGGCGTGATCCGCCCGGGCGTGCCCATAACGGCGACTCACCCGCCCGGGAACCGCCTCCCTCAGCGCCTGAAAAATCGGCATTGTTTGAAGGTCGCTGTCCTTGAATGGCAGGAAGAAAGTCACATCCGGGGTGTTCAGTGCGCCAAACAGCGCTCCCGTCATGAACTCCGGCAACGGGTCGCTACTTTCAGCCCCCGGGTCGGAATCTGCCATCGGCTTCCACTGAGACTCGAGTCGTCGTAGGGCCGTCGGCACGACCGACAACATGATCGAGCGTGGTTCATCCCAGAGGGCGGCGGTAGCCTCATCCTCAGTTACCTGCAGTGCCCAGCGCAGGTGGATACTCAACTCACGTTGCAGGTTGGCGTCGCGGAGCAGTTGAGCGAGCAAGGTGGCGACCTCTTCCGTTCGCGGCCGCGGCTGCCACGGATCTCCGGGCGAACTGAGCACCCAGCGCGCGTTTATGCCCGTACGCCGAGAGATCCAATCGAGCAGGGCATGGGTCGCCTGAATCTTGAGGACGAACCGGTTGCCAATGGGGAGCGAGCGCACGGTGATCTCTGGATCGAGCAGCCTTTCATAGGACTGATAAGTGATTCGGTCCCGGCCGTAGTCAGACAACACGACCGCGGTAATCGGACGCATCGCCAGTTTCCGGCCAGCACGACCGCGACGCTGCAGGAACGAAGCCATGTCACGGGGTGCCTTGTGCTGGATCACGGCCCCGACCCGGGGGTAATTGAACCCCACCTCGAGCGATGACGTGGCGACAATAATGTCCGCAGTCGCATCCACGCCGGCGTCCTGAGAACTGGTCCGGGCGACCCGCATCTGCCTGTCCATCCGGTCGATTTTCCGCGGGAGGTCCCAGGACTGTCCTTCCGGATAGCGCGCGCCGGCTTGCTCATTGGCCGGCGAACGCAAATCTGCGAGGACACGGCCGCGGGCCATCCCGTAGGGATCGTGTCCTTCTGCGTCGTGGAGGCTGTCGTGCAGGCGATTGATCACGTCGAGGTCGTCGGTGAACGCGAAGGTGACCGACCCGAAGATCCCGGCCCGGTTGTCCAAGATCCGGGAGACCAGCATCGCCGTTTGGATGGTGGTTGATAGGAGTGAGGCTCCCGACACGGGGTCGCCGCGAAGCACTAGTCCATACTCACGACTTGTCGGGACCATGTCCGTGCTGGCTGGCGCAACCGCCTCCACCTGTGCGCGGTCCACACCGGTGAGCGTGGACATGAAATCACCGGCGTCGCGCAGGGTGGCGGATAGACCGACGAAGACCGGACTGGGCGTGCCCGTCCGTCGATTGGCGTGCCGCCAGCGTCGCAGCATCAGCGCGACCTGGGCCCCTGCGACCCCTGTGTATGTGTGCACCTCGTCGAGCAGCACAAGTCGGATGCCGTTCGCGCCCTTCCAACCGAGCACCGGACCCAAGGTGGCGTTTGTGGAGTGCTTGCTGAGCATCTCGGTCGAACTGAACAAGATGTCCGGCGGATCGTCCTTGATGGATTCGCGTGTCAACGCAAGCACGGCCGCCTGGGTCACGGCGCCGCACTTCGGACAGGTCAACCGCTCGATCCTCTGCGCACGGTCGTCATCGGTCCAGACGAGTGCGGCCATGCACTGGTCGTCAAGGCAGGGGAAGTATGGCGTTTCCCAACCCGAACTCGTCCGTCGCCATCGCTTGGTGTCCTTCCTGCCCTCGAGTTCCTTTTCGGTCGGCGTGTTGCCATACAGCATCGCGACCCGCCCAGGCCGTGACGCCCCTCCGGCCAGTGGGCCGATCGATTCGATGACCCTTACCGCCTCACGCGCCTGGTCGCGGAGGAGTTCGTTCCGCGGGTAGAGCGCCAGCGTGTGCGGCCCCACCCGCTTCTCATCCACCCGGGCGGCGATGTCGATGAGTGCTGGCAGGTAGAACGCTCGGGTTTTGCCGGAACCGGTCCCGGCGGTCACGATCGTCGCGGACGGTTGCGGGTCGGCCAACGAACTGAGGATGCTCCGAGTGGCATCGACCTGAAAGCGGGCCAACTGGTCTTCACCGATCATCCGGCGCACCACGCTGGCCTTGGCCTCTGACCAGGCGCCGAGCGTACTAAGTTCCTGGATGACCGTCGCGACGGGAATGGAGCGCCTTGGGTACCGCCGGGGGGACACGCGCAGCCGGTAGTCGGAGACGAGCGTGTTGTAGGACCGCCACCACCCCGGTCGCGACTCGTCCGCAGGAGGCCACAACTGCCGCAGCGTGCGCAGCAGTCGCAGCGTCTCCGCAAGCCTGGTCCGGTAGTGGTCCGTCCCTGGGATCTCGTGCAGCAGGCCCCTCTCGACCAGATGTTCCCGGTACTCATCCACCGTCGGCACGACGAGGTCCGGCTCACGACTGGCGTCGTCGTTCAGTTGCTCGTCGATCGCACGATCTACCTCGTCACGGCTGAGGTGGCCGTCAACGACCCCCCAAGAGAGCAGGTGCAGTTCGAGGTCTTCGAGGCGGGAGAGCAGTTCCGGAAGCCCGGCCCAACGGTCGTCACTCACCGGGCACTCAGCCTCACCCTTCGTCCGTGCTCCGTCGAGTTGCGCAAGGCATCGATCTCCTCATCAGTGAGGTCGGCGAAGGTGAGGCTGCCGCGCCCCTCGTTGATTCGGGCGAGGACTTCTTCTGGACGGGTCGGGTCACTGAGTTCACGGATCAGGTCGTGAGCCTGGGCTACACCAAGTTTGAACAAAGTGAAGTCGGTGGCATTGAACGGCCTACCTGCTACCTGTGAGAGGCCGGCGATCTTCTCTTTCACCACTTGACCACGCGGACCCTTGACAAGCTCCGGGTCCGCAGTCAAAGCACCGACTTGAGCGCTCGCCCATGCCTTCCAAGCTTCGTCGGTGAGGACTTGCAGCGCCTTGACGAGCCCCGCGAGGTCGGCGGACCGACTGTTCATGAATTGCGGGGTCGGGCGCCCGTACTCAGCAACTTGATCGCGAAGTCGCTCGGCCGACTTGGTCAGGTCTGGCGCCGGCCCGATCGGAATCCCTACTGTCGTCAGGGCCTTGCGGTTCGCCAACTGTGACCGGAGATCCAAGAACTGGGTAGTGAGCCTGTTCAAGGCGGTTGAGAACTGGGCGTCTGCTTGGATGCCGGCGGCGTTGTCCCGCTTGACACGCGCCTTCGTAGTCAGTCGCTTCGCGTCGTGGCGCAGGCCCTTCTCTTGAGCCATGATCACTTCACCTCCTCGTCCTGATACGAACCCACGGGTGTCGGCGCCGGCGAGCCATCCGGGACGAAGTCGTCCAGGATCTCGAACCACGTGTCCACAGCCGCGCCCAGACTGGCGTCCAGATCAGTGGTGACGTCACCCTCAGCCTCCGCTTGGGCGAGACCTGCGGCCACCCACGCGGCCGACGATTCGAGGAAAGCGACGATGCGGTCGAGATCCGCGCCCACATCGCTGCCGACCAGAGCCAACCGAGCCTCGCCTTCTGCTTTCTCGATAGCGGCCAGCACCTTCTCAACCGCGACGATGGAGTTCGCGTTCAACTGACGGGCGGCTTCGTTGATGCCCGCCAACTCAGGCAGGTTGCTCACCTTAACCAGCCCGAGCTCACCGCCGGCCTTGGTGGCCTCGATGACGGCGTCCACCGTCTCCAGGTAGCTGACTCCGTCTGGCACGTGCTCGCGTATTCGGGCGATGAGATCCTTCCAGTGAGTGATCTGTGGGCCGGCCGCGCGCGCGAGGGCGTTGGCGTGCAGATCAGCGCTCTTGCACCAGTGCGGCAGGACCAGGGTCTCCCCCGCCTTGACCTTCTTCCACGCGGCTCTCACCAGCGGAAGCAGCCGGTTCACGTCAAGCGCGTGCACTCCACCGGTCCCCTGTGCTGCAGATACACCTGCCAAGAGGCGGTCGACGACCACGACTCGAGAGTTCACGTAGTTCTGGTACGCGATCATCCACTCTGGACGACGCACGGCCGCGTCAGCCCGGTCCTGGCTGGTATCCGCCCAGAGGATCGCGTTGAGCAGGTCGACGTCCTTCGGCGCGTCTGGCACCCTGCCGCAACGCGCCGCACCGGCGAGTAACGACGCCGCAGCCTCGGTGAGCGAAGCATCGTCGATCTCCAGGACATTGACGACCCGCTCTCGAAGCTCGTCCACGGCCGGTGCCACCAGAGCGTCCAGTCGCGGCAGCGCTTCGCCGGCTCGCTCAGGCATCCCAGCATTCAGGAGCACCAGACCGCTGAACATCTGCCCCATCCGGGCACTGCGGGGGACGACTAGCACCGGGTTCGCGTTCTGGATGTTCTCGGTGGCGCCTTCGATCGAGATCCCTGCGGCGTTTGTGGGCACGGCCTTCTTTAGGGTCTCGGCGTTCGGATCCTTGATAACCGGGTCGAACCAGTCAAGCCGTGCGAGTAGAGCTTCGCGTACCGTGCTTCGCAACTCGCCTGCGATCGCCGGTGCCAAAGTGGCGCCGTCGGACCACTTGTCGATCGCGTCGAGTTTGGCGATCAGAGCTCTCGGCAGGGTCGTTGCCGGACCCGGCTGGTCAGGCGTATCCAGACCAGGGGCGGCTTCGTCGTCGAAGACCGACTCCGGAATCGGATCGTGTGAAAAGGCGGTCAGCACTCCAGGCAGAATCGGGCTGTGCCCCGTGTCGCCCCAGAACGTAAGCAACGTCTGCAGACGACCGGAGCCGGCCTCACCGTAGTGCTCTTCTATGCGGGCTCGGACTCCGAGCGACAAGGTCGGGAGGCCCGATTCGCCCGGACCGGACAGGAAGTCTGCCGGCGGGAACTGGCCCGAGGTGATCAAGGACTGGTCGTCGCCGAGGGTGTCTCGGACGGCCCTAGCGAGCAACCGCCGCGGATTGAACGTTCGAGTGTTCCCAGCGCGGTCCGCCAAGGTCTGGATCGCCCGCAGGATGGCCGGCCGGTTGTAAGGGTAAAGCCCGTACCCGTCGCTGGACTCTCCGAAGTTCTCGTGGCATGAGGGCCGGAAGTCGCAAGTGGCGCACGCATTGGGCACTCGGGGCGCCGCCTGCTCCAACTCCTGCTTGCCGACCCGCGCGGCGTTCAGATAGCGACCCACGAAGTCGATGAACAACCCGTCGTCGGCCGCCTTGCTCGCCAGGTCGACGTCGACGACGTAACGCGGCCCGGTCGCCTCGGCGCGGTAGCGGAAGGTCTCAGGCAAAGTCTCGTTGTAGTAACCCGAGGTGACCGCCATCATCGTGCGGATCGTCGCGTACTTCCGAACACCCTTGTCGACCCCGGGTTCGACGATCGCGTCAAGCAGGTCGCGCCGCACCCCCTGGATGAGCGCCACATCCTCGATAAGCAGGACGATCTCGTCCTCGACGAGGTTCGCGCGCATCTGCAGGAACGCCTGTGCCACGTCGCCGACGCTGAGGCCCACCGCGCGAGTCACGGCGACGTGTAGGAGATCGTTAATCATCGCGACCGCCTGAGCCTGCAGTTGCGGGCTGGTCGCCAGCCTGGTGAAGATCTTGCGCGTTGCCGCGGCGGCGTCCGCGATGTCGGCGAAGTCGACGATGTCCAGCGGCAGTTGATCGGCTGTGAACTCTAGAGGGATATCGGGCTCGTCGGCGTCCCGCCCTCGAAGTGCGTGCTGCGCCCGCCGCTGGACGAAAGACCCTTCCCGGCGAAGGTGATTGCGGAACAAGGGGTCGCGGAAGAACACGGCTAGTCCGTCGGGGCCAACCAGTGCCCTGGCAGGACCGGATGCTTCATGCTGCTCGAGGGCCTCGGCGAGCGAGTCGAGGATGCGGCCCTCCATGGTCTCCTGGGTGACGCCGCTGCCGAGCGAGTCCAGCTTGGTTCGGATTTCGTCGAACTTGGGCCCCTGCTGGCCGACCAGGAGCTGCTCGACGACGTTCTTCAGACTCGTGTCGGTCTTGCGTAGGTAGATGACGTGCCGCCCCGGCTTGTTGGGGTCGAGCTTGGCCTCGACCCATCGCACCAGATGCGACTTCCCGGTTCCGGACTCTCCGAGCACGGGGGCAACAAGGACGCCGTTCGTTGGCTCGCTGGTGAGGAATTCCTCCAGTACCTGCTGCTCGTCGACAATCTCCAATTCGGCGTGTCGGCCTTTGGCGCCGCGCCGACTGATGCGGAGAGGTGCATGCGTGGCGAGAAGAACCTCGGCGGACGGCGTGGCCGCCTCGGTCGGGATGGTCGCAGTGACATCCGCGCTGGTCCAGCATACGAAATTGGCCTGGGTGCTCATGGATCTACTTCCCGATCGTGACCGCGGAGACGTATCGCGTCTCGCCATGCTGGGCGTCCGGAAGCGCCATCACGCCGGACGGGTCGGACTGGTACTTCAAGGTGAGAACGTCCAGTTCCTCGGCAGCGGTCAGCGCGAGACCGATCGCGCGCAAGGCGTTGTCCTCGTCTTCATTCAAACCTTCCAACATCGCGCTGGGGTGCCCCGGGAGGACCGGCAACTCCCGCCGGAGGAAGTCGACCAGTCGGCCGATCGGCACCTGCTCACCGCGAGGCAGCCCCTCCCCGAAAGGATGCGCGATTGCGTCCACCACCGCCCGCGTGGGGTTCGGAACGATGCAATTGTTTGCATTGTTCTTGGCCATCACGCTGAGCGCCGCCTGACCGAAGCCGAGTGCATCGCACCAGGTTCGGAAGGTGTTCCATCGAGTTCCATTCACGAACACCGACGTCTTGGGCGCCACGTCTGCCTCGTAGTCGAGGGGCTTCGCGGGAGACTGTCGCATCAACCAAATCAGGCCTCTGCGGATATCGTCCGCGCCTTCGAAATCCGCGCTGAAGGACGCCGCCGGCTGCACGATTCTATGCCGCAGCAAACGCAGAAATGCCCTCGAGTCAGGAACTTTCGTCGCCTCCAGCACCCCCTCGTGCTGGCTGAGCACGCCAAGCTTTCGCAGCGCAGACAGCGCGCTCTTGAAGTGTGCACCTGCGCCTGGGGTCTTCGCACGGATAGCCGTAGGCACGACCAGATCGAACAAGTCCTCAGTCCTTGTGCCCGGGCGCTCCATCGCAGCGCGATACACAAGCCACATCGCCTGAGGAAGGGCTGGAGACGGATTAGGGTTCAGGTACTCCATTTAGATTCCCTTCAACAACGCGGTCGCCGATACGCAGGGCCCGTCCGCAACGTCTCGCAGTCGCATCCCAGGCTTATCCGGATTCATGGTCTCGCTCGGGCCGATCAGATACGTCGGCAGGCCGGACCTGACCCTCTCCCAAACGGCCGGTGGAACCTCCGGTTCAGTGAAAACCACCACCATCGGGCCGGCGTACTGATCAAGCAGTGAGGACGTCCCCTCGGGATCATCGTGGATGATCGGCATCTGACTGGCGTCGCGCTGCAACCTCTCTGCGACCTCACGAGTGACCCGCCAGACGCGGAGGTGACGCTCAGCCATCCGGGTGAACAAGGCGGTCAGGTTCTCCCCGGGCCTGTAGTGGACAAAAACGAAACTCGTGTCACCCCGCCACAATGCCAGACGGTCGCGCGACGGGTCCGGCGCAGGCAGCGGTGGGCTCGGCTCCAAGGGGTCGGTGCCCGGGCACTGGGACGGGTCCCGGCGACACGCGGGACAGCCACGGCATGCCGCGTTGGTCAACAACAGACCGTTATCCACGTGCACCTTGTAGTGCTGCGCGATCGTCCGTCCAACGCACGAACTCCCTTCGATCGCCCGCCGCAGCGAGGTCAGTGCGGCAGACTGCGCCGCACGCACAGCCGTCCGGACTTCGCCGGCGGCAGTCTTCCATGAGCCCTCTTCCAACAGTCGTCCGTCCCGGAGTTCGAACTCGATGAAGGATTCGGCCTGCCCATAGAACTCGTCGCGACGTGCTTCCTTCTCCTCGTCGGACAGGTCCGGGTCGAGGGCCAAGCGAGGAGCGCACAGATCGATCACACCTGCCTGAGCAAGAAGGGTAAGGGTACGGACGTTCCACAGGGCGGATCGCTTGTAGCCGACGTCCAGATAGGGCGGCAGGGTGTCCTTGCGGATCCGGTAGCGAAATTGACCCACCACTTCAGCACTCTGCCGCATCGACTCCCAGCGTTTCCAACCCAACTCGTCGCCAATCATCGTGACGTTGTTCAGCGACACGGCCAGTTCGAGGTCGTCCGGCGCCTGCGCGAGATAGGTGACCGACGGCCGGCCGTCGCGACCGGCCCGGCCGACCTCCTGGTAGTAGCGGTCGATCGTCTCGGGCAGGCAGGCGTGCAGCACGGTGCGGACGTTCGGCATGTCCAACCCCAGCCCGAAGGCCGAGGTGCCGACGATGACGTCTAGTGACGTCGCAATCGCTGCGCCGTCCGGTGCTTCGCCACGCCAGCGCTGCATGACGGTACGGCGCACGTCGTCGGACACCTTGCCCGTGATCGCATCTACACGATTCAAGCCGGCCTGACGCAGCCGTACGGCCCAATGCTCGGCGTCCTCGACCCTGGTTGTGTAGAGAATGAGTGGACGAGGCAAGCGCTTGACGGCTTCGAGCACAGCCTTGTTTCGATCGTCTTCGGTCTCGTGCCGACTGAAGAAGTAAGCCGGTTCGGTGCGGATCTCCGACCCCCAAACCATGTCGACCGCGCGCTGCCCCACCTGAAAGAGTCGGGTGAGCACGTCGACGGCCCGTTGCGCCAAGGTGGCGCTAAGCAAGAGCACCGCGGGCTTCCGATCCTCGGGAGCTTGGGCGTAGGCGTCGCGGATCAGGCCCGGCATCGTCTGGAACTCCGGCCGGAAGTCGGTACCCCATTGGTCGACAAGGTGTGCTTCGTCGATGACGATCTGCTGCAGATGGCCGTCGCGGGCGGCCCTCGATACCGCGTGGGAGAGCCCGGAGACGAACGCCTCCGGCGAGGTATAGATAATGCGTTGAGACCCCGCGCGCACTGCGGCACGCAACTCCTTCTTGATCTCCGGATCCATCGCTCCGATGTAGGCGAAGCGGTTGACTGGACTCAGTGACCGCTTTAGTTCCTTCTCCGCCTCGAGGGTGCGTCGCTCCATGTCGAGCGCTAGGACGACCGTCGGAACGATCACCACGGTGACGCCTGTGTTCGACAACAGGGTCTTGGTCCATGCCACTGCTGTCTTGCCCCGGCCCGTCGGGAGAGCGATGACGACCGATCCGCCGTCGTTCATGACGGCCGCGCGCGCGGCCTGTCGCTGGGGCTCGCCCCGGTAGGCGCCAAATCCCTGATGCGCGGCCATCCAGAATGGATCCGCGGGCAACGAGTTCTGCCACACGCGGTCCTGATCGCGGTAGACCTCCCGCACCTGCTCCCGAGCGAGGTCGTCACCGATGCCGTCATTGGTTGGCGAACTCGGCGGGGCCCAATCTTCAGCGGTGATCCGGAGTCGGCCGTCCTGGGTCGGCACGGCTGCGCAGGACACGTCGCGCCACTGGCCGGCGCTCGGCCAGGGGTCAATGGTCGGCACCGTCAGCGAGGGCGCGCCTCCATAGGTGACTCCGCAGGTGAGCAGCACCTGGCGAACCAGGCCGGCGACGTCGAGCCATCCCGAGGCACCGCGGCTCAGACCCGGCAAGGCGTCCAAAGCGCGACGGCAAGAGTCGCTCAGGTGGCTAGTGTCATCGACACGCAGCGCGTTCGGCCACTCGTTGGTTGCCGCCTGCAGCGTGGCCAGGTCGTGACTAGACATAGTCGGCAAAAGACTGGGCAGACAGGACGACGACGCTTACGCCGGATACGCGGACGACGGGAGAGGTGACCCCGGTCTCGATTGCGCGACTGAGTTCGATCTCGGCTTCGAGGGCGCCCGGGTCCGCAACCAAACCGGAAGCCTTCGCTCGCGCAGCGCTGCGTGCGATCAACATTTCCGTCTCCAGATTCACTCGTCGAGCAGCACGCTTGGACGCCTCTACCACGTCGGAGACCTCGTCAACCCGGGCCCGTGCCGCAGCGAAACACGCCTCTGCCACGCTCGCGAGGTGCTCCTCGCCCCCCACCAGGGTGTGTAGTGCCGGGATCCGGTCGAAGTTGAGGTTCACGTCGCGGTTCTTCAGCAGGGGCTCCCCGAGGTACGCGATGAGGCGGTCGTCCGTCACCGGTTCCTTCGTGGTGATTGGCACCCAGATTCGCTGGTGCAACGGTGGGAAGGCCGCGTCTGCCCTCCTCCGGGCGATCGGGAGTGCCTGCGCGTCGCCGAAGAGCACAGAGAGGATCGGCTGGACGTCCGCCTCCACAAGGAAGTCGAAGCCGAAGAACGCGAGCGGGTCGTGCGGCCATGCCTTATCGAGCCGCCACAACGCAACCGCTTGCCCGCGGTCGTCGAGGCTGAGTAGTTGCTCTAACCCATCCACGAAGGGGTTCCCACGACGGAACAGGGCTCTGCCAGGGGTCACCCGCCAGCGGTCGAAGTACCCGGTACGAGCATCCTCCACGTTCACCAATCGAGCGAGCATCCTCTCGCTAAGCAGGGGCTTGTCCTCGGGACTGCGGCCGAAGTAGACGCTGCCGTCTTTGTTTGTCTTGCTGACGAACCGGAAGCCTTCACCACCCTCGATCAGAGCCCGGAACGCCTTCTCGATCCCGGCAACGTCCGCCTCGTACTCGGCGATCGCCTTGGCTAGGGCCTGCCCGTTCTCATCGCCGCCGTAGCTCGACTCGAGTGCGTCGAGTTCATTGATCCGTCGCTTCTCCTTGGCAAGTTCGGTCGTGATGGACTCGCGCATGCCGGTCAATGCCTCGACGCCGTCCCTGAGCACCCCAGCCCACGCCTGATCGGTGAGGTCGTCGACCACCTCTTGGAGAGCCGAAATCGAGGTGTCGAAGATGCCGAACCCCCGAACCAATGCGCCAAGCCAGGCCGAGGTGATGCCCTCGCGGTCGTCGTCGGCGATCACATACTGCTGGGCAGTGCTCTCGTAGCCGTAGCGGTCGATACGCCCGATTCGCTGCTCGAGCGCATTTGGGTTCGCCGGCAGTCGGACATGGAAGGCCAGATCGGCCTGCTGGAAGTTCCGACCAACGTCGCCAGTGTCGTCCGCCACCAGGATACCGCCCCCTGCAAGCCATGCGGCGACGGCTTGTTCGCGATCCTCCTCCGTCTGGCTGGCCACGTGTGCGTGCGTGGACTCAACCCGGTCATTGGTGGCGAACGCTGCTGCGAGATCAGTGGCCAATGATCCGCGTCCGCAGAATACGACGGCCGTGCTCTTCGGAGGCGTGCGCTTCGCGATCATGCCAGCAATGGAGCGGACGGCTCCCCCTCCGATCGCGATGCGCGCCTTGGCCAGAACCTCAGCTTCGAACTCAAGGACTGGTGCCGCGTCGAGCGCTTCCTTCTCCGAGGAAAGCAGGGCGGCCGAGGACGCGTCACCGCCGAGACGGTGCTCAAGGACCGCGCAGACGTCGTCGATTGAGCCGCCGAGGCGGGAGAACAGGACAGCGAGTGCGGGCCCATACGTCCCTGGGTCAATGCCCTCGTCGAGCACGGCGTCCGCGCATCCCGCAGCCCAGGCCGCAACGGCGGCAGCTCCCGCCTGTATCTCAGTCTCGTCCGACCGGGCGACCTTCGGGCGGGATCGACCAGTGAACTCGAAGGGGGTCAACAAACCCTCATCGTCCAGACGCTGCTTCTCGATTACATGACGTCGATTACGGATCACGCGCTGATGCAGTCGGTAGGTCTCTGAGACATGCGCGCGCATCGCGGCGACGGCGAGGCGCAACTCCTCCCCGTCTACATCCTCCGGCGGGGTGCCCTCTGGGCCGTAAAGGGCCATGGCGCGCTCAATCGCTGCCCCCAGCACGTCGTCGTCCGGCAGGTTCTCTCGCAGTTGGTCGAATTGAAGCTGCAAGAGTTCTGGGTTGTCGACGTCGGGCTCCTCGTCGAGTCCGAAAACGGCCAGAGCTAGAGCGTGCCGGCTCTCTAGTAACCGTGCGAAGGAGGAGAGGTCCTCCCAGCGGAACAGAGCCGGATCGAGGAGATGTAACAACGCCATGTGGGTGGTCGCGCCCCTTGAGAACGGGGTGGCTGACAACATCAGGACTCGAGGTGCCGCGTGCGCGAGCGCCGTGAGTTCCCGGTAGGGCGACTCGTCGGGTCCCGACGTACGGGCCAGCAGGTGTGCCTCGTCGACGACAAGCAAGTCGAGTTCACCGAATTGATCCCAGTCGGCCAACTGACTATGGGCGATAATACGGACCGGGTCTTCGCCCTCCTTGGCCGGGAAGTCGCTGAGGTGGAACTTGTCGCGCAGTTCGGCCCGCCACTGTCCCACTAGCGCGTCCGGAGCCAAAACCCCCACCCGGCGCCCTGGTGCGTCCAGCAGGATCTGGCGCATGACCAGGCCGGCTTGAATGGTCTTGCCCATCCCCACCTCGTCAGCCAGGAGGTAGCGCTGGACGGGGTCGCGGATGATTCGCAGGGCCGCGTTGATTTGGTGAGCGTGCATTCGGACACCGGAGGACATGATCCCGGTGGCTGAACTGGTAGCCGCTCGCTCGGCGATCAGCAGGCGCCGGACAGGCTCGCGGACGTCGCGGTAGCGAGGGGTTTCATTAGCGCCGGACAGGAGCACCTGCATGGGGTCCCTCGGCGGTTTCTCCCAGCGAACCCGAAGGTCACGCTCGTCGATGTCGACGTCCATGCGCACGTTCGGCACCCGGACGAAGTATCTCTCCGGGCCGCCCCCGACCACACGACCGGCCCTCCAGCGTTCCTTGCCGTCACGGAAGAACACACGCGTTTGCTCACCGAGAGTCTCTCGCCGAACGCTCGTCGCGGGAAGCCAGACTGATTTTGCGACCGGTTCGGCCGCGGACTCGAAGAAGTCAACCCGCACCCTGTCACCGTCCGTTTCACCAACACGCCCAACGCCCGGCGAGCCCCGGAATACGACGGCATTTCCCACGCCAAGTGGCACGGCGGGGCCTCCCCTCACAAGCACCTATCCTTCGAATGAACCTATCGGGGACGCCCAAGCTTTGAGTGAAAATGGGTTAAAGAGGGGTAATTGCATGGGTTTTCGACCGCGCATGGCGATGGGCCCGGAGCGAAGATCGCTCCGGGCCCACCCTTTGACTGGCTAACTCAGCTGCAGCCGCTGGTGCTGCCGCAGCCTTCGCAGACGTAGCAGGAGCCGGCGGGGCGCATCTTCGTGCCGCAGGTCATGCAGATCGGGGCGTCGGCGGCCTTGCCCTGGAACTTCTCCAGGAGCTCGGCGGACGAGTGGACCTCGACCGAGACCTCGCGGGCCGAGGCAGCGCCGGCGCCACTCTTCACCGCGTCGGCAGCTAGGGGCTTGCCCTCGACCTTGGCCTCGTGCTTCGGCTCGGCCTTGGTGACCGGCGTCGACTGCGACAGGGTCTCGAGCTCGGCCTCCGACTCGTCCTCGTCGTCCGCGGCGGCCTCGAGCTCGTACGAGCCGGTCTCGAGCTGGTGCGCGCGCTCCTCAGCCGTGTGGATCCCCATGAACGAGCGGGTCTCGAAGTCGAGGTAGTCCAGCGCCAGCCGGCGGAACACGTAGTCCATGAGCGACTGCGCCATCCGCACGTCCGGGTCGTCGGTCATGCCGGCTGGCTCGAACCGCAGGTTGGTGAACTTCTCGACGAAGGTCTCCAGCGGCACGCCGTACTGCAGGCCCACCGACACCGCGATCGAGAAGGCGTCCATCACGCCGGCCAGGGTCGAGCCCTGCTTGCCGAACTTGAGGAACAGCTCACCGAGCTCGCCGTTCTCGTACGTCCCGGCGGTGAGGTAGCCCTCGGCCCCGCCGACCGCGAACGAGGTGGTCTGCGACTGACGACGCTTGGGCAGCCGGCGCCGGACGGGCCGGTACTCGACGACCTTCTCCACGACCGGGGCAGCGGCCTCGGCGGCCTTGTCAGCGGCCTTGTCCTTGGCGGCCGAGCCACCGTCGGACAGCGGCTGGCCGACCTTGCAGTTGTCGCGGTAGACCGCGATCGCCTTGAGTCCGAGCTTCCAGCCCTGCAGGTGCACGTCCTCGATCTGCTCGACCGTGGCGTCCTCGGGCAGGTTGACCGTCTTGCTGATCGCGCCGGACAGGAACGGCTGGACGGCCGCCATCATCCGGACGTGGCCCATCGGGCTGATCGCGCGGGCGCCCATCGCGGTGTCGAACACCTCGTAGTGCTCCGGCTTGAGGCCGGGGGCATCGATGACGTGGCCCTTGTCGGCGATGTACTCGACGATCGCCTCGATGGTCTCCTGCGTGTACCCGAGCTTCTTCAGCGCGCGCGGGATGGTGAGGTTGACGATCTGCATCGACCCGCCGCCGACGAGCTTCTTGAACTTCACCAGCGAGAAGTCGGGCTCGATGCCGGTGGTGTCGCAGTCCATCATGAAGCCGATGGTCCCGGTCGGGGCCAGCACCGACGCCTGGGCGTTGCGGTAGCCGTTCTTCTCCCCGAGCTTGACGACGTCGTCCCACGCCTTGGTGGCGGCCTGGTGGATGCCCTTGTCCATCACGTCGAGCGTGCGGATCGCGTCGTTGGCGGCCTGGTGCTTGCGCATCACGCGCTTGTGGGCGTCCGCGTTCCGGGCGTACCCGGCATACGGGCCGACAACGGCGGCGATCTCGGCGGAGCGCTTGTACGCGGCACCGGTGAGCAGCGAGGTGATGGTCGCGGCGAGCGCACGGCCACCGTCGGAGTCGTACCCGTGGCCGGTCGCCATGAGCAGCGCGCCGAGGTTGGCGTAGCCGATGCCGAGCTGGCGGTAGTCGACCGTGGTCTTGCCGATCGCCTCGGTCGGGAAGTCGGCGAAGCAGATCGAGATGTCCATCGCGGTGATGACGAGCTCGGCGACCTTCTGGAAGGTCACGGCGTCGAACGTGTCGTCGTCCTTGAGGAACTTCAGCAGGTTGAGCGACGCCAGGTTGCACGAGCTGTTGTCGAGCGACATGTACTCCGAGCACGGGTTGGACGCGGTGATGCGGCCGGTCTCGGGGTTGGTGTGCCAGTCGTTGATGGTGTCGTCGTACTGCAGGCCCGGGTCGGCGCACTCCCACGCGGCCTCGG
This sequence comes from Phycicoccus ginsengisoli, assembly GCF_054779295.1. Lineage (NCBI taxonomy): Bacteria > Bacillati > Actinomycetota > Actinomycetes > Micrococcales > Intrasporangiaceae > Phycicoccus > Phycicoccus ginsengisoli. The sequence goes on from NZ_BAAGYN010000008.1 coordinate 125,964, forward strand.
CGATCTTGGTGAACAGCTCGCGGGCGTCGACCTCCTCGATGACCTCACCGGTCTGGCGGGCGCGCAGCCCGAAGGTCGTGCCCTCCTCGACCGCACGCATGAACTCGTCGCTGACGCGGACCGAGTTGTTGGCGTTCTGGTACTGGACGGAGGTGATGTCCTTGCCGCCGAGGTCCATGTCGAAGCCGGCGTCGCGCAGCGCGCGGATCTTGTCCTCCTCGCGCGCCTTGGTCTCGACGAACTCCATGATGTCGGGGTGGTCGACGTCGAGCACGACCATCTTGGCCGCGCGACGGGTCGCGCCACCGGACTTGATCGTGCCCGCGGACGCGTCGGCGCCACGCATGAAGGAGACCGGGCCGCTGGCCGTGCCACCGGAGGAGAGCAGCTCCTTGGAGGAGCGGATGCGGGAGAGGTTGAGGCCGGCACCGGAGCCGCCCTGGAAGATCTTCCCCTCCTCCTTGTACCAGTTGAGGATCGAGTCCATCGAGTCGTCGACGGCGAGGATGAAGCAGGCGCTGACCTGCTGGGGGCTCTTGGTGCCGACGTTGAACCAGACCGGGGAGTTGAAGCTGAACACCTGGTGCAGCAGGGCGTAGGTCAGCTCGTGCTCGAAGAGCTCCGCGTCGTCCGCGGTCGAGAAGTAGCCGTGGTCCTTGCCGGCCTTGACGTACGTCAGCACGACGCGGTCGATGAGCTGCTTGAGGCTCTGCTCACGCTGCGGGGTGCCGACGGCGCCGCGGAAGTACTTGGTGGTGACGATGGTGGAGGCGTTGACCGACCAGAAGTCGGGGAACTCGACACCGCGCTGCTCGAAGATGACCTCGCCGGTCTTCCAGTTCTGCTGGACGACGTCGCGCTTCTCCCAGGTGACCTCGTCGTACGGGTGCACCCCGGGGGTGGTGTAGATCCGCTCGACCTTCACTCCCTTGGAGGAGTTCTTGCGCGCACCTGCACGTGCGCCTGCCGTTTCGGTCATGGTGTGGGCCTCCCTGGTCCCCTGGTGGTGCATTGGTTGCAATGGTTTCAACGAGCACCGACAGTCGGTGCGGGCGATGGTCAGGCAGGTATGCCGCGGGGCTAGCCGGGCGGCATACCTGCCTTGCTCTGGTGGCTCGGAGCGCCCTGGGGCTCCTCGCCGGTCGCGTCGCGCTCGGCGCGAAGCAGGGTGATGGCGGCCTCGAAGTCCTCGAGGGTGTCGAAGGCCTGGTAGACGCTGGCGAAGCGCAGGTAGGCGACCTCGTCGAGCTCGCGCAGCGGCCCGAGGATCGCCAGGCCCACCTCGTGGGCCTCGACCTCGGCCTGCCCCTGCTGGCGGATGCACTCCTCGACGCGCTGGGCGAGGAGGGCCAGGTCGTCCTCGGTGACCGGGCGGCCCTGGCAGGCCTTGCGGACGCCGGCGAGGACCTTGGCGCGGCTGAACGGCTCGCTCACCCCGGAGCGCTTGGTCACCGTGAGGCTCGCGGTCTCGATCGTCGTGAAGCGGCGGCCGCACTCCGGGCACTGGCGGCGGCGGCGGATCGAGCTGCCGTCGTCGGTGGTGCGCGAGTCCATCACGCGGGAGTCGGTGTGCCGGCAGAACGGGCAGTGCATGGTGGCCGGGCTCCTCCCCCTGTGGTGACCGTCCCGGGGCTGTCTCGGCCGGTCGTGCGGGCCGGCGCCTGGGGACGGACGTGTGGACTACCTGTTGAGAGTCTGTGGGTAACTGGCCCTGGCCTGTGCACTACATGTGGACGAACTACAGCCGTGTAACCACTAGATGTAGGGATAGTCTGCATCGCTGGCGGCGACGATGCAAGTCGTTCGGGAAATCTCCGCCGTTCTGCTGAGGCAGTCTGCATCGCCGCAGGTCAGGGCCCTGCGCAGGCCGGTCGCGACACGCCCGAAGTGGTGTCCGTGTGACTGGTGTGACGTCAGAGGCACCCCCACATGTGGGACCGGCCGGGTGGCCGCTCCCCCACATCTGGTGCCCGCCCGGCATACGACACGCGCCGTCGCCCCCACCCTCCGCCCGGAGGTCTGCGCACAGACGCGCGTGGTGGTGCGCAGGGAGCCGATCCCTGCGCAGGAGGACGCAGGTGGGTGAGCAGACGGGCGTGTCGTCGGCGAGCGGTGGTTGGCTGGCGCCGGGCGTCGTGACCTACCGGGACGGCATACCGGTCGGCTGGTGCAACCTCGGCCCCCGCTCGGAGATCACCCGGCTCGTGCGGTCGACCGTCATCCGCGCGCTCGACGACCGGCCGGTGTGGAGCATCGTCTGCGTGGTGGTGCGGTCGGGTCACCGCAGGCAGGGGGTCACCACGCACCTGCTCGAGGAAGCCGTGGCGTATGCCGCGAGCCGGGGCGCGCCCGCCGTGGAGGCCCACCCGGTGGACACCGAGGGCGGGCGGATGGACCAGACGATGGCGTTCGTGGGGACGCGGGCGATGTTCGAGCGGGTGGGGTTCGAGGTCGTGGGGACGACCGACGCGGTCGCGGGTGGACTGCCGCGGCTGGTGATGCGCCGCGAGCTCGCCTGACCAAGACAGGTCGACCCGGCTCGCTCCCACGCGGAGGTCTGCGCACAGACGGCCGTGTCACTGCGCAGGGAGCGGATCCCTGCGCAGTGACACGCCGGTGTGTGCACAGACGGACGCGCCCCGGGCCGTTCTGGGGACGAACGCCTGGGCCTGCCAGCCGCCTCGGCCATACTGCGGCCATGCACCTGGGGGACGGCGCCCGGACCGCGGCGCTCACGCTCGCCGTGGCCACGGGTCTGGGCATCGGCACGACCGCGCTCGCGCCCAGCCCCGCGCTGGCCGGCGGCGGCCTCGGGGAGTCGGGCACGACCCGGTACGTCGTGTCCGACGACGGGTCGCCGGTGAAGGTCACGCAGACAGTCACCGTCACCAACGAGCAGCCGTCGACCGCGACCCGCTACTTCTACTGGACCGGGTACGGGGTGTGGCTGCCGACCGACGTGCGGTCGCTGGCGGCGGTGTCCGGGGGGTCCTCGATCCCGGTCAAGGTCGTGCGGCAGAAGGGCCAGTCCTACGCCGACCTCACCTTCCCGAGCCAGCTGCGCTACGGCCAGACCCGCACCGTCACGCTGACCTACACGATCCCGGGGTCGCCCATCCGCTCCTCCCGTCCGGGCCGGGTCGGCAAGGGGTATGCCGCGTTCGACGTCTTCTCCCCCGGCGACGCCGGGCGCGCCACCATCGAGGTCGTCTCGCCCCGCTGGATGACCCTCGACCTCGGGGTCGACCACACCGAGGCGGTCACCGGCGACACCCGCGTCGCGACGATCCGCGGCGGCGGCCCCGAGGGCCTGTCGACCCTGCTCTCGCTGCGCGACCCGTCCCAGTCCGTCACGCGCAAGGTGACGGTCGGGCCGTACGCGTTCTCGCTCCAGGCGTTCCCCGGTGACACCCGGTGGGCGTCCTACGTCGCCGGTCGCCTGCCCGCCTCCGTGACGACGCTCGAGCGGCTCACCGGCCAGCCGTGGCCGAACCGCTCGACCACGGTCACCGAGGACTTCAGCGGCCAGGTCTACGGCTGGGACGGCTCCTACGAGCGCGGCACCATCGACGTCTCCGAGGCCCTCGACCCCGCCCTGCTCGCGCACGAACTGGCCCACGCGTGGGCGAGCTACGACAACCTCGACGACCGGTGGCTCACCGAGGGCCTGGCGCAGGAGCTCGCCACCGAGACCACCGCCGCCACCGGCCAGAAGGACACCTCGCACCCGGCGGTCTCGCCCACCCAGCAGGGAGCGCTCCCCCTGGCCGAGTGGCAGGGGTCGTCCCGCGCGGGCAGCGCCGAGGAGTACGCCTACCCCGCCTCGTGGCGGGTGGTCCACGACCTCGTCGCGGGGAGCCGGGCCGTGCCGCACGCCGAGCTGGTCAAGGCCCTCACCACGAAGAAGACCGTCTACGACGCCCCCGGCGAGCGCACCATCACCACCCACGCGACCACCTGGCGCCAGGCGTACGACCTCTTCGAGGTGCTCGGCGGCAACACCAGTACGCGCACCCTGATGACCCGCTGGGTGCTCGGCCCGAAGGAGGCGGCGCTGCTGCCGGCGCGTGCCTCCGCCCGCACCGCGTATGCCGCGCAGGACGCCGCCGACGGCGCGTGGTCCCTCCCGCGCGGGGTGCGCACGGCGATGGCGGACTGGGACTTCGCCCGGGCCGGGCGCGAGCTGGCGCTGACCCGGGCCCTGGGGCGCCAAGCCGGCGCGGCCCAGACTGCGGCGACGGCGAGCGGCCTGGACGTGGCGCCGCTGCGGGCTGCGTACCAGTCCGCCGACGGGTCCGGCGAGTACCGCGAGGTGGGGGGACGGCTCACGGCGTTCGTGCGCGAGGCTGCGGCGTACCGGTCGACGCGGGCGGCCGTCGAGGGGGCAGGCCCCGTCGCCCGGCTCGGTGGGCTCGTGCTCCGGCCGGACGCCGACCTCGAGCGGGCTCGCACCGCCATCGCCAAGGGTGACACTGCCGAGGCGGACGCGGAGCTCGCCGACGCGCGCACCGCTGCCGGCCGGGCGACGCCTGTGGGCGCGGGCCTGCTGCTCGGCGGGGTGCTGGTCCTGGTCGGGCTGATGCTCGCCCTGCGCCGGGTGGGCCGGCGCCGCCGGCTTCGCTCAGCCGGCGAGGGTGAGGGCGCCGCCGGCACCGTGGTCGGCGAGGCCGGCGCGCAGGACCGCCTCGTCCAGGGCTGCCATGGCGACACGGTCGAGCCCGGGCAGGTCGGCGACGGCCCGGCGCCCCTCGCGCACGCAGTCCTCGAGCGTGGTGATCCCGGCGGCCTGCAGGGCCCTGCGGGCGGGACCGGCGAGCCGGGGCAGGGCGGTCACGACCGCACCACCCGGTAGTCGACGAAGGTCGCCAGCCGGGTCTGCGTCACGCCGAGGTGCTCGAGCTCGAGGTCCTGGTCGAACCCCTCGAACAGCCGCTTGCCGCCCCCGAGCACGACCGGCGCGAGGATGAGCGACAGCTCGTCGACCAGCCCGGCGGCGAGCGCCTGCCGGATGACGTCGGCCCCGCCCATGACGTGGACGTTCCTGTCGCCGGCGGCCTCCCGGGCCGCCTCGACGGCCTCGGTCACACCAGTGACGAACCGGAAGTCGTCGCCCTCCGGCTGCTCCTGCGGGCGGTGCGTCACGATGAAGAACGGGACGCCCCACGGGTTGCTGCCACCCCAGTGACCGGACGCCTCGTAGGTGCCCCTGCCTGCCACGACGGCCCCGAGGTCGCCGAGCCCGCGGGCCATCCAGCCGCCGTCGTCGGCCCTCGTCTCGCCCTCCGGCATCGCGTCGTAGGTCCACGGCCCGCCGAACACCCAGTGGTGCAGCCGCTCACCGCCCTCGCCCAGCCCCCGGTCGGGACCGTCGTGGGGGCCGGCGACGTACCCGTCGACCGAGGTGGTGATCCCTGCCCTGACCGTGCCCATGTTGCGCTCCTTCGTCGCTCGCCTGTCACGGGGACTGACAGGCGCGACGGCCGGAACTCATCGGTCGGCCTGTGCGGTCGGGCGGTCCGGTCGGGCGGCCGGTCGCTCGCGCCGGTCAGCTCAGGCGTCGGCCTCGCACCACTGCTTGAGCCCGGCCGCCTCCATCGCGAGGTAGCGGTCGGTGAGCCCGCCGTACACCCACTGCACCACCGGCCCGAGCGGACCCGCCTGGTCGATGGCCAGCCGCACCCGGGTCCCGCCGCCCGGCAGCTCCTCCACCGTGTGCGTCGCCGTGGTCCGCACCCCCGGCGAGGTGCTCACCCAGGTGAAGTGCCCGACCGGCTCGAGGTCGGTGACCGTCCAGTCGACGGTGGGCATCTTCGGCTGGCTGATCTTGGCCTGCGAACCGGTGCGCAGCGGACCCTCGTCCAGCCGTCGCACCCAGCGCACGGAGGCCGTCCAGTCGGGCCAGTGCTCGACGTCGCTGACCACCTCCCACACCCGGCTCGGCGGGGCCGCGACGTCGATGGTGGTGCTCTGCTCCATCACCCCATGGTCGCGCACCGGCGCCCCAGTTCCTACAGGATGGGCCCATGGTGACGGCCCTGGACCCCTCCCGGGTCCTCGCGCTGCGCCTGGCCACCCAGCGCCTGTCGTCCGCTCTCCTGCCGACCGCGGCCGACGTCGTCGGCCTGCTCACCTGCGTCCAGAGCCAGGAGCGCGACCACGCCTTCTACTCCCTGGCCATGCGCTCGCGCCGGTCGACGTATGCCGAGGTTCGACGCGAGCACGACGCCGGCGCCTTCCTGCGCACCCACATCCTGCGGCCCACCTGGCACTTCGTCCGCCCCGAGGACCTGCGCTGGATCCTCGAGCTCACCTCGGCGCGCGTGCTGGCGGGCATGGCGGCGCGGCACCGCCAGCTCGGCCTCGACGAGCCGGGGCTGCTCGACCGCGAGGTCGAGCGGGTCGCGGAGCTGTTGCGGGACAGGACCTTTCGCACCCGGACCGACCTCGGCGCCGAGCTCGCGCGGCGGGGTTCGCCGATCAGCCCGGGAGAGCAGCTCGGCCACCTGCTGCTCGTCGCCGAGCTGCGCGGCGTCATCTGCTCCGGGCCGATGGAGGGCGTGCACCACACCTACGCCCTCGTCGACGAGGTCGTCGCCCCCACCCCGGCCCGCGAGCGCGATGAGGCGCTGGTCGAGCTCGTGCGGCGCTTCTTCACCGGGCACGGCCCCGCCACGGTGAAGGACTTCACCCGCTGGTCCTCGCTCACCGTCTCCGACACCAGGGCGGCGCTCGCCGAGCTCGGCGACGACCTCGAGCAGGTCGAGGTCGACGGCCAGCCGCACTGGTACGACCCCGAGGCGGTGCCGCGGCGCAGCCCGGCCGCGCCGACGGCATACCTCTTCCCCACCTACGACGAGGTCGTGCTGACCTACCCGACGGTGACCTTCCCCGCCCCGGCCGACCACCCCTACGCCGAGCGCCCCGACCCGTTCTGGGCGATGGTCGTCGCCGACGGCGAGAACGTCGGCCTGTGGAAGCGCACCGTCTCCCCCACCGCGGTCGAGGTCGACGTCCGGCTCGCCCCGAGCCTGCCGCGGACCCGCCGGACCTCCGTGCGCGTCGCCTCGCAGCGGCTCGCGGCGTTCCTGGAGCGGGACCTGGCGTACACCGAGGGCGAGGGCCGGCCGCCCCTGTGGCGCGGCTGACCCGGATACCGAGGTCTGTGCGCAGACCCGCGTGTGCGTGCGCAGGGAGCGGATCCGCGCGAGTGGGACGCGGATGTGTGCGCAGACGAGCGTGTGGGCGAACTGCGAGGGGCCGAGCGGGCGGCGGGCGGGCTCAGCGGCGGACGACCTCGCGCAGGGTCCCGTCGACCCGCCGGGTCCAGCCCCGCCCGTCGAGGTGCTCGAGCAGCGGGATGACCACCCGGCGGGTGGTGCCGAGGGCGCGGCGCGCGTCGCTCGCGGTGAACGGCTGCGGCAGCGCCGCCAGCCGCCGCATCGCCTGCGCCGGCCCGGAGGGCAGGAGCACCACGTCGTCGGGCAGCCGCAGCACGCGTCCCAGCCGCTGGGCAGCCGCCAGCTGCCGCGGACCCAGGCCGGCGGCCTCGAGCTCGGGGCGCTCCGGCGCGGCGAACGGCTCGCGTGCCAGCCGCTCCTCGATCGCCCGCAACCCTGCCTCCGCCTCGCCCAGCGAACCCTCCACCCCGGGCAGCCACACCCGGCCGGCACGGACCTCCAGCCCCGCCTCCCGTGCGGCGGCGGGCACCAGGGCGAGGTCGGGTATGCCGGCCTGCGCGCGGGCCGCCTCGACCGGCAGCGAGGGGTCGAGCGGCTCCGCGGTCGCGCGGGCGCGCACGGCCCGGGCCAGCGCTTCGCCCCAGCCCTCGAGGGCGGCGCGGTCGACCAGCCACTCCCCCTCGGCGACGACGTCGGCGTGGGCCGCCGACGGGTCGAGCCCGAGCGCGGAGGCGTGGGACCGGCGCATCGCGCCTCGGCGGGCGACCTCGGCGGGCAGGTCCGGCGTCCCCGTCAGCTCGGCGATGCTGTCGCCGCGCCGTCGCCCGTCGCCGCGGCGGGACAGGGCGGGCGGGTCGGCGTCGACCACGAGGGCGCCGACGAGCAGCCGGTGGCCGCCGGGCTCGCGCAGGATCGCGCGGTCCCCGGCGACGAGCGGCAGCGGGCGCGGCAGGGTGAGGCGGGCGGCATACCCGGCGAGCGGACGGACGTGCGCCTCGACGGCGACGGTGCCCAGGTGCAGGGTGACGGTGCCCGGAAGGGCCGCCGGGTCGGCGTCCGTCCGGACGTCGACGGTGGTGGTGCTCCGCCAGGCTCCGGGCGTCAGCAGCGGCGTGCCGCGGGGCACCTCGTCGGGGCCGACGTCGCGCAGGTTGACCGCCACGCGGGCCACGGCGGCGACAGCGTCGTGCGCGCGCTCGAGCGACTGCAGCCCGCGCACGCGCAGGCGCCGGTCGCCGACCTGGACCTCGTCGCCGACGCGCAGCGTGCCCTGCTCGAGCGTACCGGTGACGACCGTCCCGGCGCCCCTGATGGTGAAGGCGCGGTCCACCCAGAGCCGCACGCGCGCGGTCGGGTCGGGGGCGGGCAGGCGTGCGGCGAGGGCGTCGAGCTCCCGGCGCAGGGTGTCGAGGCCGTCGCCGGTCCGCGCCGACACGGCGACGGCGGGGCACCGGCCAAGGCTCGTCGCCGCGATCCGGTCGCCCGCCTCGGCGAGCGCGGCAGCGGGGTCGGCGAGGTCGCTGCGGGTCACGACGAGCAGGCCGTGGGCGAGGCCGAGGGCGTCGACCGCGGCGAGGTGCTCGGCGGACTGGGTGCGCCAGCCCTCGTCCGCGGCGACGACGAAGACGACGGCGGGCGCCGGCCCCAGACCGGCGAGCATGTTGCCGATGAACCGCTCGTGGCCGGGCACGTCGACGAACGCGACCTCGCGCCCCGACGGCAGCGTCGTCCACGCGTACCCGAGGTCGATGGTCAGGCCGCGGCGGTGCTCCTCGGCCCAGCGGTCCGGCTCGATGCCGGTGAGCGCGCGGACGAGGGTCGACTTGCCGTGGTCGACGTGCCCGGCGGTCGCGAGGACGTGCACCGTGCTGTTCCTCCTCGCACCTCACCGGGACGGCTGTGGCGGAGGTGGACGGGAATCGAACCCGCCAGACCGAGATGCTCGGTCTCACCGGTTTTGAAGACCGGGGGGACCACCAGGAACCCTGACACCTCCGCGGCCCACCGTAGTCGGCGTTCCCCGGCGCCGCCGGGCAGCCCCGGTCCGGGCTGCGCCGGTCCGGGCTGCTCCGGTCCGGGCTGCCCGGTTGACGGGGCCGACCTAGAGTCGAGGCCATGACGACGGCTTCGGCGCTGCGCCTCACCCAGTTCGCCCACGGCGGCGGCTGTGCCTGCAAGATCCCCCCGGGCGAGCTCGAGGAGATGGTTCGCGACCTCGTCGGCGAGGGGTCGGCGGACCTGCTCGTCGGCCTCGACGCCGGCGACGACGCCGCCGCGGTGCGGATCGAGGGAGACCTCGCGGTCCTCGCGACCGCCGACTTCTTCACCCCGGTCGTCGACGACGCCTACGACTGGGGCCGCATCGCAGCCGCGAACGCCCTCTCCGACATCTACGCCATGGGCGGCCGGCCCGTCGTCGCCGTCAACCTGCTCGGCTGGCCGCGTGACACCCTGCCGGTGGAGCTGGCCCGCGAGGTGCTGCGCGGCGGGCTCGACGTCGGCCGCGAGGCCGGCTGCCCCGTGGCGGGCGGCCACAGCATCGACGACCCGGAGCCGAAGTACGGCATGGCCGTCACCGGGGTGGCCGACGCCCGGCGCCTGCTGCGCAACGACGCCGCTCGCGCCGGTCAGCCGATCTCGCTGACCAAGCCGCTCGGCGTCGGGGTGCTCAACAACCGGCACAAGGCCACCGGCGAGGTGTTCGAGCACGCGGTCGCCTCGATGGCGGCGCTCAACGCCGCGGCGTCCCGCGCCGCGCTGGACGCAGGGGTCGAGGCGGCCACCGACGTCACCGGGTTCGGGCTGCTCGGCCACCTCTACAAGATGGCTCGAGCGTCCGGCGTCACGGCGGTGGTCGACGCCGCCGCCGTCCCCTACCTCGAGGGCGTGCGCGAGTCGCTGGCTGCCGGGTTCGTGCCCGGTGGCAGCCGCCGCAACCTCGACTGGGTCCGCCCGCACCTGACCGCCTCGGTGGACGACGACGAGCTCGTCCTGCTCGCCGATGCCCAGACCAGCGGCGGCCTGCTGCTCGCCGGCGAGGTGCCGGGTGCGCCGGTCATCGGTGAGCTCGTCCCCCGCGGCGACGCCGTCCTGGTCGTCCGGTGACCGTCGAGGAGCGCCTGTCCTCGCTCGGCGCCCCACGCCGCGCCCTGTCAGTGGTTCCCGACTCGGCGGTTCCCGACTCGGTGGTTCCCGACTTGGTGGCCTCCGACCGCGGCACCGCGGACCTCACCGACGGAACGGGCGTCGAGGCCCTCCTGGCGCGGGCTCGGGCCGGGCTGCACCGGCTGACGGCGGACGCGGCATACGAGGCGGTGCGGGCCGGGGCCCTGCTCGTGGACACGCGCACGCCCACCCAGCGCGAGCGCCAGGGCGACCTGCCCGGCGCCCTCGTCATCGACCGGACCGTGCTGGAGTGGCGGCTCGACCCGACCAGCCCGTGGCGCATCCCCGAGGCGGTCGACGTCGACCGGCTGGTCGTCGTGGTCTGCCGGCAGGGGTACAGCTCGAGCCTGGCCGCCTTCTCGCTGCGCCAGCTCGGGCTGGACGCGACCGACGTCGTCGGCGGCGTCGAGGCGTGGCTGGCCGCGGGTCTGCCGACGCACGAGGGGCCGGCCGACGTCCGCGAGTGAGCTTGCGCGACCGGGCTGGACCGCGCCGACCGATCGGGTTCGCGCGAATGAGTGGGGTCGCTCGAGCGAGCGGCGCCGCGACGGGCCGGCACGCGGCCGGGCCCGTCGCGGACCGGGTCAGCGCGGTGCTGCCGCCGCCGCCCGTGCCCCGTCGTGGTGCGGCTTGCGGGTGATGAGCGGGATGACCATCGAGACGATCGTGATGATGCCGATGATGGTGAAGCCCCTGTTGTAGGCCTTGCCTTCGCCGATCAGGCTGGTGATCAGCAGCGGGCCGATGACGCCGCCGATGCTCCAGCCGATGAGCATCAGGCCGTAGATGGCGCCGACGTTGCGGACGCCGAAGAACCGGCCCGCGGTCGAGGGCATGGTGCCGAACGCCCCGCCGTAGCAGGTGTAGATGAGCGCGGCGAGGACCGCGAACAGCGCGGTGTTGCTGGCGTGCGGGATGAGCAGCAGGCAGACCGCCTGGATGCCGAGGATGCCGAGGAACGCCGGCATCTTGCCGACCAGGTCGGACAGCCAGCCCCACAGGATCCGGCCGCCGCCGTTGAACACGGCCAGGATGCCGACCAGGCTCGCCGCCGCGGTCTTGGAGTAGCCCGCGATGTCGGTGGCGCTGCCCGCGGCGACCGCGATGAGCGAGATGCCAGCGGTGACGCTCATGGTGAGTATGAGGGTCAGCAGGTACCACTGCGGGGTGCTCAGGGCCTCGTTGGTCTCGAAGTCCGGCTCCCCCGACACCGGGTCGACGCTCCGTGCGGTGGCCGGCCCGTCAGCGGCGCCGGCTGTCTCACCCGAGGGCGTGGTCGCGCCGGCGGTGGCGGGTGCGGGAGCCGCCGAGTCGGCCACAGCCGCGCGGGTCGGTGGGTTGGCGAAGAACGTCGTACCGATGAGCAGGGCGACGAGGTAGGCGATGCCGAGCCAGAGGAAGGCCCTGGTCGGCTGCGACGGGGTGTTGTCGATGAGCGCCTGCCCGACCGGGGCCGTGATCACCGCCCCGAAGCCGAACCCTGCCACCGCGAGCCCGGTGATGAGCCCGGGCTTGTCGGGAAACCACTTCTGCAGCATGGCGATCGGGACGATGTAGACCATCCCGAGCCCGAAGCCGCCGATGACGCCGTACCCGAGCACGAGCAGCCAGAACATGTCCTTGTTCGTCGCGAACGACGCCAGGATGACGCCCACGCTGTAGATGATCCCGCCGGTCAGGGCCACGACGCGGGGTCCGCGGCGGTCCTGCAGCCGGCCGCCGACGAAGCTGCCGATGAAGATCATCCCGAGCACCACGCTGAACGGCACCGCGGCCTTGGACTTGGACCAGCCGAAGGCGTCCGGCTCGGTCATCGCCTTGGCGAAGACGCTCCACGCGTAGACCGAGCCGATCGCGAGCTGCACGAGGATGGCGCAGACGAGGATGACCCAGCGGTTGTGCGTCCGCTCCGCTGCGGCGACCCCGGCACGTCCCGGGGACCCCACCGTGGTGTTGCGGGTGCTCTCGCTCATGCGCTCTCCCTTCTCGCCCGGGTGTGCGGGCCCCTGCACGAGTCGCCGGTCAGCGTCCCGTGGTGATCGAGTCCTTCGTCTCGCCCCGGCGGCGGCGCTCCTCGAGCCGTTCCTTCTGCGGCGTCACGGTGTACTTCGGGTCCTTGGCGGACTCCATGCCGGCCTCGAAGATCCCGAACCGCGTGAGCACCGAGCCGGCGAGCAGCGCAACGCCGCTGAGACCGGCCATCGTGCGGTTGCGGCCGAAGAGCGCAGCCCCGACCGCGCCCCCGGCGGTGAGCGCCTTGGCGGCCTTGAGCATCCCGCCGGCCCGGCCCTCGTGCAGCGGCTCGGCGACCAGCGGGTGCATCCGGCGTTCCATCAGCTCGGACGCGCCGAGCTCGACGGCCGCGCTCACGGCGGCGAGGCGCCGGGCCGGGCCGTTCTGCTCGGCGGGCGTCGTGACCAGGGCCAGGCCTGCGGCCGCCGCGTTGGCGGAGCCGACGAAGACGAACGGCAGCTCGCGGTAGGACTCGCGCCAGGTCGGCGTGGTCGTGTCGGCCAGCAGCACGGCGGTGTAGGCCGCGAGCGGCATCGAGAACGCGGTCGTCCCGACCGTCGCCGCCGGGTCGGCGAACCGGGCCAGGCGGGCCAGCCGCGACCCGCGGGGCAGCACGGCTTGGGCCAGCTCGGTGGCGGCACCGGCCCCGGCGAAGGTGCCGAACGCCGTGAGGATCCACGAGCCGACCGACATCGGCGAGGTCAGCTTGGCGACCCGCAGCATGTTGAGGGCGCGCTCCGGGCGACCGAGGTCCTTGGCGAGGGCGGCACCGCCGAGCGCGACGGACACCAGGGCGGCGACGCGGCCGGTGCGCCGCAGCGCGGGTCGGCCGGTGGCCGCCCCGCCGGCCGCGACCAGGCCGGAACCGCCGGCGAGACCGCCGAGGAACAGGTAGGCGGCGATCTCGTGCCCCCACGGGGCGGGCTTGACGACGTTGTGCCCGTAGTAGCTGGAGAACTGCGCGTCCGGCACCATGACCGACTCGTCGCGACGCCGCCGGCCGGAGCCGTCGCCCTTGCCGCCGGCACCGTTGCGGCGCCGCTGGCCGCGGGGCAGCTCCGGAGGGCGGTCCGCGTCGAGCGGGTTGGTGGTCATCGGCGCCTCCCAGCGAACGCGGCCACGGCCATGCCCAACATCGCCACCGCGGCGAAGCCGGCCTTGCGGAACATGTCGGGCAGGTCGGCCGTCGGGACGACCGGGTCCGGCGGCAGCCCGTAGACCTCGGGCTCGTCGAGGAGCAGGAAGACCGACCCCGTGCCGCCGACGCCGTCGTGGGCGTTGGCACCGTAGAGCCTGGCCTCGGTGAAGCCGTTCTCGTGCAGCACCTCGACCCGGTCGCGAGCGGTGTCGAGCATCTCGGCGAGCGTGCCGAACTTGATCGAGGTCGTCGGGCAGGCCTGGGCGCACGCCGGGGTCTGGTCGTGGCCGATCCGGTCGTAGCAGAGCGTGCACTTCTGGGCGATGCCGACGTTGGACACCTCCCCGCCGTGGCGGGTGTCGGCCCGCTCGTCCTCGCGCCGCTCGATGACCCCGAAGGGGCAGGCGGCCACGCAGTACCCGCAGCCGTTGCAGACGTCGGGCTGGACGACGACTGTCCCGTGCTCGGTGCGGAAGAGCGCACCGGTCGGGCAGACGTCGAGGCAGCCGGCGTGCGTGCAGTGCTTGCACACGTCCGAGGCCATCAGCCACCGGAAGTCCGGCAGCGTCCCGGTGGCCGCGGCGGTCCTCGCCGCTGCGGCCATCGCGTCGAGCGAGCCGTCGTCACCGACCGCGGCGGGCACGACGCCCTCGAGCGCGGCCGGGGCCGTGCCGGAAGCCCCCGACGGACCGGGGTGCGGCGCGTCCGGCGGCCGCAGCGCCGGCATACCGAGGTCGATCAGCTTGCGACCGGACTCCCGGGCCTCCTGGACCCGGTCCGTGGTCTGCTCGATGAAGGCCACGTGCCGCCAGGTGCTCGCCCCGAGGCCGCCGGTGTTGTCGTAGGAGTTGCCGGTGAGGGTGAGGCCGTCCTCGGGGATGGCGTTCCACTCCTTGCACGCCACCTCGCAGGCCTTGCAGCCGATGCAGATCGAGGTGTCGGTGAAGAAGCCCTTGCGGGGTTCGGGCTCCTCCCACGCCGCGTCGTGCGACGGGTCGGTCGGCCCTGCGAGCTGGTGCTGCCAGAACCCCATCAGGCGCCGGCCTCCTTCATGTCGGTGGTGCGCAGCTGGTTGCTGGTCTCGACCGTGATCCCGGCGCGGGACTGGTACTCCTCGACCAGCCGCAGCAGCGCCTCCCCGCGCGGGCGGCGCCCGGGGACGATGTCGCAGGACGCGACCTTCGACTCCTGGATCTGCACGTTGGGGTCGAGGGCGATGCCGAGCAGGTCGTTCGCAGCGTCGCCGGACACGACGGCGTCGCCGCCCACACCCCAATGGTACGGCAGCCCGACCTGGTGGATGGTGTGGCCGCCGACCTGCAGCGGCGTCATCCGCTCCGTGACGAGCACGCGCGCCTCGATCGCCGACCGGGCCGACACGATCGTGGCCCAGCCGCCGTTGACCAGGCCCCGCTCGCCCGCGAGCTCCGGGGAGACCTCGCAGAAGAACTCGGGCTGGAGCTCGGACAGGTACGGCAGCCACCGGCTCATCCCGCCGGCCGTGTGGTGCTCGGTGAGCCGGTAGGTCGTGAACACGAACGGGAACACGTCGGATCCCGGCTGGGTGCCGGAAGGGCTGAACAGGTTGTCCTTACGGGGGTAGACGCGCCGGGCCGGGTTGCTCTGCTGGCCGTACAGCGCGTTCTGGACCGGGGACTCCTGCGGCTCGTAGTGCGTGGGCAGCGGCCCGTCGAGCAGGCCCTTGGGGGTGAACAGCCAGCCCTTGCCGTCGGCCATCATGACGAACGGGTCGTCGCCCGCGAGGCCGTCGGGTCCGCCGGTGCCCGGCTCGGGGCGGTACGACGGGGCCTTCGTCTTGACGAAGTCCGGGGTGTCGATGCCCGTCCAGGCCTGGTTCTCCTCGTCCCACCAGACGTACTTCTTGCGCTCGCTCCACGGCTTGCCGTCGGGGTCGGCCGAGGCGCGGTTGTAGAGGATGCGGCGGTTGTCCGGCCAGGCCCAGCCCCACTCCTGGGCGGTCGGGCCCTGCTCACGACCGGGCTTGCGGTTGGCCGAGCGGTTGACGCCGCCGGCGTAGACGCCGCAGTAGATCCAGCAACCGGAGGTCGTCGAGCCGTCGGCCTTGAGCTCGGTGTACATGCCGGCGAGCTCGCCCGCCTTGTCACCGGACAGGTGGCGGCCGTTGATCTCCGCGAGCACAGCTTCGCCGCTGATCTCGCCGTCCTCGTCGAGGGGGTAGTCCCAGGTGAGGTCGAGCAGCGGCCGGTCGCGCGGGTCGTCGGACCCGGCGAGCTTGGCGCGGATCCGCGTGCCGAGCTCGTAGAAGAACTCCAGCTCGCTCTGGCAGTCGCCCGGCGGGTTGACCGCCTTGTGCCGCCACTGCAGCAGCCGCTGGGTCTGGGTGAAGCTGCCGGCCTTCTCGACGTGGGAGGCGGGCGGCAGGAAGAAGACCTCGGTCCCGATCGCCTCCGTCTCCAGCTCGCCGGTGGCAATCTCGGGGGCGTCCTTCCAGAACGTCGCCGACTCGATCATCTGCAGGTCGCGGACGACGAGCCACTTCAGCTGGGCCAGGGCCATCCGCTGCATGCGCCCGTTGGCGGACCCGACGGCCGGGTTCTGTCCGAGCAGGAAGTAGCCCTCGACCTCGCCATCCCTCATCGCCATGGTCGTCTGGTACGTGCCGTGTGCTCCGCTGAGCCGGGGCAGGTAGTCGTACGCCCAGTCGTTCTCCTTCGTCGCGGCGTCGCCCCACCACGCCTTGAGCAGGCTCACGGCATACGCGTCGGCGTTGGCCCAGTAGCCCTTCTGCGCCTTGTTGGCGATCGCGCTGACGTAGTCCTCCCAGGTGTCGTGGTTGCCGACCATCGGCATGGCGAGGTAGCCGGGGAGGATGTTGTAGAGGGTCGGGATGTCGGTCGAGCCCTGGATGCTCGCGTGCCCGCGCAGGGCCATGATCCCGCCGCCCGGCCGGCCCATGTTCCCCAGCAGCAGCTGGACGATGGCGGCCGTGCGGATGAACTGCGCGCCGAGCGAGTGGTGGGTCCAGCCGACGGCGTACACGAACGCCGACGTGCGGTCGCGGCCGCTGTTCTCGGTGAGCGCCTTGGCGACGTAGTGGAAGTCGTCGGCGCTGATGCCGCAGACCTCCGCCACCATCTCGGGCGTGTAGCGCGAGTAGTGCCGCTTGAGGATCTGGAAGACGGTGTGCGGGTCCTGCAGGGTCTCGTCGCGCTTGACCCGGGCGTGCTCGAGGGCCGGGCCGCCGGAGCCGTGCTCGTCTCCGGCAGAGCGGTCGGAGGTCGACTGACCGTGCTCGTGCGTCGCCGCGGGACCACCGATCGTGCCGGGCGACGCGTTCTCGCCCTCCCCCTCCGTGGCGTACGCCCAGCTCGAGGGGTCGTAGCTGCCGAGCTTGTCGTCGTAGCCGGAGAACAGGCCGTCGAGGTCCTCGGTGTCCTTGAACTCGTCGCTGACGATCGTCGCCGCGTTGGTGTAGGCGACCACGTACTCCTTGAAGTAGAGGTCGTTGGTGAGGATGTGGTTGATCAGGGCGCCGAGGAAGACCACGTCACTGCCGGCGCGGATCGGGACGTGCTTGTCCGTGGTCGCAGAGGTGCGGGTGAACCGGGGGTCGATGTGGATGACCTTGGCGCCGCGCAGGCGTGCCTCGGTCACCCACTGGTAGCCGACCGGGTGGCACTCGGCCATGTTCGAGCCCTGGATGACGATGCAGTCGGCGTTGGCCAGGTCCTGCACGTACTGCGTCGCGCCGCCGCGTCCGAACGAGGACCCCAGACTGGGGACCGTGGCGGAGTGTCAAATACGGGCTTGGTTCTCGATCTGGATCGCGCCCGCGGCGGTGAAGAGCTTCTTGATGAGGTAGTTCTCCTCGTTGTCGAGGGTGGCTCCCCCGAGCGAGGCGATCCCCATGGTCCGGTGCAGCGGCCGGCCGTGCTCGTCGGCGTCCTGCCAGGTGCGGCGCCGGCTCTCGACGAACCGGTCGGCGATCATGTCGATCGCGGTGTCGCGGTCCATCGGCTCCCACTCGGTGCCGTGCGGGCGCCGGTAGAGCACGTGGGTCTGGCGGGAGGGGCTGTTGACGAGCTGCTCGCTGGCCGAGCCCTTGGGGCACAGGCGGCCGCGCGAGATGGGCGAGTCGGGGTCGCCCTCGATCTGCACGACCTTCTCGTCCTTGACGAACACCTTCTGGCCGCAGCCGACGGCGCAGTAGGGGCACACCGACTGCACCACGCGGTCGGCCGTGGCCGTCCGCGGGGACATCGACCGGGTGCGCTCGGACGTGACGGCCGGTCCCCGGCCGAGCAGGTCACCGCTGCGGAACTGGCGCAGCACCGGCCAGTCCAGGAACGTCTTCGTCGAGCTCATCAGTCAGCCTCCTTGCGGTGACCATATCCCTGGGTCCGGCAGCGCGCACTCCCGACGAAAAGGACGTCGCCCCAGACGCGTTCGGCCCGGGCGGGTCCCACCGGACAACCGGCTCGACGCCGGGCGCGGCATCCGGACCAGGCCGCCGGGCCCGGCCGGGGAGAGTGGCTCAGCCGACGGCGGGGATGAGCAGGATCTGGCCGGCGTGGACCTGGTCGGAGGCGAGGTCATTGGCGACCTGGATGCGGGCCACGGCGTCGGCGACCGGCAGGCCGGGCAGCTGCGTGGCGGCCACCTGGGAGAGCGTCTGGCCGGAGCGCACCGTGGTCGAGTGGTCGATGGCGGCGGAGGAGGCCGAGGCTCCCCCGGCGAGGAGGGCGACGGCGACCGCGACGAGCGCCACGAGGACGGTCAGGGTCACGGCGAGCCGGCCGGCGCGGGTCAGCCGGAGCGGCGCGGGGGCGGGGAGCCGGAGGTCGTCACCGCACGGCACCGACACCAGGTGCGGGCGTGCGGGCCGGCGCGGCTCGTCCACCGGCGGGGCGGTGACATCCCAGGCGACTGCTGCACTCATCGGGTCCTCCATCGTCAAGGTCATCGAACAGGTGTCCGAAGACCGCTGGTGCCAGTTCTAGCACGCATGTTCGAACAGGACAAGACACACCTCGAACACGTGTTTGGCAACTGTGTTCGAACGCCATACGCTGTGTCCACGTCGAGGAGCACACCAGACGGCACTGACAACGGCCCCCACGCCGGGGCCCGGGACCGGCCTCCTGGCGTGGCGACCGACCGGATCCACGGCACCTGACCTGCAGAGACGAGGAGCGTCATGAGCGGCGACAACGTCAAGGAACTCCCCGACCGCGACCGCGGCGACGGCCTCACCGTGCGCCAGCGCAAGGTCCTCGAGGTGATCCGGAACTCGGTCGACCGCCGCGGCTACCCGCCGAGTCTGCGCGAGATCGGCGAGGCCGTCGGGCTGACCTCCCCGAGCTCGGTCGCGCACCAGCTCGCGACGCTCGAGCGCAAGGGCTACCTGCGCCGCGACCCCAACCGACCCCGCGCCATCGAGGTCGTCTCCCCCGACGCCGCCGCCGACAGCCGCGGCTACCGCGGCGGGGCCGCGCCGCAGGACGAGGTGGCCGAGTTCGACGAGACGGGCATGGGCGACGCCCGGCCGGAGGCGTCCTACGTGCCGGTCCTCGGCCGGATCGCGGCCGGCGTGCCGATCACGGCCGAGGAGTCCGTCGAGGAGGTCTTCCCGCTGCCCAAGCAGATCGTCGGCGAGGGCTCCCTCTTCCTGCTCAAGGTCGTCGGCGACTCGATGATCGACGCTGCGATCTGCGACGGCGACTGGGTCGTCGTCCGCCAGCAGCCGACGGCCGACAACGGCGACATCGTGGCCGCCATGCTCGACAACGAGGCGACGGTCAAGACGTTCAAGCGCCGCGACGGCAAGGTGTGGCTGCTCCCGCACAACCCGGCCTTCGAGCCGATCGACGGTGACCACGCCACGATCCTGGGCAAGGTCACCGCCGTCCTGCGACGGGTCTGACTCCTAGCTCTCGTCGCCCAGGGCGTCGAGGTAGTGCGTCAGCCGCGCGCTGAACTTCTCGCCGCCGTCGCCGTCCGCCCACAGCTCCCAGAGCTCGTTGTCCTCCGAGCGCAGGGCGCGGTGCAGCGCCTGGGTGGCGAGCTCCTCGAGGCGCTCGTCGATGTCGAGCGGGTCCTCGTCGACCCAGCGAGGCACGTTGCGCTCGCCCACGACCGACTCCGGGTCGTCGCAGGCGGACACGATGACGGCCGCGGCGATGGCCTCGGACATCACCGGGGCCTCGATGTAGTCGCGCGAGCGCACGACCCGCCCCAGGGCGGACTCCACCCGCTCCCGGCGCGCCTGGGCGTCGGCCTCCTCCAGGTCGTCCAGGAAGTCGAGGGCGTCGTCGTTCTCGAACGGTCCGGCACCGGTCGCACCCATGGGTCAGCCTCCCCGAGTCTTCGCGCGAATCTCCTCGGCACGAGAGTGCCAAGCCAGGGCGTGACGCGCCAGTGCTGTTCCGGGACCCGGCTCAGGCCAGCCGCTGGTACCAGGCCGTGTCGACCCACCGGCCGAACTTGTTGCCGACCTCGCGCAGCACGCCGACCCGCTCGAAGCCGAAGCTGCGGTGCAGCGCCTCGCTCGCCTCGTTCGGCAGTGCGATCACCGCGAGCTGGGTGTGCACGGACGGTTCGGCGTCGAGCCGGGCCAGCAGCGCGGCATACAGGCTGCGGGCGATGCCCGCCCCACGGGCGGAGGCGTCGACGTAGACGGACACCTCCCGGGTCCCGTCGTAGGCCGGCCGCGGCCGGAACGGACCGGAGAACGCGTAGCCGACGACCTCGTCCCCGAGGCAGGCGACGAGGACGACGTTCCCGGGCCCCGTCGCCGCGAGCTTCTCGCCGAGGTAGGCCGCGCCGCGCTCCTGCGTGTCGAACGTCGCCACCGAGGTCCGCACCTGCTCGTCGTAGATGGCGGCCATGGCACCGACGTCCGTCGGGGCCGCGTCGCGGACCTCGACCGGCGGTCGTCCCGCGGTGGCAGGGGCAGTCATATCGGCGATGCTAGGGGGATGAGCGAGGATCGCGGTCACGAGCACGCGCCGGGGGGCGCACGCGCGGCGAGCACCGGCACCGGGCGCCGCCAGCTGTGGGACGAGCGGTATGCCGCGCAGGGCAGGGTGTGGAGCGCGGAGCCGAACGCGGAGGTCGAGCGCATCGTCGGCGACTGGGAGCCGGGGCGCGCTCTCGACCTCGGCGCCGGCGAGGGCCGGCACGCCGTCTGGCTGGCCGCCAGGCGGTGGCGGGTGACGGCAGTCGACTTCTCCGCGGTCGGGCTGGCCAAGGGCGAGAAGGAGGCGACGGGCCGGGGGCTGCGGGTGGACTGCGTCGTCGCCGACGTCCGCTCCTGGCAGCCGCCGGCGCACACGGCCTACGACCTCGTCCTCGTCGCCTACCTCCACCTGCCCGAGGACGTCCTCACCCGGGCCACGGCGTGGCTCGCGCCGGGAGGGGCGCTGGTCGTGGTCGGGCACGCGCTGCGCAACCTCACCGAGGGCGTCGGCGGCCCGTCGGACCCCGCCCTGCTGCAGACCGTCGAGGGGCTGCGCGAGGTGGCGGCAGACCTCGACGTCGAGCGCTGCGAGGAGGTCGTCCGGCAGACCGACGCGGGTGACGCGATCGACGTGGTCCTGGTGGCCCGGCGACCGTCGGGGTGAGGCGGGTCAGGCCCCCAGCCGGGCGACCAGCCGGGTGAGGGTGGGCCCGAGGGGTGCGTCGAGCTGGTGGCTGGCCTCGCCGTCGCCACGGGTGGGGCCACGGGTGATGATCGCGACCGGGATGCCGAGGGCGTGGGCGCGCCGGACGAACCGGTAGCCGCTCATCACCTTCAGGCTCGAGCCCAGGACGAGCAGCGCGCTGGCCGACTCGGTGAGCCGGAAGCACCTCTCCACCAACGGCTTCGGCACGGACTCGCCGAAGAACACGACGTCCGGCTTGAGCGTGTCCCGGCCACAGACGAGGCAGAGCGGCACGACGAACGACTCGACGTCGAGGGCGTTGAGCGCGACGTCGCCGTCGGGCCGGATCTCGTCGGAGGTGACCGTGAACGAGGGGTTGGCCTCCCGCATCCGTTCGTCGAGGTCCCAGCGGCTGCTGCGGTCACCGCAGGTCAGGCAGACGACCTTGGCGAGCGAGCCGTGCAGCTCGACGACGTCGGTGGCGCCGGCGTGCTGGTGCAGGCCGTCGACGTTCTGGGTGATGACCGAGCCGATGCGGCCGCTGGCCTGCAGCCGGGCGACCGCGTCGTGCCCGGCGTTGGGGCGCGCGAGGTTGAACCGCTGCCAGCCGACGTAGCTGCGCGCCCAGTACTTCTTGCGGGCCTCGCTCGAGCCGGTGAACTCCGAGTACTGCATCGGCGTCACCCGGCGCTCGCCGTCCGGGCCGCGGTAGTCGGGGATGCCCGACTCGGTGGAGATCCCGGCGCCGGTCAGGGCGACGACGCCGCCACGGTCCAGCAGCGCTGCGAGGTCGTCGAGGGCGTCCTCGGTCGACGTGGTGGCGGGCAAGGTCACGGGATTCAGGGTACGTGGGGCGGGTGGGCGGCACCCGGCAAGGCCGGTGCGGTGGGACCGCTCAGAACCGGCCGAGCAGTCGGCGCCTGGCCGAGTCGGCCAGGGAGCGCTCGGCGACGGCGGGGTCCGCGACGTCCTCGTGCGGTGGGCGGGCCGGGACGTTGCTGGTGACGAGGTGGGGGGCGTGCGCGCGCACCTGGGCGTCGGCGACGAGGTACCCGTGGCGCTCGAGGACGTGCTGCTCCTGGAGCGAGAAGGTGTCGAGGTCGGTGCGGACCGCGTTGATCAGCTCGGTGGTCCGGCGCGGGTAGCACCCGTCGACGACCATGTCGAGGGCCCACGAGGTGCCGAGGATGACCTTGCGCGCGTATGCCGCGTGCAGCCACCGGGAGCGGACCGACTGGCCGCCGTTGGTCGCGATGCCGAGGATGCGCAGCATGCGGCCGGCGACGGTGCGCTCGGTGCGGGCGCGGAAGACACCGCCGCCGTCGCTGACCAGGACGGTGGCGTGGCGCTTCCAGACGGGCTCGAGCCCGAGGTTGTCGTAGACGCCCCCGTCGGTGAGGCGGATCCGGCGCCGGATCTCCCATCGGGCCTCGTCGGACTCCAGGCCCTGGTGGCCACCCGTGAGCCCGATCGCGTCGCCGTCGAGGACCATGGGGGCGAAGAACGGCGGGAAGGCACAGGACGCGGCCACGATGTCCGCCATCCGCAGTCCGGGCGGCGGGGCGGCATACCCGAGGCGGTAGTCGCCGACCCGCCCGTGCGGCTTGTGGGCGGTGGGGTCCTCGAACACCCAGTTGACGCCGTAGCCGATCTCGGTGGCACCGGTGATGACCGCGGGCCCGGCCACGGCGTTGTCGCGCAACGGCCTGGACCACCAGTCGACGGTCTGCGCGAACTCGTCGGCGAGGGCCCGGACCGCCGCGTCCGAGGTGGACCAGCGCCACGGGAGCAGCCGGCTGAGCAGTGCCGGGGTGCGGATGTTGCGCGAGGCGAGGCGGGCGAGGGGCTCGGCGACGTACTCGTCGAAGCCGCCGACCTCTCCCGCGCTGCCGCCCGGGAAGGTCAGTCGGGGGTCGGCGACGAGGTTGGCGACGATGGAGCCGCCGGAGACGCCGCTGATCGTCGTGAGCTGGGCGAGGGCGCCGAGCTCGTTGAGCCGCCGCAGCGCGCCGAGGTGGAACAGGGCTGCGCGGTAGCCGCCGCCGGAGAGGCAGAGTGCGGTCCCCCTGCGACGCGAGCCGCCGGTCGGGCCCTCGATGCCGCCGAGGTCCGTGACGTCGGTGTCGGGATCGACGTCGTCGAGGGCTCGGGTGGTGGCGGTCTGCTCCGGCTTCATGGTGCCGACGATGCAAGCAGACGGTCCGGACAACCGCCCGCCGGCGCCGGGCTCGTCCTAACCGGGGTCGTCCAAACCGGGGTCGTTGGCGCCGGGGTCATCGACGCCGGGCTCATCGATGCCGTGCTCAGCGGGTGACCAGGCGGGCGTGGGCCTCGCGGACCTGGAGGGTGGTGACGGGTTCGTCCTGCAGGTCGGCGACGGCGTCGATGTCCTGCCACGGGCCGCCGTTGGCGCGGTACTGCGCGGTGAGCGTCGAGTCCACGCTGACCCGGGCGGCCGCAGTGGGTTCGGCGTAGGTGTGGCGGATCGCGCCGTCCGGGTAGACGCCGCCGGGGTCGGAGGTAGGGCCGCTGCTGGACCCGTCACCGTAGTGGAAGTCGTACGAGCGGGCCGCGATCTTGAACTCCACCGTCCAGGACAGGAGCCTGACGGGCCTGCTGACCTCGCCCGGCTGGAGGCCGGTGTCGTCCGGCCACTCGGCCCGGAAGTAGGTGGGCAGGTTGACCAGCGTCGTGTTGCCCTCGGGCTGGATGCCGACCGTGGGCTTGGAGAACGGCAGCTGCCGGAAGGCCGTCTGGAGCTGCGCCATGGTCGGGATCGCGGGCGGCATGCCAGTCCCTACCGGGAGTTGTGAGGCCTTGCACGTCTGCCCTTTGAACTGCCAAGGCTCTTCGCTGGCGGCGCGACGCGCCCACACATACAGAAGGATGGCGTTGTCCCCACAGGCAGACAGGGCCAAGGTGCAGTCAGTGACGTCGACCGTTGCGTCCGGACTAGAGGCATCCCCGCAGCCCAAGGAGGCGCGGAACTCCAGGGCCTGCAGAGCAGTCACCCCGATGGCGATCGGCTTCTCCTGATCACCCTTCGTGTTGGAGGAACCAGAGGGAACCCTGAACGTGTCAGCGCTGACAGTCACTCCTTCGTTGGCGGTCGCCGTCGTGAGCGAGCCGTCCGGGTTGGCAGGGCCGTCCGCAGATGCCGCCGATCCAGCTCCGAGCCCGATCACCGCAACAAGCGCGATGGCCAGGACCAGGCGCCGAATCATGACTGCTTCACCACCGCGAAGTCCTGCATCACCCATTCCCTGCCTGTCCACCGGACCGTCGATCTCGTCCATGAGGGTTCAGCTTTGGTCCGGCGCTTCTCAGCTCCGGTCGCGTCAACCATTGCGACTGACTTCTCTGTGCCAATCACGTCGATCACTCGGAGGTCGCCAGAGCTGCTTGGGTGCACATTGGAGTCTTGGAAGACGAAGCGGGCAGTCGCCGGGTGTAAACCGTCCGCATACTCGTTGTCGGCTGCCCGAGCGATCGCCCCGCAACCGGAGCATGAGCTCTCAGAAAGGGCCCGGACCGTCGATCCATCGCCTGCCACGAATGCCTCGCTGGAGACCTGCAAGAAGTACTTCGCGAAGGCTATGGCGCCGGCCTCGGTGTGCTTGGTCGCCTCTGGCGGGAGCGCCACCGTGTTGGTGGCGCTCGGGGACCGAGTGGTGCTCGTCGAGGGCGGGCTGGAGGTGCTCGAGCTGGTGGAGGTCGCCGAGGTCGTCGGCGGCGGGTCCTCGCCCCCGCCGGAGCACGCGGCCAGCGTGACCGACGCCGCCACCGCGACGGCCGTGAGCGCCCCTCTGCGGACCTGCACCCTGCTCCCCCTTCGCCGGCAGCCGCCACGGTGCGGCCCGGGCGGCCTGTCTGCAGCAGCGATTCTACGGATTTGCCCGGTTTCGGCGACCGCGCTGTCCCCAGGGGTCCTCCGCACCGCCCCCGACCTGCGGCTATCACCGATCCTGCACAAGTCTTCCGCTTCGATAACTCTGCGTTATGCTGGAGACATGATCGACGCAGCCGGCCTCCGCGTGATGAAGGCGATTGCCGACGAGGGCAGCTTCACCGGCGCCGCCCTCGCGCTGGGCTACTCCCAGCCCGCGATCTCCCAGATGGTGCGCCGCCTCGAGCAGCGCACCGGGACCGTGCTGGTCGAGCGCGTCGGCCGCAACGTGCGGCTCACCGAGGCGGGTCAGGTCCTCGCCCGGCACGCGGTCTCGGTCCTCGCCGCGCTCGACGCCGCCGAGGAGGAGGTCGCCGCCATCGCCGGGCTGCGCGCCGGGCGGGTGCGCCTCATGGCGTTCCCGTCGAGCTCCGCGACCCTCGTGCCCCGCGCGCTCGCCCTGGTCAAGCAGCGGTTCCCGGACGTGCAGGTGACCTTCACCGAGGCCGAGCCGCCCGAGTCGCTGGCCGCGCTCAAGGCGGGCGAGTGCGACCTCGCCGTGGCCTTCGCCTACGAGGGCACGGACGTCGGCCGCGGCGAGGAGGACATGGACCTCTTCGTCCAGCACAAGCTCCTCGACGACGAGGTCCGCCTCGCGCTCCCCCGCGACCACCCGCTGGCCACCGAGCCGGTCGCCGACCTCACCAAGCTCGCCGACGACAACTGGATCGCTGGCTGCCCGCGCTGCCGCGGACACCTGCTGCAGATGTGCGCCACGGCCGGCTTCTCGCCCAACGTCGGCTTCGAGACCGAGGACTACGTGGCCGTGCTCGGCCTCGTCGCCGAAGGCCTCGGGGTCGCCCTCATCCCCGACCTCATCCTGCGCACGGCCCACCACCGGGACGTCGTCACCCTGCCGATCCAACCGGCCTCGCGGCGCACGGTCAGTGTCGTGACCACCCCCGACTTGGAGCGGGTGCCGGCCGTGCAGGCGACCATCGACGCCCTCGTCGAGGCGGCCAAGGCCACGCCGCGGGTCCTCGCCAGCACCTGATTCCTGCCCCGGCGCGTCCGGGCGACCCGCGACGCCTTGCGGAGCGCTCCGGGGTGCGTCGACGGGCAGGGGGCGGTCAGCGCCTGCGCCACGTCACCCCGACCGCTCCCCGGTCCTCGACGACCGCGACGTCGCCACGCTGGTCGGTGCGCAGCACGGCATACCCGTCGCGCGCCAGCGCCTGCAGCGCCTTCGGTGACGGGTGCCCGTAGTCGTTGTCCTTGCCCACGCTGATGACGGCCACTGGCGCCGCGACGGCCGCGAGCAGCTCGGGGTCGAGGTTGGCCGAACCGTGGTGAGCCACCTTGACGACGTCGAAGCTCCCGGCCCGCGCCGCCATGGCCGGGTCGCGCCGCAGCTGCAGGAGGATGGCGTGGGCCGCCTCGCGCTCCACGTCCCCGAGCAGCAGCAGGTCGACCGGCCCGGCGCGCACGGCGAGGACCACCGAGGAGTTGTTGGGCACCGAGCCGCTGTCGAGCCGGCGGGCCGGCCACCAGACGTCGGCCTCCACGCCCGGCCAGCTCAGGTGGTCGCCGGCCACCAGGTCAGTGACCGGGATGCCGCGTGCGCGGGTCCAGCCCTCCACCTCGCGCCACTGGTAGGGCGGGTCGCGCACCGGGGTGGCGAGGACGCCGCGCACGGTCCGTCCTCGCAACACCCCGGGCAGTCCGTCGGCGTGGTCGGCGTGGAAGTGGGTGAGGACGAGCGAGTCGACCACCGCCACCTTCAGCCGGCGCAGGCAGGCGTCGATGAGGGCCGGGTCGGGCCCGGCGTCCACGACGACCGCGTGGCCCGGGCTCGTGGCCAGGACCAGCCCGTCGCCCTGGCCGACGTCACATGCGACGAAGCGCCAGCCCGGCGGCGGCCAGGCCACCGCCGACGTGGGAGCCGCCGCGGCCACCACCAGCAGCACGGCGGCCAGGAAGGCGACCGGGTGCCACCGGGCGACGTGGGCCCACCGGCGCGCGGACACCACGACGAGCACGGTGACCACCGTGAGGAGGACCGCGCCGGGCGCACCGTCGGGCCAGGGCAGCGTGCCGCCCGGCACCGTCGCGCACGTGCGGGCGACCCAGCTGATGCCGAGGCTGGGCAGGGCCCCCGCCCAGCACAGCAGCGTCGCGCCGAGGGGCCACAGCGGCGCCACCACGGCAGCACTCACGCCGGCCACGGTGGCGGGTGCGACGAGTGGGGCGGCCAGCAGGTTCGCGAGGATCCCCACCACGGACACCGAGCCCTGCAGGAGGACCACGACCGGGGCGCACATGGCCTGGGCGGCCACCGGGATCGCGAGCGCCGGGCCGAGCGAGCTCGCGCGGCCGGGCAGCCGGCGCCCGATCGCCCGGCCCCAGGAACGCGTGAAGAGCAGCAGCCCGAGCGTGGCGAGGGTCGACAGGGCGAAGCCGTAGGAGCGGCTGAGCCACGGGTCAACGACCAGGAGCACCACGACCGCGCCCGAGAGCACCGGCACGCCTGCCGCTCGGCGGGAGGCGCTCAGGCCCAGCAGCCCGATGGCCCCCATCGTCGCGGCGCGCACGACGCTGGGCTCGGGGCGGGCGAGCACGACGAAACCGGCCAGCACCACCAGCGCCCACGGCACCCTGGCCCGCCGAGGCAGGCCGCCGAGCCGAGCCGCCCCGAGGGCGAACGCGAGCACGATCGCGACGTTCGAGCCCGACACCGCGCTCAGGTGGGTCATCCCCGTGGCGAGCATCGCGTCCGTGAGGTCCGAGGGCGTGCGGCTGGTGTCCCCGATGACCAGGGCGGGCAGCAGTCCACGCGCGTCCGAAGGCAGCGGGTCGGACGCCCGGCGCAGCCCTGACCGCAGGTGCTCGGCAGCGCGGGCGACGACTCCGGGGTCCCGAGCCGCCGCCGGACCGCCCGACGGCTTGAGCACCGCGACGACGTCGTCGCCGGGGTCCGCGGCGACCAGCCGGCCGCGGACCACGAGCTCCTGGTGCCACTGGACGTCGCGCCAGCGCTCGTCGGCCACGAGCAGCACCGGGGCGTGGACGCGGCTGACCTGTCCCCGCGCCGTCACCTGGCTGAGGGTGAGACGCGCGTAGACGCTGGCACCCGCCAGGCCGGTGGTCTGCCGCAGGCGGGGATCCGTGGCCACGACCGCCACCACCTGCACGGTCGCGTGGTCGCGAGCCAACGCCTCGACCGGGCCCGCAGAGCGCACGGCGGAGTGACCGGCCACGGACACGCCCGTGAGGGCGCACGCCGCGGCGCACATCGCGACCATCACGGCCGCGCGGAACCGGCGGGAGGTCGGCGCCCCACCGCCCGAGACGCCGACCCGCCCGGCGGCGAGCGCCAGGACCACGAGCGCCAGGACCACGAGGCACGACGACACCACGACCAGCGCCTGGACGGGCAGGCCCAGCACCGACGCCGCGAAGGCCCAGGCGACCAGGGCCGGCACCAGCAGCCGGAGGTCGAGGCTGGTCGCCGGCGGCACTGCCTGCCCCGGCGTCCGGGAGTCGTGGGGAACCTCCGCGCGACGAGCGGGCTTACGGCGCGAACGGGGTTCGGCGCTCACACGGTCACCTTGGGCTTCAGCTGGGCGAAGATCTTCTCGCCGATGCCGCTCACCTCGTTGAGCTCGTCGACCGTCGTGAAGCGGCCGTGCTCGGTGCGCCAGTCGACGATGCGCTGCGCGAGCACGGGCCCGACGCCGGGCAGGTCCTCCAGCTGGGTGGTCGTGGCGGCGTTGAGGTCCACCAGTCCGCCGGCCGGACCGCCTGCCCCCGCATCGGTCCCGCCCCCAGCAGTACCGGCCCCACCGGCGCCGCCGCCCCCTGCCGCCCCGCCCGGCTGGGTGACCGCCTCCCCCGGCTTGGGCACCCTGACCTGCTCGCCGTCGGTGAGGACCCGGGCCAGGTTGATGGCGCCGAGGTCGGCGCCCTTCAGGGCGCCACCCGCGCGGGTGACGGCGTCCCCGACCCGTGAGCCGGTGGGCAGGCGGAGCACCCCGGGGTGGGTGACCTGCCCGACCACGTGGATGGTGACCGTGGCCAGGGCGGTCGGCGGCCCTCCCCCGCCCGCGCTGGTGGCGGACGTGGCGAAGGTGGAGGGTCCACGGGTGAGGACGGCCGACTGCGAGGGCGCGGGCGCCACCGGCCGGGGCTCGCTCGCGGCACGTGCGAGGGCCACCCGGGCGCCGAAGACGAGGGACGCGACGAGCACCACGAGCAGCAGCCCCGCCGCAGCCGCGCGCGGGGCCGTCAGCCGGGCGCCTCGCAGCGCCTCCGGGACCGCGAGCCACGGCGGTCCGGGAGGCCGGGGTCGACGATGCCGCCCGGGCAGGACCGGCGTGCCGCGCCCCGCTCGGGACCCCGCGGGGTCCCGGGCAGCGGGCGGCTCCTGCGTGGGGTCGGTCACGCGCGGTGCACCCGCGGACTGGGGCGGCGAGGCGATCCACGCTCGCTCCGGCTGCCAGGGCTCGAACCCGCTCGCCGGTGCACCGGTCGCCTCGCCGGCCGGCACACCACCGGCCGGCTCGCCGGGGGCACTCGCGCTCGCCCGGTCGAGGAGGGCACGCAGTCGAGGCGACGGTTCGGGCGGTCGGCGGCGCAACGGCATACCGGAACGCTAGGAAGCCGGCGGGCAACCCGGCACCACGCGGCCTCCGCCTGTGGACGGCCGGGGGCGCAGGGTCAGCCTGTGGACGACTCCCGGCGGGCGAGCAGCCACAGCTCGATGTTGCGGCGGTGCCGGTAGATGACGACCAGCGCCAGGAGCACGCACCACAGCCCCGTCTGCCGGCTCACGTCGGGCGCCCACCCCGGCAGCCAGCCGAGCAGCGCCAGCAGGCCCAGGACGAGCAGCACGAGGCACGCCGTCACCGAGGCGCCCGCCACCCAGCGGAACCGCCACACCAGCAGCGCGAACAGCAGCAGCATGACCACCGCGAACCACGGCTGGACCGCGAGGATCGCCCCCAGCGACGTCGCCACGCCCTTCCCGCCGTGGCCGCGCAGGAACGGCGACCAGATATGCCCCAGGACGACCGCGAGCCCGACGACGAGCGCCACGACGGGGCCGAGCCAGGACGCCGCGAGCACCACCGGCAGCCAGCCCTTGAGGACGTCCGCGAGCCCGACGACCACACCCCAGCGCACGCCGAGGACCCTTCCCGCGTTGGTGGCCCCGGGGTTGCCGGATCCCGAGCGGGCCAGGTCCTTGCCCAGCAGCCTCGCGAGGATCGTCGCCGGGTTGACCGACCCGAGCAGGAACGCCGCCACCGCCGCGACGACTCCCTGGACGACCCCTCCGACCGACCACACCACCTCCCCGGCCGACCACATCCCGTCCCCGGCCGACCGGACCGCCCCACCGGCCGACCAGAGCACCTGGCCGGCCGGCCCCACCACCACGTCGAGCGCCGTCATGGCCTCGGCGACACCGCCACGGCCAGCGTGCCCGGACCCACGTGGGCCCCCACCACGGCTCCCAGCTCCACCACGGCGACCTCGTCCGAGCCCGGGACCCGCGCACGGATCCGCTCGGCGAGGTCCTCCGCCCGGGCCGCGGAGTCGAGGTGGTGCACGGCGACGTCGACGTCACCCTCCGCTGCCGTGACCGCCTCGACGGCGAGCTCCTCGAGCCGGGCCAGCGCCCGGGCGGACGTGCGGACCTTCTCCAGCGGGCGGATGTGCCCGTCCCCGAGCCCGAGGATCGGCTTGATGGCGAGCGCCGATCCGAGCAGTGCCGACGCCGCGCCGATCCGGCCGCCGCGCCTGAGGTGCTCGAGCGTGTCGACGTAGAACACGACCGTCGAGGCCTCGCTGCGCGAGCGTGCCACCGCCGCGACCTCCTCGGCCGAGGCGCCACCGGCCGCGAGGTCGGCAGCCGAGACCACGGCATACCCCATCGCCATGCCGAGCGACCGCGAGTCGACCACGGTGACCGGCACCGGCGACTGCTTCGCCGCCAGGTGCGCCGACTCGACCGTCGAGGACATGTCGGCCGAGATGTGCACGGAGACGACGGCGTCCGCTCCGCCGGCCGCGGCCTTCTCGTACGCCTCGAGGAACGCCTGGGGCGAGGGCCTCGACGTCGACACCGGCCTGAACGCGCGCAGTGCGGCCGCCACCTCCGCCGTGGTCACGTCGACGCCCTCGCTGAACTCGGTGCCGCCGATCACCACGTGCAGCGGCACGACGCGGATCCCGCGGGCCTCGACGACCGAGGCCGGCAGGTATGCCGTGGAGTCCGTGACGAGGGCGACGCTCACGCGCGCAGGCTATCGGCGCGACGGGGCCCGCGGGACCCGCACCGCCCAGGACCGGGACGGGGAGCGCGGGACGCGCACCGCCCAGGACCGGGACGAGCAGCGCGGGACCCGCACGGCTCAGACCGGGACGACGTTGACCAGCTTGGGCGCCCGCACGATGACGGTGCGGATGCCGCCCTCGGTCGCGGCCACGACCTTGGGCAGCGCCAACACCTGCTCGCGCAGCGCGTCCTCGCTGATGTCGGCGGCCACCTCGAGCCGGTCGCGGACCTTGCCCTTGATCTGCACGACGCAGGTCACGGTGTCCTCGACGAGCAGCGCCGGGTCGGCGACGGGGAACGACTCGTAGGTGATCGTCTCGTCGTGGCCCAGCCGCGACCACAGCTCCTCGGCGATGTGCGGGGCGATCGGCGCGACCATCTTCACGATGGTCTCGGCCGCCTCCCGGGGCACCGCGTCGAGCTTGGTGAGCGCGTTGTTGAGCTCGATGAGCCGGGCGATCGCCGTGTTGAAGCCCAGCGACGGGTAGTCCTTCGACACCGCGTCGATGGTCCGGTGCATGGTGCGCAGCGTGTCCTGGTCGAGCGGTGCGTCGACCACCCGGACCTCGCCGGTCTCCTCGTCGATCACGTTGCGCCACAGGCGCTGCAGGAACCGCTGCGCCCCGACGACGGCGCGTGTCTCCCACGGCTTGGACAGCTCCAGCGGCCCCATCGACATCTCGTAGACCCGCAGGGTGTCGGCGCCGTACGCGTCGTACATCTCGTCCGGGCTGACGACGTTCTTGAGGGACTTGCCGATCTTGCCGTACTCGCGGGTGACGGGCTGCCCCTGCCAGGTGAACTGTGGGTCCTGGGCGTCGCTGCCCTCGACCTCCTCGACCTCGGTGGCGGGGACCGGCTGGCCGCGGTTGTCGCGGTAGGCGAAGGCCTGGATGTACCCCTGGGAGAAGTACTTCCGGAACGGCTCCTCGCTGCTGACGTGGCCGAGGTCGAACAGCACCTTGTGCCAGAACCGCGCGTACAGCAGGTGCAGCACCGCGTGCTCGACGCCACCGATGTACAGGTCGACGCCACCGGGGTCGCTGACTCCGGCCGGCGCACCCTCGACGGGGGTCGGGTGCTTGCCCATCCAGTAGCGCTCGTTCTCGGGGTCGACGAACGCCTCGTCGTTGGCCGGGTCGAGGTAGCGCAGGTAGTACCAGCACGACCCCGCCCAGTTGGGCATCGTGTTCGTCTCGCGGCGGTACTTGCGCAGGCCGGAGCCGTCGCCGAGGTCGAGCTCGACCTCGACCCACTCGGTGGCCCGCGACAGGGGCGCCTCCGGGCTCGAGGAGTCGTCGTCGGGGTCGAACGTCTTGGGCGAGTAGTCCGGCACGTCCGGCAGCTCCACCGGCAGCATGGAGTCGGGCACCGCGTGGGCCACGCCGTCCTCGTCGAACAGGATCGGGAACGGCTCGCCCCAGTACCGCTGCCGGCTGAACAGCCAGTCGCGCAGCTTGTAGTTGACCGTGGCCTCGCCGAAGCCCTTCGTCACCAGCCAGTCGATGATCGCGGACTTCGCCTCGGCGACCCCCAGGCCGTTGAGCGAGATCTCGTCGTTGGCGGAGTTGACCGCCGGCCCGTCGCCGGTGAACGCTGTCGACTCGTCGTGACCCTCGCTCGGCTGGACGGTGCGCACGATCGGCAGCCCGAACTTCTCGGCGTACTCCCAGTCTCGCGTGTCCTGCGCGGGCACGGCCATGATCGCGCCGGTGCCGTACCCCATGAGGACGTAGTCGGCGACGAAGACCGGGATCTGCTCGCCGTTGACCGGGTTCGTCGCCCAGGCGCCGGTGAAGACGCCGGTCTTGTCCTTGCCCTCGGTCTGCCGCTCCACCTCGGACTTGCGCGAGGCAGCCCGCTGGTACGCCGCGACCGCGGCTGCGGGGGTGACCTCGCCACCGGTCCACGCCGGGTTGACGCTCTCGGGCCAGTCGCCCTGGGAGACAATGGTTTCCAGCAGTGGGTGCTCGGGCGCCAGCACCATGAAGGTCGCGCCGAACAGCGTGTCGGGCCGGGTCGTGAAGACCTCGATCGTGACGTCGTGACCGGCGACCGGGAACCGCACCCGTGCGCCCTGGCTGCGCCCGATCCAGTTGCGCTGCATCAGCTTGACCTTCTCGGGCCAGTCGACGCGGTCGAGGTCGTCGGCCAGCCGGTCGGCATACGCGGTGATCCGCATCATCCACTGGCGCAGGTTGGTCTTGAAGACCGGGAAGTTGCCGCGCTCGGACCGGCCGTCGTTGGTGACCTCCTCGTTGGAGAGCACCGTGCCCAGGCCGGGCGCCCAGTTGACCGGCGCCTGCGAGGAGTAGGCCAGGCGGAACCCGTCGAGGACCTCCGCGCGCTCGGCCGCGGACAGGTCAGCCCAGTCGCGGCCGTCCGGCGTCGGGCGCTCGCCGCTCTCGAGCTGTGCGACCAGCTCGCGGATCGGCCGCGCCTTCCCCCGGCCACCGTCCTCACGGACGGCGTCGACGTCGTACCAGGCGTCCCAGATCTGGGTGAAGATCCACTGGGTCCACTTGTAGTACTCGGGGTCGATCGTGGCGATCGCGCGCCGGTCGTCGTGCGCCAGCCCCAGCCGCCGCAGCTGGCGCTTCATGACGACCATGTTCTCCTCGGTCGTCTTCCGCGGGTGCTGGCCGGTCTGCACGGCGTACTGCTCGGCCGGCAGCCCGAACGCGTCGTAGCCCAGGCAGTGCAGCACGTTCTTGCCGGTCATCCGGTGGTAGCGCCCGAACACGTCGGTCGCGATGTACCCCAGCGGGTGCCCGATGTGCAGGCCCGCCCCGGAGGGGTACGGGAACATGTCGAGGACGAGCAGCTTCTCGCGGTCGCCGACCTTCTCGGGCTCGGCCCACGGACCGGCCGGGTTCGGGGCGTGGAACGTCCCCTCCTGCTCCCAGCGGTCCTGCCAGGCCACCTCGATCCGGTCGGCCAGGGCTGCGGTGTACCGGTGCGGCGTCGTGTCGCTCATCTCGTCCTCGTCGTCTCGTCTGGTCGGGCCTGCTCCCGACGGTCTCCACCCGCTGCGTGCGTCCACACACCGGTGCGCCCACACACAACGAAGCCCCTCGCGCAGGAGGGGCTGGCCGCGTCGACGTCCTGTCGGGTCGTCGTCGCGGCTAGGTAAGGAGCAGGGACCGTGCCACGAGGACAGGTTAGCGCAGGCCGCTTCGCAGGTTGAGCCCGCAGCCCCCGTGCCCCCTGCGCCGGGGGCGTGCCGACGGGGGGTCGGCGCAGCCGGAGGAGCGAGTGTCGGGGATGCCGGTTACGTTGGTCGGGAAGTCCACAGCCGGTCGAGCCACCTGCCTGCTGCCCGTTGGTCGGGTGCAGCCGCGCCCGACCCCTCCCGAAGGTCAGCTGTGAGCATCCTCGTCGCGTCCATCCCGTCCGGCCACGTCTACGTCCGGCACCTGGCGTCCCCAGGGCCGGCACCCGCCGACGTGGTCCGCCTCCCCGATCCGCCGTCCGGCGCCTCCCCCGACTCGCCCTGGTGGCCGCCACGGATGCTCACGAGCGCGTGGGTGCACGGCCACGCGGCCGAGTTCGACCTCATGCACGTCCACTTCGGGTTCGACGCCCTGTCGCCCGCGGACCTCGAGGCGCTCACGCTCGCCCTCCGCCAGCACGACAAGCCGCTCGTGCTGACCGTGCACGACCTGCGCAACCCGCACCACCCCACCGCCGAGACCCACGACGCCCAGCTCGACGTGCTCGTCGCGGCCGCCGACGCCCTCCTCACGCTGACCCCCGGCGCCGCCGCCGTCCTGGAGCAGCGCTGGGGACGGACCGCGACCGTCGTCCCCCATCCGCACGTCGTCCCGGAGGAGTGGCTCGGGCGGCCGCGTCCCGTGCGGGACCGGTTCGTCGTCGGGCTGCACGCCAAGAGCCTGCGCGCCAACATGGAGCCGCTCGCCCTGGTCGACGGCATGGTCGGCGCTCTCGGGGACCTGCCCGGAGCCGTGCTGCACATCGACGCGCACACCGACGTCATGACCGAGGGCTTCGCGCGGCACGACCCCGTGCTCGCGGCCCACCTCACCGCCCTCGCGGAGGACGGCCGGGTCGACCTGCGGGTGCACGACTACTTCTCCGACGACGAGCTCTGGGCGTACCTGCAGGGCCTGGACGTGTCCGTCCTGCCGTACCGCTTCGGCACCCACTCCGGCTGGCTCGAGGCCTGCCACGACCTCGGCACGTGGGTGGCCGCCCCCGACTGCGGCTTCTACGCCCAGCAGCGGCCCTGCCTGACGTATGCCGCGGACGGAGCCGAGCGCGTGCCGTCCCTCGTGGCGGCCCTGCGCGACGCGCACCGTGGCTGGTTGGCCGGACGAGCGGCCCCCCGGGCGACCACGGAGGAGCGCCGGGCCGAGCGGGAGCAGGTCGCCGCGGTGCACCACGACGTGTACGAGGGCGTCCTGGGCCGGAGGCGCGCGTGCACGTCGTGATCCTCGCCGCCGCCCGCCATCCCCTTCGGCAGCCCTTCGCCGGAGGACTGGAGTCGCTGACCTGGGCGCTCGTGCGCGGACTGCGTGACCGGGGGGTCGACGTCACCGTGTTCGCCGGACCCGGCAGCGACCCGGAGCTCGACGCCCGCGAGCTCATGGTGGCGCCGCTGCGGCTCAGCGACGCGGCGCGGGCCGACGTGGGCATGCCGCCGGAGCCGTGGCTGCGCGAGCACCACGCCTACCTGCAGGTCATGCTCGAGCTGCGAGCGCGGCGCGACGTCGACGTCATCCACAACAACAGCCTGCACTTCGTCCCCATCTCCTTGGCGCAGGCCTGCATCGCGCCGATGCTGACGACGCTGCACACGCCGCCCACCCCGTGGCTCGAGCCCGCGATCTCCCTCATGGACCAGTCCCGGGCCCGGTTCGTCGCCGTCAGCGCTCACACCGCGGAGCAGTGGCGGCACGTCACCACCGCCGACGTCGTGCACAACGGCGTCGACACCTCCACGTGGACTCCCGGCCCGGGTGGGACCGACCTCGTGTGGTTCGGCCGCCTGGTCCCTGAGAAGGCACCGCACGAGGCCATCGCCATCGCGGCGGCGAGCGGGCGGCGGCTGCGACTAGCCGGTCCCGTCGGCGACCCCGGCTACGTCCGCGACGTCGTCGAGCCGTTGCTGGGGGCTGGGGCCGAGTACGTCGGGCACCTCGGCGTGCGCGCGCTGCGCGACCTCGTGGGAGCGAGTGCGGCGACGCTGGTGACGCCCGCCTGGGACGAGCCGTACGGTCTGGTCGCGGCCGAGTCGCTGGCGTGCGGCACGCCCGTGGTCGGCTACCGCCGCGGCGGCCTGGGCGAGTTCGTCGTCCCCGGCACCGGCGTCCTCGTGGCCCCGGGCGACGTCGACGCGGCGGCTGCCGCGCTGCCGGGCGCGGTCATCCTCGACCGCGCGGGCTGCCGCGACCATGCGGTCCGGCACTGCTCGCTCGACACCATGGTCGATGCCTACGTGGAGCGGTACGAGGACATGACGCAGGTCGGGCAGGCCGCATGATCGGGTACTACGCCCACCACCAAGGGGCCGGCCACGTGACTCGCATGCAGGCCGTCGCGGCGGCGCTGGACGAACCCGTCTGGGGGCTCAGCTCGGCCCCGCGCCCGGAGGGCTGGAGCTCGGGCTGGACCGAGCTGGCCCGGGACGACGACGCCCCCGGGGATCCCCTCGACCACGACGCCGACGTCACGGCACAGGGCGCCCTCCACTGGGTCCCCCGCGGTCACGCCGGGCTGGCGCGCCGGGCGCAGCAGGTCGTGTCCTGGGCCGCCCGGCACCGGCCGCGCCTGCTTGTGGTCGACGTGTCGGTCGAGGTCGCTCTGCTGGCCCGGCTGGCCGGCGTCCCCACGGTGGTCGTGGCCCTGCCCGGGCGCCGTGACGACCGGGCGCACCGGCTCGCGTACGACACGGCCGAAGCCCTGCTCGCCCCGTGGCCGGCCGGGACGCACGAGCGGGCCTGGCCGCCGGAGTGGGTCGCCAAGAACCGGTGCGTCGGCGGCATCTCCAGGTTCGACTCCCTGAGCCGGCAGGGCGCAGCCGCAGTGCCGGCCGACGGCAACCCGACAGCCCCGTGGGCCGGACCCCCCGCGCCGAGCGACGCCCGGGACAAGGCCCCCGGCGGGACGTCGTCCGGACCGTCCGTGCTCCTCCTCTGGGGCGCGGGCGGCCGGGGCACGACGGCCGCACAGGTGGCTGCCGCCCGCGCGGCAACCCCTGGGTGGACCTGGGTCGAACGCTCCCCCGGCGCGCGCGCGTCGACGGACCTGTGGGACGAGCTGCGGCGCGCCGACGTCGTGGTGACCCACGCCGGCCAGAACGCGGTCGCGGAGGTCGCCGCAGCGCGGCGTCCCGCCGTCGTGGTCGCCCAGCCGCGCCCCCACGACGAGCAGGTGGCGACGGCCGAGTGCGTCCAGGAGCTCGGCCTGGCCGTCGGCCGGACGAGCTGGCCGCCGCCGCACGAGTGGCCGGGGCTGCTGGATCAGGCCGTGGCGACGGGCGGCGAGGGCTGGGCCCGCTGGAGCACCGGGGACGGGGCAGCCCGGGCCGCAGCCCTCCTGTCGGAGGTGGGGCTCCCCGCCCGGGTGCCCGCGTGAACGGCCACCCGGAGCCCCTCCCGAGCGGCCGTCCCGGTGAGCGCACGAGCGGCGACGCCGGCGGTCGGGTCAGCCACCCCCGCACGGCCGTCATCACCCTCGCCCACGGCCGGCACGAGCACCTCCGGGGCCAGGGCTGGGGGCTCGGCCGCCAGTCGGTACGACCCGACACCTACGTGGTCGTCGCCATGGGTGACGCCGGGGTCGAGGCGGTCGCACGCGAGCTCCACCCGGCGGCTGCGGTGGTCCCGGTGCCGCTCACGGGTAGCGGAGAGCTGCCCCTGTCCACGGCCCGCAACGCGGGAGCGGAGGCCGCACTGGACCTCGGGGCCGAGGTCCTCGTGTTCCTCGACGTCGACTGCATCCCCGGCCAGGACACCGTGGGCCGCTACGCACAGGTGCTTCGTGACGCCGGGACGGGTCCCGTGGTCGCGTGCGGTGAGGTCGCCTACCTGCCCCCGGTCGGTCACCCCACGGCATACCGGGTGCCCTCGCTCGCTGCGACCGCGAGGCCGCACCCGGCCCGTCCCGCGCCCACCCCGGGGACGACGCAGGTCGCCGACGACGTCCGGCTGTTCTGGTCGCTGTCGTTCGCGGTCACCGCGTCGGGCT
This sequence comes from Phycicoccus ginsengisoli, assembly GCF_054779295.1. Lineage (NCBI taxonomy): Bacteria > Bacillati > Actinomycetota > Actinomycetes > Micrococcales > Intrasporangiaceae > Phycicoccus > Phycicoccus ginsengisoli. Next base: position 164,515 of record NZ_BAAGYN010000008.1, read on the forward strand.
GGCGGGGGCTGGGGGGCTTCGACGAGGACTACGTCGGCTACGGCGGCGAGGACACCGACTTCGGGCAGCGGATCCGCGCGGCGGGCGGCACCATGCTCTGGGTCGGGGGCGCCACGGCCTTCCACCAGCACCACGAGCAGGAGAGCCCACCGCTGCGCCACCGGCGCTCGATCGTGAGGAACGCCAACGTGTTCCACGACCGGTGGGGCTGGTTCCCGATGGAGGGGTGGCTGGCCGAGCTGTACCGGCGCGGCTTGGCCCGGCTCGACCCAGATGCCGGCCGGTGGGTCGTCACCGGCTGAGGCGCCGTGACGTCGCCGGCCGCCCCCGTGGCGGGCGCCTGCGTCAATCGGACGATGCGAGGTCGAGACGGAGGTCGTACGTTCGGCCCATGGCGCAGACGCAGGACATGGCGGCGACGCTCGAGCGTGTCGGTCCGGTCGCGGGCGACGCAGGGGGGCTGGTGCTCTTCGCCTGGTGGATGTTCAGCGCGGTGCACGCCCCCGTCCCGGGCGTCGTGCTGGCGCTGACCGGGCTGGTGGCGGCCGTGTTGGTCGGTGCCGCGCTGGTCGGGTACCAGCTGCGGCAGGCCGACTCGCGGTCCGCCTGGCTGGGCTGGGCGGGGCTCGCGGTGCTGGTCCTCGGCTTCGCGGGGAACCCGACATGGGTCCCCGCGGGTCTGGCGCTGTTCGGCATCTCGGTGCTGCGCGGCAGCGTCTTCCCGCGGCTGCCGGGGGTGCTCATGGCCGTCGGTGGCTGGCTCGTGCTGGTCACCGTGGGCCTGGCACCCACGGTCCCCAGCGGCGCCTCGCCCGCGGTGATCGCGTGGCGGGGCGCGATGTCGGTCGGCCTCGTGCTAGTGGCCGGTGCGCTCGCCGACCTCGACGCGCTCACCGACTCCGAGAGCCCGCGCCGCCCGGCAGGGCGCTGACGCCCGCCGGGTGGACCGCCCGGTCGACGCCCGGCCGGGCGCACCCTCAGGGCTGACGGCCGCCGGGGGACCAGCTGCGGACCGGCGCCACTCAGTGCTGGTGGTACTGGTGCACCACCGCGTGGCCCCGCCCGCGGGCCAGCAGCCAGCGGTTGACCGGCACGGTCAGGGTGAACGCGATGGCGAGCGACAGGACGAGCGAGAGCCAGAACAGCGCGCTGCTCAGCCCGGCGTCCATCGCCCCTGGGATGACGAGCATGAGCGCGTTGTCGACAACCTCCATGGTGGCGATCGAGACGGTGTCGGACGCCAGCGCGACCGGCAGGGCCGCGGCCAGGGTGAGGCCGGCGCGCAGGATGGGCCGCATGGCCAGCGAGTAGCCGAAGACGAAGGCGAGGGCGATCGACAGGACGACGGTGCCCAGGTTGTGGAACCCGAGGGCGGTGCCGATGACCATGCCGAGGACCTCGCCGATGGCGCAGCCGAGGAGGCAGTGGAGCGTGGCGCTCACGGCCTGCCGCCAGAGCGAGCCGGCCGGTCCCGAGGTGTGGGGGCCGTCGCCGTGCTGGACGTGGTGGTGGTCTCCCGTGGTTGTCATGGTGACCTCAACCATACCCCCACAGGGTATATTCCGCAGTGCGGCGCCATTGTCGCCCAGCATCACCGCGCCGCCCGGCCGCGTTTGGCCCCCGTCCCCAGCGGGTAGGGGCCGGTCCACGGACCTGCGAGGTCCGCACGCCGTCGACCCCGAGGAGCTCCGTGAGCCACGAGCCGCCCCTGCCCACCGTCCTGCAGGACCTGGCCCACGTGCACTCGGACGGCCAGCCCCGCACCGCCGAGCAGGTGGCCGACGCGCTGGAGACCATGGTGCTGCACCCCGAGTACCCCTGTCTCGGCGCCCGCTCGGTGTTCAACCGAAGTCGGGCGCGGGTCGTCGTGCTGGAGCAGCTGGGCACGCGGGACGCGGCGGTGGCGCTCAGGGACGAGCTCGACCGGTTCGCCGACGCCACCGACCTCGACGAGGGGTTCGCCTCGCTCCTGGCGGTCTTCGCCCGGACCGACGTCCGCGACGAGTCGCACTTCGAGCAGCTGCTGTGGCGCCAGCTCGAGCTGCTCCACCACGTCGACGACCAGCCCTGGGACCCGCAGGTCTCCGCGGACCCCACCGACCCCCACTTCGCCTTCAGCGTGGGCGGTACGGCGTACTTTGTCGTGGGCCTGCACCCGCTGTCGTCCCGGATCGCCCGCCGCGCACCCCTGCCGACCCTGGTCTTCAACCTGCACGAGCAGTTCGAGCAGCTGCGGGCCTCGGACCGGTTCGAGCGGATGCGGGACACCATCCGGACGCGGGACGTCGCCCTCCAGGGCTCGCTCAACCCGATGGTCGCCGACCACGGCCGCGGCTCCGAGGCGGCCCAGTACTCCGGCCGGGCCGTCCCCGCCGACTGGGAGCCCCCCGCACTGGGAGAAGGGGCGACGGCATGAGCACCGGACCCGGCACCGCCCAGGGCCACGCGAGGACGAGCGCCGACGGGCCGGCCCCGGGCTTCACCCGGCTGTCGCCGCAGACGGGCACGGGCTTCCTGCTCGAGGCCGGAGAGCTGCTCACCGTCGTCGACCCGACCGGGGAGCAGGTCAGCGACCTGTTCTGCTTCAGCGCCGAGGACCACGACGAGTGGTTCTCCACCGGCCGCACCATCGACTACGCCAACTCCGTCGCCGTCACCACCGGGTCAGTGCTGTACTCCAACCGCAGCCGCCCCATGCTCACCGTCGTCGAAGACACCTGCGGGCACCACGACATCCTGCTGACGCCCTGCAGCCAGCAGACCTTCGACCTGCTCTACCCCGAGTTCCAGGGCGCCTACCACCCCAGCTGCCTGGAGAACCTCTCGACCGGGCTCGCGCCCTTCGGGGTCATGGCCGACCAGGTCTCGACGACGCTCAACATCTTCATGAACGTGTGGTCCGAAGGGTCCGGCGAGCTGCACATCGACCCCCCCACGTCGGTCGCGGGCGACCGGTTCGTCGTGCGCGCGGAGCTGGACCTGCACGTGGGGCTGACGGCCTGCTCGGCCGAGAAGTCGAACGCGGGCACGTGCAAGCCGATCGACTACCGCATCGGCTCCTGACCGCCTCCTGACGGCCTCGGCTCCGCACCGTGGCCGCGGATGGCCCCGGCTTCTGAGCACCCCCTGCTCCCGACCCGGCCCGAAACCCGGTGGGCGGCGTCGGGCCCCGCGCCTAGGGTCGGGGCCATGAGCCGAGCCGTCTCCACCCCCGAGGACCTGCGGGTCGTCGTCGACACGATCATGGCCGGGTTCGCCCGGGTGCCCGACGACGCCTGGGAGCGGCCGGCGCACCGGCTGGAGTGGGACTGCCGGGACACCGCTGCGCACCTGATGGACGACTTCGCCTTCTACGCCATGAACCTCGCCAGCCGCGAGGTCCACGTCGACAGCTACGTCCCGTTCCTCGAGCCGCCGCCCTGGCGCGAGGGCAGCCCGCCGATGTTCTGCTGGCCCGACCCGGACGGCGGCACGGCGGCGATCGTGCGCGGCGTCGACGCGACCGGTGGGCTGCTCGTGGCGGTGACCGCGACCGCTCCCCCGGGCCACCTCGGCTTCCACCCCTCCGGGAACCCGGACGCCTCGGGCTTCGCGGCGATCGGCATCGTCGAGGGGGCGCTGCACGCCTGGGACGTCCTCACCGCGCAGGACATCCCCTTCGAGGTCGACGCCGGGATCGCCGAGCGCGTGCTCCACCGCGTCTTCCCGGACGTCGTCCCCGGCGCCGACCCCTGGCAGGACCTGCTCGCGGCGACGGGCCGCACCGAGGAGACCCGCGGCAGGCCGTGGCGGTGGGACTCCTCCGTCCGCGACGACCACGACGCCTGACCGGACCGACCCCGGCCGGGCTCGACCGCCTCGGCGCGCAGGCTCACAGCGGAGCCCTCCCTCAGCGGAGCGCTCCCTCAGCGGGGCGGCTCGGCCCGCGGCCGCTCGACGACGGTGAGCAGCCGGCTCCGCTCGTCGGGGGTGAGCCCGACCTGCAGGTCGTGCAGCAGCGACTCGAGCTCGCCGGGCTCGAGCCGGTGCTGCTGGGTGGGCTCCCCCGGTCGACGCACGGTGACGTGCTCGTGCGTGACGGTCGTGTGCCGGCCCGGCTGGTGGCGGGTCAGCATCAGGCCGTGCCGGAAGTGCGAGGCCGGGTACGTGCTCGTGTAGTGGTGCCCCGACCGCACGTCGACCTGCTGCACGGGCAGCTCGTCGGTCGTGTGCATCAGCTCCCACGCCCCCTCACGCCACCGCTGCAGCTCCCAGGTGGGCCCGCTCACCGAGCCGTCGACGCGGCGTACCCGGTAGCCCCAGCCGCCGTGGTCCTCGCGCGCTCCGTCCTCGAGCGGGACGGGGCGCAGGAGGCTGAGCCCGAACCCGGGGTCGGCGAGCCAACGCCGCCCGTCGAGGCGGACCGACAGCACGCAGTGGGTGCGTGCGGACGCGGTCACGTCGCCGACCCGGCCCAGCCTGCGCTCGACGTCGTAGCCCAGCTCCTGCAGCACCCGCCACAGGAGGGTCGAGTGCTCGAAGCAGTACCCGCCACGCCCGCGCCCGACGAACTTGGCCTCGACGACGTCCGGCTCGACCCCCGGGTGCTGCTCGAGGAGCACGTCGATGTTGTCGAACGTGAACGTGCGGACGTGGGCCTCGTACAGGTCGCCGAGTGCCTCGATGCCCGGCTTCCGCCGTGGTTGGCCCACCCGGGCCAGGTATGCCGTGACGTCCACCTCAGCCCTCCCCGCCGGGCAGTCCGAGGGCCACGTCGAACACCCGCGCCATCCCGGCATACCCCATGTCGTTGGGGTGGAACCTGTCGGCGGCCAACCGCCCACGCCAGGTGCGCGGGCCGTGCGCCCGGATGTCGGCGACCACGAGCTCGCCGCGGGCGGCCCGCTCGCGCAGGACCGTGCCGACCCGGCGCGCCTCGGACTGGGGGTTGGGGAGGTTGGCCACCACCGCGCCGGGGGGCAACCGGTCGAGCATCGCCTCGAACCGCCCGGCGAGGCCGGCCCGGCTGCGCGGTGACAGCACGTCGTTCGACCCGATGACGACGGTCACCAGGTCGGGCACCTCACCGCCGCCGACCAGCCGCTCGAGCGCGGGCAGCTGGTGGGTGACGAGGTCCTGCACCCGCGCGCCGGTCACCGAGAGGTTGACGAGCCGGTGCGCGCGACCTGCCGCTGCGAGGTGGTCGCGCAGCTGGCCGACGTAGCCGCGGTCCGGCGCGCTGGCCCCGATCCCCTGGGTCATCGAGTCGCCGAGGGCGACCCAGAGCGGACCGTCCTGCTCGAGGGCGGCGGCGTTGGACGCGCGCCAGAACGCGGCATAGGGCGCCGTCTGGGACCGCACCTCGCGCACCCCCGGGAGGGCCCACGACAGCGCCGTGAGCACCGGACCTGCCGGCCGCGCGCTGAGGTTCTCGTAGTCGAAGACCGCACTCACCGGCCCATCGTCACACGCTTCGGCCGCTCCCCGCTGACCGCTCCACGGGCCGGCGGGTGCGCCCGTCCACGATCTCCACGACCGGGTCCGCCGCCGCGAGGTGCTCCACGTCGTGGGTCACCATGACGGTGGTCAGGGACCGCTCGACGGTGAGCCGGCGCAGCAGCGCCACCACGGCCTCGCCGCGCTCGCTGTCCAGCGCGCTGGTCGGCTCGTCGACCAGGAGCAGCGACGGCCGGTTCATCAGGCCGCGGGCGATCGTCACCCGCTGCCGCTGCCCACCGGAGAGCTGGTGCGGGCGCTTGCCGGCCTGGGCGCCCAGCCCGACCGCGTCGAGCAGCTCCCGGGCCTGCTCGCGGGCGGTGTCGAGGTCGGCACCGCCCAGGTGGGCGACGACGAGCAGCTGGTCGAGGGCGGTCAGCGAGGCGAGCAGGTTCGAGCTCTGGAAGACGATGCCGATCTGCTCCCGGCGCACCGCCGCCGTCTCGGCGCGGCCCAGGGTGGCCAGGTCGCGACCCTCGAGCAGGACGCGACCGGAGTCGGGGGTGATGAGCGTCGCCGCCACGGCCAGCAGGCTCGACTTGCCGGAGCCCGACGGCCCCACCACGGCGGTCAGGGTGCCCGGGTCCGCGGTCAGGCTGACGTGGTCGAGCGCGGTGAGTCGCTGCTCGCCGTCGGGGTAGGTCAGGGTGACGTCGTCCAGGTGCAGGGTCATCGGGCACTTCCCAGGGCGGTGAGCGGGTCGACCGTGGTGACGGTCCGGAGCGAGACGGCCGCACCGGCGAGGCCGAGCAGGACCATGGCCAAGGCGGGCAGGAGGAGGGTGGGCAGGGTGAGCACGAACGGCACCCCCGACCCGGCGACGGCGGTGACGCCGGCGCCGAGCGCACCGGCGAGCGCGGTGCCGAGGGTGGTGCCGACCACGAGCAGGACCAGGGCCTGTCCCAGCGCGTCCCGGAGCAGGTAGCGCGTGGAGGCGCCGAGCGCCTTGAGGATCGCGATCTCGCTGCTGCGCTGGACGGTCCAGACGGTGAAGAACGCGCCGATGACCAGGGCCGAGATGGCGAAGAGCAGGGCCCGCATCAGCTGCAGCGAGCCGTTCTCGGAGGCGTACGAGCCGATCGAGGCGAGGGACTGCTCGGGGGTGAGGGTGACCGTGTGGTGGCGTGCGTCCGCGGCGGCGAGGTCAACGCCGTCGCTGTCGAGGGCCAGGAACGTCGCCGTACCGGCCTCGCGGCCCGACACCGCAGCGTCGGCCGTGGCGACCCACACGACGGGGGCGTGCGAGAACTCCGCGTCGCCGGCGACGCGGGCGACGGTGAGGGACCGTCCTGCCACCTCGACCCGGTCACCCGCGGCGGCGTCGAGGGAGTCGGCCGCCTTGACGGACAGCACTGCCCGTCCTGCCGCCACCCCCGGCGCCAGCGGCGACGAGGGCGGGACGGCGAAGACGGCGACGCCGCTGGTGCGCCCGCCCGCCGCCGCGCGGCTCAGGGCGACGGTGACCGGGTCAGCGCGACGCACCCCGGGTTCGCGGGACCAGGCCGCCTGGGCGGACGCGGGCAGCGAGGAGTCGGTGAAGGCCAGCTTCTGCCCGTCGGCGGGTGCCGCGAGGACGAGGTGGTCGACGGGGAGCTCGGTGATGGCCGAGGTGTTGCCCCGGCCGAGTCCTGCGGTCAGGCCCGACAGCAGGACGACGAGCATGGTGATGAGGGTGACGACCGCGCCCATGAGGGCGAACCGGCCCTTGGCGAAACGCAGGTCCCTGGTGGCGACGAACACGCCGGCGCCGTCCTTTCCGGTGGAGGTGGACCGAGTCGTCCCGTCCCACCGCAGTGGGTCGGTCCGCGACCGGTCGCGCCGCGGCTGCGGCGCACCATCCACGGTGCCGTGGCGCGGCTCCAGCGACATCGACCCGCAGCACAGACCCTCGGCGTCGGAGGTCGCACGGACCGTTCCGACTTTCGATTGATGCCGTCGCACCGGCATGGCCGTACCGTGGCACGGACATGACTGCGCGCCCCGGCCGGCCGGCCTCCCCGACCGTCTCCGCCACTGCCGACGGTTCCGGGTGGGCGCCCGCGCCCGTCCCCGCGACGGCGCGGTGGGGCCTGCACCTGCTCGTGGCGGTGCTCCTGGTGCTGGCGGCCGTGCGCGCCGCCGCGAACCGGCCGACCGGCTGGCCATGGGTCGTCGCCTGGGTGGCGGTCGTGGGGGTCGTGTATGCCGTGGGGCCGCACTCCACGAGGGTGTCGACGTCCCGGCGTGGGGCCGCCGCGTGGCTCACGGTGCTGCTCGGCACGTGGGTGGTCCTGCTGGCGTTGACCCCCGACGCCATCTACCTGGCGTTCGCGTGGTTCCTCCTGCTGCTGCACCTGCTGCCGAGGACGGCCGGCCTGGTCGCCGTGGCCGCCACCACCGTGGCGGCCGTCGCGGGATTCGCCTGGCACCAGGGCAGGCTCGACGCCGCCATGGTCATCGGGCCGGTGCTGGGGGCCGCCGTCGCGACCGCCACCGTCCTCGGGTACCAGGCGCTGCAGGCCGAGTCCGAACGCCGCCGCGTGCTCATCGTCGAGCTGGCCCGCACCCGGGACGAGCTGGCGGCGGCCCAGCGCAGGGCCGGCGTCCTGGACGAACGGGAGCGGCTGGCCCGCGAGATCCACGACACCCTGGCGCAGGGCCTCACCAGCATCCAGCTGCTGCTTCGTGCGACGACGCGCTCGCTCGACCCGGAGCGGGGGGTCGACGTCGGCAGGGCCGCGACCCTGACCGAGCAGGCGCGGGAGACGGCGCAGGAGAACCTCGCGGAGGCGCGACGGTTCGTCCGCGACCTGGCGCCCGGCGACCTGGAGGCGTCGAGCCTGGCCGGGGCGCTGCGCCGGCTGTGCGAGACGACGAGCAGCCGCGGCTCCCTCCCCGTCGCGTTCCACGAGGTCGGTGCGGCCGAGCCGCTGCCGACCCCGGTCGAGGTCGCGCTGCTGCGCATCGCCCAGTCGGCGCTCGGCAACACGATCCAGCACTCGCACGCCGGCCGAGCCGATGTCACCCTGACCACCATGGACTCCGAGGTCACCCTCGACGTCGTCGACGACGGCGTCGGGTTCGTCGCCGGGCGAGCGGAGGCGGACGACCTCCAGTCCGCGGTCCCCGACTCCCCGGACCGCCGCGCCCCGAACGGCCGGGCCGAGGCCCCCGGGGGCGGCTTCGGGCTGCGCTCCATGCGTTCGCGGGCGGCCGAGCTCGGCGGCCTCCTGACGGTGGAGTCCCGGCCCGGGCACGGCACCGCGGTCTCCGTGCGCTTCCCCCGCTCCTCGGGGCCGGTCTCGTGAGCACCATCCGCCTGCTGCTCGCCGACGACCACCCCGTGGTGCGGGCAGGACTGCGCGCCGTCCTGGAGTCCGAGGCCGACATCGAGGTGGTCGACGCCGTCGCGACGGGCGAGGCGGCCGTCGAGCGAGCGCGCGACGGCGACCTGGACGTCGTCCTCATGGACCTGCAGTTCGGCACCGGCGCGGGCGGGATCGCGGCCACCGGCCGGATCGGCGCCCTGCCCGGGGGACCGCGGGTGGTCGTCCTCACGACGTACGACACCGAGGCGGACATCATCGCGGCGGTCGAGGCGGGAGCCTGCGGCTACCTGCTCAAGGACGCCCCGCCGGAGGAGCTCGTCGCCGCCGTGCGCGCCGCGGCGGCGGGTCGGTCGGCCCTCGCCCCCGCGGTCACCGGGCGCCTGCTGGAGCGCATGCGTACCCCTGCCACCTCACTCAGCCCGCGCGAGAGCGAGGTGCTCACGCTCGTGGCCGACGGGCTGTCGAACGAGCAGATCGCCCAGCGGCTGTTCCTCTCCCAGGCCACCGTGAAGTCCCACCTCGTGCACATCTTCACCAAGCTCGACGTGGACTCGCGCACGGCAGCGGTCGCCACCGCGGTCGGGCGTGGCCTCATCCGACGCACCGGACCGGCGACGCCGTAGCGCGGCCGGTCTCGGCTCCTGCTGCCGGTCAGAGCCGGACCGGCCACCCGAAGGTCGTCTCGACACCCGGGGAGAAGAGCACGCTGTCCGGGGCCCGGTCGACGACGCCGGGCAGGCCGGCCGCTGCCACACACCCGTCCTCGAACCCGAGCAGTTCGGCGCGGTGCAACGGCCACGGTCCGTGGGTGTTCGGCACCCAGAGCGGACGACCGAGCACCGTCGTGTGCAGCCCGAACCGCGCCGTGAGGAACAGGTCGCGCTCGTCCGGGTCGGTCACCGGCTCACCGATGCGCACCCTCATCCTCGTGGCCGCCGGCCCTGACGGCGCCCCCGTGTGGCCGGCGCGCGTACCCCGTCCCCACGGCGCCCGGCGGCGACGGTGCGCGTATGCCATGACGGCGCCCCGAGGGTCGGCCGGCAGCACGGGGGGCGAGGAGTCCATGTCGGCCCACTCGTAGGGCGTCCCGAACAGCAGCCGAGCGCCCACGACGACGGGCAGGCGCTGCGCGTCGAGCGAGAGGAACACCACGCCGCGACGCCCCCTGTCGTCCCGGGAGTAGACCCGCACGTTGGTCTCGAGGAAGGTCCCCAGCCACGGGACCGGCCTGCCCCGGCCGACGGCGGCGTCGACCATGCGGAACGGGATCAGCCCCACCCAGCCGGAACCGTCGTGGATGTCGGGCCGCACTCCGCGCGGCATGAACGGCTCCAGCCGCGCGGGGTCCACGCGCCAGTGGACGAAGGTGATGTCCTGCCAGCGCTGGGTCATCAGCGGGCGGCCGCGCAGCGCCGGACCCTGGGCCGGCATCGAGCCCGGCTCCGGCATCGGGTCGTGAGCCGGTCCGGAGGAGGAGGTCATGTCCGAAGCCTGCCCCACCCGGCCCCGGTCCGCAGACGGGACCGCCCCCCGTGGGCACGGCTTCGTGCTCGTCGCACCGGAGCCGTCGCCCCCCGTCACGCCGACGCCCACCGAGCCTGTCCCGCGTCCGGAGGCAGCCACTACCGTCGGCCTCCATGGAGATCGTGATCGAGCCGTCGACCGTCGCTGACCTGCCCGCGCTGCTGCCCCTGCTGCGGGGGTACAGCGCCTTCTACGGCGCCGAGGCGGCCGACGCGGACCTGCTGCGCATGGCCGAGGGCTTCTGCGGGGACTCGGGGTCAGGGACGCAGCTCGTGGCCCGCCGCGAGACGGGTGGATTGGCCGGCTTCGCCACGATCCTGTGGAGCTGGGACACCACCAACGGAACGCCGCTGGCCGTGATGGAGGACCTGTTCGTCTCCGAGGACGCCCGTGGCCGAGGCGTCGGGCACCGGCTGCTGGACGCGTGCGCCTCGACCGCCCGCGAGCGGGGCTGCCCTGCGCTGGCCTGGGAGACCGCGCCCGACAACGGGGTCGCCCAGCGCCTCTACGACGCCACCGGCGCCGACCGCTCGAGCTGGCTCGGTTACCGGCTCCCCCTCGGCTGAGCCAACAGCGCTTCGCTGCACCCAGCTCCGCTCGCCGGTGGAGCTGAGGGGAGCGGTCGGGTGACAACGCTTCGCTGCTCCCAGCGCCACTCGCCGGTGGAGCTGAGGGGAGCCGTCGTGCGGGGGCGCTTCGCGCCGGGGGACTCCTCCCGAATCCCCCGCGCGTCGTCCCAGAACGCGAAGATGGACCGGACGAAAAGCGTGTCCGGTCCATCTTCGCGTTGTGGAGCTGAGGGGATTCGAACCCCTGACCCCTTCCATGCCATGGAAGTGCGCTACCAACTGCGCCACAGCCCCGAGTTGCCCCGAGTGGGTGCCCCCGAAGGGGACTGCGGAAGTCTACCCACGCCCCGCGCGAGCGACCAAATCGGCTCAGGCGTGGGCGTTCCACGCCGCGAGCTGCCACCCCGTGCGGCCTTCGGCGAGCTCCGCCCAGTGGCAGTTCCCGAGCGTCGCGAGGGCATGCGTCGCCAGGTGCTGGTCGATCCCCAGGACCTCGGCGACCGCTGCCCGGCTGGAGACGCCGTGGGCGACGACGACGACGCACTCGCCCTCGGGGACGCCGTCGAGGAGCTCGCGCAGGGCACCTCCCGCGCGCGTCCCCACCTCGGCCAGGGTCTCGCCGTCGACCCCACGGCGGACGTCCTCGAGGTCCATCTGCTCGAGCAGCTCGGCATACTCGGCGCGGACCTGGCTGGTGTGCATCCCCTGCCACTGCCCCACGTGGATCTCGCGCCAGCGCGCGTCGAGGGCGACGTCGAGCCCGGCCGCGTCGGCCAGGTGCTGTGCCGTCACCGTCGCCCGCGACAGGTCCGAGGCGACGACCCGGGTGGGCCGGTAGGCCGCGAGGGCCGCCCCCGCGGCGCGCGCCTGCTCGACCCCGCGGTCGGACAGCGGCGTGTCGAGCTGCCCCTGCCAGACACCGCCGGCGTTGTGGTCGGTCTCGCCGTGGCGGACGACGACGACCCGGCGGACGGCCTTCGCCGCGCTCACGCGTCGCGGCGCTTCGGCACGCCCAGGTCGACCTCGGGGCAGTCCTTCCAGAGCCGCTCGAGCTCGTAGAACTCACGCTCGTCGTCGTGCTGCACGTGCACGACGATGTCGCCGAAGTCGAGCAGCACCCAGCGGCCGTCGCGCTCGCCCTCGCGGCGGATCGGCTTGGCCCCCTGCTCGCGGAGCTTGTCCTCGACCTCGTCGACGATGGAGCCGACCTGCCGCTCGCTGGACCCGGAGACGATGACGAAGACGTCGGTCAGCGCCAGCTGCTCGCTGACGTCGATGCCGACGACGGTGGTGGCGAGCTTGTCGTCCGCGGCCAGGGCAGCGGTCTTGGCGAGCTCGAGGGATCGGTCTGTGGCGGGCACTGCTCTCCTACGTCCGTGCCGTTCCCGCGGGACGCGGGTTGGCGGCATACAAGCGGTATTTGTTGATGTACTGGACCACGCCGTCCGGCACGAGGTACCACACGGGCTCGGCCCGCTCGACGCGCGAGCGGCAGTCGGTCGAGCTGATCGCCATCGCGGGGACCTCCTGCAGGGTGACCCGGTCGCGTGGCAGGCCTGACTCCGACAGGACGTACCCCGGACGGGTGACCCCGACGAAGTGGGCCAGCTCGAAGAGCTCGTCGGCGTCCTTCCAGGACAGGATCTGGGCCAGGGCGTCGGCGCCGGTGATGAAGAACAGCTCGGCCTCGGGCCGCTCACCGTGCAGGTCGCGCAGGGTGTCGATGGTGTACGTCGGACCGGGCCGGTCGATGTCGACCCGGCTCACCGTGAACCGGGGGTTGGAGGCCGTGGCCACCACCGTCATGAGGTAGCGGTGCTCGGCCACGCTGACCCTGCGCTCGTCCTTCTGCCAGGGTTGCCCAGTCGGGACGAAGACGACCTCGTCGAGCCCGAACCGTGACTGGACCTCGGAGGCCGCCACGAGGTGGCCGTGGTGGATGGGGTCGAAGGTGCCGCCCATCACACCGAGGCGCATGGTCAGTGCGTGCCGCCGGAGTGGTCGTGCGGCAGGTGCTGACCGGAGATCTTCTGGGCGGTGCCGCGGAAGGACCAGAGCACCCCGAGGAGCACGAGGAACCCGATGAAGGCGATGGCACCGAAGGCCAGCGGCGGCATGGGCAGCTCGCGGGTCTGCTCCTGGGTGGCTGCGAGCAGGTTCGACAGGGACGACGACATGGGGGTCAGCCTACCCGGCCGCGCCACCCGCGCCGCCGCCGACACCGGTCCACCGGCGCTGGCGAACGTACGCGCCTCGTTGTCCACCGATCTTGTGCACAGACCTGTGCACAACACGCTCCCTGCGCACCGCGTCGTGTGGACAACCGTGTGGGGAACCGGTGGATGAAAAGTGCTCGGCGAAACCCCTTGCGGGGTAAGGATTCCCACGACTAGACATCTCTCACGCGCTCCGGACGGAGGGTCGGAACGGGGAGACCCGGGAAGATCCACCGGCCAGGGCACAGGTCGGCCGGATAACGGTGGACCGCCCCGCACGGGTCCGCCCGGACGGGGTCCCAGAGCCTTCGGGTGCTGGGTCCGTGGGCGACGCCACGGAGGAACTCCGGACCCGCCGACCAGATCGCAACGTCGCACCGAGGGCCGCTCCGGCGGCCGCAGGTGCTGGCGCCACCGTCGCAGTGGACACGGCCCGCCACGGCAGGTCGTGGGCGATCGACCGGGGCAGCGCCCGCACCGGTTCGCCGGTCGTGCCCTGCACCTCGTGGGCCCCGCCACCGCCTCGGCGGGAACGGGACCCGCACCAGAAGGCCCCTCGAACTCATACTTCGAGGGGCCTTCGCCTTGCCTGCGGCGACCTCGACCACCGACCGAGGTCGCCGCCCCCCACACCCTGCTGGCCCTGACCGGCCGCGGGAGGGCCTTGGGCAGACGTGGCGCCCGTACCCTGTGTGCCATGGCAGCGCCGGCCCTGAGCATCGTCGTCCCCGTGTACAACGAGGAGGACGTCCTGCCCCTGCTCGCGCAACGGCTGCGCCCGGTCGCGGACGCCCTCGGCACGACCTACGAGGTGGTCACGGTCGACGACGGGTCGACCGACCTCTCGGCCGCCGTGCTGCAACGGCTTGCGCGCGGCTGGCCGCAGCTGCGGATCGTGCGGCTGCGGGCCAACGCGGGGCACCAGGCCGCCATCTCGGCAGGGCTGGCGAGCGCTCGGGGCGACTACGTCGTCACCCTCGACGCCGACCTCCAGGACCCGCCCGAGGTGATCGCCGAGATGCTGGACCTCGCCATCACCGAGGGGGCGGACGTCGTCTACGGGGTGCGCGGCGACCGCTCGACCGACTCCGCCTTCAAGCGGCTCAGTGCCCGAGCCTTCTACCGCCTGATCCGCGGCCTGTCGGGAACCCACGCGCAGGTCGACGCGGGCGACTACCGGATGATGTCGCGCGCCACCGTCGATGCCGTGAACGCCCTGCCGGAGCACCACCGCGTCCTTCGCTTCGTGGTGCCGGCCCTGGGCTTCCCCTCGGCGACGGTCACCTACCGGCGGGAGGCCCGTGCGGCCGGCAGGTCGAAGTACCCACTGACGAAGATGGTCAGGCTCTCGCTGGACAGCGTCACCGGCTTCTCCACCGCACCGCTGCGGGCGGCAACGTGGCTCGGCCTGCTCGGCGGGGTCGGAGCACTCCTCCTGCTGGTGTACGCGCTCGTGGCGATGGCGGTCGGCGAGACGTTGCCGGGGTGGACCTCCACGGTCGTGGCCGTCGCCGGTGTCGGCGCCGTGCAGCTGATCTGCGTGGGGATCCTCGGGGAGTACGTGGGGCGGATGTACGCCCAGCTCCAGGGCCGCCCCACCTACTACGTGGCCTACGACTCGCTGACCGGCCCGGCCGAGCCGTCCAGGGCTCCGTCGACCGCGGCCGAGTCCTCCCGGACCGGGACGGCCACGCCGCCCCACACCGGTCCGGACGTCCGGTCAACCCCCGGCGGGGTCAGCTCCGCCGACGCGCCTCGACCAACAGGGTCACCCCGGGCATAGCCTTCACGGGCAGGTAGCGCTCGACCGCGACCACCGCGTTCAGCGCGGCATTGACGACGGGGTGGACGTCGTCGAGGTCGGAGCCGCTGGCGGACCGGCGGCGAAGGGCGACGACCGGCCGCAGCAGCACGTTCCAGGACGTCATCGACGTGAGTTCGAAGCCCCCACGCTCCAGCACGCCCCGCAGCGTGGTGCGGGTGTAGCGGCGGACGTGGTCGACGGCGACGTCGTGCTCGGACCACAGCCTGGGGTCGGCCGGGACGGCCACGAGGAAGCGACCACCCGGGGCGAGCACCCGGTGCACCTCCTGCACCGCTGCGTCGTGGTCGAGGATGTGTTCGAGCACGTCGAAGGCGACGACGAGGTCCAGCGACGCGTCGTCGACGGGCAGCGCGGTGGCATCCCCCCGCAGCACGGCGAGCCCCCGCTCGGCCGCGACCTCGGCGCCGTCCGCTCCGTACTCCAGCGCGGCCGCGGACCAGCCGGCGGCGCGCAGCACCCGGGTGTTGCCGCCGCCGGCAGCACCGACGTCGAGGGCCCTCCCCGGCGCGATCCCCTCGATCATGCGCCGGAGCAGGTGGCGACGCTCCCGGTACCACCAGTGGGTGTCCTCCAGCGCCGCGAGCTTGCGGACCTCAGTGCCTTCCATGGCGGGTCATCCTGCCACCGGCCGAGCTCAGGCCCGCACCTGCCCGTCCCCCTCGACGACCCACTTGGTCGTCGTCAGCTCGGGCAGCGCCATCGGGCCCCGGGCGTGCAGCTTCTGCGTGGAGATGCCGATCTCGGCCCCGAAGCCGAACTCCCCACCGTCCGTGAACCGGGTGGAGGCGTTCACCATGACGGCGGCGGCGTCGACCTCGGCCGTGAAGCGCCGGGCGGCCGCACGGTCCTCGGTGACGATCGCCTCGGTGTGACCGGACCCGTGCGCCCGGATGTGCTCCATGGCCGCGTCGAGGTCGGGGACGACGCGGACCGCCAGCTCCAGCGCGAGGTACTCGGTGTCCCAGTCCGCCTCCGTGGCGTCGGTGTGGGGCGCCCCGGCCGCGTCGGCGGCGGCGCCGGAGGCCGCGTCCGTGTGCAGCACGACGCCCGCACCGGACAGCTCGGCGAGCACCTTGGGCAGGAAGTCGGCGGCGACGGACTCGTGGACGAGCAGCGTCTCGGCCGCGTTGCACACGCTGGGCCGGTGCGTCTTGGCGTTCACGGTGATGGCGAGCGCCTTGTCGAGGTCCGCGGCGGCGTCGACGTAGACGTGGACGTTCCCGACACCGGTCTCGATGACGGGCACCGTGGACTCGGTGACGACGGTCTGGATCAGGCCGGCGCCACCGCGCGGGATGATGAGGTCGACGAGGCCCCGGGCGGTGAGCAGGGCCCGCACCGCGTCGCGGCCGCCCTCGAGCAGCGTGACGGAGTCGGCGGGCAGTCCCTGCTCCTCCAGCGACCGGCGCATGACCGCCACGAGCGCCCGGTTGGTCGACTCCGCCGCCGACCCACCGCGCAGGATCACCGCGTTGCCGGACTTGAGCCCCAGGCCCGCGGCGTCGACCGTGACGTTCGGGCGGGCCTCGTAGACCATGCCCACGACGCCCATCGGCACCCGGACCTGCCGGATCTGGAGCCCGTTGGCCAGCGTGGACCCGCGGACGACCTCGCCGACCGGGTCCGGCAGCGCGGCGACGTCCCGCAGCGCCTGCGCGACGCCGTGGACCCGCGTCTCGTCCAGCGCCAGCCGGTCCAGCAGGCCCTGGGCCATGCCAGAGGCGCGGCCGCGCTCGAGGTCCTCGGCGTTCGCGGCCACGACGTCGGCCGCGGCGGCCTCCAGGGCGCGGGCCATGGCGAGCAGGGCGGCGTCCTTGTCGGCGCGGGACAGCAGGGCCAGGCGCCGGGAGGCCTCCCGGGCGGCGCGCGCCGCCCGCGCGACCTGCTCGACGGCGGTGGGGTCGATCTCGGCCATGCGTCCAGCGTATGCCGGGTGCCCGCCACCTCGTGCCGGTGTCCGCATCGGGAGCTCCCCCTCCCCTGCCGGCCCCCTCCCCGGCCCGTGCCCCCTGCTGCCCGGGTCCCCCTCCGGCGCCCGCGCCACGCCGGCGACCCCGGGCGACAACGGCTGGTTGAATGGCTCGGGTGAGCATCCTCTCCATCCAGTCCTCGGTCGCCTACGGCCACGTCGGCAACAGCGCGGCGGTCTTCCCGCTCCAGCGCCTGGGCGTCGAGGTGTGGCCCGTGTCCACGGTGGTGTTCTCCAACCACACCGGCTACGGCGAGTGGCGCGGGCCGCTGCTGCCCGCGGACGACGTGCGTGCCGTGATCCGCGGCGTCGAGGACCGGGGCGCGTTCCCCGCCGTGACGGCGGTGCTGTCCGGGTACCAGGGCGGCGAGGACATCGGCGACGTCATCCTCGAGGCGGTCGAGCGGGTCAAGGCCGCCAACCCCGAGGCGATTTACGCCTGCGACCCGGTCATGGGCAACGCCAGGAGCGGCTGCTTCGTCCACCCGGCGATCCCGGTGCTCCTGCGCGAGAAGGTCGTCCCCAGGGCCGACCTCATCACCCCCAACCAGTTCGAGCTTGGCTTCCTCACGGGCACCGAGCCGCGGACCATCGAGGACACCCTCGCGTCCGTGGACCTGGCGCGCGCCATGGGTCCCGCGACGGTGCTGGTGACGAGCGTGGAGCGTCCGGACGCGCCGGCGGACACGATCGAGATGATGGCCGTGACCGGCGACGGCGCCTGGGTGGTGCAGACGCCCCGGCTGCCGATGAAGGCCAACGGCTCCGGCGACGTCACCGCCGCCCTCTTCACCGCCCACCTGCTCGAGACCGGCGAGCCCTCCGTCGCGCTGGCTCGCACCGCCAGCAGCGTCTTCGACCTGCTCCGCACCACGCTGGAGTCGGGCGAGCGCGAGCTGCAGCTCGTGCAGTCGCAGGACACCATCGCGCAGCCGCGGATGCAGTTCGAGGTCACGCAGGTCCGCTGACCGGGTCCCGGGACGTGGCCACCGCCCGTCGTCGCCACACCGTGCGGCACGCCGTCGCGCTGCTGGCAGCAGCCGGCGCCGCCCTGGCTGCGTGCTCGGGCGGCACACCGGGGCAGGCGCCCAGCGGCCGGGTGCACCCGTTCGACTCCTACCGCGTGCAGGGCCGAGAGGTCGTCGTGTCGTTCACCGGCATCCCGGACCAGCCAGGACCGTGCGGCGCGGACTACCGGGCCGGGGCCAGCGAGACGGTCGACCGCGTCTACATCCGGCTGCGCGAGCTGCCCCACGCCGGTCCGCAGGGCGACGCGGCGTGCCCGGCGCTCGCGCAGCTGCGCACCGTCACGGTGACCCTGGCGGCGCCCGTCGGCAGCCGCGCCGTCGTCGACGGCGCCACCGGCGACATCGTCCCGCAGCCGCCCCCGACGCCCACGAGCTCCCCCTGAGCCGTGGGCGCCCGCGAGCGCACGGCACCAGGGCCTAGAGCACCACGAGGTCGTCGCGGTGCACGACCTCCCGCTCGTACCCCGGGCCCAGCTCCTTCGCGAGCTCGTGCGTCGTGCGGCCCAGCATCCCCGGCAGCTCCGCCGAGGTGTAGTTCACGAGCCCCCGCGCGACCGGCGCTCCCTCGAGGGTGCACAGGTCGACCGGGTCGCCGTCGACGAACGTGCCCTCGACCGACCGGATCCCGGCGGGCAGCAGGGAGCGCCGCTGCTCGGTGATGGCCCGCACGGCACCGGGGTCGAGCAGCAGTCGGCCGCGCGGGGTCGTGGCGTGGGCCAGCCACAGCTTGCGCGAGGTGTGCCGCGAGCCGCCGCCCGGCGCGAAGACCGTGCCGACGTCCTCGCCCGCGAGCGCCTGGGCCGCCCGGGCCGCGCTGGTGAGCACCGTGGTGATGCCGGCGGCGTTGGCGATCGTGGCCGCCTCCACCTTGGTCACCATCCCGCCGCTGCCGACCGACGAGCCGGTCCCACCGATCGTGAGGTCCTCCAGCCCCCGGCCACCCACGACGGTGGGCACGCGCTGGGCCCCGGCGTGGGTGGGGGGTCCGTCGTAGAGGGCGTCGACGTCGGTGAGCAGCAGCAGGCCGTCCGCCTGGACGAGGTGCGCCACGAGGGCGGCGAGCCGGTCGTTGTCGCCGAACCGGATCTCCTGCGTGGCCACCGTGTCGTTCTCGTTGACGATGGGCACGATGTCCAGCTCGAGCAGCCGGTCGAGGGTGCGCTTGGCGTTGGTGAAGTGCGTCCGCCGCGTCACGTCGTCGACGGTGAGCAGCACCTGGCCCACCGTGAGCCCGTGGGCACCGAACGCCCGTTGGTATGCCGCCACGAGGGCTCCCTGCCCCACGCTCGCCGCAGCCTGCTGCGTGGCGAGGTCACGCGGGCGGCGGGCCAGACCGAGCGGCGCGATACCGGCCGCGATCGCCCCGGAGGAGACGAGGACCACCTGCTGGCCGGCGAGGCGGCGGGTGGCGAGGGTGTCGACGAGGGCGACGAGGCGGTCCTCGTCGAGCGAACCGCCCGCGGGGTCGGTCAGCGAGGACGAGCCGATCTTGACGACGAGCCGGCGCCCCTCGGAGACCGGGCGCCGGTGGTCGGCCGGCGTCATTCCCCGTCGTCCTCGTCCCGCGCGGTCGCCCAGTGGCTGGCCCGGCGCTCGGCCGCCAGCTCGTCCCGGGCCGCGGACTTGGCGGCCTTGCGCGCGGCGTACTGCTCGCGCTTGTCACCGCGGGTGGGGCGCGCGGCCTCCTCGAGGCGCAGGTCGGTCCCCCGGGCGCCGAGCAGCTCGGCACCGGCTGCCAGGGTGGGCTCCCAGTCGAAGACGACGGCGTTGTCCGCGGGGCCGATGAGCACGGTCGCGCCGGCGACGGCCCCGGCCTTGAACAGCGCCTCCTCGACCCCGAGCCGGCCGAGCCGGTCGGCGAGGTACCCGACAGCCTCGTCGTTGCTGAAGTCGGTCTGGCGCACCCAGCGGGTCGGGCGCTCGCCCTCGATCCGGAAGACCTCACCGTCAGCGGTCTGCTCGCGCACCACGCGGAAGCCGCTGTCGTCGACCGCCTTGGGCCGCAGGACGATCCGCTGCGGCACGGCGGCCGCCTCCTCGATCTCCTTGCGGGCCGCGGCGACGTGGCGGGCCATGGCGAAGGTCAGCTCGCGCAGGCCGCTGTGGGCCACCGCGGAGACCACGAACACCTCGAGACCGCGGGCCTCCAGGTCGGGGCGGACGAGCTCGGCCAGCTCCCGCGCGTCGGGGACGTCGGCCTTGTTGAGCACGACGATGCGGGTGCGCTCGGACAGCGGGCGCCCCCCGAGCGTCTGGTCGGGCACGTACTGCGCCAGCTCCTCCTCGATCACGTCGAGGTCGGTCATGGGGTCGCGGCCGGGCTCGAGCGTGGCGCAGTCGATGACGTGGACGAGCACGGAGCACCGCTCGACGTGCCGCAGGAACTCCAGGCCGAGGCCCTTGCCCTGGCTCGCGCCCGGGATGAGGCCGGGGACGTCGGCGACGGTGAAGCGCTGCTCCCCCGCCTGCACGACGCCGAGGTTGGGGACCAGGGTCGTGAACGGGTAGTCCGCGATCTTGGGCCGGGCCGCCGAGAGCACGGAGACCAGCGAGGACTTGCCCGCGGACGGGAAGCCGATGAGCGCGACGTCGGCGAGCGACTTCAGCTCGAGCACGATGTCGAGGACGTCACCGGGCTCCCCGAGGAGGGCGAAGCCGGGGGCCTTGCGCCGTTGGGACGCCAGCGCCTTGTTGCCCAGGCCGCCCCGGCCGCCGCGGGCGACCACGAAGGACGCGTCCGGGCCGACGAGGTCGGCGAGGACCTCGCCGGAGCCGTCGGTCACGACGGTGCCCTCCGGCACGGGGAGCACCAGGTCGCTACCGTCGGCGCCGTTGCGCTCGTCACCGGCACCGGGCCGGCCGTTGTCGGCCTTGCGGTGGGGGTGGTGGTGGTAGTCGAGCAGCGTGGTGGCCTGCGGGTCGACCCGCAGCACCACGTCTCCCCCACGGCCGCCGTTGCCGCCGTCGGGGCCCCCGAGGGGCTTGAACTTCTCGCGCTTGACCGAGGCGACACCGTGGCCACCGTCGCCCGCGGCGACGTGCAGCACGACGCGGTCGACGAACGTGGTCATGGGGCTCTTCTTCCTGGTCTGGTCGGTGCGTCCCCGAGTCTAGGAGGGGACGTGCGGAGGGGGCGGGCCCGTGTCGGGCCCGCCCCCTCCGGTGCGGTGCGCCGGGTGGGGAGCACCCGGCATACCGAGATCAGCTGGCGTCCGCGGTCTCCACCGGGACGATGTTGACGACGCGGCGACGGCGCCGGGTGCCGAACTCCACGTTGCCCGCGACGAGCGCGAACAGGGTGTCGTCGCTGCCGCGGCCCACGCCGTCACCGGGGTGGAAGTGGGTGCCGCGCTGGCGGACGATGATCTCGCCGGCGTTGACGAGCTGGCCGCCGAAGCGCTTGACGCCGAGTCGCTGTGCGTTCGAGTCGCGACCGTTGCGGGTCGAGGACGCACCCTTCTTGTGTGCCATGTCAGGTTCCTGCCTTCTGGAAGTCTGTGTCGGTCGCCGCGGCTCAGGCGTCGATCGCGGTGATCTTGACCTGGGTCAGGTGCTGACGGTGGCCCTGACGCTTCTTGTAGCCGGTCTTGTTCTTGTACTTCATGATCGTGATCTTGGGACCCTTGGCGGGCTTGACCACCTCGGCCTTGACGGAGACCTTGGCGAGCTTGTCGGCGTCGCTGGTCACGGTCGAGCCGTCGACGACGAGGAGCGGGGTCAGCGCAATGCTGTCACCGGGCTTGCCGGAGACCTTGTCGATGATGAGCACATCACCGACGGAGACCTTCTCCTGGCGGCCACCTGCGCGAACGATCGCGTACACGGGTAACTCTCTTCCTACTTCGGGAGGCACGCGCTCTCTGTCTGGACCGGCCGGCAGCGACCCGCGTGCAGGAACCCCGCGGACGGGGCTCTGGTTGCGGACGCCGGACGGTGGGCGCACCGAGGCACAAGATTACCGGGTGGGCGGTCCCCCGACCAAACCGGCGGCCGGGCGGCATCCCCGCAGGACGACCTGCGGGGATGCCGTACGGCTCAGGACGCGTCCGTCGCCGGCTCGGCGGGGGCCTCGTCGGGCGCCGCGCCGGCCGGGCGCGGCGGCCCCGCGGGGGCCACGACCCGACCGCGCTTGCGGCGCCGGGGCGCGGCGGCTGCTGCCGGACGGGCCGGCTCCGGAACAACGGTCGGCGCCGGCTCGACGGTCTGCACGGGTTCGGGCTGGACCGACCCGGTCCGGGCCGGCTCGGGCTGGGTGGCCTCGGGCGCGGGCGTGCGCGCCTCGACCGGCTCCTGGTCCGCGGTCTCGTGCACCTGCACCACCGGCTCGTCCTGGGCGGGCGCCTCGTCGACCGGCTCACCGGTGCCGAAGGGATGGGCCTCGGACGACTTCAGGGCGGCGGCGTGCGCTGCCGCCGCGATCTGGGCGGGCGTCGGGCCACCGTGCTGGGCTGGCTGCTGCGGCTCGGTCGCCCCGGCGTTCGAGCCGGAGCCCGAGCGTCCGCGCCGGCCCCGGGTGCTGCCGGTCGTGGCCGACCCACGCTCGGAGCCGCCCCGCGACCCGGTCGAGCCGCCCTGGTCGCCGCCCGACGACTTCTCCACGGGGTGGTCGTGGACGATGATGCCCCGGCCGCCGCAGTGGTCGCAGGTCTCGGAGAAGACCTCGATGAGGCCGGACCCGACCCGCTTGCGGGTCATCTGGACCAGTCCCAGCGAGGTGACCTCGGCGACCTGGTGCTTGGTGCGGTCGCGCCCGAGGCACTCGAGCAGCCGGCGCACGACGAGGTCGCGGTTGGACTCCAGCACCATGTCGATGAAGTCGATGACGATGATGCCGCCGATGTCGCGCAGGCGCAGCTGCCGGACGATCTCCTCGGCCGCCTCGATGTTGTTCTTGGTGACCGTCTCCTCGAGGTTGCCGCCCGAGCCGACGAACTTGCCGGTGTTGACGTCGACGACGGTCATGGCCTCGGTGCGGTCGATGACCAGCGAGCCACCCGAGGGCAGCCACACCTTCCGGTCCATCGCCTTGGCGATCTGCTCGTCGACCCGGTAGCGGGTGAACAGGTCCTCGGTGCCGGTCCACTTCTCCAGCCGCGGGGCGAGGTCGGGGGCGACGTCACCGATGTACTCGCTGACCTCGTCCCAGGCACGCTCGCCCGCGACGACGAGCCTGCCGAAGTCCTCGTTGAAGACGTCGCGGATCACCCGGACGGTGAGGTCTGGCTCGCCGTGGACCAGCGCGGGCGCGCCACCCTTGGCCTTGCCCTTGGAGTCGGCCTTGGCCCTGATCTTCTCCCACGTCTTGGTGAGGCGCTCGACGTCGGCGCGCAGCTCCTCCTCGCTCGCGCCCTCGGCCGCGGTGCGGACGATGACGCCGGCGTGGTCCGGCACGACCTCCTTGAGGATGCCCTTGAGCCGGGCGCGCTCGGTGTCGGGCAGCTTGCGGGAGATGCCGGTCATCGAGCCCTCGGGCACGTAGACGAGGTACCGGCCTGGCAGGCTGATCTGGCTCGTCAGCCGGGCGCCCTTGTGGCCGATCGGGTCCTTGGTGACCTGCACGAGCACGCTGTCGCCGGACCTGAGGGCGTTCTCGATGCGCTTGGGCTGGTTGTTCTCCAGGCCCGCGGCGTCCCAGTTGACCTCACCGGCGTAGAGGACGGCGTTGCGGCCCTTGCCGATGTCGACGAACGCCGCCTCCATCGAGGGCAGCACGTTCTGCACGCGGCCGAGGTACACGTTGCCGGCCATCGAGGCGTTGGTCTCCCGCGACACGTAGTGCTCCACGAGCACGTCGTCCTCGAGCACGCCGATCTGGGTCTTGCCGTCGCGCTCGCGCACGACCATGATCCGCTCGACGCTCTCGCGGCGCGCGAGGAACTCGGCCTCGGTGATCACCGTGCGGCGACGCCCGGCCTCGCGGCCCTCGCGGCGGCGCTGCTTCTTCGCCTCGAGCCGGGTCGAGCCCTTGACGCTCTGGGGCTCGTCGCGACGCGCCTCGCGCACCCTGGTCACGGTGCCGGGCGGGTCCTCGCCCTCGCCGGCCGAGCCGCTGCGACGGCGGCGACGGCGACGGCGGCTGCTGGCGCTGCCCTCGCCCTCACCGGAGTCGTCGGCCGGGCCATGGCCCTCGGCCTGGTCGGCGTCCTCGGACGCCGTCTCGTCAGCGCCGCCCTCGGAGTCGTCCCGGGCATCCCCGTCTGCACCCCGCCCGCGCCCGCGGCCCTTGCCGCCGCGACGGCGACGGCGACGGCCGCCACCCTCGCCGGCCTCCGTGGGCTCGGACGCCTCCGGCTCGGGGCCGACCGCGGTGGCCTCGCCGACGACGTCCTCGGCGGCTTCGGCCGGCCCGGCCTCCGGCTCCGTCTCGGGAGCGGGCGTGACCTCCTGGGCGGGGGCGGTGGCGCGCTTGCGGGTGGCGCGCTTGCGCGCCGGCTTGGCGGCCTCGGGGTCGGGGGCCTGGAACAGCACGCCGAAGCTGGGGACGGTCGCCGCGGACGAGCCGGCGTCCGGCTCGGCGGCGCCCTCGGCCAGCCGCGCCTCGTCGGCGCGGGCGGCTTCGAGCCGTGCGGCCTCGAGCGCCTCCTCGTCCTCCTCGGCGCCGGACTCGGTGACCGGCTCGACCGCGGCCTCGGCGGCCTTCGCCGCCTTCGTCGTGCGCTTGCGCGTCGCCCGCTTGGCGGTCTTCTTCGCCGCGCCCGGCTCGGTCGTCCCGGCAGCAGCCGCCGGTTCTACGGCGGGCTCGGTGGCGGGCTCGGCGGCAGGTTCGGTGCCGGTGGCCGCGTCGACGGTGGGCTCGGTGGTCGTGGTGCCGGACGCGGTGGCGGCCTTGGTGGCCTTGGTGGCCTTCTTGGCGCTCTTGCGCGGTGCCCGCTTCGCGGCCTTCGCCACCGGCGCCTCTTCGGCACCCTGACCGGCGGCCACGTCGGGCGCGTCGGCGGGGCCGGCGCCAGTGCCGTCGGGGCTGTCCGGGGCCGCCCCGACAGCCGCGGCCGGGGCTGGTGCGGCGGCCTTCTTCGTGGCCCGGCGCGGGCGCTTGACCGGTGGGGGCGTGTCCACCCCGGCGTCGGCCGGGGCACCCTCGGTCTGGGAGGTGGTGGTGGGCTGGTCGTCCGTGGAAGCCATGGGAGGCGTCCTTCCGTCACCCACGGGCCGTGGCCACACCCGAGGTCCGCGGGCGGATCCTCCGCACGGCCGCGTGGTGCGCGGTCATGCTCGTGCCGGTGGCGGGGTTGCCCCCGGCACGGAAGTCGGTTTGGCTACGCCGTCCCCAGCTCGCGCGGGCCGCGCGGCACCGGGTCAGGCGCCGTCGTCGTCCAGGTCGGCAGCCAAGGGATCAGCCACCCTCGCGGTTGCGGTGCGCAGCGGGCCCTGCGCCAGCCGGGTCACCAGGGGTGGTGCCGGTGGCGAGAGCTCTGTCACTGCGCGCAGCGCGGTCAGGACGTCGTCGGGGCGTACGGCCGGTGTGGTGTGCCGTACGACCACTCGCAGTATCGCACAGTCGGGACGTTCCGCCGTGGTGGCGTCCAGCGACACGACGGCCGAGCGCACGTCGAAGGTCCTCGGGCCGGTCTTGAACATGCGGGTGACCTCGGCACGGTCCTGCTCGAGGAAGCCTGCGGCGGCGCGCTCGAGCTCGGCCACCCCGAGGCCGGGGAACTCCATCACCCAGTCGCTCGCCTGGAGCCGGTCCGCCAGCGCGCCCGGCGCGGCCTCGACCACCTCGAGCACGTCGAGGCCGTCGGGCAGCGCCTCGTCGAGCGCCGCCCGCAGCGACTGCGGGTCGACCCGCTCGGTCACCGAGATCTCGAAGTACTCCGCCTCGCTGGCCGTGCCGGTCGGCGCCGCGTTGGCGTAGCTGATCCTGGGGTGGGGGTGGAAGCCGGCGGAGAAGGCCATCGGCACCCCCGCCCGGCGCAGCGCCCGCTCGAGCGCTCGCTGGAAGTCCCGGGTGGAGGAGAAGCGCAGCCGCCCCCGCTTGGCGTACCGCACCCGCAGCTTCTGGACCACCGGAGCGGGCGGGGGACCGTCGGGGGTGCGCTGCCGTGCCATGGTGGGCAAGCCTAGGAGGTGTGCCGGCGAGCCCGCGCCACCGGGCGGGGCCTCTCCTGGTCGCGGCACCCCGAGCGGGCCCACGGCTGCGGAATCAGTGGCGAAACCGCGGTACGACGACCGAGATGGGCAGTCGGACCCCTCTTTCGCCACCGACACCGTCGCATTAGCCTTCGGCCATGGCGTCCCTCGACCGCACCCGACTGGCCGCCCTGCTCGAGGCCGAGCAGGCGGCATACACCGACTCCCACCCGCGCAGCCGCGTGCTCTTCGCGCAGGCCGACAACCTCTTCGGCCGCGTGCCGATGACATGGATGAACATGTGGACCGGGGGTTTCCCGCTCTACCTCGACCGGGCCCACGGCAACCGCGTGACCGACGTCGACGGCCGGACCTACGTCGACTTCGCGCTCGGCGACACCGGCGCCATGGCCGGGCACTCCCCCGCCCCGACGGTCGCGGCGGTGCAGCGCCGCATGGGCGAGCTGGGCGGCATCACGACGATGCTGCCGACCGAGGACGCCCAGTGGGTGGGTGCCGAGCTCACCCGCCGGTTCGGTATGCCGTCGTGGAGCTTCACTCTGTCGGCGACCGACGCGAACCGCTGGGCGATCCGGCTCGCCCGGCTCGCGACCGGACGGCCGAAGGTGCTCGTCTTCGCCTACTGCTACCACGGGTCGGTGGACGAGGCCTTCGCCCTGCCAGGGCCGGACGGCAAGGCGCAGAGCCGACCCGGCAACGTCGCACCCCCGGTCCCCCTCGACCTCACCACCCGGGCCGCGACGTGGAACGACCTCGAGTCGGTCGAGCGCGAGC
This sequence comes from Phycicoccus ginsengisoli, assembly GCF_054779295.1. NCBI lineage: Bacteria > Bacillati > Actinomycetota > Actinomycetes > Micrococcales > Intrasporangiaceae > Phycicoccus > Phycicoccus ginsengisoli. Next base: position 191,294 of record NZ_BAAGYN010000008.1, read on the forward strand.
TGGCCCACGGCGACGTCGCCGCGATCCTCACCGAGCCGGCCCTGACCAACATCGGCATCGTGCTCCCCGACCCCGGCTTCCTCGAGGGGCTGCGCGAGCTGGCGACGCGGTACGGGTCGCTGCTCATGATCGACGAGACGCACACCTTCTCCGCCGGCTGGGGCGGCGCGACGAAGGAGTGGGGGCTCGAGCCGGACCTCTTCGTGATCGGCAAGTCCATCGGCGGCGGCATCCCGTGCGGCGCGTACGGCATCAGTGCGGAGGTGGCCGCGGCGGTGACCCGCCACACCGAGGCGGGCGACGCCGACATCGTCGACGTGGGTGGCGTCGGCGGCACCCTGGCGGGCAACGCCCTGTCGGTCGCGGCGATGCGGGCGACCCTCGGCGAGGTGCTGACCGAGGACGCCTTCGCGCACATGACCGAGCTCGCCACGGCGTTCACGGCCGGGGTGCAGCAGACGCTCGACGACCTTGACGTGCCGTGGAGCATCAGCCAGCTGGGGGCGCGGGCCGAGTACCGCTTCGCCCGCCCCGCGCCGCGCACCGGCGAGGAGTCGGCGGCCGCCGCGGACGACGGCCTCGACGCCTACCTCCACCTGGCGATGTGCAACCGTGGCATCCTCATGACGCCCTTCCACAACATGGCGCTCATGTGCCCGGAGACGACCCGCGCTGACGTCGACCTGCACACCGAGGTGTTCCGCGAGGTGGTCGGGGCGCTCTACACCTGACCCCCGCGACCGCGATGCGCTCGCGCGGCGCGGACGGAAAGGGGGCCGCGCGGGTCGTGGTCGGACCTCTGACGACGAGGGACGTCAGAGGTCCACGCGCATGAGGTCGTCGGCGGGCCGGAACCCGAGCGAGGCGTAGAGCGCGACCGACATCTCGCTGGGGTTGAGCACGACCCGGACCAGCCCCTGGCTCCGGCACCAGTCCATGACCGTCGTCATGAGCAGCCGGCCGACGCCTCGGCTGCGGTGGCCGGGGTCGACCCAGACGTTGGCGACGTAGGCCCACCGACCGGCCTCCCGGCCCGGGCGCGGCATCCGCTCGAACACCATGAGGTTGGCCATGCCGACCGCCGCCCTCGGCCCGTCCCGGTCCTCGGGCACCGCCACCCAGGCACGGCGGTGCCGCGACTCCCGGGCCCACCAGTCGCGCAGCTCGTCCTCGAAACCGGCGTCCGGTGAGCCGCCCTGGGCGACCGTCCAGTCGGTGCGCATCCGTGCGACCTCGGCCAGGTGCTCCTCCTGCACCTCCAGACACGCGTATGCCGCCCGCTCGACCATGGCCCGAGAGCCTAGGTGAGCGGGCGGCACACGTGCCCGCGGTTGCCGTTGCTGGGCGGACGCCTGCTGCGGGACCTCTACTGCGCGGAGACGGCGTCCAGCCAGGCCTGCCCGTTCGGCACGCCGACGCCGGTGACGTCGTCGTAGCCGGGTCGGACGTGGATCGTCAGCTGCTCGTCCGCGTCGAACCAGCGGGCGCTGTAGCGGTAGCCGTTGCTCGCGTCGACCCCGTTCACGTAGTCGGACCGGACGTCACCGGGGTAGGCGTCGCGGTCGTTCTTCGTGATGTCGATGCTGGCAGCGCGGGTGCCGTAGAGCACCGGGTTGGCCAGGCCGAACTCGTGGCCGGCCTTCTGCTCGGCGAGGGCGAACATGCCCGCGTAGAGCGGCGAGGCGAGCGAGGTGCCGCCGATGCGGTACTCGTCGTAGACCTGCGAGCCGTCGGGAGCGGTCTGGGTCTCGCCGACGAGCATGCCGGTGTTGGGGTCGCCGAGGGCCGCGACGTCCGGAACCGCACGCATGGCCGCGCCGCCGTAGGTCTGCGAGATCGAGCTCGGCACCACGCCGGTCTGGTACGACGGCTGGGCGAAGAGGCGCGAGGTGCCGCCGCCGGAGCCGTAGAGCCAGGTCGAGGGCTTCCACGTGGTGGTCGCCGTGTCCAGCGCGCTGCGCCGGGTCTCCCAGCCGAGCTCGAAGACCCGGCCGTTCGCCTGGCTGACGCCGGCGCTGGTGCCACCGACCGCGGTGACGTACGGGCTCGAGGCCGGCCAGTCCGGGGTAGGGGTGGCACCCGAAACGGCGTCGGTCTCGTCGGCGTTGTCGCCCGAGGAGAAGAACAGCGAGATCCCCTCGGCCGCGGCCTGGACCTGGGTGTCGAGCGACGGCTTGATCGTGCCGGCCGGGAGGGCCTCACCGCCGTAGCCGTAGGAGTTGCTCACGATGTCGGCGAGGTGCTTGTCGACAACGCGGTTCATGATCGCGTCCATGTCCCGGAAGTTGTTGGGGGCGCCGATGTAGGTGATGTCCGCCCCCGGGGCCATGGTGTGCACGGCCTCGACGTCGAGGGTCTCCTCACCGGCCCAGCCCTGCGGGTCCTGGCGCGGGTTCTCGGGGCGGTTGTACGTCCCCGGCGAGACCACCTGGCTGAACTGCCCGGGCTTGAAGGCCGGCAGGCCGTGCCGGCCGAAGTAGGTGTTGGCGTCCTGCTCGATCGTCGGCGAGGCGTACGCGTCGATGATCCCGACCGTGACGCCGCTGCCGTCGTTGCCCGACCCGATCGCCCCCGCCATCCCGTAGAGGCCCTGCAGCTGGGCGCCGCTGTAGCCGCACGGCGCGTAGGCGCTCGGCGAGGCCGGGAGCGGGGTGCCGTCGGGGGTGGGGGTGTTCTGCACCGTCTTCTGTCCCCAGTACGCCGAGCAGGGCTGGGCGTTGCGGAACAGGCCGGGGCCGGGCGCCCCCTTGTCCGCGTGGGCGAGAGTCTGGGACTCGTCGAGGCCGATGACCCCCTCCACCGCGGGGAGCGAGTCCGGCACCTGCAGGGGGCTGGTGTTGGCGCGGACCTGCCTGCCCTCCGTGCGGTACTGCGCGAAGGACGTCCCGAACGCGCTCGCCGCCTGGGCGAGCGTGCCGGTCGCCTCGACGTACTTGCGGTTGTCGGGGACCGTGCCGAGGGCGAAGCCCTGGCCCTTCAGCCACGACGAGACCGCGTCGACGTCGCTCCTCGCCGGGGAGAACCTCGCGCGGAACTGCGCGGGCGTGAGGAAGTGGCCGTAGTCCGCGTTGCCCGGCGTGGAGACGGCGCGCGCGTACGCCGCTGCGGCGTCACCCCCGCGGTAGTCCAGGTAGACGCGGAAGGTGACCTGCTGGGTGGACGGCGAGGCCGCCACCTCGTTCTTGGGCATGGCCCAGGACGGGACGCTGCCGGCCAGGGCGTGGCGCCCGCCGGGTGCGGCGAGCGCGGTTCCCGCGGCCGCGACGGTGACCAGGGCTGCGGCCCCGACGGCGGCACAGGCGGTTCTCGACAGTCGTGACATGAGACCTCCGGAGTGGTGGGCCCGCGCAGGGGTGACCGCGCGAGGCAGTACTCCCCCATCCGACACGACCGTTGGCCTGCGCAACCATGACGGATGTCACCGAGTGCGCCTCCGGCGAGCCCGGCCACCACGCCCAGCCATCGCGCCAGTCCGTCGCGCCCGACCATGGCGCCCGGCCACCGCGGGCGCGTCCCCCGCGGGACCGCCCGCCATGGCTGGCCGGCGGAGCACAGGAATGTGCCGCCCGCGCTCTCGGCTGGGCCGAGGCGCGGGCGGCACGTTTCCCGAAGGCTCTCCGCACGAGCGTCCGGGGGTTCCGGTGAGGTGAAGGGGTCCGCACCGGAGCGGTCAGGAGGAGACGACCGCCTTGCTCCATTGGACACCGGGGGCCGACCCGGCCCCCATGACAAGTGTCATCCCCTGCATGTGAGTTCCCTGAGAGTCCCATCAGGGCACGCACGGCCGGGCGGTGGGCGACCCGGTGTCCCGGGCCGCCACGGAGCACGACGCTTGGGCCGAAGACCGTCTCAGTCCGGCGGCCCGGCCGTCCCCCGGTGCGGCGGACCGCCCTGCTCCCCCGGGACGAAGCCCAGGGGGAACCCGGGCAGCCGCTGGGCGGCGCGCTCGGCCCAGACCTCGCGGGCCCTCACCACGGAGCGGACCGCGAGGTCGAGCCGTTCCACCCGGTCCTCGTCGCCACGAGCCGGACCGCCGGCCCGACGGCCGGGCGCCAGACCAGCCCGTCGGTCCGAAGCGGGTCGAGGAGCCGCTGCCACCGGTCCCCCGCCCGCGCCGGGTCGCGGGCCCGGACCACCAGCTCGGCGGCGTCCAGGACACCCAGCAAGGCCCCCTCCGCAGTCCGCGAGGACGCGTCGCCTCCTGCCCAGGTCCTTGGACTCGGGCAGGTGGTAGTCGCAGACGAACGCCCCGGCACGCTCGCCGATGACGTCGGTGAGGTAGAGGTTGGTCCAGGCCGGCCTGCCGTCCCGCTCGAACAGCGCCGGCTCGCTGCGGGCCAGGCCGCTCGCGTCCACGGACCGCAGGTACGCGGCGTCGACGGGGGCGGCCGGCCGCAGCGCCACCCCCTGGATCTGTGGAAGGATCTGCGCCGTGCACCACGGGGCGGCGTCGGTCGCACCGATCACCTCGAGCTTGGTCGACCCCACGCTGAGGCCCCCGCTGGCGAAGGCGCCGAAGCTGGTGAACGGCCACAGGACCGGCAGCCCCAGGTCGGCCGACAGGACCTCGAACGCCTCCTCGGCACCGACCATCGGCACGTACACGTGGTCGACCCCCTCGACCAGGGGTCGCACCGGGGGCACACCTGCCGACGGCTCGCCGCCACGGCCGGGCGCAGGGATCACAGGACGAGCTCCTCGACGAGGACCACCGCGACCACGAGCAGGGCGACCAGGGCGAGCACCACCGCTCCCCCACGAGTCAGTCCGGTCGTGCGGTAGCCGTGGACCACGTACGGGATGCCGTGCCAGCGGCCACGCTTCTGCAGGCTCGTCCCGAGCCAGGTCCGTCGTTCGCGGGTCCACTGCATCGGCCGCCCCCTCGTCTCCCGCCTGCCAGCGTGGAGGACCGCGGGCGCGTGCAGGCAGGGGCGGAGGTCCCGGTGCGGCGCCCGTGGCCGCCTGCCGGCCTCAGTGCGAGTGGGGCTCCCCGGCGGACGAGGACCCCGCGAGCATGGCCTCGCGGCCGGACCCGAGCACAGTGAGCGGCAGCAGCGTCTTGCCCGTGGGCCCGACCTCGATCTCGGTGCCCATCTGCGGGCAGACGCCGCAGTCGAAGCACGGGGTCCAGCGGCAGTCGTCGACCTCGGTCTCGTCGAGGGCGTCCTGCCAGTCGGCCCAGAGCCACTCCTTGTCCAGGCCCGAGTCGATGTGGTCCCAGGGCAGGACCTCGGTCTCGCCGCGCTCACGCGTGGTGTACCAGGCGACGTCGAGGTCCCACGGCAGCTCGGACAGGGCCGTCTGCGCGGCCGTCATCCAGCGCTCGTAGGAGAAGTGCTCGCTCCAGCCGTCGAACCGGCCGCCGTCGCGCCAGACCTGCTCGATCACCCGGCCGACGCGGCGGTCGCCCCGGGACAGCAGCCCCTCGACGATGCCGGGCTTGCCGTCGTGGTACCGGAACCCGATCGAGCTGCCGTAGCGCTTGTCGGACCGGATCGCATCGCGCAGCTTCGCCAGCCGGGCGTCGGTCTCCTCGGCGCCGAGCTGCCCGCACCACTGGAACGGCGTGTGCGGCTTGGGCACGAAGCCGCCGATGGAGACGGTGCAGCGGATGTCGCGTCGCCCGGAGACGCGCCGGCCGGTCTCGATGACCCGCTTGGCGAGCTCGGCGATCTGCAGCACGTCCTCGTCGGTCTCGGTCGGCAGCCCGCACATGAAGTACAGCTTCACCTGCCGCCACCCGGCGCCGTACGCCGCGGCGACGGTGTTGATGAGGTCGTCCTCGGTCACCATCTTGTTGATGACCTTGCGGATCCGCTCGCTGCCACCCTCGGGCGCGAACGTCAGGCCGGAGCGGCGGCCGTTGCGCGTGAGCTCGTTGGCGAGGTCGATGTTGAACGCGTCGACCCGGGTGGAGGGCAGCGACAGGCCGGTCTGGGTCCCGTCGTACCGGTCCGCCAGGCCCTTGGTGATGTCCGCGATCTCCGAGTGGTCCGCGGACGACAGCGACAGCAGGCCGACCTCCTCGAACCCGGTCGCAGCCAGACCGCGCTCGACCATCTCGCCGATGCCGGTGATGCTCCGCTCCCGCACGGGGCGCGTGATCATGCCGGCCTGGCAGAACCGGCAGCCGCGGGTGCAGCCCCGGAAGATCTCGACCGACATGCGCTCGTGCACCGACTCGGCCAGCGGCACCAGCGGCTGCTTCGGGTAGGGCCACGCGTCGAGGTCCATCACGGTGTGCTTGGACACCCGCCACGGCACGCCCGTGACGTCGCCCCGCGGCGCGACGCGCTGGATCCGCCCGTCCGGCAGGTAGGAGACCTCGTACAGCGACGGGACGTAGACCCCGCCCGTGCGGGCCAGGCGCAGCAGCAGCTCCTGCCGGCCACCCGGCATACCCTGCGCCTTCCAGTCGCCGACGATGTCGGTGACGGCGAGCACGGCCTCCTCCCCGTCGCCGACGATGGCGGCGTCGAGGAAGTCGGCGATGGGCTCGGGGTTGAAGGCCGCGTGCCCGCCAGCGACCACGAGCGGGTCCGCCTCGGTGCGGTCCTGCGCGTGCAGGGGGATGCCCGCGAGGTCGAGGGCGGTGAGCATGTTGGTGTAGCCGAGCTCGGTGGAGAACGACATGCCCAGGACGTCGAAGTCGCGCACCGACCGGTGGCCGTCGACGGTGAACTGGGGGACGTCGTGCTCGCGCATCAGGCGCTCGAGGTCCGGCCACACGGCATAGGTGCGCTCGGCGAGGGCGTCGGCACGCTCGTTGAGCACCTCGTAGAGGATCATGACGCCCTGGTTGGGCACGCCGACCTCGTAGGCGTCGGGGTACATGAGCGCCCAGCGGGTCGTCAGCTCCTCCCCGCCGGGGCCGTGGCCGCCGACGTTCCAGTCCTTCACCGTGGAGTTGAGCTCGCCACCGACGTACTGGATGGGCTTGCTGACCTGCTCCAGCAGGGGCTCGAGGCGGGGGAAGACGGAGTCGCCGGGGGTGGAGGTCATGGTCCGACAAGGGTAACCGGGCCGGCCCGCCGCACCGAAACGCGCGGGCTCCTCGATGCCCACGCCCCGGGACCCGGAGCTGCCGTCCTGATGTCTCTCACAGAGAACTGCCAGCGACCCCCGGTACCGTCGGCGGCCGTGCGTCAGTCATCCGTCCGCCTCGTCGTCGCCCTCGGCCTGCTCCTCGCTCTCGCGATCGCCACCCACTCCGTCGGCTCGGGGCCGGACCCCACACCCACGACGCACCACGCACGGACCGTGGCGCCGACGGGCACGTGATCGTGGGGCGCCCGGACCGGAACCACGCTGTCGCCCTCGGTTGCCTCGCCGGGGCGGCCATCGCCCTCCTCCTCACCGGCTGCACGGGTTCGGCGATGGGCTCCTCGGCCCCTCCCCCCAGCGCCCCACGGTCGAGCACCGCCACCTCGGACGCCACGCCGTCGAGAAGCGCCGCGCCGAGCACCACGACGGCGACACCCACCACGAGCACGACGACACCCCTGCCCACGTTGCGGCTCGTCGGCCTGGGCGACTCGGTGATGTCGGGGGCCGCCTGTGACTGCCAGCCGTTCCTCGGGCAGTACGCGACGATGCTGACAGCCCGCGACCACCGGGCCGTCTCCCCCTCGAACCTCGGCGCGGGCGGCCAGACGGCGGCCCAGCTGGCCGACCAGCTCACCGACCCGGGCACGGCCGCCGAGGTCGCGAACGCCGGGACGGTCGTCGTCACCATCGGCGCGAACGACCTCGTGCCGCTCGTCTCGACCTGGGAGAACGGGCCCTGCGGGTCCGCGTGCGTGCAGCCGGCGGTCGCGACGATGCGAAAGTCGGTGGCGCTCGTGCTGTCCCGGATCAACCACCTGGTCCCCGACGGCACGCAGGTGCTCGTGACGGACTACTGGAACGTCTTCGAGGACGGCGACGTCGCCGACTCCAAGGAGGGCCCCGGCTTCGCCGACTGGAGCGACCGCGTGACGGTGGCGGCGAACGCCGCGATCTGCGCGGAGGCAGCGTCAGCCGGCGACACCTGCGTGGACCTCTACCACCCCTTCCTCGGCGCCGACGGCACGAAGAACCCGACGCCGCTGCTGGCCGAGGACGGCGACCACCCCAACGGCGCCGGCCACACCCTCATCGCCAGGGCGCTGCTGGCCGAGACCCCCTCCCCGGCCGCCTGACCCGCGCAAAAACAACGGTTGCTCGGCTTCCCGCGCGTCGATGTCCCGCGGGAAGCCGAGCAACCGTTGTTTCGCGGGGTGGCATGCGACTACATATCAGGCGAGGTGGTGGGACAGGAAGTCCAGCGCGGCGGGCATGACCTGCGACCACGAGCGGAAGTTGTGCCCGCCCCCGGGCAGCACGACCGTCGTCATGGACATCGGCGGCCGCACGAGCGCGGCGAACGCCCTGGTGTCCCCGACGCCGGTGTGGGTGTGCTCGTCGGCGCCGATCGAGGCGTAGACCCAGACCGGCGGGGCGGGCTGGTGGCGCAGCAGCCACTCCAGGTCGTTGAGCTCACGCACCTGGGGCGAGCCGCCCCAGAGGTCGCCCGTCGTCCCGTCGCGCAGCGTGTGGTAGTACCCGGACAGCGAGGCGGCCACCGGGAAGACGCTCGAGTGCGTCATCGCGATCTTGGTCGCGCAGTACCCACCCGTCGAGTCGCCCATGGCGCCCCAGCCGGCCTGCTGGACCCGCAGCGAGCTCGAGATCGCCCGGGGCACGTCCTCGGCGAAGTAGGTGAGGGTCTGCGGTCCCGCCGGCACGTCCGTGCACTCGGTGTCACGGGGAGGCGCCACGGTGGGTCGCAGCATGACGAGGACCATCGGGCGCGACCGCCCGGCCTGGATCTCCTTGAGCAGGACGTCGGGGTAGTGCATCCGCCGGACGAGGTTGCTCGTCGTCCCGGGGTAGCCCGTGAAGACCTCCACCGCGGGGAAACGGCTCTTGGCGTAGGCCGGCTGGAAGTACTGCGGTGGCAGGTAGACCAGGGTCTGCTCGCTGAGCCTGCTGTGGGCGCCGTAGACGGTCAGGGACTCCACGCGCCCCTTCGTCCGCCACTGGGCCGGTGCCGACCAGGTGGACTCGCCCGCCACCGTGGCGTCCCGGGTGACCGCCAGCGGTGCCCCCGTGCGACCGTGCGCGGCGAGCGCCCGCGAGATCGTCCTGGCGCTCGGCGCCCCTGCCGAGGACGTGCCGAGCAGGTCGGACCAGGACCCGTAGAAGTAGCCGTAGTTGTTGAGGGCGGCGGCGACGAGCAGCACGGTCGTCACCTGGGTCAGCACGAGGAGCCCCACGCGCTGGGTCACCCGGAGCGGGCGCGGACCCCGGACCCGGGACCAGAGCAGGACGGCAAGCGCCATGGCCGTCCCCACGACGACCCCCAGGGTGACCAGCAACGGCCAACCGAGCAGCGGCACGAGACTCCTCCTCCCCGGTCCGCCGGGTGTCGGCGGTCCGGTCCACCTGAGAGCATCCCGTCGGATCCTGCGCCCTGCCTGCGCCCAGGCTGGGAGTTCGGTGAGGACGGGCAGGAGTTCGGTGGGGACGGGCGGGAGGCCGGCCCGGCGGCATACTGGCGACGTGGCCGACCCCCGGGCGCGGGTCGCGGCGGCACTCGAGGCGGTGCCCCGCCGGTGGTTCCTGCCCGCGGACCAGGTCCGGCACGCGGACCGGGACGAGCCCCTCCCCATCGGCCACGGCCAGACCAACAGCCAGCCGACGACGGTGCGCGCGATGCTCGAGCTGCTCGACGTGCAGCCCGGCGACCGGGTGCTCGACGTGGGCTGCGGGTCGGGCTGGACGACCGCGCTGCTGGCCCACCTCGCCGGCCCCCAGGGGTCGGTCGTGGGAGTCGAGCTGCTGCCCGACCTCGTGGTCCTCGGGACGGCGAACGTCGAGAGGGCGGGCGCCCGGACCGCCCGGGTCCACGAGGCGCTGCCCGGCCACCTCGGGTGGCCGGCGGGCGCGCCGTACGACCGGGTGCTGGTGTCGGCTCAGGCCCGGGAGCTGCCCGCCGACCTGGTCGCGCAGCTCGCTCCCGGGGGTGTCATGGTCGTGCCCGTCGCCGGCCGGATGCTCCGCGTGCGCAACCACGACGGCGGACCGGTGGTCGAGGAGCACGGCTGGTACCGCTTCGTGCCCCTCGTCACCGGCCCGCCGGCCGAGGGCCGCGGGGGTCAGCCGGTGTAGAGGGCGTCGAGCACGTCGCCGTACTTCTCGTTGACGACCTTGCGCCGCAGCTTCAGGCTCGGGGTGAGCTCGCCGTCCTCGATGGTGAGGTCGTGGTCGAGCACCACGAACTTCTTGATCTGCTCCCAGCGGTTGAGGTTGACGTTGAGGGTGTCGATGTAGGTCTGCACCATGTCGCGGGCCTCGGGGGAGGTCACGATGGTGCGGTAGTCGCCGGCGAGGCCGTGGCCCTCCGCCCACTCGCGGATGGCCTCGGCGTCAAGGGTGACCAGCGCCGTGACGAAGTTGTGCTCCGCGCCGTAGACGACGAACTGGCTGACGTACGGGCACAGGCCCTTGAAGGTCGACTCGATGAGCGACGGCGCGACGTACTTGCCGCCGGAGGTCTTGAAGAAGTCCTTCTTGCGGTCGGTGATCTTGAGGTAGCCGTCGGCATCCAGCTCCCCGATGTCACCGGTGTGCATCCAGCCGTCGGCGTCCTTGGCTGCGGCCGTGTCCTCCGGCTTGTTGTGGTAGCCCTCCATGACGCCGGGGCCGCGCAGCAGCACCTCGCCGTCCGGCGCGATCCGTGCCTCGGTGCCGGGCAGGGCCCAGCCGACGGTGCCGATCCGGTTGCTGCTCGGGCGGTTCACGAACGAGGCGGCACTGGTCTCGGTGAGGCCGTAGCCCTCGATGATGGTCAGCCCGATCGAGTCGAACCAGTGCGCCACGTCGGTGTTGAGCGCTGCCGACCCGGAGATGAAGAACCGGATCCGACCACCGAAGCGCTCGCGCACCTTGTGCAGGACGAGCTTGTCGGCGAGGGCGATCTTCTTCGCCAGCATGCCCGTCGGCTCCTCGCCACGGGCCCGCATGGCGGCGACCTGGCGGCCCACGCTGACCGACCACAGGAAGAGCTTCTCCTTCAGGCCGCCCTCGGCCTGCATCATCATCGTGATGCGCGCGTAGGCCTTCTCGAAGATCCGCGGCGCCGCCCCCATGAAGGTCGGCTGGACCACGGCCAGGTTGTCGACGATCTTGTCGATCCGGCCGTCGATCGCCGTGGGGAAGCCGCACTGGACCGGCAGGGTCAGCAGGAACTTGCCGAAGACGTGGGCCAGCGGCAGCCAGAGGTACTGCAGGTCCTGCGGGCTGAGGATCCCGATGGCGTCGGTGGCGGCGGCCTGGTAGGTCCAGGCGTGGTGGTCCAGGCGCACGCCCTTGGGCCGGCCCGTGGTGCCGGAGGTGTAGATGATCGTGGCGAGCCGGTCCGGGGTGAGGGCGTCGATGCGGTCGTCCACCGCACTGGGGTTGGTCGCGAGCAGCTCGGCGCCCATCTGCTCCAGCTCGGCCAGGCCGAGGACCCACTCGCCGTCCGAGGCGCCGTCGAAGGTGACCACCCGGGAGACCTCGGGCAGGTCGACCCGGCGCTCCCACAGCTTGGTGACCTGCTCGTCGTTCTCCGCGAAGACCACGACGCTGCCGGAGTTGGACAGGATGTAGGCGACGTCAGGGGCGATGGTGGTCGGGTAGATGGTGGTCGTCGCTCCGCCCGAGCACATGACCGCCAGGTCGGCCAGCGCCCACTCGTACCGGGTGGAGGAGGCGATCGCCACCCGGTCCTCGGGCCCGACCCCGAGGGCGATGAGCCCCGCGGCGAGGTGGTACGCGCGGTGCTGCACCTCCGACCAGGTGACGCTCGCCCAGGTCTCGCCGTCGGCGAACCGGAAGGCCTCCGCGTCGGGGGTCTTGGCCACCCGGTCGCGGAACAGGTGGCCGACCGAGGGAGCGCGGTTCTCGATCAGGCTCGCGTCGATCGTCTCCGCCGAGGCGGACCGGGGGTGGTGCAGGGTGGGAGTCGACATCGTTGTCCTCGGCTCGGTTGCTGCGGTGGGGTGGGACTATCCGAGGGATAGTGCCATGGTCGCGCACCCGGAGGGCAAAATCACGGGTGAATGTGACCGAAAGGCTGCCCGTGTGGCGAACCCCTCACGGCGGACCCGCCGGGGAGCGGCCGGGGAGCGGCCGGGGAGCGGCCGGGGAGCCGCCGGGGAGCGGCCGGGGAGCGGCCGGGGAGCCGCCGGAGGTCAGGACGGGACGATGGTGCCGAGCACGCGGCGGCACCTCTCCACGTCCTTGCCCATCGCCGCAAGCAGGTCCTCGACGGAGTCGAAACGCAGGGTGGGCCGGATCCGTTCGACGAACTCGACCGTGACCTCCTCGCCGTACAGGTCGAGGTCGGTGCGGTCGAGGACGTAGGCCTCGACCGTGCGCAGGCTGCCGTCGAAGGTCGGGTTGGTGCCGACCGAGATCGCCGCCGGCAGGGTCCGCTCCGGGTCCTGCACCGGACGCTGCACGCGCGTCAGCCACCCGGCATACACCCCGTCCGCCGGGACGAGGCCGAGCGAGTCGTCGGCGAGGTTGGCGGTGGGGTAGCCCAGCTCGCGGCCACGGTGCGCGCCGTGGACGACGGTGCCCGTCATCCGGTGCGGCCGGCCGAGCACGGCTGCGGCCTCGCGGACCTCGCCCGCGTCGAGGTGGCGCCGGACCGCGCTGGAGGACCAGCGCTCCCCCTCGCCGAGGTCGTCAACCACGACGACGTCGAAACCGTGCTGGCGGCCGAGCTCGGCGAGCAGCGCGACGTCGCCGGTGTAGCCCTTGCCGAAGCCCTGGGTGTCCGCCCCGACGACGAGCGCCCGGACCCCGAGCGTCTGCACGAAGGTGGCGACGATGAACTCCTCGGGCGTCTGGTCGGCGAACTCGCGGGTGAAGTCGAGGACCAGCAGCCCGTCGATGCCGGTGGACGCGAGCAGGTCGTCGCGCAGCCGGCCGGGGGCGATCAGCTCGACCGACTCGGGGTGGAAGATCGTCGCCGGGTGCGGCTCGAACGTGACCGCCACGCTGGGCAGGCCGCGGGCAGCGCCCTCCTCGACGAGCCGCCCGAGCACCGCCCGGTGGCCGAGGTGGACACCGTCGAAGTTGCCGAAGGTGGCGACGGAGGGCCGCAGGTGCGCGGGGGTCTGGGCGGGGTCGGTCCAGCGGTGCACGGAGGACACTCTACGAACCGGCCGGGGCGAACACGACGTGTGGCCTCGCTTTGTGACCCGACTCATCGAGCATCGCGACGAGCCGGCCGTCCGGTCCGAACGCCGCGACCGGCTCCGAGCGCAGGGGTGTCGCGGAGTCGACGCGCTGGCCGTAGCCGAGGGCACGGGCCTCGGGCTCGGTGAGCTCGTGCACCGCGAACTGGGCGCGCGCCGCCTCGGCCAGCGGCAGCACCGGGACCGCCTCGGGGTGCTCGAGGGCCGTGAGCGACTCGAGGTCGTGCGCCCGCGCCAGCTCGAACGCACCGACCCGCGTGCGGCGCAGCGCGGTGAGGTGGCCGCCCACGCCGAGGTCGTCCCCGAGGTCGCGGGCCAGCGCCCGCACGTACGTGCCCGAGCTGACGGTCACCTCGACGTCGAGGTCGAGCACGGGCGTGCCGTCGGCGGCGACACCCGGCCGCCGGCCGGTGACGGCGAAGCGCGACACGGTCACCGGGCGCGCCGGCAGCTCGACGTCCTCCCCGGCCCGGACGCGGTGGTACGCGCGCTCCCCCTTGACCTTGATCGCCGAGACGGCGCTCGGGACCTGCTGGAGGTCACCGGTGAGCCGGGCGACCGCTGCGACGACCGCGGCCTCGTCCAGGCCGGACACGGAGTCGACGGGGGTGGAGGCGGTGACGTCGCCCTCGGCGTCGTCGGTGAGCGTCGACTGCCCCAGGCGGACCGTCGCGGCGTAGTCCTTGTCGCACCCGACGAGGAAGGTCAGCAACCGGGTCGCGCGACCGATGCCGAGGACGAGCACGCCGGTGGCCATGGGGTCCAGGGTCCCCGCGTGCCCGACCTTGCGGGTGCCGCAGATGCGCCGCGCCCGGGCCACCACGTCGTGGCTGGTCCAGCCCTGCGGCTTGTCGACGACCAGCAGGCCGTCAGGCGCGGGCATCCGCGCCGTCGCCCCGCTCGCCCACGGACTCGTCGCCGTCGTCCCCGAGGCCGGTGTCGCCCGGCTCGTCCTCGAGATCGTCGTCCTCGAGCTCGTCCTCGTCGTGCTTGTACGGGTCGGCGTCGCCGGCGTACGTCGCGCCGGCCGCTGCCGCCGCCACCGCCGCGTCGCGCTCCTTGGCCTCGCGCAGGAGGTCCTCGAGGTGCGCGGCGGTCTCCGGGATGGCGTCGGCGATGAACTCCAGGGTCGGCGTCAGCCGGATCTGGATCTGCTTGCCCACGAACGAGCGCAGCCGGCCCCTGTTCTTCTCCAGCAGCTCGGCGGTGCGGGTGCGCTGCGCCTCGTCACCGAAGACGGTGTAGAAGATCGAGGCGTGCTGCAGGTCGCCGGTGACGCGCACGTCGGTGATGGTGACGAAGCCGAGGTCCGGGTCCTTGACGATGGACTCGACGTTCGCGGCGACCAGCGTCTTGATCCGGTCGGCGATCCTGCGGGCACGTCCGGCGTCGGCCATGGCTCCTCCTGGTCAGTGGTGTCGTGGGTGACGGTATGCCGCCGGCGTGGGCCGGCGGCATACCGTCACCTGGTGCGGGACCGCGCTCAGGCGCGCGGCTTCTCCCGCATCTCGTACGTCGCGATGAGGTCGCCCAGCTGGAGGTCGTTGAACGAGCCCAGGTTGATGCCGCACTCGAAGCCCTCGCGGACCTCGGTGACGTCGTCCTTGAACCGGCGCAGGCCGGCGATCTCGACGTTCTCCGCGACGACCACACCGTTGCGGGTGATGCGGGCACGGGTGCCGCGCTTGATCTCGCCGCTGCGGACGATGGACCCGGCGATGTTGCCGAACTTGCTGGAGCGGAAGATCTCGCGGATCTCGGCGGTGCCGAGCTCCACCTCCTCGAACTCCGGCTTGAGCATGCCCTTGAGCGCCTGCTCGATCTCCTCGATGGCGTTGTAGATCACCGAGTAGTACCGGATCTCGACGCCCTCACGCTCGGCGTAGTCGGCGTTCTGGCCCTCGGCGCGGACGTTGTAGCCGATGATGATCGCGTCCGACGCCATCGCGAGGTTGATGTTGTTCATCGTGATCGCACCGACGCCGCGGTCGATGATCCGCAGGTCGACCTCGTCGCCCACGTCGATCTGCAGCAGCGCGTCCTCGAGCGCCTCGACGGAACCCGACACGTCGCCCTTGAGGATGAGGTTGAGCGTCTCGACCTTGCCGGCCGCGAGCGCCTCGTTGAGGTCCTCGAGCGAGATGCGCTTGCGGGCCTTGGCCAGGGAGGCCTGACGGTCCGCGGCCTCGCGCTTCTCGGCGATCTGGCGGGCCGTGCGGTCGTCCGGCGCCACGACGAAGGTGTCACCGGCGCGGGGCACGGAAGACAGGCCGAGCACCTGCACGGGACGCGACGGGGTCGCCTCCTCGACGTTGGCGCCGTGCTCGTCGAGCATGGCGCGAACACGGCCGTAGGCCGAGCCGGTGACGATGGCGTCACCGACGTGCAGCGTGCCGGACTGGACCAGCACCGTCGCGGTCGCACCACGGCCACGGTCGAGGTTGGCCTCGATCGCGACGCCGCGGGCGTCCTTGTCGGGGTTGGCCCGCAGGTCGAGCGCCGCGTCGGCGGTCAGCAGCACGGCCTCGAGCAGCGCGTCGATGTTCTGGCCGGCCTTGGCCGACACGTCGACGAACATCGTCTCGCCGCCGTACTCCTCGGCGACGAGGTTGTACTCCGTCAGCTGCTGGCGCACCTTGCTCGGGTTCGCGCCCTCGACGTCGATCTTGTTGACGGCGACGACGATCGGCACGTCGGCGGCCTGCATGTGGTTGAGCGCCTCGATGGTCTGCGGCATCACACCGTCGTCGGCAGCGACGACGAGGATCGCGATGTCGGTCACCTTGGCACCACGGGCACGCATGGCGGTGAACGCCTCGTGACCGGGGGTGTCGATGAAGGTGATCGCGCGGTCCTGGCCCTCGTGCTCACGGTGGACCTGGTAGGCACCGATGTGCTGGGTGATGCCACCGGCCTCGCCGGCCACGACGTCCTCGTTGCGGATCGCGTCGAGCAGGCGGGTCTTTCCGTGGTCGACGTGGCCGACGACGGTGACGACCGGCGGACGCGGCTGCAGGTCTGCGTCGTCCTCGCCCTCGATGCCCGTCTCCAGGTCGATGTTGAAGGAGTCGAAGAGCTCCTTCTCCTCCTCCTCCGGCGAGACGACCTCGATGTTGTAGCCGAGCTCGGCACCGAGCAGCTTGAAGGTGTCCTCGTCCAGCGACTGGGTGGCCGTGGCCATCTCGCCGAGGTGGAAGAGCACCGTCACCAGCGCGCCGGGGTTGGCGTTGATCTTGTCCGCGAAGTCGCTCAGCGACGAGCCGCGACGCACCCGGATGAGCGTCTCACCGTTGCCACGGGGGACGGTCACGCCACCGATCGACGGCGCCTGCATCTGCTCGAACTCCTGGCGCTTCGCGCGCTTGGACTTGCGGCCACGAACCGGACGGCCGCCACCGCGGCCGAACGCACCGGCGGTCGAGCCACGGCCCGCGCCACCACGGAAGCCACCGCGACCTGCGAAGCCGCCGCCACCGGCGGGGCCACCGGGCCCACCGGGACCACGGCCTGCGCCGCCACCGGGACCACCGGGGCCACGACCGCCCGGACGCGCCGGGCGCTCACCGGGACGACCGACCGCGGAGCGGTCGGGCATCATGCCGGGGCTGGGGCGCGGACCACCGGGGCGCGGACCACCGGCACCGGCGGCGCCACCCGGACGCGGGCCACCGGGCCGCGACTGCGGCCGCGGCATGCCCTGCGAGGGCGCGAACGGGTTGTTCCCGGGACGCGGCGAGCCCTCGCGCGCTGCGGGGCGCTGGGTGCCCATGCCCTGGGACGGGGCGAAGGGGTTGTTGCCCGGACGCGGGGCGCCGGGACGGGGCCCACCGGGACGCGGCGCCGACTGAGCGGCACCGGGACGCGGTCCGGCGGTACCGGGGCGCGCGGGCTGCGGGACACCCGGACCGGGCCTGCCACCGTCGCGGGCCGGGGACACCTCGGACCGGGCGGCGGGCGCGGCGGGGGTCGCCGGGGCGCTGGGAGCGGCCGGGGCCGCAGCGGCAGGGGCTGCCGGCTCGGTCCGGGGCGCTGGGGCCGCCGGTCCCGGCGCGGGGACGGCGGGGCTCGGGGCAAGTCGG
>NZ_BAAGYN010000009.1:0-208601 GCF_054779295.1 Phycicoccus ginsengisoli
CAAAGGAAAATCGCCCGAAGCAACCCACAACCAAACCATGAAAGCCTGGCCACAAGCCACCCCGAGACGAGGTTATTGGCATCGATTTTTGACACGCTGTTGAGTTCTCAAGGATCGGACGCGCACCTTTCGCAGACCGTGTGACCGGCGTCCGGGGCAACCCTTCAATCGTACGTTCTCGCTGTCCTTTTCCCAAATCCGCTCTGTGGCGTGGGATCCGGTCCGGAGACTCCCCCGAGCTGGTACCGGGCGCAGCAAAGCGTCTCGATCTCAGTTCGTACTGGGGGTTCCAACCCTCGGGACCGGCCTTCTTCGCGGTGGTGACCGCGGTGGTGTCCGTTCCTCCCTGTCGGGCTGACGTCGAGAACAGTAGACGGGCCCCTGCGGAAAACACAAATCCGCTGGTCAGCGCCCTTGGAGGGCACCGCACAGCGGATCCGTGGTGGGAGGGGTGCAGGGTCAGCCGACCCGGCGTCCCGCCGCGAGGGACTTGCGACCCCGTCGGAGCAGGGCGACCTTCCCGTGCAGGAAGTCCCCCTCCCCCAGCAGCCGCTCGGGGTCCTGCAGCTTGACGTTGTTGAGCGAGGCTCCACCGTCGCCGATGGCGCGGCGTGCGGCGTTGCGCGAGTCGACGAGACCGACGGCCACGAGGGCGTCGGTGACCGACGTGCCCACCGTGACCTCGGCCCCGGGCAGCTCGGCGGTGGCATCGAGGAGCGTCCCCTCGTCGAGGGCTGCGACGTCCCCCTTGCCGAACAGCGCCTCCGACGCCGCCTGCACGGCGGCAGTCGCGGCGGACCCGTGGACCAGGGTGGTGACGTCGGCTGCGAGCGCCTTCTGCGCCTCGCGCAGGAAGGGCTTCTCGGCCAGCGACTTCTCCAGCTCGGCCACCTCCTCCTGGGTGCGGTCGGTGAACACCTTGAGCAGGGTGACCACCGAGGCGTCCTCGACGTTGATCCAGTACTGGTAGAAGGCGTACGGGCTGGTCATCTCGGGCGAGAGCCAGATGGCGTTGCCGGCGCTCTTGCCGAACTTCTCCCCAGAGCTGTCGGTGAGGAGCGGGGTCGTCAACAGGTGGACCGACTTCCCCTCGACCCGGTGGATGAGGTCCGAGCCCGCGGTGAGGTTCCCCCACTGGTCGTTGCCTCCGGTCTGCAGCGTGCAGCCGAAGTCGCGGTACAGCTGCAGGTAGTCCAGCCCCTGCAGGAGCTGGTAGCTGAACTCCGTGTAGGAGATGCCCTCGTCGGAGCTGAGCCGTGCCGCGATCGCCTCCTTCTTCACCATCTGGTTGACCCGGAAGTGCTTGCCGACGTCGCGCAGGAAGTCCAGCGCGGACATGCCCTCGGTCCAGTCGAGGTTGTTGACGAAGACGGCGGGGTTGTCCCCCGAGCTGTCGAGGAACGGCTCGACCTGGCGGCGGATGTTCGCCACCCACTCGGCCGTCTGCTCCTTGGTCTTGAGCACCCGCTCCGCCGTCGGCCGCGGGTCGCCGATGAGCCCGGTCGACCCACCGACCAGGCAGATCACCCGGTGCCCCGCGCGTTGCAGGTGGCGGAGCACCACGAGCTGCACGAGGTTGCCGAAGTGCAGCGAGGGGGCCGTCGGGTCGAACCCGCAATAGGCCGTGACCGGTCCGTCGCCGAGGGCCTGGCGCAGCGCGGCCTCGTCGGTGGTCTGTGCCACCAGCCCGCGCCACTGCAGCTCGTCGAGAACGTTCGTCACGGTCGTCGGTCTCCTTCGGTCGGTGCGCCGCACCGCGCGGCACGGGCCAAGCCTGCCCTATGCGCCCCTGCGGCGGCTGCGCGGTTTCGCTGCGCGGTACACCGACACGCTCGGCTCGTCGGCGAGCCAGAAGCGCCAGGGGTATGCCGTGGCGTCGCCACCGGCGCCGCTCACCCCCACGCGGGGGCCGGTCCGGATGCGGCCGGTCGGCACGTGGGTGGGGGGCGAGTGGAAGGCCACCCGCCCGTCGGCCGCGCACGCGTCCGCCCCGGAGTCCTCCCCCACGAGCCCGAGCGTCCGCGCCAGGCGCGCAGGTCCCCGGGTCCAGTCCCTGCGGGGGATCCCGGGTCGGCGCTCGGCCGCCACGTCCTCACCCCCGACCACCTCACCGGCCCGCAGCAGCACCGCGCTCGCGTGCCCCGGCGGGCCCGTCACGACGTTGGTGCACCAGTGCATGCCGTAGGTGAAGTAGACGTACAGGTGGCCGGCGCGGCCGAACATCACCTGCGTGCGCCGGGTGGGACCGCGGAAGGCGTGCGACCCCGGGTCGGACTCCCCGGCATACGCCTCGACCTCGGTGAGCCGCACGGTCACCGGCCCCACCGTGAAGAACGTCCCGAGCAGCGCGGGCGCGACGTCGAGGACGTCCTCGGCGAAGAAGGACCGCTCGAGCCGCGGCCCCAGCTCGAGCCCGGGTTGCGCGTCGGCCCCGCTCAGCCCTTGCGCCGTCGGATCGTGTTGCCCAGCCACACGAGGGGATCGTAGCGGCGGTCGACGACACGCTCCTTGAGCGGGATCAGCGCGTTGTCGGTGATCTTGATGTGCTCGGGGCAGACCTCGGTGCAGCACTTGGTGATGTTGCAGTACCCCAGGCCGTGCTTGTCCTGCGCGGCCCGGCGGCGGTCGGCGGAGTCGAGCGGGTGCATGTCGAGCTCGGCGATGCGCATGAGGAACCGGGGTCCCGAGTAGACGGCCTTGTTGTCCTCGTGGTCGCGCACGACGTGGCAGACGTCCTGGCACAGGAAGCACTCGATGCACTTGCGGAACTCCTGGCTGCGCTCCACGTCGACCTGCTGCATGCGGTACTCCCCCGGCGCCACCCCCTCGGGCGGGCTGAACGCCTGGACCTCGCGCGCCTTCTCGTAGTTGTACGAGACGTCGGTCACCAGGTCCTTCTCGACGGGGAACGTGCGCAGCGGCGTCACCGTGACGGTGTCGCCCTCCTCGAAGGTGCTCATCCGGGTCATGCACAGCAGCCGCGGCCGGCCGTTGACCTCGGCCGAGCAGGAGCCGCACTTGCCCGCCTTGCAGTTCCAGCGGACCGCGAGGTCCGGGGCCTGGGTGGCCTGGAGCCGGTGGATGATGTCGAGGACGACCTCGCCCTCGTTGACCTCGACGGTGAAGTCCTGCAGCGCTCCCCCGTCGGCGTCGCCGCGCCACACCCGGAAGCTCCCCTGGTAGCTCATGATCCGCTCCCTCCGTGCCGCTGCAGCTCGGTCTCGGTGAGGTACTTCGACAGCTCGGAGCGCTCGAAGAGCTCGAGCAGGTCCTGGCGGATCTCGGGCACGGGCTGGCGCCGCATCTCGATCCGCCCGTCGTCGGTCATGGTCTCGACGAGGTTGAGCCGGCGCCACTCGGGGTCCATGGCCGGGAAGTCCTCGCGCGTGTGGCCGCCGCGGGACTCGGTGCGCTCCAGCGCCGCCATCGCCACGCACCGGCAGACGGCGAGCATGTTGCGCAGGTCCATCGCCAGGTGCCAGCCGGGGTTGAACCGCCGCCCACCGGCGACCACGACGTGGCGGGCCCGGGCGTCGAGCTCGTCGAGGACCTCGAGGGCCTCGCGGACCTCGTGCTCCCGACGGATGATGCCGACGAGGTCGTTCATCTTGCCCTGGAGCTCGTGGTGCAGGTCGTACGGGCTCTGGCCGCCGTCCTTGGCGTCGAACAGCGACAGCGCTGCCCGCGTCGCGGCCGCCACGTCGGCCTCCGCCGGGGCCGGGTGGTCGCCGCCCTCGACACCCCTGGCCCGCACGTAGTCGACGGCCCCGACCCCGGCCCGCCGACCGAACACCAGCAGGTCGGACAGGCTGTTGCCGCCCAGGCGGTTCGAGCCGTGCATGCCGCCCGCGACCTCGCCCGCGGCGAACAGGCCCGGGACGCTGGTCGCGGCCGTGTCGGCGTCGACCTCGACGCCGCCCATGACGTAGTGGCAGGTCGGCCCGACCTCCATCGGCTCGGCCGTGATGTCGACGTCGGCGAGCTCCTTGAACTGGTGGTGCATCGACGGCAGCCGGCGGATGATCTCCTCGGCCGGCAGGCGGCTCGACACGTCGAGGAAGACGCCGCCGTGGGGCGACCCCCGCCCCTCCTTCACCTCGTTGTTGATGGCGCGCGCCACCTCGTCACGGGGCAGCAGCTCCGGCGGGCGCTTGTTGTTGTCGGCGTCCTTGTACCAGCGGTCCGCCTCCTCCTCGGTGTCGGCGTACTGCGCCCGGAACACGTCGGGCACGTAGTCGAACATGAACCGCTTGCCCTCGGAGTTGCGCAGGACTCCCCCGTCGCCGCGCACCGACTCGGTGACGAGGATGCCCTTCACCGACGGAGGCCACACCATGCCGGTCGGGTGGAACTGGATGAACTCCATGTTGATGAGCGCGG
This sequence comes from Phycicoccus ginsengisoli, assembly GCF_054779295.1. NCBI lineage: Bacteria > Bacillati > Actinomycetota > Actinomycetes > Micrococcales > Intrasporangiaceae > Phycicoccus > Phycicoccus ginsengisoli. Next base: position 4,381 of record NZ_BAAGYN010000009.1, read on the forward strand.
CCCCGGTGCGCAGGGCGAGCGCGTGACCGTCGCCGGTGTACTCCCACGAGTTGCTCGTGACCGTGAAGGACTTGCCGATGCCACCCGTCGCGAGCACCACCGCCGGCGCGCGGAACAGCACGAAGTCGCCGCTCTCGCGCCAGTAGGCCAGCGCGCCGCACACCACGCCCGAGGCGTCCTTGAAGATGTCGGTGACCGTGCACTCGGCGAAGACCCGCAGCCGCGCCTCGAAGTCGCCGGTGGCGCGCCGGTCCTCCTGCTGCAGGCTCACGATCTTCTGCTGGAGGGTGCGGATCAGCTCCAGGCCGGTGCGGTCGCCGACGTGGGCGAGTCGCGGGTACTCGTGGCCGCCGAAGTTGCGCTGGCTGATCTTGCCCTCGGGCGTGCGGTCGAAGAGCGCGCCGTACGTCTCGAGCTCCCACACCCGCTGCGGCGCCTCCTTGGCGTGCAGCTCGGCCATGCGCGGGTTGTTGAGGAACTTGCCGCCGCGCATGGTGTCGCGGAAGTGGACCTCCCAGTTGTCCTTGGGGTTGGCGTTGCCCATCGACGCGGCGATGCCGCCCTCGGCCATCACGGTGTGCGCCTTGCCGAAGAGGCTCTTGCACACGACGGCCGTGCGCAGCCCCTGCTCGCGCGCCTCGATGGCGGCACGCAGGCCGGCACCACCGGCACCGATGACGAGGACGTCGACGTCGTGCGTCTCGAGGTCGGTCACGAGGCTCCTCAGTTGAGAATGCGCAGGTCGGAGATGGTGCCGGACGACACGAGCGCGATGTAGGCGTCGGTGACGACGAGGCTGCCGAGGGTGATCCAGGCGAACTGCATGTGGCGCGCGTTGAGCGTGCCCACGAGGCCCCAGGCCTTGTAGCGCAACGGGTGCTTCGAGAAGTGGTTGAGCCGGCCGCCGACGATGTTGCGGCAGGAGTGGCAGCCCAGGGTGTAGCACCACAGGAGCACGACGTTGGCCAGCAGGATCAGCGTCCCGAGCCCGATGCCGAAGCCGCCGTCCTTGCCGCGGAACGCGTGCAGGACGTCGTAGGTGTTGATGAGGCTGACGACCACGGCCGCGTAGAAGAAGTACCGGTGCAGGTTCTGCGCGATGAGCGGGAACCGCGTCTCACCGGAGTACTCGCGGTGCGCCTCCGGCACGGCGCACGCCGGCGGGGACAGCCAGAACGAGCGGTAGTACGCCTTGCGGTAGTAGTAGCAGGTCAGCCGGAACAGCAGCAGGAACGGCAGCGTCAGGACCGCGAACGGGATGAGCGGCGGCCACTGCCCGAACGGCGTGCCGAAGTGCGTCGAGCCCGGCACGCACGAGGTCGACAGGCAGGGCGACGCGAACGGCGTGAGGTAGCCGTAGTCGGCGACGAAGTAGTCCTTCTGCGTCGAGGCCCGGACGAGGCCGTAGAGCAGCCAGGCCGTGAAGCAGACGAACGTCACCAGCGGCTGGAGCCACCACCGGTCCTCGCGCAGGGTGCGGGCGGTGATGCGGGCGCGTCCGGGGGCGTGGACGCCTCCGCTGAAGGGTGCGGTCACGTCACTGGCCCCGGCGGTAGCCGACGCCCTCGTCCTCGACGTCCGACCACATCGAGGGGTCGTAGTCCTCGTCCGGGATGAACACGATCTCGCCGGGTCCGCCGGCCCGGTCCTGGGAGCCGACCCCGGCGGCGCGTGCCACGAGGTCGACGTCGTCGGCGAGCCGCACGACGTCGTCGCGCAGCCGCTGGATGTCGATGGTGTTGCCGAGCTCCTTGGACAGGGCGGTCACCGCCCGTCGCAGGCCCGCCACGTGCCCTGCCGCCGCGGTGAGGTCGTCGCTGACACCCATGCCGTCATCCCTTCGAACGCCGGTGCGGGTCGGCTGTGACCCACGTCACCGAACCTAGCGAATGCGCGGTCCGATGTCCCGCATCCGGGACATCCGGTATGCCGCGGACGCACCGTCGAGGTGCCGGCCCCCGCGCGCCGGGACGTCGTCCAGCAGGTCAGCGCACCTCGACGGGCCGGCCGGCCCACGCGCGCGCGTGCGCCACGGCCTCGGCGAGCCGTTCCCGCTGCTCAGCGACGCGTGCGGGTGCGGTGCCGCCCTTGGCGTCGCGGGAGGCGAGCGAGCCCTCGACGGTGAGCACGCTGCGTACGCCCGGGGTGAGGTGGGGCGAGATCGCGGTGAGGTCCTCGTCGGTGAGGTCCCACAGCTCGATGCCACGCTCCTCGCAGGCGCGCACGCAGGCACCGGCCACCTCGTGGGCGACCCGGAACGGGACGCCCTCGCGCACCAGCCACTCGGCGACGTCGGTCGCGAGCGAGAAGCCCTGCGGCGCCAGGGAGGCGAGCCGGTCGGCGTCGAAGACCATCGTGTCGACCATGCCGCTGAACGCGGGCAGCAGGACCTCCAGGGTGTCGACGGCGTCGAAGACCGGCTCCTTGTCCTCCTGGAGGTCGCGGTTGTACGCCAGCGGCAGCGACTTGAGCGTGGTCAGCAGGCCGGCCAGGTCCCCGACGAGGCGGCCGGCCTTGCCACGGGCGAGCTCGGCGACGTCGGGGTTCTTCTTCTGCGGCATGATGCTCGACCCCGTCGAGTAGGCGTCGTCGAGGGTGACGAAGGAGAACTCCTTCGTGGCCCAGAGGACGACCTCCTCGGCGAGCCGCGAGACGTCGACCGCGGTCATGGCCGCGACGAAGGCGAACTCTGCGACGAAGTCGCGCGACGCCGTGCCGTCGATGGAGTTCTCGACGGAGGTGTGGAACCCGAGGTCGGCGGCGACGGCCTCGGGGTCGAGGCCGAGCGAGGAGCCGGCCAGCGCCCCGGATCCGTACGGCGACACGGCCGCGCGGGCGTCCCAGTCCTGCAGCCGCTGCACGTCGCGGAGCAGGGCCCAGCCGTGCGCGAGCAGGTGGTGCGCGAGCAGCACCGGCTGCGCGTGCTGCAGGTGGGTGCGACCGGGCATGGCGGTGTCGGGATGACGGGCTGCCTGCGACAGCAGGGCGTCGACGACGTCGAGGACGAGGCCGGCGACGGAGCGGGCGTGGTCGCGCAGGTACATCCGGAACAGCGTGGCGACCTGGTCGTTGCGCGAGCGCCCGGCCCGGAGCCGGCCACCGACGTCGGCCCCGGCGCGCTCGATCAACCCGCGCTCGAGCGCGGTGTGCACGTCCTCGTCGTCCTCAGCCGGCACGAACGCACCCGACTCCACATCGGCGGCCAGCCGGGCCAGCGCGTCCAGCATCGCCTCGAGCGAGGCCTCGTCGAGCAGCCCGGCCGCGTGCAGCACGCGCGCGTGGGCCCGCGACCCGGCCAGGTCGTACGGCGCGAGCCGCCAGTCGAAGTGCGTCGACTTGCTCAGGGCGGCCAGCGCGTCGGCCGGGCCCCCTGCGAAGCGTCCGCCCCAGAGGCTGACCCGCTCGTTCACCGCTGCTCCTCGTTGTTCGTCGTGGTGCCCGCCAGCGCGAGCAGGTGGTCGGCGATCCGCCGCGAGGCGGCGGTGCCGGTCGTGATGACCATGATGGTGTCGTCCCCGGCGATGGTGCCGAGCAGCCCCTCGATGCGGGCGTGGTCGATGGCCGAGGCGAGGAAGTTCGCCGCACCGGGAGGGGTGCGCAGGACCACGAGGTTGTGCGACGGCTCGGCCGTGACGAGCAGCTCGGAGCAGACCCGGCGCAGCCGGGAAGTCACCGCCTGCGCCCCCTGCGCCGGACGGGCCGTGGGGTCGCCGCCCTCCCCCGGCACGGCATACACGAGCGCACGCCCCGAGCGAACCTTGACGGCGCCGAGCTCGACGAGGTCACGGGACAGGGTCGCCTGGGTGACCTCGACGCCGTCCTGGGCGAGCAGGTCGAGCAGCTCGGTCTGCGAGCGGACCTCGGTGCGCCCCAGGATCTCGACGATGCGCTGGTGGCGTGCGGTCCGGGTGGCGGCGATGCTCACCGGCGCCCCGCGGCGGGGCGGCCCGCAGATCCGCGGCGAGACGTCACGCGGACTCCTCGACGAGGAAGGACAGCAGGGCCTTCTGGGCGTGCAGCCGGTTCTCGGCCTCGTCCCAGACGACCGACTGCGGTCCGTCGATGACGGCGGCCTCGACCTCGAAGCCGCGGTAGGCCGGCAGGCAGTGCAGGAAGATCGCCTCGGCGTCCGCCTGCGCCATCAGGGCCTCCGTCACGGCGAACGGGACGAACGGGCTCGCGCTGCCCTGCCGCTCGCCCTTCTGCGCCTCCATGCCCATCGACACCCAGGTGTCGGTGACGACGACGTCGGCCCCGGCCACGGCCGCACCGGCGTCGTCCAGCACGGCGACGGAGCCGCCCTGCTCGGCCGCGATCTCCTCGGCCCTCGCGAGCACGGCGGCCTGCGGCTGGTGGGACGCGGGGGTGCCGACGCGCACGTGCATGCCGGCCAGGGCGCAGCCCAGGAGGTAGGAGTGGGCCATGTTGTTCGCGCCGTCGCCCACGTAGGCGATCGTGAGGCCGGCGAGCACGCCCTTGCGCTCGTTGACGGTCAGCAGGTCGGCGAGGATCTGGCAGGGGTGGAAGTCGTCGGTGAGGGCGTTGACCACCGGCACCCCGGCGAACGCGGCCATCTCCTCGATCCGGTCCTGGCCGTAGGTGCGCCAGACGATCGCCGAGGACTGGCGGCCGAGGACGCGAGCGGTGTCGGCGACCGACTCCCGGGTGCCGATCTGCGCCAGGGTGCCGTCGACGACGAGGGGATGGCCCCCGAGCTGGGCGATGGCACCGGTGAAGGACACCTGCGTGCGCAGCGTCGGCTTGTCGAAGACGACCGAGACGACCTGCGGGCCGGCCAGGCTCTGCCGCGAGAACGGCGCTGCCTTGAGCTCGGCCGCGCGCGCGAGGACCAGCGCCTGCTCCTCGGCGGTGAGGTCGTCGTCGCGCAGGAAGTGGCGGAGGGTCACGCGGTCTCCTTCGGGGTCGGCTCGGGCGGGGTGGACGCGGCGTCGAGGAAGGCGGGCAGGGCGGCGACGAACGCATCGACCTGCTCGGTCGTGATGACGAGCGGGGGCGCCAGCCGCAGGGCGTCCGGCGCGACGGGGTTGACGATGAACCCGCCCTCGCGCGCCGCCGCCGCGACCGCAGGAGCGACGTCGGCGGCGAGGGTGACGGCCCGCAGCAATCCCGCGCCGCGGACCCCGGTGACGAGTGGGTGGCCGAGGGCGATGACGGCCTCGACGAGGTGCTCGCCGACCTCGCGGACGTGGGCGAGCAGGCCCCGCGACTCGATCGTCTCCAGCACCGCGAGCCCGGCTGCGGCCGCAAGCGGGTTGCCGCCGAAGGTCGAGCCGTGCTGCCCGACGGTGAGCATCCCGGACACCTCGGGACCGAAGGTGACCAGGGCCCCGATCGGAACTCCCCCGCCGAGTCCCTTGGCCAGCGTCATCGCGTCGGGGACGATCCCCGCCTGCTGGAAGGCGAACCACGTGCCGGTGCGGCCGATACCCGTCTGGATCTCGTCGACCACGAGGAGCGCGCCGTGGGCGGTGGTGAGCTCGCGGGCGAGCCGCAGGTATGCCGGGCCCGGGCTCAGGACCCCGGCCTCACCCTGCACGGGCTCGAGGACCACGGCAGCGGTCTCGTCGGTGACCGCCGCACGCAGGGCGGCCTCGTCGCCGTAGGGGACGTGGCTCACGCCGGGGATGAGCGGCTCGAACGGCTCGCGGTAGGCCTTCTTGTGGGTGAGGGCCAGGGCGCCGGTGGTGCGGCCGTGGAACGCGCCCTCGGCCGCGACGATCCCGGACCGGCCGGTGCGGCGGGACAGCTTGATCGCGGCCTCGATCGCCTCGGCGCCGGAGTTGGCGAAGAAGACCGCCGACCCCTCGGGAGCCCCGGCGACGGCCAGGATGCGCTCGGCCAGCTCGATCTGGGCGGGCGAGGTGAACAGGTTGGAGACGTGGATGGCCTCGGCCGCCTGCTTGCTCACCGCGGCGACGAGGGCCGGGTGGCCGTGCCCGAGGGCGTTGACGGCGATGCCGCCGACGAGGTCGAGGTAGCGGTTGCCGTCGACGTCCCAGACCCAGCAGCCGTCACCGTGCGAGAGCACCAGCGGGGGTCGGCCGAAGACGCCGAGCACGGAGTGCTGGTAGCGGTCGAGCAGCTCGTCGTTGTGGCTCGTGGCGTGGGGCGCGGGGCCGCCGGCCGTCCTCGGGTCCGGGCTGGTGTCGGGAGCCATCACGCGTCCTTCGCGTCGGGGACGATCATCGTGCCGATGCCCTCGGAGGTGAACACCTCGAGCAGCAGCGAGTGCGGTTGGCGGCCGTCGACCACGTGCGCCTGCGGGACGCCCTGCTCGACAGCCCGCACGCACGCCTCGAGCTTCGGGATCATCCCGGCGTCGACGCGGGTGAGCAGGTCGCGGGCGCCGCTGACCGTGAGCGAGGACAGGAGCGAGTCGCGGTCGGGCCACGCGGCATACACCCCCTCGACGTCGGTGAGGACGACGAGCTTGCGGGCCTGCAGCGCGACGGCGAGGGCGGCAGCGGCCGTGTCGGCGTTGATGTTGAGGACCTGGCCGTCGACGTCGAGGTCGGGGGCGACCGTGGAGACCACGGGGATGCGGCCCGCGTCGAGGATGTCCTGCACCGCCCCCGGGTCCACCTGGACGACGTCACCGACGAGCCCGAGGTCGACGTCCTCGCCGTCGACGGTCGTGCCGCGGCGGCGGGCGCCGAAGAGGCCGGCGTCCTCGCCGGACAGGCCGACGGCGACGGGGCCGTGCTGGTTGAGCAGGCCCACGAGCTCTCGGCCGACCTGCCCGGTGAGCACCATGCGCACCACGTCCATCACCTCGGGGGTGGTGACCCGCAGGCCGCCGCGGAACTCGCTCTCGAGGCCGAGGCGGTCGAGCATCGAGGCGATCTGCGGCCCACCGCCGTGGACCACCACGGGCCGCAGACCGGCATACCGCAGGAACGCCACGTCCTGGGCGAACGCGGCCTTGAGGGTGTCGTCGGTCATCGCGTTGCCGCCGTACTTGACCACGACGAGGGCACCGCGGAAGCGCTCGAGCCACGGCAGCGCCTCGACCAGGGTCTGGGCCTTGCCCTGGGCGACGCGCAGCGCGGCGGCGCCGATGTGGCCGCGGACGGTGTTGGCGGTGGGCGGGGTGGCTGGCGTCATGTCGAGTAGGCCGAGTTCTCGTGGACGTAGTCGTGGGTGAGGTCGTTGGTCCAGATCGTCGCGCTCTCGGCGCCTGCGTGCAGGTCGACGAGCACGTGGACGTCGCGGCCGGCCAGGTCGACGAGGGAGCGGTCCTCGCCGACCCCACCGGCCCGGCAGACCTGGACGCCGTTGATGGCGACGTCGAGGTCGTGCGGCTCGAACGCGGCTCGCGTGGTGCCGACGGCAGCCAGGACCCGGCCCCAGTTGGGGTCGTTGCCGAAGACGGCGCACTTGAACAGGTTGTTGCGCGCGATCGAGCGGCCCACCTCGAGGGCGTCGTCCACACTCGCGGCCCCGACGACCTCGACGGCGATGTCGTGGTGGGCGCCCTCGGCGTCGGCGACGAGCTGCCGCGCCAGCGAGGCGCAGACCTCGGTGACCGCGGCGGTCAGGTCCTCGGCAGTGGGACGCACACCGGAGGCACCGGAGGCCATGAGCAGCACCGTGTCGTTGGTCGACTGGCAGCCGTCGGAGTCGACCCGGTCGAACGTGAGGGCCGTGGCGGCACGGAGCGCGGCACCGAGCTCGGCGGCGTCGACCACCGCGTCGGTGGTGACGACGACGAGCATCGTCGCCAGGGCCGGGGCCAGCATGCCTGCTCCCTTGGCCATGCCGCCGACCGACCAGCCCTCCCCGCCCACGGCTGCCACCTTGTGCACCGTGTCGGTCGTCCTGATCGCGACCGCCGCGTCCTCGCCCCCGTCGGCGGAGAGGGCGGCGGCCGCGGCGTCGACGCCGGCGAGGACCTTCGGCATGGGCAGCAGCTCGCCGATCAGGCCGGTCGAGCAGACGACGACGTCGCCGGCCGACGCCCCGAGCACCTCGGCGACGTGCTCGGCCGTGGCGTGCGTGTCGGCGAAGCCCTGCGGCCCCGTGCAGGCGTTGGCGCCACCGGAGTTGAGGACCACGGCGTCGGCCCGGCCGTCGGCCACGACCTGCCGCGACCAGGTGACCGGCGCGGCCTCGACCCGGTTGCTGGTGAAGACCGCGGCGGCGTGGTGGTCTGGGCCGTCGTTGACGACGAGGGCCAGGTCCGGGGTGCCGGAAGCCTTGAGCCCGGCGGTGACGCCGGCGGCCCGGAACCCACCCGGGGTCGTGACGCTCACGAGGCGCCACCGGAGAGCCGGGCCGGGGCTGCGGTGTTGCCGTCGCGCTTCCAGATGGCCATCGCCTCGTCGGCGTGCCGTCCGTCGACCAGGATCCAGTCGGTGTCGAAGGTCGACATCGCGAGGATGCTGATGCCCTGCTTGGCCAGGGGGTCGAGCAGGCCGGCGAGCACGCCCACCGTGGAGAAGTCGAGGGGACCGGCGATCTCGAACGCCGTCAGCGGCCCCTGCGCCTTCGCCCCGACCGGGACGACGTCGTGGGCACAGACCACCGACGTCTCGCTGTCGGTGTAGGTGATGGAGGCGAGAGGGCCGGTGCGCCAGTCGAAGTCCGGTTCGCTGCCGGCGGGCAGGCGCACGAACGCGACCTGCACGTCGTGGCGCATCAGGTGCAGCGGCAGGCTCATGCCCGGGTCCTTCCGTCGGTGGTGGGGACGTCGGTGGTCCCCCGGTCGGCCCGTCGGGCGGCGCCCGACGGAACGGCTCGATCAGTGCCTCTCGTGACCCGGGTCATGGCGCGATCCCCGCCACCGGCAGCCCGGCCGTCTCGGGGAGGCCCAGGGCGAGGTTGGCGCACTGGACGGCCGCACCCGCCGTCCCCTTGGTCAGGTTGTCCACCGCGGCCACGGCCACGACCCGACCGACGCGCTCGTCGACCGTCACCTGGACGTGCACGCTGTTGCTGCCGAGGACGCTCGCGGTCGAGGGCCACTGCCCCTCGGGCAGCACGTGGACGAACGGCTCCCCGTCGTATGCCTGCACCCAGGCCTCGCGCACCTGCGCCGGGTCGGCGCCCGCGGCCAGCGGCGCCGTGCAGGTCGCCAGGATCCCCCGGGGCATCGGGGCGAGCGTGGGGGTGAACGACACCGTGACGTCGTCACCGGCGACGCCACGCAGGTTCTGCTCGATCTCGGGCGTGTGCCGGTGCACCCCGCCGACGCCGTACGGCGACATCGCGCCCATCACCTCGCTGCCGAGCAGGTGCGCCTTGGCGGCCTTCCCGGCGCCGGACGTCCCTGAGGCGGCGACGACGACCACGTCGTGGGCGGCCAGGACGCCCGCGGCATACCCGGGAGCCAGGGCCAGGCTGACGGCGGTCGGGTAGCACCCGGGGACCGCGATGCGCCGCGTGCCCTCGAGGGCGGCGCGTTGCCTGCCGCCGGGGACGCACAGCTCGGGCATGCCGTAGGCCCACGACCCCGCCCACGGGGTGTCGTAGAAGGTGGCCCACGCCTGCGCGTCCCGCAGCCGGAAGTCGGCGCCACAGTCCACGACCACGACGTCGTCCGGCAGGTCGGCGGCGATGCGGGCGGAGTGACCGTGCGGCAGGGCGAGGACCACCACGTCGTGGCCGGCCAGCGTCGCGATGGTGGTGTCCTCGACGACCCGGTCCGCGAGGGGCGTCAGGTGCGGGTGGACCGACCCGAGCCGCTGCCCCGCGCTCGACGCGGCCGTGACGGCACCCACCTGCAGCTCCGGGTGCCCGAGGAGCAGCCGGAGGACCTCCCCGCCGGCGTACCCACTCGCACCTGCCACTGCCACGCTCCACATGTGCATGACCATACAACATCCGGCATGCCCATGCATTCAGGTCCAGCCCGTGGAACCGGGCGCCGGCCCGGGCTCAGGTGAGCGGGTCGTCCTCGCCCCAGCGCAGTAGGCCGAGCGTCCGGTCACCCTCGCCCAGGCCCTGCTCGGCCCGGGTCTGCAACGACTCGGCCGTGTCGACGCCGGCGCGCACCATCCGCCCCGACCAGGCGTCGAGCCGACCCTCGGCGAGGGCCAGGAGCAGGTCCGTGACCTCCCGCGGCGAGGTCCACTCGGTGCGGTCCTCGTGGGCCTTCATGGCCAGCGTCATGTCGGTCTGCACGACGCCGGGTGCGAGGTCGAACGCCCGCACGCCGTGCGCGCCGCCGATGCCCGTGGCAGCGGTCAGCCGGGCGAGGGCGCCCTTGCTGACGTTGTAGGCCGTGGCGATGTCGTGGTTGCGGTACGCGGCACCGGAGTTGATGTTGACGATCCGCCCGCCCGTCGCCGCGAGGTGCGGCAGGGCGGTGCGGGTCACGAGGTACGGGCCGCGCACGTTGACCTCGACCGTGTGCCACCACTCGTCGGGGTCGCTGTCGGCCAGCGGCACCTCCGCGTCGATCACCCCGGCGTTGTTGACCAGCAGGTCGAGGCGGCCGTGGCGCGCCACGACGTCGGCCACCCACCGCTCGACGGCGGCCCTGTCGGTCACCGGCGCCACGGCCGTGGAGCCGCGCTCGGCGACCCAGCCGGCGGCCTCGAGGGCATCGGCCACGTACCGGCCGATGCCCCGCGAGGCGCCCGTCACCACCGCGACCCGCGGGCTCACCGCTGGACCGCGCCGGTGCGGCTCGCTGCCTCGGCGACGGCGGCGTCGCGCAGGGCGGACACCTCCTCGGTGGTGAGGGTCCGGGTGGTGGGGCGGAAGGTGAGCCGGTAGGCCAGCGACTTGCGCCCCTCCCCCACCTGCTCGCCGCGGTAGACGTCGAAGAGGACGAGTGACTCCAGGTCCGCACCCGCGCCCGCCCGGAGGGCGGCCTCGACGTCGGCGGCCGGGACGGACTCGTCCACCACGAGCGCGACGTCCGTGTGCGCCACCGGGAACGTCGACAGCGCCGTGGCGTCGTGCGGGGTCCCGCTGGCGGTGACGAGGACGTCGACGTCGAGCTCGCCGGCCACCGTGCGGGCGGGGAGCTCCAGGGCCGCGACGACCTTGGGGTGCAGCTCGCCCACGTGGCCGACGACGGTGCCGTCCACCAGCGCGACCTCGGCGCAGCGACCGGGGTGCCACGGCGCCCGGTCCGCCGCCTGCACGCGCAGCTCGAGCCCGAGCGCCTGACCCACTGTGAGTGCCCACGCGACGGCGTCCGAGGTGTCGACGTGGCGGGCCGGTCCCCAGGGGCCACCGCGCTCGGCCTCGCCGGCGGCGGCGTAGGCCACGTGGCGCGGCTGGGCGGGCACCGCACCCGTGATCGCGGCGAGGGTCGCGTCGTCGGGGCGCGACTCGGTGGCGGGGACCGGGGCCGACAGGGGCGCCTCGGGCGCCTGCGTCACCAGTCCGACCTCGTACACCGCGGCGTCGCGGGTACCCCGGGCGACGTTGCGGCGCAGCGTGTCCAGCAGGGAGTCGAGCACCGAGGTCCGCATCAGCGGTGCCTCGTCCGAGAGCGGGTTGGCCAGCCGCACGGCGCGGCGGCGCGCGTCGTCGGCGGCATACCCCAGCGCGTCGAAGAGGCCCGGCGCGACGAACGGGTAGCTCAGGACCTCGGTCAGCCCCTGGTGCGCGAGCGTGGTCGCGACCAGGCGCCGGACCCGCTGGCCGTGGGTCAGCCCGCGCCCGGCGGACTTCGGCTGGGGCAGGACGGACGGGATCTGGTCGTAGCCGCGCACCCGCGCGACCTCCTCGACCAGCTCGGGTCCATCGGTGAGGTCGGGCCGCCACGACGGCGGGTTCACCGTCACGGTGTCGCCCTCGCCGGGCTCCACCTCGCAGCCGATGGCCGCGAGGGTGGAGAGGACCTCCTCGCGGGGGTACTCCAGCCCGACGTAGCGGGTGGGCAGGGTGGTGTCGAAGGCGAACGGCTCGCGGGCCACCCGGTGGTCGACGTCGGTGTATGCCGTGTCGGCCGTGCCGCCGCCGTGCTCGACGAGCAGCTCGACGGCCAGCTGGGCAGCCGCGGCGGTCACGTCGGGGTCGACGCCCCGCTCGAACCGCCGGGACGCCTCGGTGGTGAGCCGGTGGCGGCGGGCGGACCGGGCGACGGTGACCGGGTCGAAGTGGGCGGCCTCGACGAGCACGTTGCTCGTCGTGCCGGACACCTCGGAGGACGCGCCGCCCATGACGCCGGCGACCGCCAGCGGCGTGTCCGCCCCGTCGACGATGAGCAGGTCCTCGGGGTCGAGCGAGCGCTCGACGTCGTCGAGGGTGGTCAGCTTCTCCCCCGCCCTGGCCCGACGCGTCCCGACCGAGCCCGACAGCGTGTCGAGGTCGAAGGCGTGCAGGGGCTGGCCGAGCAGCATCATCACGTAGTTGGTGACGTCGACGGCCAGCGAGATGGGGCGCATCCCCACCTGCGTGAGCCGCTTCTGCATCCACTGCGGGCTCGACGCCGACGTGTCGACGCCGCGGACGACCCGGGCGATGTACCGGTCGCAGCCCTCCCGGCCGTCGATCGGCGCCGCGTCGGTGAGGTGGACGGCATACCCGCCCTCCCCCGGCGGGTCGATGGCGAGGAGGGCCGGGTCGCGGAAGGCGACGCCGGTGGACAGGGCGTACTCGCGCGCGATCCCCCGCAGGGAGAAGCAGTAGCCGCGATCGGGGGTGACGTTGACCTCGACCACCTCGTCGGCCAGGCCGAGCAGGGCGATGGCGTCGTCGCCCGGCTTCAGGCCGGCGGCGACCTCCTCGCCGAGCAGCTCGGTCAGCACGATGATGCCGCTGTGGTCCTCGCCGAGGCCCAGCTCCTTCGCGGAGCAGATCATGCCGTTGCTGACGTGGCCGTAGGTCTTGCGCGCGGAGATCTCAAAGCCGCCCGGCAGCACGCCGCCGGGCAGGACGCAGACGACGAGGTCGCCCGCGACGAAGTTGTGGGCACCGCAGACGATCTCCTGTGCCTTGCCCTCGGTGAGCCGCTGGCCGTTCTCGCCGACGTCGACGGTGCACCAGTTGATCGTCTTGCCGTTCTTCTGGGGCTCGGGCTCGACGGTGAGGACGCGACCGACGACGAGGGGTCCGGAGATGTCGCCACCGTGCAGCCCCTCCTCCTCGAGGCCGACCCGCACGAGCGACGCGGCGACGTCGGCACCGGTGGCGTCCGCGGGCACGTCGGTGAGCTCGCGCAGCCAGGACACGGGCGCGTACATCAGATCTCCATTCCGAACTGCTGGGAGAACCGCACGTCTCCCTCGACGATGTCGTGCATGTCGGCGACGTTGTGCCGCAGCATCAGCGAGCGCTCGACGCCGAGGCCGAAGGCGAAGCCGGTGTAGCGGTCGGTGTCGACGCCGGCGGCGCGCAGCACCCGCTGGTTGACCATGCCGGAGCCGCCGAGCTCGATCCAGCCGGTGCCGCCGCAGGTGCGGCACGGGGCGCCGTCGAGCGTGCCCGAGCCTCCGCAGACCCAGCAGCGGCAGTCGATCTCGGCACTGGGCTCGGTGAACGGGAAGTAGTTGGGGCGCAGCCGGGTCTCGATGCCGTCGCCGAAGAGGCGCTGGACGAACGCGTCGAGCGTGCCCTTGAGGTGTGCCATCGTGATGCCCTCGTCGACGACGAGTCCCTCGAACTGGTGGAACACCGGCGTGTGGGTGGCGTCGAGGTCGTCGGTGCGGAACACCTTGCCGGGGCACAGGACGTAGACCGGTGGCTCGTGCGTGAGCATGGTGCGCACCTGGACGGGCGAGGTGTGGGTGCGCAGGACCAGGCCCGATCCGGCCGGCTCCACGAAGAAGGTGTCCTGCTCCTGCCGGGCGGGGTGGTCGGCGCCGATGTTGAGGGCGTCGAAGTTGAGCCACTCCGCCTCGACCTCGGGGCCCTCGGCGATCTCCCAGCCCATGGCCACGAAGATGTCCTCCACCCGCTCGGACACCAGGCTGATCGGATGGCGCGCGCCGATCGGGCGACGGGGCACGCGGACCGTGACGTCGACGGCCTCCTCGACGAGGATCCGCTCGTCGCGCTCCGCCTCGAGCTCGGCCTGGCGGCGGGCCAGCGCCTGCCCCACGCGGCCTCGGGCCTGGCCGACCCGCTTGCCGGCCTCGGCCTTGGCGCTCGGCGGGAGGGCGCCGATCTCGCGGTTCGCCAGGGCCAGCGGGCTCTTCTCCCCCTGGTGGGCCAGGCGCGCGGCCTTGAGCTCCTCCAGGGTGCCGGCCGCGGCGATGGCGGTGAGGGCGTCGTCCACGGCCTGCTCGACGGCCGCCGGGTCCAGCGCGGCCACCTCGACGGGGTCGTACTGCTTGTTGGGTCCGGACATGTCCTTCATCTCTGCTGGGGGCGCGGCTCCCCGAGTCTAGGGGCGCCCGCGCACGGCTTCCCCACGTGGGGCGGGAGGCTGCGGAGCCTTCGGAGCGGCCCGCCGGACGGTGGAGGAGGTATGCCGGGTCGTCACGTCGCGGCGTGCCGCGGGACGGTGGGGCGCCCTCAGAGCAGCACGGCGGCCGCGTCCGAAGGCGCGGTAAATCGCATCGTGCTGCCGGTCATGGCACCAGCGTGGCGGGAGACCGACATGCGGCGCAACGGGGTTCCGCAGAATGGGCCTTCCCTTTTCCCGCCGACTGTGGACACTGACTGGTGCAGGGAGACAGGGGACGTCATGAAGGGTCACATCGCGGCCTCGTGCCTGCTGCCTGCACTCTTGGTGTGCTCGGCTTGTGCCCGCACGCCGCAGCCGGAGAACCCGTCACCGCCACCCACCGTGACGGTCACGAAACAGCCGACGCGCACCGATACGGGTGCCAGCACGTCCCAGCCTCCCCCCTCCTCGCCTTCCTCCACCACGACTGGACCGTCGCTGGCGGGATCGTTCGCTGCGGTGAAGAGCGGCGTCGTTCGCATAGAGGTGGCCACCTGCGAGAACTGGTCGCAGGGGTCGGGCTTTCTCCTCGACGACGACTTGGTGGTCACGGCTGCGCACGTCGTGACCGGCGGCCAGGTGCTGCGGGTCATCAACGGGACGGTCTCGACTGCGGCCGACATCGTCGGCATAGACCCGCAGAAGGACGTCGCGCTGCTGCGAGCACAGGTACCACTCGCCGGTCGCCACCTCGAGCTCGCAGGCAAGGACCCGGCTGTCGGGGACGAGGTGGCGGCGGTCGGTTACACCCGCGGCGACCCACTGTCCTACAAGCCGGGCGCCGTGAACGGGCTCGACCGCAAGGCCGTGATCGGCGAGTACGCAAGGCATGGGCTCGTCGAGCTGGACTTCGCGGCCAACCACGGCAACAGCGGCGGCCCTGTCATCGACGACCGGGGCCGGGTCGTCGGCATCGTCGACGCCCAGACGGACATCGTCGGCCCCGACGGCAACAAGTCCGGGGAGGAGCAGGGCGACCGCCTGGCCGTTCCGCAGTCGCAGGTCGCCACCACGATCGCGCCGTGGCGGGACTCCTCGGCGTCGGTAGCTCTCCAGGACTGCAGCACGATCGTGGACGCTCAGGGGCAGGCGCTGCCCGCGGACCAGTTCCCCACCGACATCAGCCAGCAGGTGGTGCAGACGCTTTGGATCTACTTCGACGCCATCAACCACGGCGACTTCCCCGCGGCACTGTCCCAGCTCGCCCACCCACAGTCGCTGGCAAGCTTCGAACGAGGGGTCGGCAGCACTCGCGATGGCGACCTCCGGCTGAACGACATCACTGTGGTCGACGGGCGCCCCGTCGTGTGGCTCGACTTCACGAGCACACAGGATCCCGGTGACGGTCCGGCCGCACGCCCGCAGGAGACCTGCACGGAGTGGTCCCTGGACTACCACTTCACCCTGGTCAGAGGCTTGTGGCTGATCGACAAGGGCACTGCTCATCCGGGCACCGCGATGAACCGTCCCTGCTCCTAGCGGGGCCGCTGCTCAGGAGAGGTAGTCGGGGGCGGTCGAGGGGAAGCTGAGCCGGAACTGCGCGCCACCGGAGGGCGCCGACGCCACCACCACGCGCCCTCCGTGGGCCTCCACGAGCCCCTTGACGACGTAGAGGCCGAGCCCGGTGCTCCCGCGCCCCGAGCCGTGCCAGAACCGGCTGAACACGAGCGCCCGGTGGTCCTCGGGGATGCCCCGGCCCTCGTCGCCCACCACGATCTCGACGCCGTCCTCGGCGCGGCCCTTGGCCACCATCGCGGCCCTGGCCTCCGGGCTCGCCGGCACGGCCGCGAGGGTCACGACGCCCTCGCCGTGGCGGACGGCGTTCTCGAGCAGGTTGGACAGGATCTGGTCGAGCCGGTCGGGGTCGGCCCACACCTCGGGCAGCCGCTCGTCGACCTCGATCGCGAACCGGTCGCGTTCCAGCCCGCTCGCGACCGCCCGCTCCACGTGCCGGTGGAAGACGGCCGAGATGTCGAGCGGCAGCGGCCGGATCTGCAGCCGGCCGGAGTCGATGCGCGAGACGTCGAGCAGCTCGGTGATGAGGCGGGTCACCCGGTCGGCGTCCGCCTCGATGGTCTCGAGCATGAGCCGCTTCTGGTCGTCGGTGAAGCGGTCCCACCGGCGCAGGAGCGTCGAGGAGAAGCCCTTGACGCTGGTGAGCGGGGAGCGCAGCTCGTGCGCCACGGTGGAGATGACCGCGGCGTTCTCGGCCTCCTCCCGGCGGCGGTAGAGGGCGTCGCGCATGAGGATGTTGACGCGGTTGACCGGCTCGTTGCGGCCCGGGCGCAGGTACTTCGCGGTCACGAGGACCTCGCGGCCGTTGTGCCGCAGCATGAGCATCTTCTCGCGGTGACCGGTGCGGATCCGCAGGCCGCCCCACGGGTTGGTGGTGTCCCACCACGAGCTGCCGTCGCTGTCCTGCAGGTCGACGGCCTCGCGGATGTCCGCACCCACGAGGTCCCCGGGCGCGCGCCCGAGGATGCGCCCGGCACGCGTGTTGAGGAACAGGATCCGGGCGTCGCCGTCGGCGGCCACGAGCCCGTCGGGGATGAGCTCGGCTGCGATGCCGGCGGACTCGTTGTCCATGAGCATCCCTGGCGTGAACTCCATGGCGGGACCCTAGCCGTTCTGGGCGGTCGCCGAGGCGTACAGGCAGACGGTCGCCGCCATCGCGAGGTTGAGGGACTCGGCCTGCCCGTAGATGGGCACGCGCACCACCTCGTCGCACCGGGCCCTGGTCTCCTCGGGCAGGCCCCAGGCCTCGTTCCCCATCACCCACGCGTGGGGCGTCGACAGCTCGACCTCGCCCAGCAGCCGCTCGCCCGACCCGTCGGCGGCGAGCGTCCGGATCCCGGCGGCGCGCAGCCGTTCGACGGTCGGCTCGAAGGCGAGGCCGGTCACGACCGGGAGGTGGAACAGCGAACCCGCCGTGGACCGCACCACCTTGGGCGAGAACACGTCCACGGAGGCGTCGCTCACCAGGACGGCATCGGCGCCCACCGCGTCGGCTCCCCGGATCACGGTGCCGGCGTTGCCGGGGTCGCGGACGTGGGTGAGCAGGACGAGCAGCCGGGGACCTGCACGGAGGACACCCTCGAGGTCGGCCGGCAGGACCCGGCACACGGCCACCATCCCCTGGGGCGTGCCGGTGTCGCACATCTCGGCGAGGACGTCCTCGCTGACCTCGTGCAGGTAGAGGCCGGCCGCGCGCGCAGGGTCGACGATGTCGGTGGCATACCGCTCGGCGGCAGGAGCCGTGAGGTAGACGTCGAGGACGGACTCGGGGCGGTGCCGCACCGCCTCGCGGACGGCCTGCGGCCCCTCGGCGAGGAAGCGCCCGGCCCGCTCACGCGCCGAGCGCCGGGACAGCGCCCGCACTGCCTTGACCCGGTCCGACCTGGGGTTGGTCAGGGGGCCGTTCGGCAGGGGCATGTCCCGGCGCTCGGGGTGCGCTGAGGTGGAGCTCAGGCGGAGGCGTCTGCGGTCGCCGGCACGTTGGCGCGGGCGATCTCGACGAGCGCGGCGAAGGCGGCCTCGTCGTTGACGGCCAGCTCGGCCAGCATGCGACGGTCGACCTCGATCTCCGCGGCCTTGAGGCCCTGGATGAAGCGGTTGTAGGTCATGCCGTTCGCGCGGGCGCCGGCGTTGATCCGCTGGATCCACAGGCGACGGAAGTCGCCCTTCTTGGCCCGGCGGTCACGGTAGGCGTACCCGAGGGAGTGGGTGACCTGCTCCTTGGCCTTGCGGTACAGGCGCGAGCGCTGCCCGCGGTAGCCACTGGCCCGCTCGAGGACGACCCGGCGCTTCTTCTGGGCGTTGACCGCCCGCTTCACGCGTGCCACGTGAGTTCTCCTTGCTTGGTTCTGGACGAATCCGAGGCTGCTGCTGTGCTGAGCCCGGTGCTGCTGTCAGGGATGGGCTCGGCTCAGCGGCCGAGGAGCTTCTTGACCTTCTTGGCGTCCGGCTTGGACACCTCGACGTCGTTCGCGATCGAGCGCATGTACTTCGAGGACTTGTGCTCGAGCAGGTGGCGGCCGTTGGTCTGCTCGCGCATGACCTTGCCCTTGCCGGTGATCCGGAAGCGCTTCTTGGCGCCAGAGTGCGTCTTGTTCTTCGGCATGGCTGCCGATCTCCTTCTGTCCGACGGTTTGGTCTGGTGGGTGGTGCTCGGGTGGTTCGGGCGGCCTACTCGGCCGGGGCCTGCTCCGTGGCGGGCGTGTCAGCGACCTGCGCGTCGTCGACCGGTGCGTCGGCGGCCGCTGCGTCCTCAGCCGGTGCGGCCTGGTCGGCGGCGGGCGTCTTGCGCGCGCGGCGCTGCTCGGCCATCGCCTCGGACTTCTTCTTGATCGGCGCCAGCACCATGATCATGTTGCGGCCGTCCTGCTTGGGGGCCGACTCCACGGTGCCGAGCTCGATGACGTCCTCGGCGAGGCGCTGCAGCAGCCGGAAGCCCAGCTCGGGGCGGGACTGCTCGCGGCCGCGGAACATGATCGTCACCTTGACCTTGTCGCCGCCCTTGAGGAACCGCTCGACGTGGCCCTTCTTGGTGCCGTAGTCGTGCGGGTCGATCTTGGGGCGGAGCTTGATCTCCTTGATGACCGTGTTGACCTGGTTCTTGCGGGCTTCCCGGGCCTTCATGGCGGCTTCGTACTTGAACTTGCCGAAGTCCATGAGCTTGGCGACGGGAGGCTTGGCCATCGGGGCCACCTCGACGAGGTCGAGGTCGGCCTCGGCGGCCAGCCGCAGCGCGTCCTCGACGCGCACGATGCCGACCTGTTCTCCGTTGGGACCAACCAACCGCACCTCCGGTACACGGATGCGGTCGTTGATGCGAGGCTCGCTGATGGGTGTCTCCTTGCGCTGGGATCCAGGGTCGTGACCGCCACAACGAGAAAGGCTCCCCGTCGCCGTTGCGCGGGAAGCCTCACCTGATCCGTCTCGGGGTCCACCGAGACCCGGTATGCCGCGTGGCTGGCGCCCGCGGCATACGCCTCGGTGACCTCGGGAACCCGGCGACCTGGTGGTCGTCGCGGGTGGAAGCAGGTGCTGCTTCACTTGCACACCGTCCCCCTCGTGGAGGCCTCCGCTGGAGTCCCCCGGCGCTGGGTACGGCCGGTCGATCTGCAAGGCTACCAGCGTGAGCACGCAATCTCCCAATCCCGAGGGCACCCACCCCGGCACCGACCCCACCGAGCAGGCCACCCGCGACATCGCGGAGGTCCCGGCGGTCGAGGTCATCACCACCGCCGCCATCCACCTCATGTCGGCGGCCGCCGTGAAGTGCGGGCTCGCCGAGGGACCGGACGCCGCCGATCACCTCGACCTCGACGAGGCCCGCCGCCTGATCAACGCGCTCGCCGGCCTGGTCACCGCCTCGGCTCCCGACCTCGGCAGCCAGCACGCCGCCCCGCTGCGCGACGGGCTCAAGTCGCTCCAGCTCGCCTTCCGCGAGGCCTCGGTCATCCCGGACCCGCCGGGGCAGGGGCCGGGCGAGAAGCTCACCGGCTCGGTCGTCTGACCCGCGAGGCTCGGCCCCGGCGGCCGTCAGCGCTCCGGCGTGGCCGCCTCCGCGTGGGAGCCGGCCACGGGGCGGCCGACGGTGAGCGCCCCCCGCATCGGCGCGGGCAGGGCCCCGAGCTGCTCGTCCGGCTCGGCGCCGAGGCCGTCGAGGACCGTGGCGAAGAAGCACCGGGCGGCGACGGCGGCCACCACGAGGAAGATCTCGCGGTCGTCCAGCCCGAGGTCCTGCAGCCGGCGCACCTCTGACCGGTCGACCGTCGAGGGGTCGTGCGCGACGTGCCGGGCGAGCTCCATGAGCGCCGTGTCGACCTCGTCGGCCGGGACCGGCTCGTCCCGGGCGCCCGCGAGCCCGGCGACCTCGTCCGGGGTGTGGAACAGGTCCGCGAGGAACTTGCCGTGCGCGAGCGAGCAGTAGCTCGACCCGCGGGCCTGCGCGGCCGCCAGCGTCACCAGCTCGAACCGCCGCCGGTCGAGGTTTCCCCGGATCGAGCCGACCAGCTCGCGCCAGGCGGCCATCACCGCCGGCTCGTGGCTGAACAGCGTGGCGTAGTTGGGCAGGTAGCCCCACGACTCGCGCTCGGCGGCATACATCGCGGCCACCTGCGGGTCGGACTCCCCCGCGGCCGCTGGTTCGATGAAGGACATGCTCGTCCACCTCCTCGGACAGCATGCCCGCCTCCCCGCCACCGTGGGCTCGGCCCTACGACGGAGGCGGTGGGTGGAGCCACACCCGCGTTCCCGGCCGCGTCGGGGAGGCGTCGGCCCTCAGCGGTCCTGCGGCGCCCGCACCGGCGGGTGGCCCAGCGCCGCGGCCATGTCGAGCCTCGTGCGCTGCGCCCCGTCGACGTCGAAGTTCGACGGGTCGAGCCAGCGTTCGAGCTCGGCCCGGACGGTCGGCCACTCCTCGCCGGTGATCGAGTACCAGTCGGTGTCGCGGTTGCGCCCGCGGTAGACCATCGCGTTGCGGAACGTCCCCTCCCAGGAGAAGCCGAGCCGGCCCGCCGCCCGGCGGGAGGGCTCGTTGGTGGAGTCGCACTTCCACTCGTACCGGCGGTAGCCGAGGCCGTCGAAGGCGTGGCGCATCATGAGGTACATCGCCTCGGTGGCCGCGGTCGTGCGCCGCAGGGCGTCGGAGAGCACGATGCCCCCGACCTCGACCGAGCCGTTCGGGGGGTCGATGCGCAGGTAGCTGGCGATGCCGAGGGCCGTCCCGCCCGGGTCCAGCACCGCGAGCGGGACCGCGGTCGGGGAGGCGTCGAGCGAGCCAACCCACGCGGCCATCGCGCCTGCGTCCGCGAGCGGGCCCTGCGGGTAGTACGCCCAGGTCGAGGGGTGGCTCTCGAGGTCCAGGGCCCGGTGCAGGCCCTCGACGTGCTGCCGCGCCGGCTCGAGGCGGCAGGTGCGGCCGAGGAGCGTCACCGGCTCGACGGGGGGACGCGGTACCCACCCCGGCACCGGCCGCCCGACCGGCTGTCCGTGCTCGTTGGCGAACCCGGCTCCCGGACCGGCGTGGGTGGGCTCCGGCGCGTCCTCGGCGGGCTCGGTCATGGCAGCGGGACTCGGCACGGCGGGAGGCTACCGGCCGGCCGCGACCTCGTGCGGGACGACGGCCCGCGCCCGGCGCTCGCGCGCCCGGGCCGACGTGCCGATGGCGCCGACGACCGCCACGACGGCACCGACCACCGCCACGGAGACGAAGCCGCTGGACCACCCGCGGTGGTCGATGGCGAACCCTGCCACCGGGGCGCCGAGCGCCATGCCGGCGGTCATGAAGGAGCCGTGCCAGCCCATGGCCTCGCCGCGGGCGGCAGGGGGGACGACCCGGCTGACCTGGTCGACGGTGGCGGTGATCGTCGGCGCGCAGAAGAGGCCGGCGACGAAGCCGAGCACACCCAGGGAGACCGGGCCGCCGCCGAGCGCCATGGGCGCGGTGACCAGCGCCAGCGCGCCGAGCAGCCAGAAGGCGGACACCGACCGGTGCAGCCCGCCGTAGACGAGGCCTCCGAGCAACGAGCCGAACCCCCACAGGGCCAGCACCCAGCCGATCGAGGACTGGGCATCGAAGTCGCGCAGGGCCGCGACGATCCCGATGTCGGTGCCGCCCAGCACGAAGGTCGTGGCCGCGGCGGCCAGGCACACGACGACGAACCCGGGCCGGAACCACTGCCACCGCGTCAGGGGGGCAGTCGTCCCGCCCGCGGGCTCGTCCTCGTCAGGGGCCTCGCGCAGGGCGGGGTCGGCGACCCACAGCAGGACGCCGGCGGCCACGCCCAGCATCTCGATGACGAACAGCACCCAGTCGGTGGACCAGACGGTGGCGGCCCACACACCGGCCGCGGGACCGATCATGAAGGACAGCTCCACGGCGACCGAGTCGAGCGAGATCGCGGTGCGGCGGTCGTCCTCCGGCACCGCGGCGATGATGGCCTGGCGGATGATCGAGAACGACGGGATGACGAAGAGGCCGGCGAGCGCGGCGAGCGCCATGAGCAGCCAGTAGCCGACGAAGGGTGCCACCGACCAGCAGGCCGCCGCCACCAGGATCGAGGGCACGACCACCCGCCGCAGCCCGTGCCGGTCGAGCAGGCGCCCGCGCCACGGACCGCTGATCGCGATCGCGACCGTCGCCGCGGCGGAGACCAGTCCCGCGGCGCCGTACGACCGGTGCAGGTGGCTGACGACGTGCAGGGTGATGACGACGCCACCGGCGAAGATCGGCATCCGCACCAGGAACCCGAGGACC
Organism: Phycicoccus ginsengisoli; assembly: GCF_054779295.1. NCBI lineage: Bacteria > Bacillati > Actinomycetota > Actinomycetes > Micrococcales > Intrasporangiaceae > Phycicoccus > Phycicoccus ginsengisoli. The sequence goes on from NZ_BAAGYN010000009.1 coordinate 27,012, forward strand.
AGCGCCCGGCGCAGGGCGGGGACGACGAGGACGCGGCGGTACCGGGTGAGCACCGCACCACTCTCCCAGCGCCCACCGACACCGATCAACGCGATATCGGCGGTGAGGAGCAGCCTCCCCGGATGCGACCGCAGCCGCACGGAGGGAGGGTGGGGACGCTGCCCGTGCCCGGAGCCGGGACGACGCCACGCAGACGACAACCACACGAAGGAGCAGCGATGACGGACCAGCAGGCCACCCCCGAGTCGATCCGGACCGCACCCAGCGAGGAGGCCCGGCTCGGCTCGACCACCGACACCGGCGCCCCCGCACCGAGCGACCGCAACAGCCTCACCATCGGCCCGGACGGCCCGATCGTCCTGCACGACGTGCACTTCCTCAACCAGATGGCCCACTTCAACCGCGAGCGCATCCCGGAGCGCAACGTGCACGCGAAGGGGTCGGGCGCCTTCGGGACGTTCGAGTGCACCGAGGACGTGTCGGCACACACCAAGGCGGCGCTGTTCCAGCAGGGCAGCACCGTCGAGATGCTGGCGCGCTTCTCCACCGTCGCCGGCGAGCAGGGCTCCCCCGACACCTGGCGCGACCCGCGCGGGTTCGCGCTGAAGTTCTACACGCCCGAGGGCAACTACGACCTCGTCGGCAACAACACCCCGGTCTTCTTCGTCCGCGACACGATGAAGTTCCCGCACTTCATCCGCAGCCAGAAGCGCCGCGGCGGCTCGGGCCTGCGCGACAACCACATGCAGTGGGACTTCTGGAGCCTCAACCCCGAGTCCGCGCACCAGGTCACCTACCTCATGGGCGACCGCGGCATCCCGCGCTCGTTCCGGCACATGAACGGCTACGGGTCGCACACCTACCTGTGGGTCAACGCGGCCGGCGAGAAGTCCTGGGTGAAGTACCACTTCCACAGCGACCAGGGCGTGCAGGGCCTCACGGGCGACGAGGCCGCGGTGATCGCCGGGCAGGACGCCGACTTCCACCGGCGCGACCTCTACGAGGCGATCGAGCGCGGCGAGTTCCCGAGCTGGACGCTGTCGGTCCAGGTGATGCCGTACGAGGATGCGAAGACGTACCACCTCAACCCGTTCGACCTCACCAAGGTCTGGCCGCACTCGGACCACCCGCTGGTCAAGGTCGGCACCATGACCCTGAACCGGAACCCGGAGAACTTCTTCGCCGAGGTCGAGCAGGCCGCGTTCGAGCCGTCCGCGCTCGTGCCGGGCATCGGCTTCTCCCCCGACAAGATGCTGCTCGGGCGGGCGTTCGCGTATGCCGACACCCACCGGTACCGCATCGGCCCGAACTACCACCAGCTCCCGGTGAACCGGCCCAAGGCGGTGGCCGAGCTCAACACGTACGTCCAGGACGGCCCGATGGCCTACGACCACCACGGCGACCAGCCGGTCTACGCCCCCAACAGCGAGGGGCGCGGGTACGCCGACCAGGTCGGCGAGGCCGAGGAGAGCTGGGAGTCCGACGGTGCGATGGTGCGGCAGGCCTACACGCTGCGCGCGGACGACGACGACTTCGGCCAGGCCGGCACGCTCGTGCGTGAGGTCTGGGACGACGCCCAGCGTGAGCAGTTCGTGAAGACGGTCGCCGGGCACCTGCTCGGCGGGGTGCGCAGTCCCGTGCTCGAGCGGGCGTTCGAGTACTGGAAGAACGTCGACGCCGACACCGGCAAGCAGATCGAGGAGGCGGTGCGGGCCGGCCGCGGCGGCACCAACCCCGGCGGCGAGGCGGACGACGCCAAGGACCTGCACGAGCCCGTGGTGGAGTCCCGCACGCAGGCGGGCAGCTAGGACGACGCGGTATGCCGCGTGCCCCGTGCCGGGGCACGCGGCCTACGCTCGCCCGGTGACGATCTACCACCTCGCCGAGCCGGGGCACTGGGACCGGGCGCAGGAGACGGGTGTCTACACCGCGTCCACCCGCGGCCGGACCTTCGAGCAGGAGGGGTTCATCCACTGCTCGTCGGCAGCGCAGTGGCCGGTCGTGCGGCGCTCGTTCTACGCGGACGTCGCGACGCCGCTGCTGCTGCTCGAGGTCGACGAGTCGCTGCTGCCCGAGCCGCCGGTGGTCGAGGTCGGCAACCCGCAGACCGGTGAGACGTTCCCCCACCTGTACCGGCCGCTGCCGGTGTCGGCCGTGGTCGGCGTCACCGAGCTGCCGCCGCCCCACTATGCGCGGGACTGAGGCGACACCGACCCCGCAGCAGGGCGTCAGCGGATCGCGAACGCGAGCCCGTCGATCCGGGCGCGGACCTCGCCGTCGGTCGCGAGGCGCTCCCCCACGGCCGTCGCCACCGCCTGGACCCGATCGGCCGTCAGGCCCGGGCTCAGCTGGAGGGTGACGCGCAGGACCCCCTGACCGGGCTCCCCCGCCGACAGCTCGTGGCCCAGCACGTCGGGCTGCTCGCGCACCGCCGCCGCGACCGCGCGGGCGACGACGTCGTCCTCGTGGGCCGGCACCCAGTCGCGCTGCTGGGCGAGCGCCCACACCATGGACGGTCGCAGCGCCACGGTGGCGGGGCCGGCCACGTCGACGACCATGACGTCGCAGCGTTCGGAGACGGCGGCCTGGGCCGCGCGTGCCGCCGTCACGGGGACGGGCCGCGCGGCGGGGTCCCACGACGCCAGCGCGGCCATCGACGTGAACACCGGCAGGGCGCGGGTCCCGTCCGGGGCCACGAGCGTGACGGCCGCCATGTCCGTCTGCTTCTCGACCGCAAGGGCGCCGGACTCGTCGACCTCGGCCGGCTCGGCCACGACCGGTACCAGCAGCCGCGCCGCCGCGACGGCGGCCACCAGGGCGGGCTCGTCGCCCGGGTCCCGGAGGGCCCGCTCCAGGGCCGCGTCGGCGGCACCGGTGTCGTCGTCGAACCCCGTGCCGGTCAGCGCCCTGCCCCCGAACGGCACGCCGGCAGAGTCGGCCGGGCCGGTGTGGTGGCCGCGTCCGCCTCCGGCGACGGAGGCGTCCTGCTCCTGCGGCGTGTCGGTCACGGGCGGCCGGCCACGTCGAGGGCGTCGGGCAGCGTGAACGCACCGCGGTACAGCGCGGACCCGACGATCGCGCCCTCGACGCCGAGCGGCACGAGCTCGCGGATCGCGGCGACGTCCTCCAGGGTCGACACCCCACCGGAGGCCACGACGGGGCGGTCGGTGCGGGAGCACACGTCACGCAGCAGCTCGAGGTTGGGGCCCTTGAGCATGCCGTCCTTGTTGACGTCGGTGACGACGTAGCGGGCGCAGCCCTCGGCGTCGAGCCGGGCCAGGGTCTCCCACAGGTCGCCGCCGTCCTGGGTCCAGCCGCGCGCCGCGAGCGTCGTGCCCCGGACGTCCAGCCCGACGGCCACCCGGTCCCCGTGCTCGGCGATCGCGGCAGCCGTCCACTCCGGGTCCTCCAGGGCCGCGGTGCCGAGGTTGACCCGGCGGCAGCCGCTGGCGAGGGCGGCCTCGAGCGACGCGGCGTCGCGGATGCCGCCGCTCATCTCGACCTTGATGTCCAGACGGCCCACGATGTCGGCGAGCAGCTCGCGGTTCGACCCCCGGCCGAACGCCGCGTCGAGGTCCACCAGGTGGAGCCACTCGGCGCCCTGCTCCTGCCAGGCGAGCGCGGCCTCCCACGGGTCGCCGAACTCGCCCCCGCTCCCGGCCACCCCCTGCACCAGCTGGACGGCACGGCCACCCTGCACGTCGACGGCGGGCAGCAGCTCCAGGCGGGGCGTCTCGGTCATGGTGGCGCTCTCTCCTCGGGGGTGGGTGGCGGTGCGGGGGTGGGTGGCGGTGCGGGGGTGGGTGGCGGTGCGGGCCTGGGTGCTCACAGCGAGCGCACCCAGTTCTCCAGCAGCGCCAGGCCGGCGTCACCGGACTTCTCGGGGTGGAACTGGGTGGCCGACAGCGGGCCGTTCTCGACCGCGGCCACGAACCTGCTCCCGTGCTCGGCCCACGTCACGGTGGGCCGCATCACGGCCATCGGCCCGTGCGGGTCGGGCAGCACCCAGTCCTGCACGGCGTAGGAGTGGACGAAGTAGAACCGCTGGTCCTCGACGCCGGCGAACAGCCGGGAGCCCGCGCCCGGCTCCACCGTCGACCACCCCATGTGGGGCACGACGTCGGCCTGCAGGCGCGCGACCCGGCCCGGCCACTCGCCCAGGCCGTCCGAAGGGGCCCCGCCGGGCTCGTCCGACCCCTCGAACAGCACCTGCATGCCGACGCACACGCCGAGCACGGGGCGCCCGCCAGCGAGCCGGGTCTCGATCACCCGGGGGCCGTCGGCGTCCCGCAGCCCCACCATGCAGGCGTGGAAGTTGCCCACGCCGGGGACGAAGAGGCCGTCGGCCTCCTGCGCCAGCGCGTGCTCGCCGGTGAGCTCCACCTGCGCCCCGACGTGCTCGAGCGCCCGGACGGCCGAGCGGACGTTCCCGCTGCCGTAGTCGAAGACGACCACCCGTGTCATCAGCTGTCCTCCAGTTCCCTGTGGTGGCGGGCGATCTCCGCCATGCGGGTGTCGAAGCGGGCGACCGCCTGGGCCGTGGGGGCGACGACCTGGCCGCGCAGGCCCACGTGCGGACCCAGCAGGTCGGCGCCGGGCAGGTCCAGGACGGCCAGCAGGTCGGTGAGCAGTCGCTCGGCGTCGCCGGACCGGTCCCGGACGACGTCGGCGACCCGACGCGCCGCGTCCGGTCGCCCTGCTGCCGCCGCCAGCTCACCGGGCCGGGCGGGTGCGAGCTCGCGGGTCCGCACGGGGCCGCGCCCCGGCTGCCAGAGCAGCCACCGCGGCCGGTCCAGCAGGCCACGCCCCCGGACCACGACCGCGGCCCGCTGGTCGGCGACGACGAAGCCCAGGGCCGGGCGCAGCCGCCTCGGCACCGGCCGGCCGAGCAGGACGGAGGCAGCCCCGTCGTAGGGCGCGTGCGCCCGGGACGACGGCTCGACGGGCGCCACTGCGGTCCACGACGCCAGCGGGACCAGCTGGCAGGCCACGAGTCCTCCGCGCACCCACCTCGTGACGGCGGGCACCTCGGCCCGCACCAGGAGCAGCCCGCGCATCGCCTGCGCCGGCTGCCACCGCTCGTTCACGTGGAGAGGCTGCCCTTCGCGCTGGGGACGCCCACGACGCGCGGGTCGCGCGCCACCGCGGTGCGCAGTGCCCGGGCGACGGCCTTGAACTGGGCCTCGACGATGTGGTGCGGGTCGCGTCCGGACAGGACGCGCACGTGCAGGGCGATCCCGGCGCGCCCGGAGAGCGACTCCCACACGTGCCGGGTCATCGACCCGGTGAAGTGGCCACCGATGAGGGCGTACTGCTGGCCCTCCGGCTCACCGGTGTGCACGACGTACGGGCGCCCGGCCACGTCGACCACGGCCTGGCAGAGCGCCTCGTCGAGCGGCACGGTGGCGTCGCCGAAGCGGGCGATCCCGCTCTTGTCGCCCAGGGCCTCGCGCAGCGCGTCGCCGAGGACGATGGCGACGTCCTCGACGGTGTGGTGCACGTCGACGTCGACGTCACCGGTCGCCTTGACCCGTAGGTCGATGAGGGAGTGCTTGGCCAGCGAGGCGAGCATGTGGTCGAAGAAGCGGACGCCGGTGTCGACGTCGGGCTGCCCGGTGCCGTCGAGGTCGAGCTCGAGCTCGACGCTGGACTCCGAGGTGGTCCTGCTCAGTGCCGCCGTGCGGTTGGCTGCGGTCACCGCGTGCTCCCGTCGTCCGTCCCGAAATCGTCCCGACCCACCACCTGCGCCATCGCGGCGAGGAAGGCGTCGGTCTCGGCCGGGGTCCCGGCCGTGACACGAAGATAGTGGGGAATCCCGACGTCCCGGACCAGCAAGCCCCGGTCGAGCAGCGCCTGCCACGTCGCGCGGGAGTCGGCCAGCCCCCCGAAGAGCACGAAGTTGGCGTCGCTGGGCACCGGCTCGAGCCCCAGCTCCCCCAGCCCGTCGACCATCCGGTCGCGCTCGTGCTTGATCGCCTCGACCGTCGCGAGCATCGTGTCGGCGTGGTGCAGGGCGGCCAGGGCCACGGCCTGGGTCGGGGAGGACAGGTGGTACGGCAGCCGCACCAGCCGGAGGGCGTCGACGAGCTCGGGGTCCGCGGCGAGGTAGCCGAGCCGGCCCCCCGCGAAGGCGAAGGCCTTGCTCATGGTGCGCGTCACGACGAGCCGCGGCCGTCCCTCGAGCAGCTCGAGCGCGCTCGGCGTGCCCGGGCGGGCGAACTCGGCGTACGCCTCGTCGACCACGACCACCGCACGGTCCGCGGCGTCGTACACGCGCTCCACCACGTCGAGCCCCAGGGCCGTCCCCGTGGGGTTGTTCGGCGAGCAGAGGAAGACGAGGTGCGGGTCGTGGGCGCGCACCTGCTCGACCGCGGACTCGGCGGTGAGGTCGAACGCCTCGCCGGTCCCCTGCCCGCGCAGCCCGTCGACCCACGTCGTGCCGACCGAGCGGCTGATGATCGGGTGCATGGAGTACGCCGGGGTGAAGCCGAGCGCCGTGCGCCCCGGCCCGCCGAACGCCAGCACGACGTGCTGCAGCACCTCGTTCGAGCCGTTGCCCGCCCAGACGCGGGCCGGCTCGATCGCGGTGCCGGTCGTGCGGGTGAGGTACGCCGCGAGCTCGGTGCGCAGTGCCGTGAACTCCCGGTCGGGGTACCGGTTGAGGTCGGGCGCCACCGCTGCCACGGCAGCGGTGATCTCGGCGACCACCTCGGCCGGTACGGGGTAGGAGCTCTCGTTGGTGTTGAGCCGGACCGGCACCTCGAGCTGGGGCGCGCCGTAGGGCGTGCTGCCGCGCAGGTCCTCGCGCAGCAGCTCCTGCAGCCTGGTCACGACCGCTCGCCGAACCGGGCCGAGACCGCCTCGCCGTGGGCGGGCAGGTCCTCGGCCTGGGCGAGCACCACGACCCGCTCGGCGACCTCGCGCAGGGCGTCCTCGTCGTAGGAGATCACCTGCACCGAGCGCAGGAACGACGTCACGGCGAGGCCGCTGCTGTGGCAGGCGCAGCCGCCGGTCGGCAGCACGTGGTTGGACCCGGCGAGGTAGTCGCCGAGGCTGACGGGCGAGAACGGCCCCACGAAGACGGCGCCGGCGTTGCGGATCCGGCGGCTCACGGCCGCGGCGTCGGCGACCTGCAGCTCGAGGTGCTCGGCGCCGTAGGCGTTGACGACGGCGAGGCCGGCGTCGAGGTCGTCGACCAGGACCACGCCGGACTGCTGCCCCGAGAGCGCCTCCGTGACGCGCCCGGAGTGCTTGGTCGCCGCAGCGCGACGGGCGACCTCGGCCGTGACGGCCTCGGCGAGGGCGGTGCTGGGGGTGACCAGGACCGACGCGGCCTGCGGGTCGTGCTCGGCCTGCGACACGAGGTCGGACGCGACGTGCACGGGGTCGGCGGTGTCGTCGGCGAGGACGGCGATCTCGGTGGGGCCCGCCTCGGAGTCGATGCCGATGACGCCCTTGAGGTAGCGCTTGGCCGCGGCGACGTAGATGTTGCCCGGTCCGGTGACGAGGCTGACCGGCTCGCAGGTGTCCGCGCCGTCGGCGAAGCCGAAGGCGAAGGCGGCGACCGCCTGGGCGCCGCCCACGGCATACACCTCCTCGACGCCGAGCAGGGCGCAGGCGGCGAGGACGGTCGGGTGGGGGTAGCCGGCGAAGACGCCGGTGTTCTCGCGCTGGGGCGGGCTCGCGACGGCGAGCGACCCGACCCCGGCCACCTGGGCGGGGACGACGTTCATGACGACGCTGGACGGGTAGACCGCCCGCCCTCCCGGCACGTACAGGCCGACCCGGTCCACGGGCAGCCAGCGGTTCTCGACCCGACCGCCCGCGACGACGTCGACGGTGGTCTCGGCGGGGCGCTGCCGCTCGTGCACCTGGCGGGTGCGGCGGACCGCCTCCTCGAGCGCCTCCCGCACCTGGGGGTCGAGCTGGTCGAGCGCGGCGGCGAGGACGGTGGAGGGCACGCGCAGGCGGGTGGGCCGGACGCCGTCGAACCGCTGGCCGAGGTCGTAGAGGGCCTCGGCACCGCGATGGCGCACGTCCTCGCACAGCGGCCGCACCGTCTCGACGGCGGCCGCCACGTCGAAGTCCGCCCGCGGCAGGAGGTCGCGCAGCTCGCGTGCCCCCAGCGCGCGTCCGCGCAGGTCGATCGTGGCCATCATGCGGACGATTCTACGGAGCCCTGGCGACGGGTCCTGCGGCGGTCTCAGCCCCCGGGAACCCGGCGGGACCGCGTCTCGGCGCGGCTGTCGGCGTGGGGCAGGTCCGCGGGGGCCGGATCGGGCACCGCGACCTCCGGGTCGACGGCGCCGGGCGGCGGGGTCGGGTCGACGACCTCCGCCACCGGCACGCCATCCCCGGGCTCCTCGGACGCCGGGAGGTCCTCCGGCCCGTCGGGTCCGTCGGCCTCGGAGAAGGTCTCGTGGATCCGTACCGCGACCTCGTCCCGGGGCCAGCGGGCGGCGAGCAGGACCAGCGCGCCGAACGTCACCACGGCGCAGATCCCCACCGAGGCGGCGGGCGAGGTCGTCTCGGACACCCAGCCGGCGGCGAGGAAGCACAGACCCGTGACCCCGACGGAGAGCGCGCCGGCGAGGCCGTAGACGCGACCGCGCATAGCGGTGGGGACGAGCAGGGTGAACGCCGCCTGCAGCGGCAGCATGTAGCACTGCAGGGCACCGGAGACGAACCACGCCAGCCACACCACCCCCACGTGCGGCTCGACGATGGTGACGAGCAGCGGCAGCGGCATGAGCAGCGCCAGACGCATGATGAGGCTCGCCTGCCGCTCGGCGCTGAACCGGCCGATCACGAGCAGCCCCGCGACCGCACCGACGATCGGGGCCGCCATGAGCAGGCCGCCCCACGCCGTGGACCCCGTGTGCGCGTTGGCGTAGGGCAGCGCCACGGCCTCCGGCGCGGCGATCCCCAGCCCGCTCACGAGCGAGAGCCCCAGGAGGCGGGTGAGGACCCGGTTGCCGCGGATCTGCACCCAGCCGGCCGCCAGGTCGCGGAAGAACGAGGTGTCGTCGCGGACGAAGGAGGACGTGCGGGGTCGGATGGTGGCCAGCACCGCCGCCCCGACGACGAACGTGGCGAGGTCGAGCACGAGGGCCTTGGTGTCGCCCAGGACGCCGACGACGGCCCCGCCCACGGCCAGGCCGATCGCCTGGTTGACCTGGGTGGCCAGGGTGCTGAGCCCGAAGGCGCGCGCGTAGAGGCGGCGGTCGGGGAAGACGTCCGTGAGCAGCATCTGGCCCGCGGTCGCCGCCGGGCCGCCGACGAACTCGAGGGCGAAGACGAGGACCAGCACGAGCGGCACGGACTCGGTCGACCGCACGGTCCACATGAGCAGGCCGACGACGAGGGCGCGGACCAGGTGCGTGCCCACGAGCGTGAGCCGGGGTGGGAAACGGTCGCAGAACGGCCCGAGCAGGGCCCGGCCGAGGATCGTCGGCACGAGGGACACCGCGAAGGTGGCGGCGGTGGCGAGCGCGGAGCCGGTCCAGCTGAACACCACGGCCGCGATGGTGATGCGGGCGATGTAGTCGCCCCACGTCGAGAGCGTGGAGGCGACGAAGATCGGCAGGAACGACGGCGCCCGGAGCACCTCGGCGTACGAGGGCACCACGACAGCGCCGTCCCTGCCCCTGACCATGCGCTCGACCGTACCTCGCTACCGGGTCCCGTAAAAGTCGAGCTCGGTCACGGTGCGAGCGTGTCGCGCCACCCTGCGGTAGGTCTGGGCGAGCTCGGCCCCGGACCCGGGCTCGAGCCCCAGGATGCGACCGACCCCGTCCGCGACCCGCAGGTCCGAGGGGACGCTGTCGACGGGTTTGCCCCGGTAGAGCACGGCGGCGTTGCGCAGCCGGGAGGCCAGGGTCCAGGCCTCCCGCAGGGCGGCCACGTGGTCGGCGGGGAGCAGGCCGGCCCCCTCCACGGCGGCGAGGGCGGGCAGGGTGCTGGTGGTCCTCAGCCCGGGCACCTCGTGCGCGTGCTGCAGCTGCAGCAGCTGCACGGTCCACTCCACGTCGCTGAGCCCACCCCGGCCGAGCTTGAAGTGGGCCTTCGGGTCGGCCCCCCGCGGCAGCCGCTCGGCCTCCATGCGGGCCTTGAGGGTGCGGATCTCCCGGACCTGGGACTCGGCCAGGCCGCTCTCGGGCCAGCGCAGGGGGTCCACCAGCGCGAGGAACGCCTGGCCGAGGTCCGGGTCGCCGGCGATCGGGTCGGCCCGCAGCAGGGCCTGCGACTCCCAGGTGAGCGACCACCGGTCGTAGTAGGCGCGGTAGCTGGCGAGGCTGCGCACGAGCGGGCCGTTCTTGCCCTCCGGTCGCAGGTCGGCGTCGAGCCCCAGCTGCGGGTCCGGGCCCGGGGAGCCGAGCAGGCGGCGCAGCTCCTGCACCACCTCGAGGGCCTGGTCCTGGGCGACCCCCTCGTCGGCCCCCGGGAGCGGGTCGTGGACGAAGAGCACGTCGGCGTCCGAGCCGTACGCGACCTCGCGGCCCCCGAGCCGGCCCATCCCCACGACGAGCAGCCGGGTGACGAGCTCGCCGTGCTGCTGCTCGACCACGCGCCGCGCCACCGCGAGGGCCGCCTCGACCAGCGCCGCCGTGAGGTCGGTCAGGGCGGCACCGACCTCCTGCAGGTCGAGCTCCCCGCGCAGGTCCGCGGCCGCCACGCGGAACAGCTCCTGCCGGCGCAGGCCACGGGCGGTGCGGACCGCCTTGTCCGGGTCGTCCTGGCGACCGGCGGCTGCGGTCATCCGGCGGAGCAGGTCCTCGCGCGGCAGGGGGCGCAGGCCGCCGGCCTCCCCCAGCATGGCCACGGCCTCGGGTGCGCCCACGAGGAGGTCTGCGGCATACCGGCTGCGGGCCAGGATGTGGGCGAGCCGCTCCGCCGCCGACCCCTCGTCGCGCAACAGGCGCAGGTACCAGTGCGTGGAGCCGAGCTCCTCGCTGACCTTGCGGAAGGCGAGCAGCCCACCATCGGGGTCGGCCTCGTCGGCGAACCAGCCGAGCATCACCGGCAGCAGGGTCCGCTGGATCGCGGCACGGCGGCTCACACCGGACGTGAGGGCCTCGAGGTGACGGATCGCTCCGGCGGGGTCGCGGAAGCCGAGCGCGGAGAGCCGGTCGCGCGCCGCCTCGGGTCCCAGCCGCGCCTCGCTGCTGCTGAGCCGGGCCACGGCCGCGAGCAGGGGCCGGTAGAAGAGTCGCTCGTGGATGCGGCGGACCTCGCGGGCCTGCTTCTGCCACTGGTCCACGACCGCCTTGGCAGCGTCGGACCGGTGGCCGAGCGCGCGGCCCAGGCGCCGCAGGTCCGCCTCCCCCGTCGGCATGAGGTGGGTCCGGCGCAGCCGGTAGAGCTGGATCCGGTGCTCCAGCGTGCGCAGCAGGCGGTAGCTGGAGTCGAGCACCGCGGCGTCCTCACGGCCGACGTACCCGCCGCGGGCGAGGGCGTCGAGCGCCTCGAGGGTGGTGCCGGAGCGCAGCGTCTCGTCGGTGCGGCCGTGGACGAGCTGGAGCAGCTGCACGCTGAACTCGACGTCGCGCAGGCCACCGGGACCGAGCTTGAGCTGCCGGTCGGCCTCGGCGGCCGGGACGTGCTGCTCGACCCGCCGGCGCATCGCCTGCACGTCCTCGATGAAGTTCTCCCGCGAGGCGGCCTGCCACACCAGGGGCCGCACCGCCTCGAGGTAGGCCTCCCCCAGCGCCCGGTCGCCCGCGACGACGCGGGCCTTGAGCAGGGCCTGGAACTCCCAGGTCTTGGCCCAGCGCTCGTAGTAGGCGCGGTGGGACTCCACCGTGCGGACCAGGGGCCCGTTCTTCCCCTCCGGTCGCAGCGCCGCGTCGACCGGCCACAGGGTGCCCTGCCCGGTGGAGGTGGAGCACGCCCGCATGAGCTTGGTCGCCAGGGCCGCTCCGGCCGCCATCGCGACCGCCTCGTCGACCCCGTCCCGCGGCTCGGCGACGAAGATGACGTCCACGTCGCTGACGTAGTTGAGCTCCCGGCCCCCGGTCTTGCCCATCCCGATGACCGCGAAGTCGCACGCGTCGGCCTGCTCCCCCACCTGCTCCCGGGCGACGACCAGGGCGGCCTCCAGGGCCGCCTGGGCGAGGTCGGCGAGCGCTGCCGCGGTGTCCGGCAGCTCCGCGACGACGTCGGGCGCCGTGAGGTCGAGGGCGGCGATGCCGAGCAGGTTGCGCCGGTAGGCGATGCGCAGGGCGTCGTACGCCGTCTGCTCGCCGTGGGCGCGCACGGCGGCGACGACGTCGCGCACCCGCGCCTCGGTGTCCACCGGTGCCGCCTCGGCCACGCTGCGCCAGTGCTCGGGGTGGGCGACGAGGTGGTCGCCCAGCGCGGTCGAGGCACCGAGGACGGCCAGGAGCCGGTCCCGGGCGGGACCCGGGTGACGCATGGCGGCGAGCAGGCCGCGCACCTCCGCTCCGGGTCCGTCCTCCTCGTCGCGGCGGCGCGGCTCGGTGGCGCGCAGCGACTCCATGAGCCGCACGAGCGACAGCAGGGCGAGGTCGGGGTCGGCGACGGCACCCAGGGCGTCAGGCAGGCCGTCGCGGAACACGTCGTCGAGCGGGTCCACCAGGCCGGCCAGGGCCGGGTCGGTGAGCAGCTGTCCGGCCCGCTGGGCGTCGGCGAACCCCAGCCTGGCCAGTGTGCCCGCCTGCGACGTGGGGCGACCGGTGCTCACCCGACCACCCTAGTGAGGGGTCGGCTGCATGGTCCCCGGCGTCCGGGGTACAGCCGGGCATGAGCACCTCCACGTCCGCCGAGGTCGCGGCGAGCGCGGCCGGCCACGTCCTCGGGGCGGCGTCGCGGGTCGTCGCCCGGCTGCGGTCCGACCGGCCCCTGCACCCCAGCGGCGCCTCGTACGCCGCGGTCGTCACCATCCCGGGCTGTGCTTCGACGGGCGGCGCGTCGACCGGCGTGCCGTGGCTGGACGAGCCCGGTGTCCACGACGTGGTCCTGCGTGTCTCCCGCGCCGCGGGCCTGCCGCCGTCGCTGCCGGACGTCCACGGGGTGGCGCTGCGGGTCCGGCCGGCGGGTGCCGGTCCGGCCGACCTGCTCTTCGCCGGCACCGGCCGGTCCGCGCTCGGGCGGTTCCTCCTGCGCCCGGCGACGCGTCTCGGAACCGGTGCGCTCACGACGCTGCTGCCGGTGCGATGCCCCGCAGGCGCCCTCGTGCTGCGCCTCAGCCCGACCGGGTCGGAGCCGGTTCCCAAGGGGGTGCTCCCGCCGTCCATGGTCCTGTCCTGGGCGCTCGGCACCGGGCCGTGGCGGTATGCCGGCGAGGTCGTGGGGGGCGCGCGGCTGGGGCCCGAGGTGGACCGGGAGCGCCACGACCCCGTGGTGCACCAGCTGCCCGGGACGACGCAGTACCCGGTCGTGCGTCTGCTGCGCGAGCCGGCGTACCGGCAGGCCCGCCGTCAGAGACCGGGTAGGTAGCGCTCGAGCTCGAACCGGGTGATCTCCCCGCGGTAGTCGTCCCACTCGGCCCGCTTGTTGCGCAGGAAGAAGTCGAACACGTGCTCGCCGAGCGTCTCGGCCACGAGGTCGCTGCGCTCCATGACCCGGATCGCCTCGTAGAGGGACGTCGGCAGCGCCTCGATGCCCATCGCCTGACGCTCCCCGGACGTCAGGCCCCACACGTCGTCCTCGGTCTCGGGCGGCAGGGGGTAGTCCTCCTCGATGCCCTTGAGCCCGGCGGCGAGCATCAGGGCGAAGGCGAGGTAGGGGTTGCAGGCGGCGTCGAGGGTGCGCACCTCGACCCGGCTGCTCTGGCCCTTCGCCGGCTTGTACATGGGCACGCGGACCATGGCGGAGCGGTTGTTGTGGCCCCAGGTGAGGTGGGCCGGCGCCTCGCCACCGCCCCAGAGCCGCTTGTAGGAGTTGACCCACTGGTTGGTCACGGCGGTGATCTCGGCACCGTGGCGCAGCAGCCCGGCGATGAACTGCCGACCCACCTTCGACAGCTGGTACGGCGCGCCCGGCTCGTGGAAGGCGTTGCTGTCGCCGTCGAACAGCGACATGTGGGTGTGCATGCCCGAGCCCGGGTGCTGGGCGAACGGCTTGGGCATGAAGGAGGCGAAGATGCCCTGCTCGAGCGCGACCTCCTTGATGACGGTGCGGAACGTCATGATGTTGTCCGCGGTCGAGAGCGCGTCGGCGTACCGCAGGTCGATCTCGTTCTGGCCCGGTCCGCCCTCGTGGTGGCTGAACTCCACGGAGATGCCCATCGACTCGAGCATGGTGATCGCCGCGCGGCGGAAGTCGTGTCCCGTGCCGTGCGGCACGTGGTCGAAGTAGCCGGCCTGGTCCACCGGCACCGGCACCTCCCCCGGGCGGAAGCCCTGCTCCAGCAGGTAGAACTCGATCTCCGGGTGCGTGTAGAAGGTGAACCCCAGGTCGGACGCCTTGCCCAGCGCGCGCTGCAGGACGTGCCGCGGGTCGGCGAAGCTCGGCGCCCCGTCGGGCAGGGTGATGTCGCAGAACATGCGGGCCGTGCCCGGGTTGTCCCCGCGCCACGGGAGGACCTGGAACGTCGACGGGTCCGGCTTGGCCAGCATGTCGGCCTCGTAGACGCGCGCGAAACCCTCGATGGCGGACCCGTCGAAGCCGATCCCCTCCGAGAAGGCACCCTCGAGCTCGGCCGGCGCCACCGCCACCGACTTCAGCGTGCCGAGCACGTCGGTGAACCACAGCCGCACGAAGCGGATGTCGCGCTCCTCGATGGTGCGGAGGACGAACTCCTGCTGACGATCCATGTGCCGAATCCTGCCCTAGTCGTGTTTCGCGGGGGTTACCTGCGGCGCGGCCTGCTCAGCCCTCGAGCACCGACCGTGCCGAGTTGTGCCCCGGTATGCCGCTCACGCCGCCTCCGCGGCGCGCGCCGGCACCCGCGAGGCGCACCCGCTCGTGCCGGGTCTCGACGCCCCAGGTGCCGACCTCCTCGGGCCGCTCGGCCCAGGGCCACTGCAGCGACCGGTGGAAGATGTTGCCGCCGGGCAGGCCCAGGTCCGCCTCGAGCTCGACCGGCGTGCGCGCCTCGAGGCAGTAGGCGCCGTCGGCGTCGCGCAGCAGGACGTCCTGGATCGGCTCGGCGAGGACCGCGTTGAGCGACTCCAGGGTCCGGGCGAGGGCGAGGTCCTTGACCTGGTCGTGCTCCTCCGGGGACCCGCGGAACAGGCGCGCCGGCAGGTGCAGCCCGAAGAGGGTGAGGGTCTGGGCGTCCGACTCGGCGAGCCCCGGACCCAGGATCGAGCGGTCGGACAGGCTGTGGCAGTAGATCTCGCACGGCGGGACCTGCGGCACCCGCCCCGCCGCGGCCGCGGCATACGCCTCCTGCAGCTGGGCGTAGCCCTCGTTGACGTGGAAGGTGCCGGCGAAGGCGGCACGCGGGTCGACGGCCTCGTCGCGCAGGCGCGGCAGCCGCGAGAGCAGCATGTTGACCTTGAGCTGCGCGCCCTCCGGCTGCGCCTCGGTCTCGACCGGGTCGGCCCCGGCAGCCGCGAGCAGGTCGTTGAGGACGGCCGGGGCGCAGGCAGCGTGCACGGTCGAGGCGCGGGCCGAGCCACCGTCCCACTCCACCGTGCCGTACGGGTCCACGGCGAGCGCCCTCGCCCCGGTGCGGATCTCGGCGCCCGCGGCAGTCGCCGCCCGAGCCAGTCCGTCGGTCACCGCGCCCATGCCGCCGACGGGCACGTCCCAGTCCCCCGTGCCGCCTCCGATGAGGTGGTAGAGGAAGCAGACGTTCTGGCGCAGGTCCTCCCCGCGCAGGTCGGCGAAGGTGCCGATGAGCGCGTCGGTGGCGACGACCCCGCGGATCGTGTCGTCGGCGAAGTGCTCCTCGAGGGCCTCGCCGAGCGGCCGGCGCACGAGCGCCTCCCAGAGGGCGGCGTCGTCCACCAGTGCGGCGACCTCCTGCTCGGAACGCAGTGGCTCCAGCACCGTCGGGAAGACGCGCTGCGCGAGCGCGTGCACGCGGCCGTAGAACTGCTGCCAGGCGGCGTGCTCGCCCTGGCCGCCCGTGAGCGCGGCGAAGCCCGCGGCGGTCGCCGCCTCGTCGGCGTTGTCGACCAGCAGGCCGCGCGCCGGGTCGGCGGGGACGGGCGTGAAGGACGAGAAGCGGCGCCGGATGAGGCGCAGGTCCAGGTCGAGGTCGGTCGCGACCTGCCGCGGAAGCAGCGAGACGAGGTAGGAGTAGCGCGACAGCCGCGCCTCGACACCGGGGAAGGCCTGGGCCGAGACCGCCGCGCCGCCGACGTGGTCGGCGGCCTCCAGCACGAGGACGCGGCGCCCGGCCCGCGCGAGGTAGGCCGCGGCGGTGAGCCCGTTGTGCCCGGCACCGATGACGACGTCGTCGTAGTCCACGGCCGGAAGCCTACGGGTGGCCGCGAGGACGGCACGGGCGGCTCACCGTCACCCATGACCGATGTCATGGGTCGACGTCGCTGGCCCGTGCGCCGTGCGGGACGACTCGGCTCAATATCACGAGTGGGTAACGAAACGGTTGTCGGGTGATCACAACTGCCGCCTCGCGGGCGTTCACTGTCCCCGTCCCGGTCAGCCGCACCTGATCGAAGGGGCCGACCGAGTCACCAGGAGGAGTTACCAGCGACAAAGGACGGTCCACGTGACATCTGCAGTCCATTCACGACGGCGGCGGGTCTACAGCCTGCTGGCCGCAAGCTCGTTGGTGGTGGGGGCATTCCTCGTCACCGGCCCGGCCAGCGCCGTCCCACCGACGGACACGGCCAAGGAGAAGGTCAAGGGCGGGTCGGACAACCGGCGCACCCCCCTGGCCGTCAAGCAGGACGCACTGCGCCAGAAGGCCCTCGAGAAGCGGCTCAAGGGCGACCCGGCAGCGCAGGGCAAGGTGGTCAAGGTCGGCAAGGGGCAGTACGTCAACCTCGAGAACGAGGGCACCGACAAGATCTTCGTGGTCATCGCCGAGTTCGGCGACACCCAGTACCCCAGCCCGACCTTCCAGGGACCACCGCCGGACGGCAGCGCCACCGACGTCACCGGTCCCCGGCACAACGAGATCCCGGAGCCGGACCGTTCGGTCGACAACAGCACGCTGTGGCAGCCGAACTACGACCGGGCGCACTACGAGGACATGTACTTCAACCGGATGAAGAAGTACTACGAGACCCAGTCCTCGGGGCGGTACTCCGTCGACGGGACGGTCACCGAGTGGGTCAAGGTCCCCTTCAACGAGGCGCTGTACGGGCGGAACTACTGCGGTGACATCGTCTGCAACAC
Source organism: Phycicoccus ginsengisoli (assembly GCF_054779295.1). Classification (NCBI taxonomy): domain Bacteria; kingdom Bacillati; phylum Actinomycetota; class Actinomycetes; order Micrococcales; family Intrasporangiaceae; genus Phycicoccus; species Phycicoccus ginsengisoli. Next base: position 44,289 of record NZ_BAAGYN010000009.1, read on the forward strand.
GAGCAAGGCACTGGTCCGTGACGCCCTGGCGGTCTGGGTGAAGGCGCAGCTCGACAGCGGGCAGACGATGGCCCAGATCCAGGCGTACCTGAAGACGTTCGACCAGCAGGACCGCTACGACATCGACGGGGACGGCAACTTCAACGAGCCCGACGGCGTCATCGACCACTTCCAGATCGTCCACGCGGGCGGCGACGAGGCGGCCGGCGACCCGAACCAGGGCACGGACGCCATCTGGAGCCACCGCTGGGGCGCGAACCTCCAGCTCGGCGGACCGCTCGGCGTGGGCGTCAACATCGGCTCCAACAGCGGCATCGTCTCCAGCAGCCTCGTGCCGAACAACCCGACCGGCATCTGGGTGTACGACTACACGATGCAGCCGGAGAACGGCGGCCTCGGCGTCTTCGCGCACGAGTACGGTCACGACCTCGGCCTGCCGGACCTCTACGACACCTCGGGCAACACCGGTGGCGCGGAGAACAACACGGCGTTCTGGACCCTCATGTCCTCCGGGGCGAACATCGGCGACGGCGGGCCCGACGGCATCGGCGACTCGCCGACCGACCTCGGCGTCTGGGAGAAGTTCCAGCTCGGCTGGCTCTCGCCGCAGGGCGACAGCGGCCCGTTCTACGAGGTCGCCCGGGCCGGGGAGAAGTCCACGCACAAGCTCGGCCCCAACAGCCCGGCCACCAAGTCGCCGCAGGCGGTCTTCGTGCTCCTGCCCGACAAGAAGCGGATCGACGACGTCGGCCTGCCGGCGAGCGGGACGCAGTTCTTCTACAGCGGCTCGGGCAACGAGTTCACCCACACGATGACGAGGACGACCGGGATCACAGCCGGCAGCTTCACGGCCAAGGTGCGGTACAGCACCGAGGAGGGCTACGACTACGCCTTCCTCGAGGCCTCCACCACCGGTGGCACGTCGTGGGTCCCCGTCCTGACCAACCGGTCCAGCACGACCGACCCGAACAGCAACAACCCCTCGAAGACGGGCATCACCGGGCAGTCGGCCGGCTTCGCCAGCGGGGCGTACGTCGACCTGACCGCCACGCTGCCCGCGGGGACCAACGCGCTGCGCTGGCGCTACACCACCGACCCGGCGGTGGCCGGCTACGGTCTCGCGGTCGACGACATGGCGATCAACGGCACGTCGGTCGGCAACGCGGAGAGCGACGAGGGCTGGGTCCTCGACGGGTTCATCCGCACGACCGGCAAGGCGGAGAGCTACCACTTCAACGCCTACGTCCTGGAGAACCGGCAGTACGACGGGTACGACGCCTCGCTGCGGACCGCGTACAACTTCGGGTTCCTGGGCAGCCGGCCCGACTGGGTCGAGACCTACCCGTACCAGGACGGCCTGCTCGTCAGCTACTGGGACGAGTCGTTCGGCGACAACAACGTCGGCGAGCACCCCGGTGGCGGGCTCATCCTGCCCGTCGACGCGCACCCGCAGTTCAGCCACTGGCCGGACGGCACGCTGATGCGCAACCGGATCCTGTCCTACGACTCGACCTTCGGCGTCGAGCCCACGGACGCGATCACCCTGCACGCCAACGGCGTCGCCGGCAGCATCGCCTCCAAGCCGGCGGTCAACGTGTTCGACGACACCAGGTCGTGGTGGAGCAACTGTGACGAGCACGCCTGCACCGGTGCCCACGCGGGCCGGTACGAGCCCGGCTGGTACGGAGTCGACGTGCCGAAGACGGGGACCACGGTCACGGTCAACGGCAAGGCCAGCGGCGGCCACCTCAACATCACGGTGGCTCCCAAGTAGGTCGGACCTGCACCACGGAGGGCCCCGCCGGCACCAGCCGGCGGGGCCCTTCCCGTGCCCGGGACGGGCAGGAGCCCGGGGACGTGCAGGAGCCCGGGGACGTGCAGGAGCCCCGCGACGCCGTTGTCGCGGGGCTCCTGGAACGGGCGCTCAGGGCGTCCGGTCAGCTCACTTGAAGCTGACCTGCACCTGCAGCTCGTTGCCGCCGTCCGCGGACTTGTTCACCTTCATGACGGTGCCGGAGCCCGCGACCTTGGTGGAGCTCCACGGGTTGGTGGAGTCCCAGTAGGCGTTGGGGTCGCTGTCGTCGAAGGTCGGGATACCCGGCCGCGACGGGACGGTCGTGGGGACGCCGTTGCGGTGGAAGGTCACCGCGTCGGTCCTCTCCAGGCCGAAGGTCGCGTCGAACGGCTGGCGCCGGTTGCCGAGGAACTTGCCGTCGGGGAACGTCACCGGCGCCGGGCGGGCGTCGACGGGGAGCACCTCGCCGCCACCGGGGTGGCCGCTGGTGTTGTTGTCCGTGTACTGGCCGTCGACGTACCAGACGAGCATGCCGTTCTGGTACGGGAACCGCTCCACCCAGTCGGGCCGGGTGTTCGCGAAGCCGAAGTTGTACGGGCCGGTCTGCAGGGTCTTGTCGTAACCGGTGTACGTGCGGTTCTCGGCGATGTAGTAGTGGCTGGCCTGCACGGAGGTCGAGCCACCCATGCGGGTGAAGCCCTTGGCCGTCCAGCCGTTGTCACCGGACTCCACGTCGTCGCTGAGGACCTTGGCGCCGTCGGCGGTCACCGTGATGTCGTCGATGAACGGGCCCTCGTAGTGCAGCCCGCCGTCGGTGGCGTAGCGGAAGCGGAACTGGACGCTCTTGCCGGCATACGGCGTGAGGTCCCAGGTCTGCTGCGCCCACGGCGTGAGGCCCTCGTTGTCCACCGGACCGGTGATCGGGGAGCCGATCTGGGTCCAGTTCGAGCCGTCGGTGCTGACCTCGCCGTAGAGGTAGTCGTACCCGTTCTCGATGTTGTACTGCAGCCACGCCGAGACCGATCCCGACTTCTTGCCGGTCAGGTCGACCGTGCGGGTCAGCGTGTTGTTGAGGCTGTCGTTCGCACCGCCCCACCACTCCATCGAGCCGCCATGGGGCGTGTTGTAGTCGGTGGTCACCGTCTTGTCCGGGAGCGTCGTGATGAGCGCCTGGTAGTCGGACCGGCTCGCCGGCTTGTCGGCCGGGCCGAGCTTCACCGTCGCGTCCTGGCCGTACGGGACGACCTTGTAGTCCAACCAGCCGAGCTGCAGCTTCTCCCACGGGCCCATGTAGCCGGGCGTGGTGCCGATCGAGTCGGTGCCGTGGTTGAGCCAGGAGCCACCCGACATCAGCGTCCAGAAGCCGGTGCCGTTGTCGCCACCCTGGGTGTCGTAGAGGTCCGGCAGGCCGAGGTCGTGTCCGAACTCGTGCGTGAAGACGCCGAGACCGCCGTTCTCCGGCTCGGTGGTGTAGTCACCGATCCACAGGCCCGAGTTGCCGAGCGCCACGCCACCGAGCTTGTTGAAGTCCGGGCCGGTCTTGCCCTGGTTGGTGGAGTAGGCGTACCAGCGGTGCGACCAGATGGCGTCCTCGCCCTGCGCGCCGCCACCGGCCTCCTCGCCCTCACCGGCGTGGATGGCCTGGAAGTGGTCGATGTAGCCGTCGGGCTCGTTGAAGTTGCCGTCGCCGTCGTAGTCGTAGCGGTCGACCTTGTCGAACTGCTTGAGGTACTCCGTGATCTGGGCGTCGGTCTTGCCCTTGGCCTTCTGGTCGGCGTACCAGGCGGTCGCGGTGTCCTTGATGTAGTTCCAGTAGCCGTCGGCCTCGCTGGTGCCGTCACCCTTGACCGGGTTGTGGCCGTAGCGGGACTCGTTGTAGGGCACGGTGACCCAGTCGGAGACGTCGCCCTTGGCCGCGAACCGGCCGTTGGACTGCTTGGCGTAGAAGTCCTTGAAGGACTCCCCGTCGCCGAACATCATGTCCAGGTAGTGCTGGCGGTCGTAGTTGCTGGTCCACGACGTCGAGTTGTCGTCGGTGCTGCTGCCGTCCCAGTTGCGGTCGGGCTGCGGGATGTTGTTGTGCACCGGCCCCGCCTCGCCCTTGGTCCGCGGGTCGACCTTGTCGCCGAAGTCCGTGAGGATCGTGAAGATGTCCTCCTCGCGGTCCACCGGGTAGGACACGTAGCGGTCCTTGGCGGCCTTGCTGCCCTTGGGTGCCTTGGCGTTCCCCTTCACCTTGATGACGCGCTGCCCACCGCGCGTCTCGGTCGTGGCCTCGCCCTTCACGAGCTTCTCCACGGCCTCCTTGCGCAGCGCACGCTGGGCGTCGCCCAGCGGGTTGGGCAGGTCGTGCGCCCGGTTGGCTGCCTTGGGTTCCTTCTGGGCCGGAGCAGGGGTCGCCTGCGCCGGCGCCGAAGCGACACTCAGGGCGACGGCTGCGATGGCCGCGCCCGAAATGACGCTCAGATGACGTCGATTCACGGATCCTCCAGATTTATGTGTGTTGCGCACCTTTCGGCACACACAGGGGCGAGCCAAACACGGCGACCGGGACGACACCTAGACCCCTGCTGTTAAGGACTTCGTAAATTTGTGACCGATCGGTCGGCAAATCGAGGGCGCTCACGGCCACTTGGGGCCATTTGGTTGCACTGGGAGACGACCTTCGTCGCTCGACACCACCGCTCTGCGGCCGTGGGCGGGCCCGGACCGCCGGCGCCGCCGCTGCGGGCGGGGGCCCTCCTAGGATGCCGCCATGACCGAGCAGCCCAGCACGTCCGCCTCCCCCGCTCCCGAGACGACCGCGCCCTACGGCACGGGAGCTCAGGCCGCGCCCCAGCGCAGGGTACGGATCCCGCACCTGCAGGCGTGGAAGGAGCAGGGCCGCAAGTGGGCGATGCTCACCGCGTACGACATGTACTCCGCCGAGATCTTCGACGAGGCGGGGATCCCCGTGCTGCTCGTCGGCGACTCCGCCGGCAACAACGTCTACGGCTTCGAGACCACGGTCCCGGTCACGGTCGACCACCTCGTCCCGCTGGTCCGCGCGGTGACCTCCGCCGCCCGGCACGCGATGGTCGTCGCCGACCTCCCCTTCGGTTCCTACCAGGCCAGCCCGCAGCAGGCCCTCGCCACCGCGACCCGGATGATGAAGGAGGGCCTGGCCCACGCGGTCAAGCTCGAGGGCGGTGCCGCGATGGTGCCCGAGGTCGAGCTCCTCGTGCGCGCCGGCATCCCGGTCATGGGCCACATCGGGTTCACCCCGCAGAGCGAGCACGTCCTGGGTGGGTACAAGGTGCAGGGCCGCGGCGAGGCGGCCGACCGGCTCGTCGACGACGCCGTGGCCCTGGAGCGGGCCGGGTGCTTCGCGGTCGTCCTGGAGATGGTGCCGGCTCCGCTCGCGGCCCGCGTGACGGAGGTGCTCGGCATCCCCACCATCGGGATCGGGGCCGGGCCCGACTGCGATGCCCAGGTCCTCGTGTGGCAGGACATGGCCGGGCTCCGCGGAGGCAAGGCCCCCCGCTTCGTCAAGAAGTACGCGGACCTGCGTGGCGACCTCGGGCGTGCCGCCCAGGCGTATGCCGAGGACGTCGCCTCGGGCGCCTTCCCGGCGGCGGAGCACTCCTTCCCGGAGTGATCGAGCCGCCTCCACGCCCTGCCGCCGCCCCACGAGGCCGGTGGCACGGGCGTCCGGAAGTCGTGCAGCGGTACGACCCACAACGTCCCCTCGAACGACTACCGTCGCCGCGTCCGGCCCCGAACCAGGGGCCGCCCGTGAAACGGAGGAACCCGTGCCCGCGCGTCGTCACCACCTCGCAGCCCTGGCGTCCGTCGCCGTCACCGGACTGGCGGCGACCCTCGCGGTCGCTGCCCCGGCATCGGCGACCAAGCCCCCACCCGGCACGACCACCGGCACCGCGTCGGTCTTCATGGTCAACCCGGTGCAGTCCTCGGGCGACCAGTCCCTGACCGACCAGAACGACTCCGACGCGGCCGTCCCGGCAAGCGCCTATACCACCGTCCAGCTGCGCAACCTCGACGGCTCGGGGTACCTCCGCGGGAAGCGGGTGAGGGTCGAGTCCGCCACGGGCACCCCGGCGTTCAGCTCGACCAACACGTTCGTCTACACCCGCCACCAGGACCAGTTCGAGCAGGTGATGGGCTACTTCTGGGTCAACCAGGCGCAGGAGTACCTGCAGTCGCTCGGCTTCGGCTCGGCGCTCCCCGGCATCGTGGAGCAGTCCTTCCCCGTGAAGATCGACCAGTACGGCGGCGACAACAGCTACCAGACGGACAAGCCGTACCGCGTGCGGCTCGGCAAGGGTGGGGTCGACGACGCCGAGGACGCGGAGGTGATCGTGCACGAGTACGGCCACGCCGTCCACGCCTCCCAGGTGCCCGGCTACGGCACGTCCCTCGACGCCGGGTCCATCGGCGAGGCCTTCGGCGACTACTTCGGGGTCACGGTGGGGCTGGCCGCGGCCAAGCAGTACGGCTGGCCGGTGAAGGCGGAGGAGGCGTGCCCGATGGACTGGGACTCCACCTCGTACACGGCCACCTCGTACACGGCCGCCCCGCACTGCATCCGGCGCTTCGACCGGAACCTCACCGTCGCCACGCGCAGGGGTGAGGTCCACTACGACGGACAGATCTGGAGCCAGGCGCTGTGGGAGGTCCGCAAGGGCTACGAGGCCATGGGGCTGCCCACGACCGCCTGGGACACGACCATGATCGACGCCCAGTTCGACTTCGCTCCGGGCACCTCGTTCTCGGCCGCGGCCAAGGCGGTCTACGACAAGGCGCTGGTGCGTGACGGTGCCAAGGCGGCCGCCCTCGTCAAGGACCGGTTCGCCGCTCGCGGCATCACCTTCTGAGCCGAGCCGCTCGCCGCGCCTGCGCCGAGCCGCTCGTCCCGCTCACGCTGCTGGTCCTGTGCCGCCGCACCGGCGCAGGGCCAGCAGCGCGTAGGTCCGGGCACAGGACACCAGCTCGGCGACGGCGACCCCCTCGTCGGCCGCGTGCGCGTCGGCCAGCAGCCCGGGACCGTACTGGGCGGTGGGGATCCCGCGGCCGGCGTAGTGCCGCAGGTCCGACCCGTAGGGCGCCCCCTCGACCCGGGGCGGCGGCGCGCCGGCGTCCACGGCCGCCTGCACCAGCCCCGGCAGCAACGGGTGCCCCTCCGGCAGAGCACCGGGCGCGAACGCGCCACCCGGCCAGGAGACACGGACGGGGTGCTGCCGCAGCCAGGCGTCCTCCCGCCCCACCGCCGCGACCGCCTCCTCGAACGCCGCGCGGGCCGACTCCGGCGACTCCCCCGGCAGCACGCCGTACCGCCCCTCGGCGACGAGCAGGTCGGGCACGGTGCTGGCCCAGTCGCCCGCGCGCACCACGCCGACGGACAGGGGCGCGGCGAGGTCGAGGTGCGCAAACAGGCCGCCGACCCCCGCGTTGCGGCGGTCCTCGAGGTCGCGCAGGACCGCCAGGACGGGGGCGAGGTGGTCGACCGCGCTCTCCCCCAGCGTGCGGGTCGACCCGTGCGCCGCCCGCCCCGCGATCTGCAGGCGGAAGGTGAGGGACCCGGCATTCGCCGGGATGACCGCGCCCCCCGTGGGCTCGGCGATGACGCACGCGCCGCCGCCGTGCCCGGCGCGCAGCGTGGCGAACGCCCCCACCCCGCCGTCCTCCTCGCCGCTGACCAGGTGGACCGCGAGGGGTCGCGCGAGCCGCACGTCGGCGGTCCGCAGGGCGCGGACCGCCGCCAGGACGCTGGCCACTCCCCCGAGCATGTCGCACGTCCCCCGCCCCACGACACGGTCGCCCCTCCGCGTGAGCCGGAAGGGCTCGCTCGCCCAGCGCGACCGGTCACCCACGGGCACGACGTCGGTGTGACCGCACAGGACCAAGCCGGGCTGGTCCCCCGCGGCCGGGTCGGCGGTGTCGGCCAGGGCGCCGACGACGCCGACCAGCTCGCGCCGGTCCACCTCCTCGCCGGGATGGCCGGGCGCGGCGCGCACCGCCGCCAGGTCCACGTCCCACTCCTGCACCGCCAGGCCCAGCTCGCGCAACCGTCGGGCCCCCCAGCGCTGGACAGCCACCTCGCCGGGGCTGCCGCCGACCGGAGCGGTCGCGACGAGGGCGGCGAGGTCCTCGAGCAGCGCCTCCTCGTCGACTGCCGCGAGCACGGAGCGCACCAGGTCGCTGTCGGTCCGCACCATGTCCTCCGGTCCCTCCTCGTCGGTCCGCACGTCCCGAGCCTGCCACCCCGGGCGGCCGGCCGCGCCGGACGTCGGCCTGCGGCATACGGTGGCGCCATGACGCTGCGCATCGGGTACAAGGCCTCCGCAGAGCAGTTCGCCCCGCGCGAGCTGCTCGACTACGCCGTGCAGGCCGAGCAGGTGGGACTGGACAGCGTGTGGATCTCCGACCACTTCCAGCCGTGGCGCCACCACGGCGGCCACGCACCCTTCTCCCTGGCCTGGCTGGCGGCGCTGGGCGAGCGCACCGAGCGGGTGCAGTTCGGCACCTCGGTGATGACTCCGACGTTCCGCTACAACCCCGCCGTCGTCGCCCAGGCCTTCGGCACGCTCGGGTCGCTCTACCCCGGCCGCGTCGCGCTGGGCATCGGGACGGGCGAGGCGCTCAACGAGGTCGTCGTCGGCTCCGTGCAGGAGTGGCCGGAGTTCAAGGAGCGGTTCGCGCGCCTGCGCGAGTCCGTCCGCCTCATGCGCGCGCTGTGGACCGGCGAGCGGGTCAGCTTCGAGGGCGACTACTACACGCTCACCGGCGCCACCGTCTACGACCGCCCGGACGAGCCCGTGCCGGTCTACGTCGCCGCGGGCGGCCCCACCGTGGCCCGGTATGCCGGCCGGTCCGGGAACGGGTTCATCTGCACCTCGGGCAAGGGCGAGGAGCTCTACCGCGACCAGCTCGTGCCCGCCGTCGACGAGGGGCTGGAGAAGTCCGGCCGCACGCGCGAGGACATCGACCGCATGATCGAGGTCAAGCTGTCGTGGGACCCCGAGCGCGACCGGGCCGTCGCCAACTGCCGGTTCTGGGCCGCCCTGTCGCTCACCGCGGAGCAGAAGCACGGCACCAGCGACCCGCTCGAGGTGGAGCGGCTCGGCGCCGAGCTGTCCGACGAGCAGGTGGCCTCGCGCTGGATCGTGTCGGACGACCCGGAGGAGGTCGTCGAGGCAGTGCGGCCGTACGTCGACCTCGGCTTCGACCACCTCGTCTTCCACGCCCCCGGCGATGACCAGTCGCGGTTCCTCACGACCTTCGCCGACCGGGTCCTCCCCGGCCTGCGTGAGCTCGGTTGAGCACCGGGTTCCGTTCCGTCGCAACCGAATCTACGCTGGCCCCATGAGCGACGGACTGGAGTCGGAACCGCGCACCCGCTGGTCGGAGGTGTCCGGGGGCATCGGCGCCGCCACGGCATACCAACGGCGCTTCGACGACCTGGCCGCGAGCGGGGTGGACATCCATGGTGAGGCCGCCTTCGTCGAGGGGCTGGTGCCCCCGCCGGCGCGCGTCCTCGACGCGGGCTGCGGCACGGGACGGGTCGCCACCCAGCTGACGGCCCTGGGGTACCTGTGCGTCGGCGTCGACGCCGACCCGGACATGATCGCCGTGGCCGAGCAGCGCGACACCAAGACGCGGTGGGTCCGCCAGGACATCAGCCGCCTGGAGCTGCGCAGCCAGGCGTTCGACGTCGCAGTTCTCGCGGGCAACGTCGTGCCGCTGCTGGCCCCGGGGACCCTGCTGCAGGCCGTGCAGCGCGTCGTCGCGCACCTTCGGCCGGGAGCACGGGTCGTCGCCGGGTTCGGGCTCGACGCGGCCCACCTGCCCCCGGGGTGTCCCGTGACCCCGCTCGAGGAGTACGACCGGGCCTGTGCCGTCGCCGGGCTCTCGGTCGGCCCGCGGTACGCGACCTGGGACAAGCAGGTGTGGCGCCCGGACGCCGGCTACGTCGTGGCGGTCAACCACCTCGACGACTGAGGAGGCGTCGAGGTGGTGAGACCTCGGCGGCGAGGTCAGTCCTCGCCCTCCTCCCACTGCTTGTCGGCGGCGTCCCAGGCCTCGGTCCGCTCGCGAGCGGTCTGCAGCGCCCGGGCCGCGTCGTCCTGGTTGTCGTAGGGGCCCATGAGGTTCGCGCCCTGGCTCTTGTCGTCGTCGGTCTCGACCCGGCCGGTGTCGACGTTGTACCAGTAAGCCATGGGGTGACCTCCCACTCGACGGATGCGCTGACGTCCCTAGACTCCACCGTATGCCGTTGACGTACGCAAGCGTGGCGCCCGGCGTGGTGTCGCCCCGGCGCCCCGTCCCGGCAGCGATCGACCGCCCGGAGTACGTCGACCGGCCGCAGCCACGGCGTGACCTCGACGGCGACGTCAAGGACACCGAGACCATCGAGAGGATGCGGGTGGCCGGGCGGATCGCCGCCCGGGCCATGGCGGCAGCGGCCGAGGTGATCGCCCCCGGGGTCACCACCGACGAGATCGACCGGGTCGGCCACGAGTTCCTGATGGACCACGGGGCGTACCCGTCCACGCTGGGCTACCGCGGCTTCCCGAAGTCGCTGTGCACGAGCGTCAACGAGGTCATCTGCCACGGCATCCCCGACTCCCGGGTCCTCGAGGACGGTGACATCGTCAACATCGACATCACCGCCTACGTGGGCGGGGTCCACGGCGACACCGACGCCACCTACCTGTGCGGCAACGTCGACGAGGAGTCGCGGCTGCTCGTCGAGCGCACCCGCGAGGCCCTGGCCCGGGGCATCAGGGCCGCCCAGCCGGGCCGGTCCGTCAACGTCATCGGCCGCGTCATCGAGAGCTACGCCCGGCGCTTCGGCTACGGCGTCGTCCGCGACTTCACCGGCCACGGGATCGGCCGGTCCTTCCACAGCGGCCTGGTGATCCCCCACTACGACGCGGCACCGGCGTACGACACGCTCATCGAGCCGGGGATGACCTTCACCATCGAGCCGATGCTCAACCTCGGCGGCCCCGAGTGGGAGATGTGGGACGACGGGTGGACCGTCGTCACGCGGGACCGCAGCCGGTCTGCACAGTTCGAGCACACCATCCTCGTCACCGACACCGGCAACGAGATCCTCACCCTGCCGTGACTCGGCGACGACACCTGACCTGACCACTCCAGACCCGGCGACATCCTGACCCCGCCGTCACGCACGGCGACCGCAAGGAGGCGGACACATGGCCAAGCACGGACTTCCCCTCGGCATCGACGTGGGTGGCAGCGGCATCAAGGGCGCACCCGTCGACCTGCGCGATGGAGCCTTCGCCGCCAAGCGGATGCGGGTGGACACCCCCGTCCCCTCCACCCCGGACGCCATCGCCGACGTCATCGCCGGCATCGTCGACCACTTCGACGAGGTCCGGGGCGACTCCCCCATCGGGATCACCATGCCCAGCGTCGTCACCCACGGGATCGTGCGCAGCGCGGCGAACATCGACAAGTCGTGGATCGACTTCGAGGGCGAGAGGCTGTTCGAGGCCAAGCTCGGTCACGACGTCGTCCTCGTCAACGACGCCGACGCGGCGGGTGTCGCCGAGCTGCACTACGGCGCCGCCAAGGGCCAGAAGGGGCTGGTCGTCATGACCACCCTGGGCACCGGCATCGGGAGCGCGCTGATCTACGACGGCGTGCTCATCCCCAACTCCGAGCTGGGCCACCTCGAGATCGACGGCTACGACGCTGAGACGCGCGCCGCCTCCTCGGTCAAGGACAAGGAGGGCCTGAGCTACCCGGAGTGGACCAAGCGGCTGCAGCGGTACTACAGCCACCTCGAGGCCCTGCTGTGGCCGGACCTCATCGTCGTCGGCGGTGGGGTCTCCAAGGACCACGAGGAGTTCCTGCCGCTGCTCAAGCTCAAGACCCCGATCGTGCCCGCCAGGCTGGAGAACAAGGCCGGCATCATCGGGGCCGCGTGGCTGGCCGCGCACAAGTAGCCGCCTGGCTCGCCGCGCACGACTCGGAGGGGGGCCTCAGCGCATCGAGACGAGGTCCTGCAGCAGCAGGGCCTGTCGGCGGCTGAACAGCTCTGCCCCCAGCCGCGTCCCGACGACCAGCGCGACCACCCCCAGGGCCGGGCCGACGACCAGGACGGTCCAGGCCGCCCACTGCCAGCCGAACCAGGCCATCGTGCCGAGCACGAGGGCCGGCACCGACAGCGCGACGACCGCGCCGCCGCACACGGTCTGGACCCCCATGGTCACACCCACGGAGCCGGGGCGGCTGCTGAACGGGTTCTCCCCCGGTGCCGGCACGGCATACTGCTTGACGGCGCTGGTGACGCAGGCGACGGCGAACCCGTTGAGCACCACCCCGACCGCGACCCCGAGGGTCGCGGGCAGCAGGTGCCACGGGCCCCCGACGGCCGGCCCGAGCAGCGCGTAGAGCGGGATGCACGCGGCCGCCATGACGGCCGACGGGAAGAGCCGTCCGAGGCGGTCGGCGACGGGGTCCATGCCGGCGCTGACGTGCATCCAGAACGCCGTCGAGTCGTACCCCACGTCGTTGTGCTGGCCCCAGCCGATGAGGTAGGCGGACACCAGCGGCATCGCCACCAGGGCGAGCGTGGAGCCCTTGGCCAGGCCGGGGAAGAGCAGCGCCGCCGGCAGCAGGATGGTCATGAGCGCCGGGACGTTGAACCGCGGGTCGCGGACCCAGTAGGTGCCCGCGCGGGCCGCCACGGCACCTAGCGGGGTGGGGGGCAGGCGACCGAACAGGCCCAGGCCCCGGTGCGCGCCACCGTCCCCGCTGGTGCTCCGGGGGTTGCGCAGCACGGTGGTGAGCAGCCGCTGCCACACCGCCAGCAGGGCACCGGTCCACGCCGCGGCGAGGACGAGCAGGAGGAGGGCGGGCCACCAGCGGCCGGACGCGGCCTCGGCCGGCGCAGCCCAGGCCCAGGCGAGCGGCGTCCAGGTGAGGACGTCCGCGATGGCCCGGGTGGCCTCGCGCGAGATGCCGCCGTTGCCGAGCGTGGCTGCCAGCGGCCCCAGCAGGAGCAACAGCACCAGGCCGCCGATGCCGGCGACGTCGCGCCCCCGGCGGCTGGCCAGCACCGACGCCGCAGCAGCCGTGACGATGCGACTGAGCAGCACACAGGACACCACCGCCAGCGGCACCGCGACGAGTGCCACGAGCAAGGCCCCCGGGCCCATCGACGACGCCAGGACCGCGCCGAGCGCGAGCAGGATGGTGGCCAGCCCCGGCAGGCCGACGAAGCCGGTGACGACGAGGCCGACCGCCAGCGTGCGTTCCGGCACGGCGAACGTCGCGAAGCGGGCCGGGTCGAGGGTGGGGTCGGTCCCGAAGAGCACGACGGGCAGCAGCGCCCAGCCGGCGACGAGCGCCGACCCACCGATGACGAGCACGGTCCGGAGCAGCTCCGGGTCGTCGCTCAGCCGCACCCCGACCAGGCCGGCGAGGGCAGCCACCAGGAACCCGCCGCCGTACAGGACGCCGACGACGAGCCCGACGATCGCAGCCGCCCCGCGGCGCAGGCTGTTGCGCAGGAGCAGCAGCTTCAGTCGGACGAGGTGCGCAACCACGCGAGCCCCTCCACGTCCGCGGCGCCGCCGACGAGGTCCAGGAACCGGTCCTCGAGGCCCATTCCGTCGCGGACCTCGTCGAGCCTGCCGGCAGCGCGCACGACACCGCCCGCGATGATCGCAACGTCCGTGCAGATCCGCTCGACCAGGTCCATCACGTGGCTCGAGAGCACCACCGTGCCACCGCTGCCGGCGAAGTCCTCGAGGATGCCGCGGATCGTCCGGGCCGACACGGGGTCCACGGCCTCGAACGGCTCGTCGAGCACGAGCAGGCGCGGGGCGTGCACCAGGGCGCAGGCGAGGGTGACCTTCTTGGTCATGCCCGCGGAGTAGTCGATGACGAGCTTGTCGGCGGCCTCGGTCAGCCCCAGCGCCGAGAGGAGCTCGGCCGTCCGCTGGGCCACCAAGGCCTGGTCCAGTCCGCGCAGCAGCCCGGCATACGTCACGAGCTGCTGCCCGGTGAGGCGGTCGAACAGGCGCAGCCCGTCGGGGAGCACGCCGATCCGTGACTTGGCGGCGACGGGGTCGCCCCAGACGTCGACCCCGAGGACCTGGGCCGAACCGGCGTCCGGGCGCAGCAGCCCGGTGGCCATCGACAGGGTCGTCGTCTTGCCGGCACCGTTGGGGCCGACCAGTCCGTAGAACGCGCCGCGGGGCACGTCGAGGTCGAGCCGGTCGACGGCGAGGGTCTCGCCGAACCGCTTGGTCAGGCTGCGCAGCCGCAGCGCGGGCTCGGGGGTCGACATGGTCCGGACGCTACCTCGGGCCCGGGGCGTGCACCGCGCACTTCGGGGTGTTTCGTGGCCCCGGCCGCCGGGGTCAGCCGGTCGTGAACTCCTCGGTGCGGCCCCCGGCCAGGTCGTGGACCTGGGTGTCGGGGGAGCCGAGGTCGCGGGCCTGGCCCAGGTACAGGCCGCGCCCGGTCTCGCTGAGCAACGCGTCGTGGACGGGGATCGCGTGCGGGGCCGCCTGCCTGCGCAGGAACTGGGTCATCTCCCGGCTGCGCTGCCACGGGGCGTTGAGCGGGAACGCAAGCACGTCGACCGGGCCGGGTTCGGCGTCGAGCGCATCGCCCGGGTGGAAGAAGGTGGGCTCGCCCTCCGCGCGCAGCAGCATGCCGGTGTTGTGGATCCGCGGGAGGTCCTCGTGGATGAGGGCGTGCAGCTCCCCCACGCCGGTCATCGTCACCGGACCGACCTCGACGGTGTCATCAGCCACCACGGCTCGGGCGTCGATGCCCCTGTCCTGCAGAAGCTTCGCGGTGTCGGGGTCGGTCAGGAGCGCCACCCCGTGGTTGGCCTCGAGCAGGGCAGGCAGCCGCTCCTGGTCGAGGTGGTCGGGGTGCTGGTGGGTGACGAGCACCGCGGCCAGGTCGCGCTGGCCTGCCGCTCCCGGCGACCAGACGCCGGGGTCGACGAGGATCCGGGTGTCTGCGATCTCGACGAGGAGGCTGGCGTGGCCGAGGTGCGTGATGCGCATGCGACCACCGTATGCCGGGCGCCCCGGAGGGGCGCGCCGGCGACCGTCGGTGCTGCCTCGTCCGAACGGGCCACCCGCAGCGCACTCCTTCGGCCGGACCCCGGCGCGGGGCGGCCCGAGTCGTGGCTCGCGGCCGGTGTGAGGCCGTAGGTTGGTCTCGTGGTGGTGACCGGCCGTGTGCTGGAGCCAACCCGGGCAAACACGCGCGTCCGCGTGAAAAACGCCTCAGTGGAAGCAAGCCGGGTCTTTAACAAACCTTTACCTTCAATACCAAGCAATTGCCTGCACTTGCCAGTTCTTTGCGATTACCTGTGACCAGACACCGCGGAGGGCGCCCGGCCCCCGCAACGGCAGGGCAGGAGATCTCCATGCAGCAGGTCGGGAACGAGCTGGGGCGACTGATCGAGTCGCGGCTGGGCGAGCTCGGCTGGCCGCTCACGCGGCTCGTGGACACCGCGGGCATCGAGACCGAGGTCGTGGTCGAACTCGTCGGCCCGACCGAGCTGGCCGCGATGCCGGACGAGGACACCCTGCTCGCGCTGAGCGAGGCGCTCGGCCTCCCCTACCGAGAGCTCGTCATCACCGCGGCAGCCGCGTGTGGTCTCGCCCGCTCGATGGAGGGCGAGCGCGTGTACGTCCTGCGCTTCGCGACGAACGAGGAGCTGCTGGCCGAGCTGCGCAGGCGCCTCGTCCTCGGTCGCGGGGCGGCCGATCCCACCCGCCGTCGCCTGGCCCACTGGGCGCTGGCCCAGCAGGCGCTCGACGCCGAGGCCGTCTGAACCGACGCCCGGGCCCGGCTCCCGCTGGGCACCCGCGAGCTCGCGTGACGGCGGCTCAGCCGGCTCCGCTTCCGCCTGACACGGCCGCGACCACGCCGGCGAGGGCTGCGTCGATGTCCTGGATCGCCGTGCGCACGGCCTGCGACGCCCAGCCACCCGTGGCCACCCTGCCCGCACGCCCGCGCAGCTCCCGTCTCGTCAGACCGAGCAGCGCGGGCTCCACGACCTTGTGCTCGCATCGCAGGGCGTGGAGCAGCGAGACCAGCGCTCCGGCCCTGGGGTCCGTCGCCTCCTCGCGTGCCAGTGCGTCGGCGATGTCCCGGCGGAGATCCGCCTCGTGGGCGGTGTCGGCGGCCGGCCACCGGTGTGCGGGTATGACGCCCAGCACCCTTCCCTCCGTCGAGTGCACCACACCGCGCCGGGCGAGGCGCTCGTAGAGCGTGTCCCGGAGCCCGGAGCCCAGGGGCCGCAGCACGGCTGCCGGCCGTCTGCCTTCGCGGGTGACCAGCACGGCGAGGGCCCGGTCCAGCACGTCGTCGCCCGTCCCGGAGGGGTCGAGCACCGTGACGCGGCCGGCCCTGCCGCCGCCCTCCCCGGTGGTGACACCGACCCTCCCCGCCAGGGCGAGCTCGAGCAGGACTGCCCCGGCCAGTGCGGCGTCGGCGTGCTCGGGAGAGGTGACCAGCCGGCCCGACTGGTCCTCGGTCAACAGGAGCAGGAGATCTTCGGCGATCAGCATGGCGTCCCTCCTCGGACTGCGCACCTCTCGGCCACTGCCCTGGGGGTCGGTGGCGGGTGCGTGATCTGGCGGCAGGTCACTGCCTGCCCTTGACTGCGCTGCACAAGAGCTGTCCCATCGTCGACTCCCGGAGGGAGACCGGCCGGACCTCGTTCTGCAGGAACACCGCCACCGTGCGGCCCTCCGACGTGGCGTAGACGTCGCTCAGGTAGCCGCCGATGCTGCCTCCGTGCCCCCAGGCCGTGACCCCGCAGGGGTCTCGTAGCGGGTGAGGCCGAGACCGTACGCCGTCATGACGTCGCTCAGGGACGAGCCCGGCGTCGGGGTCGTCATCTCGCGCAGCATGGACGGCTGCAGCAGGCCACCGCCCAGGAGCGCCCGCAGGAAGGTGGTGAGGTCCGCCATGGTGGAGACGACGGTGCTGGCCCCCGACGGCCCGAAGGCGAGGTCGTCCGTCGCGTCGACCAGGCGCCCCTGCTCCCCGACGTAGGAGTGGACGGACGGGACCGGCATACGCGTCGTGGCCGCCAGGAAGGTGTGGCGCAGGCCGAGCGGGTCCAGGACCCGGGAGGCGAGCTCGGCGGCCAGGGAGTGGCCGGTCACCTTCTCCACGAGCATGGTCAGCACGTGGTAGTCCGTGTTGGAGTACGTGAAGCGACTCCCCGGCGCGAACGCGAGGGGACGCGTCGTCGCCACCGCGACCTGCACCGCGGGCGTCGTCACCACCGGCCGGCCGGCTCGGTAGCCCGCCAGGGCGCGCAGGGCCTGCGCCCGGAGCGCGGGATCCCGCACGCGAGGCGCGTCCCTCGCGGGGACGAGGTCGAGGCCCGGTCCGAAGTGGGAGGCGTCGACCAACCCGCTGGTGTGGCCCAGCAGCTCGCGCACGGTGATGGGCTGGGGGTACGGCAGCAGCCCCGGCAGGTAGGTCGACACCGGCTCGTCCAACCCGACCCTGCCCTCCTGGACGAGCTGGAGGACGACGACCGCCGTGAACGTCTTGGAGGTGCTCCCGACCCGGTACGGCAGGGCCGGTGACATGGCCAGGCCGGTGCTGCGGTCGGCCACGCCCAGGCCTGCCGCGAACGCACCGCTGGGGGTCGAGACCATCATCAGTACGCCGGGCGGCCCGCCCGTCGAGGTGAGGGCACGGCCGACCGTGGTCGCGAGCTGCCCTGCCGCGACCACGGGCTGGGGCGCAGCGGTCACTGATGGGGCTCGGCCGTCGACGAGGCTGGCGACCTGGCGCGAGGCGAGCAGCACCGAGCGGGCCGCCGCCTCCTGCGCCGGGCTCGCATCCGGGAGCAGGACGACGGTCAGCACCCGCCCGTTGTCGATCCGGACAGACTCGATCCCTTTGCGGTGGAAGGCGTCGACGCTCGGCAACCGACCGCTGGCAGGATCCCCCACGGCGTCGGCGCCCACGAGCTCGGCCTCGACGGCACGCAGGTCGTTCGGTCCGGCGGTCGAGACGGCCTGCGCCACGAGCGTGTGCCGGGCCGCGACGTCCTGCGAGCCGCTCCTCGACCACACGGCGAGGCCCACCGCCAGCACGAGTCCGAGGACGGCCAGCCCGACCAGCCACCGGGCGCGACGTCGCTGCTCCCCCATACCGGCACGATCCGACCGGCCTCCAGCCGCAGGGCAGAGCCGAAGGTCCCCGGCCCGAGCACCTGTCGCCGACCAGTGGCGGCCGCCGGCCCGGCTGCCCCGGGCTCGCCGAGGCTGGAGTGGATGAGTCGGTCGATACGCCGGGTTCTGTTCCGCGCCGCCGTTACCAGCGACGCGGCGACGGTCATCCATCTACGACAGCCGTTGCCGGCTGCCTCCAGCGTCCTACCCGTGTGCTCGGGCGGGCCGCCCTCGGACGCACACTGTCTGGACTTGCTCCGGGTGGGGTTTACCGAGCCGACCTGGTCACCCAGGCCGCTGGTGGTCTCTTACACCACCGTTTCACCCTTGCCGCGGCGCCTGCCCGGCCGGAGCCGGGTGGTTCACCGTGGCGGTCTGTTCTCTGTGGCACTGTCCCGCGGGTCACCCCGGGTGGCTGTTGGCCACCACCCTGCCCTGTGGAGCCCGGACGTTCCTCGGCGGTGGTTGCCCACCGACGCGACCGCCTGACCGACTCATCCGCCCCCAAGGATAGGGGACGGATGCCGGGCAGCCAGCCACCCGGCATACCGGCGCACCGCCCCCCTGCCCACGCTCCCGACCCTCCGATAAAACAACGGTTGTTCGGCAACCCGCGGGACGACAACCCGAGGTTTGTCGAACAACCGTTGTTTTGCCCATCAGCGCGCGCGGTCAGGCCGGGGCGACGACCTCGAAGCGGGTCACGCCGGTCGCGACGGTCGCCTCCACGAGCCGCACGGTGACCCAGGTGCCCAGCTCGGCGGACCCGGACGCGGTCCCCAGCACCGCCGGCTCGTCGATCTGGATCTGCACCCGGCCCTTGTCCCGCTCGTCGACGACCATGGCCCGGAACTCCTGCCCGACCCGGTCGGCCAGCGCCGCCGCCTCGACCGCGTCGGCACACGCACGCTCCACCCCCGCGGCCACCTTGTCGCTCGCGGCCATCACCGCGGGCAGGGTCGGCAGCGCCTGCCTCGCCCAGTCCGGCACCTCGCTCCCCTGCGACACCGCCTCACAGACGACGAGCCCGAACCGGTCCACCAGCCTGCGCAGCGGTGCCGTGACGTGGGCGTATGCCGCGGCGACCGCCGCGTGCTCGGTCTCGGTGGGCGCCTCGCCGTCGAACGGCGTGTAGCCCGCCCCGCGGAACAGCGCCGTCGCCTCGTGGATGAGGGCGAGGTGCCTGGGTTTGCTGCGGTCGAGGGTGCGCAGGAACTCCCCGTAGGCCGTCCCCTCCTGCCACTCCACTCCCAGCGCGCGAGCGGCGTGCCGGAAACGGCGCACCGCCCGCTCGTCCGGCGCGGGCATGGTGCGCAGGATCCCGACCTTCGCGCCCAGCATCAGCTCGGCCCCGGCCATGCCGGTCATGAGCGAGATCTGCGCGTTCCAGTCCTCGACCTCCAGCGGCGGCCGGAAGCCGAGCCGGAAGTGGCCCTGCTCGTCCTGGGTGACCTCCTGCTCGGGCATCGGCAGGCTCGCCCCGCCTCGCTTGCGCTCCAGCTCGACCCGCTTCAGGCCGACCTCCTTGAGCAGCTGGAGCCGCCCGTCGGCCGAGCCGTCGTCGAGCGCCGTCTGCACCCCCGCGTAGTCGAGCCGGTCGGTGCTGCGGACCAGCGCGCGGTGCACCTCCACCGCGGTGCACACCCCCACCGCGTCGAGCCGCAGGTCCCACACGAACGCCGGACGCACCTGGTCCGGCAGCAGGCTCGCCGCGGCCTCGCCGAGCACCGGCGGGTGCAGGGGCGTCCGCTCGTCCGGGGCGTAGACGGTCTGCCCGCGCCGACGGGTCTCGGCGTCCACCGCGCCACCCGCGGCGACGAACGCCGGGACGTCGGCGATGGCGTACCGGACGCGGTAGCCGTCGCCGTCGCGCTCGAGGTGCACGGCCTGGTCGAGGTCCATGGACCCCGGGGGGTCGATGGTCAGGTAGGGCACGTCGGTCTCGTCCCGGTCGGGCAGCGTCGGCGACGCCGCCGCGCGCTCGGCCTCGGCGAGCACGTCGGCGGGGAAGGCCTCGGGCACCCCCAGCTCGGCCCGGATCGCCGCGAACCGCCGCTCCAGCGCAGCGGTCGCCGGGACCTGGGTCTCCGTGGGGTGCTCGGGGGTCTGGACCGTGATCCTGCGCAGGGGCATGGGCCCAAGGTAGCCATCGGACCGCGGTCGCACCGGTCGGGCGGAATCGCCACCCTGCGGGGGCGCCGTCCACCCGCGGACCGGTCGAGCGGCACCACGGGCACCCACCTAGGCTGTCGCGCGTGCTGATCCTGCTCCCACCGTCGGAGTCCAAGACCGGCCGCACCCGCGGCCACCCGGTGGACCACGAGCGGCTCTCCTTCCCCGAGCTCACCGACACCCGGAAGGTCGTGGCAGCCGCCCTCGCAGCGGTGAGTGCCCGGCCGGCCGCGGCGGAGGCGCTCGGCGTCAGCCCCAACCTCACCGAGGACATCGCCCGCAACCTCGTCCTGCACACCGCACCGGCGCTGCCTGCCTCCCGGGTGTACAGCGGAGTCCTCTACGACGCCCTCTCCTACGCCACCCTCGACACCGCCGCCCGCAGGCGCGCGAACCGCTGGCTCGTGGTCGTCTCCGCCCTCTACGGCGCGGTTCGCCCCACCGATTCCGTGGCGCCCTACCGGCTCTCGATGGCCGTCAACCTCCCCGGCGTGGGCCCGCTCGCCTCGGCGTGGAAGCCCGTCCTCGAGGAGCCGCTGACCACTGCCGCCGGGCGCGGGCTCGTCGTCGACTGCCGCTCCAGCACGTATGCCGCGGCGTGGACGCCGGCGGGCCCCCTCGCCGAGCGGTGGGTCCAGGTCAAGGTGCCGGGTGCGACCCACATGGCCAAGCACACCCGGGGCCTCGTGGCCCGAGCCCTCTGCGAGGAGGGGGTCGACGCCCGGCGGGTGACCGCGCTGCCCGAGGTCCTGGGCGGCCGTTTCGAGGTGGGGCTCCACGAGCCGGCCGGTCGGGGACGCCCCTGGGTCCTCGAGGCGACGGCTCGGTGAGCAGCGACCTCGCCGACCTCGCTGCCCGGATCGGACCGGTCCTCGTCTTCTTCGTGGCGATCACGGTCGTCGCCGAGATCGCAGACACGGCAGGGGTCTTCGACGTCGCCGGTCACTGGACCGCTCGCGCGGGCCGACACCGGACCCTGGTGCTGTGGCTCCTGTTCGTCGCGCTCGCGGTGGTCTGCACCATCGTGCTCTCGCTCGACACCACAGCCGTCCTGCTGACCCCCGTGGGACTGGCGATCGCGGCGCAGCTGGGGGTCTCACCCGTGCCGTTCGCGCTGACCACGTTGTGGCTGGCCAACACCGCGTCGATGCTGCTGCCGGTGTCCAACCTGACGAACCTCCTTGCGCTGCACCGGTTCGTCCAGCTCGGCGAGAGCCACGCCGGGTACGTGCGGCTCGCCGCCGGGCCTGCGGCGGGAGCGGTGCTGGGCACCGTGCTCGTGCTCTACCTTCTGCACCGCCGCGACCTCGCCGGCCGGTACGAGGTCGAGGCGCCGGCCGAGCCGCACGACGCCGTGCTGCTCCGGGTCGCCGGCGCCGTGTGCCTCGCCATCGGCCCGCTCTTCGCCGTCGGGCTCTCCCCCGCCCTGGTGTCCAGTGCCGCCGCGGTCGTGCTGCTCGTGGCCCTGGCTGTCCGCTCCCCCGCGACCCTGCGCCGGCTCACCGTCCCCTGGCAGATGGCGGTCGGGGTGGCGGTGCTCTTCGTGGTCGTGGACGTCGCCCTGGCCCACGGGCTGCGCTCGGTGCTCCAGGACGTCGCGGGCAGCGGCACCGGCAGCGGTGCCCTGGTCCGCGTGGGCGCCGTCGGGGCCGTGGGCGCCAACGTCGTGAACAACCTGCCCGCCTATGCCGCCCTGGAGGCGGTCACCGCGGACCACGCCACCCGGCTCATGGCGCTGCTCGTCGGCGTCAACGTCGGTCCCCTGGTGACGCCGTGGGCCTCACTGGCGACCCTGCTGTGGGCGCAGCGGTGCCGCGCCCGGGGCGTCCGGATCCACCCGGGCAGGCTCGCCGTCCAGGGCCTGGCGTGCGCCGTCCTGTCGGGCGGCCTCGCCCTCGGGGCCCTCGTCCTCGTCCACTGACGGGGACGAGGGCCCCGAGGGCGAGGCCGCCCGGAGGCCGTCAGCCGAGGTCGTCCAGCGCGGCGGTGAGGTCCTCGACCAGGTCCTGCGGGTCCTCGAGGCCGACGGAGATGCGCACGGTGCCGTCGCCGATGCCCACGGCCGCGCGAGCCTCGGGGGTGAGGCGCCGGTGCGTGGTGGTGGCGGGGTGCGTGACCATCGACTTCGCGTCCCCCAGGTTGTTGCTGATGTCGACGATGCGCAGGGCGTTCATGAGGGCGAACGCCTCCTCCTTGCCGCCGTGGAGCTGGAACGTCACGACCGTCCCGCCACCGAGCATCTGCCGACGGGCCAGCTCGTGCTGCGGGTGCGACTCCAGCCAGGGGTACAGCACGCCGGCCACCTTCGAATGCTGTTCCAGGGCGCGGGCGACGGCGAGGGCGTTGTCGGCCTGCTTGCGCACCCGCAGGTTCAGCGTCTCCAGCCCCTTGAGCAGCACCCAGGCGTTGAAGGGCGACATCGCCGGGCCGGTGTGCCGCATGAGGTTCTTGACCGGGCCCCCGATGAACTCGGCGCTGCCGAGCACCGCGCCACCGAGCGTGCGTCCCTGCCCGTCGATGTGCTTGGTGGCGGAGTACACGACGACGTCGGCTCCGTGCTCGAACGGCTTGGAGAAGACGGGCGTCCCGAAGACGTTGTCCACGACCACCTGCGCCCCCACCGCATGGGCGAGGTCGCAGACCGCGCGCACGTCGACGAGCTCCTGCATCGGGTTGCTGGGCGTCTCGAAGAACACCGCCTGCGTCGGCACCGACAGCGCCTCGCGCCACTGCTCGACGTCGGGCCCGTCCACGAAGACCGTCTCGACGCCCCAGCGCGGCAGGATCTCGTCGAGGATGACGAAGCAGGAGCCGAACAGGCCGCGCGAGGCCACGACCCGGTCGCCGTTCCCCAGCAGGGCCGCCAGCGCCACGAAGACCGCCGACATGCCGGACGCCGTCGCGAAGCATGCCGGTGCACCCTCGAGCTGCGCGAGCCGCTGCTCGAACATCGCGACGGTCGGGTTGCCGTACCGGCTGTAGATGAAGTGCTCGACCTCGTCCTTGAACGCGGCCTCGGCCTGCTCGGCGCTCTGGTAGACGAAGCCGGAGGTGAGGAACAGCGCCTCCGAGGTCTCGTCGAAGCCGCTGCGGGCCAGGCCGCCGCGCACCGCGATGGTGTCCGGCCGGAAGGCGCTCGCGTCCATCGGCCGGCTGCTCATGCCTGCCGCCAGGGCAGCTCGGAGTTCTTCCAGCCGGACACCGCGCGGTGTCCGTGCTCGTCCGGCGGCCCCTCGAACCCCTCGAGGATGTTGTACGCCGGCCCGAGACCCGCCGCCGTCGCCGCCCGGGCGGCCGCGACGGAGCGGACGCCCGACCGGCAGAGGAAGTACAGGGCCGCGCCGTCCGGGAGCCCGGCGTCCTGCAGCTGGGCGACGAAGTCGCCGTTGACCGCCCCGTCGGGGAACCGCTGCCACTCGACGCAGACCACCTGCTTGCCCAGGGGGCTCAGGTCGGGCAGCCCGACGTAGCTCCACTCGGCCGCGGTGCGGACGTCGACGAGGACGGCGTCCTCGTCCGCCGCCAGCGCGGCATACGCGTCCCGGGGGGTGACGTCTGCGGTGTAGCTCATGGTCCCCAGCGTAGGGCGACCAGCCACATGTCGAGACGGCGCGGCCACGTGCTGGACAGCCCCGAGGGCCTCAGGTGCGGTTGGTGAAGGCCACCGAGACCGTGCCGTCGGGCCAGACCTCCAAGGCGGTCAGGGAGCCCGGTGCAGCCGCGAGCCGCCACACCTTCTCGTGCGGGATCCCGAGCACCTCGGCGAGCACGACCATGATCGGCTTGCGGTGGCAGACGACGACCGTCGTCCCCCCGGCGGCGACCACCCGCTCGAAGGCCGGCAGCACCCGGGCGACGAGCTGCTCGTGGGACTCCCCTCCCGGGCGTGCGTATGCCGGGTCGGCCCGGAGGGCGGCGAGGTCCTCGGTCGCGTCGCGGGCCAGGTCGTGCACGCTCGCACCGTCCCAGTCGCCGAAGTCCTGCTCGTCCCAGTCGGCGTCGACCTCGGGCACCACGCCGAGGGCTTCCCCCACCGCGGCGCCCGTCTCCACGGCGCGGGCCAGCGAGGAGGTCAGCACCCGGGCCGGGGTCCCGGCGAGCAGGTGGGCGACGGCACGCCCGGCGCGCGCTGCCTGCGTGCGGCCGGTCGGGTTGAGCGACGGGTCGCTGCCGCCTCGGCCGTCGAGGCGTGCCTGCGCCGTGAACTCCGTGACGCCGTGGCGGACCAGCACGATCCGCGTGACGTCACCGCTGTGCGGCGGAGCCGTCGCCGGTTCGGGGTCCACGACCTCCTCGACGACCTCCGCGACGACCTCGTGCGAGTCCGGGGCGTCACCGGCCTCGAGCAAGCGGTCGATGGTGCGGCCGTCCATGCCGTCGTTCGACAGGGCGTCGGCCGCCTTGTTCTTCTCCCGGGGGAGCCAGGTGAAGGACACCGATCCCCCACCGCGGCTCAGCTCGGCGCACAGGTCACGCGCCTGCAGCGCCAGCCTCCGCATGTCCTCGTGCTTGATCTTCCAGCGGCCCGCCATCTGCTCGATGACGAGCTTGGAGTCCATCCGGACCTCGACGTCAGCGCCGGGATCGATCCGCAGCACCGCCCCGAGCCCGGCGATCAGGCCGGAGTACTCGGCGACGTTGTTGGAGGCCTTGCCGAGCGGCGCCGCTCCCTCCCAGAGGACGCGGCCGGTCGAGGAGTCACGGACGAGGGCACCCCACCCGGCGACCCCGGGGTTGCCCCGGGAGCCGCCGTCGGCCTCGACGACGAGCGCGCGACCCACGGCGTCAGATGCCGGACTCGGCGGTGCGCACGAGGATGCGCCGGCATTCCTCGCACCGCAGGACCTCGTCCGCCGGAGCCGCCTTGATGCGGTTCATGTCGACGTTGTTGAGCTCGAGCTGGCAGCCGCCGCAGCGGCGCTGGCGCAGCGGCGCAGCGGCGAGGCCGCCGCTCTGCACCCGGATCTTGTCGTAGAGCGCCACCAGGTCGGCACCCACGCCGGCGACGACATCCGCACGGGGCGCGGCCACCTCTCGCTCCTGCCGGTCGAGGTCGGCGAGCGCCTCGTCGCGGTCGGCCACGGCCTGCTCCACCTCGCCGGCGAGGAGCCGCTGCTGCTCCTCCAGCTGGGTCACGGCCGACTGGGCCTCCTCGGCGCGCTCCATGACCTCGAGCTCGACGTCCTCGAGCTCGGACTGGCGCCGTGCCAGCGACTGCAGCTCGTGCTGGATCGCGGTGAGGTCCTTCGCCGAGCCGGTGCCGGAGTCCAGTCGCGACTGGTCCCGGGCCGCCCGGTCCCGGACGAGCTGGACGTCGGCCTCCGCCTTGGCCACCTCGCGCTGGATGTCGCCGAGCTCGGTGCGCGCGCGGACGAGCAGGGACTCCAGCCCAGCCGCCTTCTCCTCCAGCTCACGGACCCGCGCCAGCTGCGCAAGCGTCTTGCGGGCGTGGGCGATCTGGTCGATTCGGGTGTCGATCGCCTGCAGGTCGAGCAGTCGCCACTGGCGGGACGGGTCGGCGTTCAGGAGGTGCCTCCGGGGTCGGGTGGTGCGCCGGGCGCGGGGGTGGCGCCGACGGTGAAGTCCCACGGGTCGGTGCGCAGGGTGGAGATGTGGGTGTCCACTGTAGATGGCGCCCACCCGGCGTCGGCAAGGGCCGCCACGAGGCGCTCGGCGGCGCCGGCGAGCCACAGGGACTCGGTCGCCCAGTGACCCGCGTCGAGGAGGTACGGCGTCCCGCCGCGGGCCTCCTCCCTGGCCTCCAGGGCGGGGTGGTGGCGCAGGTCGGCGGTGACGTACACGTCGGCCCCCGAGGCGCGCACGGCGTCGAACAGGTCGTCCCCGGCGCCCCCCATGACGGCGACCCGGTGGACGGTGGCGTCCGGCGGTCCGGCCACCCGCAGGCCGCCGGCGGCCCGGGGCAGGGCGGCGTGCAGGCGCTCCGCGAACCGGGCCAGCGACGTCGGCTCGGCGAGGACCCCCACGCGGCCGAGGCCCTGGCCCTCGACGACGGTCAGCGGCTCGACCTCGGTCAGGCCGCAGGCACGTGCCAGTGCGTCGTTGACCCCGGGTTCGGCCACGTCGGCGTTGGTGTGGGCGACGTAGAGGGCGATGTCGTGCACCACCAGGGCGGTGACACTCGCGCCCTTCGCGCTCGTGGTGGCCACGCTGTGCACGCCCCGGAGCAGCAGCGGGTGGTGGGTCACCAGCAGGTCGGCGCCGAGGGCGCGCGCCTCCTCGATCACGGCCATCGTCGGGTCGACGGCGAAGTGGACCCGGCCGACGGGCTGGGCCGGGTCACCGGCGACGAGGCCGACCCGGTCCCAGGACTGCGCGGTCCGTGGCGGGTAGAGGCCGTCGAGGGCACCGACGACGTCGGCGAGGGTGAGCTGCACGTGGGCCCGGCCGGGGTCGAACCGACGACATCCACGGTGTAAACGTGGCGCTCTGCCAGCTGAGCTACAGGCCCCTGACCCGCCGGGGCGGGTCAGCCGTGAGGCTAGCAGCGCGTATGGCCGTCCTCGGCCTGCGCCTGCAGGGCGGCGCGGGCGCCCTACGGCTGGCGCAGGTCGGCCAGCGCCGCGTGGTAGCCCGAGAAGTCCCGCGCCTCGCCGATCCCGTTGACGAGCGACCAGCGAATGACGCCCTCGCGGTCGACGAGGAAGGTGCCGCGCACCGCTGCGCCCGCCTGCTCGTTGAGGACCCCGAAGGACTCGGCGACGGCCCCGTGCGGCCAGTAGTCCGACAGCAGGGGGAAGAAGTACCCCTCCTTGTCGGCCCAGGCGCGCTGGCTGAACATGTGGTCGCACGAGACGGCCAGCACCTGCACGTCGTCGCCGACGAAGGCCCCGAGGTTGTCACGGATCTCGCAGAGCTCGCCGGTGCAGATGCCGGAGAACGCGAACGGGTAGAAGACCACGACGACGTTCTTGTGGCCCCGGAACTCCGAGAGGGTGACGTCCTGGCCGTTCTGGTCCTTGAGGGTGAAGTCGGGGGCGGTCGCGCCGACGGCGAGGGGTGCGGTCATGGCAGGAATTCTGCCAGCGGAGTCAGCGACGCACCGACTTGGGGGCGACGAGCCGGGTGGCGGTCCAGTCGTCGCAGGCGTTGACGGCACCGGACGTGTGCAGCCCGGCCGTGGTGGCGGCCTCCTCGAGGTCGCTGGCGTCCACGTGACCGGGACGACCGGCCTTCGGGGTGAGCACGATGATGGAGCCGCCCTCGGCGAGGTTGGTCAGCCCGTCCACGACGGCGTCGACGAGGTCGCCGTCGTCCTGGCGCCACCAGATGAGCACGGCATCCGCCACGTCGCCGTAGTCCTCGTCCTCGAGCTCGGTGCCCGTGAGGTCCTCGATCGCGAACCGGAGGTCGTCGTCGACGTCGGCGTCGTAGCCGAACTCCTGGACGACCTGTCCAGCGGTGATGCCCAGACGGCTCACCGACGGCTGCTGCGCCGGACGCGCTGGCGTGCTCACACCCTTCTCCATCCCCTCTGCGGACCGGTTGCGGGACAGTCCACCGCGCCGGGACCCGTTGCGCAACCGACCTCGGGGTAATTGGTCCGTGCGACCTGGAGGTTCTCGCCCGTCGGACACCTCCCGGCGCACCGGGAGCGGACGCACCGGTCGTCCCGGGCTCGGACCGGGACGACGTCGCGGGCCTGGTCGTCGGCCTCGTGGCCTACGTCGCCATCGAGCGGCTGCGGGCCGCCCAGCGGACCTGCTGACGTCAGCGTGCAGAGCCCCCGGTGCCGAGCGGCGCCGGGGGCTCTGCACGTCCCGCCGCAGGAACCTCACCGGGTGGCAGCGAGCCTGCGGGCAGCGCTGGACCGCGCGACCTGCTCGTCGAGCAGGCGGTGCGCGTCCTCGACGTCCAGGTGCTCGACGACCGGGCTCACCGGCCCCGGGGTCGAGACCAGGGCGACGGTCGCGACGCCCTGGTGGCGTTGCAGCGGACCCTGGGTCGCCCGCAGGGACTGGATCCGCGCGTGCGGCACGACCTGGGCCGACCGGTAGAGCAGGCCCCTGCGGATCACCACGCAGTCCGGCAGGGCGGCATACCCCCGCCGGCGCCAGCCGAGCGGGTCGAGGCGCGCCGCACGCCGGCTGGCGGTGACGAAGCCGTCCGTGGGTCCGCTGCCCTCCATCGCCGCGAGCGTCACCCCGGCCGGTATGCCGGGTCGCAGCAGCTCGAGGACGCGGAGGGCCTCCGAGCGGCTCCCGACGGGCAGGACGACGGTCTCGGTGTCCTCGTCCCGGCTCCCACCGACCCCGGCGACGTTGACCCGGATCCGCCACCACCCCGTCAGCCGCCACGGCAGCGCCTGTCGCAGCTCGATCGCCTGCACGCGGTGCAGCGGCACCGTCGTCGTCCGCAGGTCGGTGAGGCCGTGTCGGATGCGCAGGCGGTCGCCCTGGTGGTGCAGCTCGAAGTTCGCCTCGTGGGTGAGCCGCTTGAGCAGGGAGCCGCCCACGCCCAGCGCCATGGGTCCGAGCCACGCCACCATGCCGCCGGCACCGAGGGCCAGCGACACGAGCAGGGCGGGGACCGCGAGCAGGAACGTCAGCGCGGGACCGCTGTAGAGGATCGACTGCACGATCCGCAGGGTCGGCACGGCCAGCACGCGGGTCGCGTCGGTGACCGGCGCCGCCGGCACCACCAGCGCCATCTCGCCGGTACGAGGCGACTCCGCCGCAACGGCACCCGGGGGCAAGCCCTCCCGGGGCGGCGGGCCGACCTCGTCGTCATGGCGAGCCAGCTCCATCAGCTGCTCGCGCACCGCCTGGGCGGCCGGGTCCCCGAGGAAGGCCAGCCTGAGGTTGGCGTCGCGCCCGCCGGCGGACTGCACGACCACCTCCGACAGCCCGAGCAGCCGGGCCAGCAGCGGTCGTCCCACGTCGACCGCCTGGATACGGTCGAACCTGACCTGGCGGTGCTGGCGGAAGAGCACGCCCGTCCGCAGCTCGATCAGCGTGGCACCGACGCGGTAGCGCGAGAACCGCCACGAGACCCACGCCCCAACCACGATGAGCACGAGCACGACCAGCACGGCCACGGCGGCCCAGCCCAGGTGACCGCCGGTGGGGTCCTCCGGGTCGGCGCCGAAGAGCGTGTCGAGCTGTTGGGACAGGATGTACGCGAGCACGGCCACCGACGCGATGCCTCCCCGCAGCAGCGGTGAGAGCGGGTGCAGGTGCTGCCAGCCCTCGTCGTCCACGGCGGCGGCCTGCGTCACAGGCCCGCCCGCTGCGACTCACCCCGGGCCGCCAGCCGCTCGCGCAGGCCCTCGGCCAGCGGGAGGGGCAGGCCCGGGATCGACCCGCCGCTCGCCGGGGAGGCGGTGTGCAGCTCGATCGTCGCGAGGCCCAGGCGGCGCAGGAGCGGCCCGGACTGCAGGTCGACGAACTGCAGCCGGCCGTACGGAACGCTGACCAGGCTGCGGAAGAGGCGTCCCTTGCGGATCACCAGCTCCTCCGGTCCCTCGGCCCAGCTGATGGCGGGGACCTGCCTGCGGACGACCCACAGTCCCGCGGCCAGGAGGACGGCCACGACGGCCACAGCGGCCCACGCCCACGGGGTGATCAGGACGGCGAGGACGACCGCGCCCAGCAGCGGCGCCGCCGCGCAGGCGAGCAGCACCACCGAGCGAGCCGTCACGAGGCGTGCCGAGACCGGCTGCCACGGCACGCCGCCGTCGTCGTGGAGCCGGACGGCGAGGGGCGTCGGGCGCGGGGCGGCTGGCTCGTCGCTCACGCCCCCAACCTATCCGCCCGGAGGGCCGAGCCCAGCCACTCCCTCGCACCCGGCATACAGTCGGGTCATGGGACGGGTGACGCAGCGGGCGCCGAGCACGCGCGTGGAGGTCCTCGAGGACGGCTCGGTGCGCAGGACGTCCCGTCCCGACACCCTCGCCGTGGAGGAGCCGCTGGAGATCCGGGTCGCCGGGCGCCCGGTCACCGTCACCATGCGGACCCCCGGCGACGACTTCGACCTGACGCTGGGCAACCTGCTCACCGAGGGCGTCGTCGCGGAGGCGGTCGACGTCGCCCAGCTCATGCACTGCCTCGACGAGGACGAGACCGGCTCCCCCACGTACAACGTCGTCGACGTCACCCTCGCCGCCGGTGTCGTCCCCGACCTCGACCGGGCCGCGCGGTCCGGCTACCAGTCGAGCGCCTGCGGGGTGTGCGGCAAGACGAGCGTCGACGCCATCACCGCCACGAGCCCGTATGCCGTGGCCGCCGATCCCGTGCGCCTGGCGCCCGACGTCGTGGCGAGCCTGCCCGACCGGCTGCGCGAGCAGCAGAAGGTCTTCGACCGCACCGGTGGGCTGCACGCCGCGGGCGTCTTCACCGCCGAGGGCGACCCGCTCGTGGTCCGCGAGGACGTCGGGCGGCACAACGCGGTGGACAAGGTCGTGGGCTGGGCCGGTCGCGCAGGACTGCTGCCGTTGGGCGGCCACGTCCTGGTCGTGAGCGGCCGGGCCAGCTTCGAGCTCGTGCAGAAGGCGGTCATGGCGGGGATCCCCGCCCTCGTCGCGGTCTCGGCGCCCTCGTCGCTGGCCGTCCGGCTCGCCGCCGAGTCCGGGCTGACCCTCGTGGGCTTCACCCGCCCGCCCCGCATGACGGTGTACGCCGGCGCGCACCGCCTGGGCCTCTGACCGGGGACGATGCCGGCCGGCCACCCGCTCCGCATACCGGTCAGTAGGCATGGCCGGTTGTGACGCGCCCCTCCCGGGGGTGGAAGATGGACACAGGGCCGCACGCACCCCCGCGGCCGCAGCGCGAGAAAGGACTCACGACCGTGGCCGCACGCGAGGAAGCCGGACCCATCCTCAACGGCATCCCGAGCCAGCTCCCGGACATCGACCCCGAGGAGACGCGGGAGTGGC
This sequence comes from Phycicoccus ginsengisoli, assembly GCF_054779295.1. Lineage (NCBI taxonomy): Bacteria > Bacillati > Actinomycetota > Actinomycetes > Micrococcales > Intrasporangiaceae > Phycicoccus > Phycicoccus ginsengisoli. The sequence goes on from NZ_BAAGYN010000009.1 coordinate 75,352, forward strand.
TCGAGTCGCTCGACGGCGTCATCGACGCCGGTGGGCGCAACCGAGCGCGGTACGTGATGCTCAAGCTGCTCCAGCGTGCCCGCGAGCAGCAGGTCGGCGTGCCGTCGCTGACCGCCACCGACTACATCAACACGATCTCCCCGGAGCAGGAGCCCTGGTTCCCCGGTGACGAGGAGGTCGAGCGGCGCTACCGCGCCTACCTGCGCTGGAACGCCGCCGTCATGGTGCACCGCGCCCAGCGCCCCGACATCTCCGTCGGCGGCCACATCTCCACCTACGCCTCGGCGGCGACCCTCTACGAGGTGGGCTTCAACCACTTCTGGCGGGGCGCCGACCACCCGGGCGGTGGCGACCAGGTCTTCTTCCAGGGCCACGCCTCCCCCGGCATGTACGCCCGCGCGTTCCTCGAGGGACGCCTGTCCGAGGACCAGCTCGACGGCTTCCGCCAGGAAAAGAGCCACATCGTGGCCGGCCAGCCGCTCGCGCTGCCGTCCTACCCACACCCGCGGCTCATGCCGGACTTCTGGCAGTTCCCGACGGTGTCGATGGGCATCGGCCCGATGAACGCGATCTACCAGGCGCAGTTCAACAAGTACCTGCACAACCGCGGCCTCAAGGACACCAGCCAGCAGCACGTCTGGGCGTTCCTCGGCGACGGCGAGATGGACGAGCCGGAGTCGCGCGGCCTGCTGCAGCTCGCCGCCCAGGAGGAGCTCGACAACCTCACCTTCGTCATCAACTGCAACCTGCAGCGGCTCGACGGTCCGGTGCGCGGCAACGGCAAGATCATCCAGGAGCTCGAGGCGTTCTTCCGCGGCGCCGGCTGGAACGTCATCAAGGTCGTCTGGGGCCGTGGCTGGGACCCGCTGCTCGCGGCCGACCGCGACGGCGCCCTCGTGCACCTGATGAACACCACGAGCGACGGCGACTACCAGACCTTCCGCGCCAACGACGGCAAGTACGTCCGCGAGAACTTCTTCGGCCGTGACCCGCGCACCCGCGAGATGGTCAAGGACTGGTCCGACGAGGACGTCTGGTGGAAGCTCAAGCGCGGCGGCCACGACTACCGCAAGGTCTTCGCGGCCTACCAGGCGGCGATGAACCACAACGGCCAGCCGACCGTGATCCTCGCCAAGACGATCAAGGGCTACGGCCTGGGCTCGCACTTCGCCGGCCGCAACGCCACGCACCAGATGAAGAAGCTGACCCTCGACGACCTCAAGGGCCTGCGCGACAGCCTCAAGCTGCCGATCTCCGACGAGGTGCTCGAGAAGGACCCGTACGCGCCCCCGTACTTCCACCCGGGCCCGGACGACCCGAGCATCAAGTACCTGCGCGAGCGCCGCGAGAAGCTCGGCGGCCCGCTGCCCGCCCGTCGCGTGGAGCACGAGCCGCTCAAGCTGCCCGACCACTCCGCCTACGACGTGGTGAAGAAGGGCACGGGCAAGCAGCAGATCGCGACGACCATGGCGTTCGTCCGGCTGCTCAAGGAGCTCATGCGCGACAAGGAGTTCGGCAAGCACGTGGTGCCGATCATCCCGGACGAGGCGCGCACGTTCGGCATGGACGCGTTCTTCCCGACGATCAAGATCTACAACCCGCACGGGCAGAACTACACCTCGGTCGACGCCGAGCTGATGCTCTCCTACAAGGAGTCGGCGCAGGGCCAGATCCTGCACCTCGGCATCAACGAGGCCGGCTCGGTCGCGGCGTTCACCGCGGCCGGCACGTCCTACGCGACCCACGGCATCCCCATGGTGCCGATCTACGTCTTCTACTCGATGTTCGGCTTCCAGCGCACGGGTGACTCCATCTGGGCGGCCGCCGACCAGATGACCCGGGGCTTCCTCATCGGAGCCACTGCGGGCCGCACCACCCTGACCGGTGAGGGCCTGCAGCACGCCGACGGCCACAGCCCGCTGCTCGCCGCGACCAACCCGGCCGTCGTCTCCTACGACCCGGCGTTCGGGTTCGAGATCGGCCACATCGTCGAGGACGGCCTGCGCCGGATGTACGGCGACGACCCCGAGAACGTCATCTACTACCTCACCGTCTACAACGAGCCGATGAGCCAGCCGGCCGAGCCGGAGAACGTCGACCACGAGGGCATCCTGCGCGGCATGCACCTCTTCGCGCCGGGCATCCCCGACGGCCTGCCGGAGGACGCCCCCCGGGTGCAGCTCCTCGCGTCCGGTGTCGGCGTGCCGTGGGCGCTGGAGGCCCAGGAGCTGCTGCGCAACGACTGGGGCGTGGTGGCCGACGTGTGGTCGGTGACGTCGTGGAGCGAGCTGCGTCGTGACGCCATGGCCTGCGACGAGCAGCGGTTCCTGCACCCGGACGGTGAGGCGCGGACGCCGTACGTCACCGAGAAGCTGCGGGACCGGCCCGGCCCCGTGGTGGCCGTGAGCGACTACATGCGCCAGGTGCAGGACCAGATCGCCCAGTGGGTGCCGGGTGACTACGCCTCGCTCGGCGCCGACGGGTTCGGCTTCTCCGACACCCGGCCGGCGGCGCGCCGCTTCTTCCACATCGACGGCCCCTCGGTCGCGGTGCGGGCGCTGCAGATGCTGGTCCAGCGCGGCGAGGTCGACGCGAGCACCGCTCGCGAGGCGGCGCAGCGCTACCGACTGCTCGACGTGACAGCTGGCACCTCGGGCACGGCGGGCGGCGACGCCTGACGCGCCCGGACCGCAGGCGAACCACCGGTATGCCGCCCCCTCACCTCGAGCGGGCGGCATACCCGTGCGTGGGGTCGGTTCGGGTCCGGCCGGCGCGGCGCCCGGACGTCCGGCCACGCAGCTGAGGCTCCGTGGTTGCCGGGTGCGGGACGAGACCCGGCCGTGAAGGATGGGGGCATGCCACCCTCCGCCAGCCCCTCCCTCCCCCACCGCGTCGTCGTCACCGGCGCCACCGGCAAGCTCGGCCGCGCCGTCGTCGCCCACCTGCGCGAGCTCGGCCTTGCTGTGCTCGCGGTCGACCGGGCAGGGGGTCCGGACCCGCGGCAGGTCGAGGGTGAGTTCATGCTGGTCGACCTCACCGACTACGGGCAGGTCGTCGAGGCGCTGTCAGGCAGCGTGGACGAGCACGACGGGCCGGTGGACGCGGTGGTGCACCTCGCGGCGATCCCCCAGCCGGGACTGCACTCCAACGCGGTGACGTTCGCGAACAACTCCGCCGCCACCTACAACGTCTTCGCCGCCGCGCGGGCGCTGGGCATCCGCAGGGTCGTCTGGGCCTCGAGCGAGACCGTCCTCGGGTTGCCGTTCGACACGCCGCCGCCCTACGCACCGGTCGACGAGGAGTACGCCCCACGGCCCGAGTCCACGTACTCCCTGAACAAGGTGCTCGAGGAGGAGATGGCCCGCCACTTCTGCCGCTGGGACCCCGAGCTCGTGGCGGTCGGGCTGCGCTTCTCCAACGTGATGGCGGTCGAGGACTACGCCCGGTTCCCGTCGTTCGACGCCGACCCGCAGGCGCGCCGCTGGAACCTGTGGGGCTACATCGACGCCCGCGACGGGGCGCAGGCGGTCGAGCGCGGACTCGCGCACGAGGCGCCGGGTGCGGACGTCTTCGTCATCGCCAACGCGGACACGGTGATGAGCCGCTCGAGCGCCTCGCTGATGGCCGAGGTCTACCCCGACGTGGAGGTGCGACGGGAGCTCGGCGAGCACGAGACCCTGCTGTGCATCGACAAGGCGCGCCGGGTGCTCGGGTACGAGCCTCGGCACACCTGGCGCGACCACGTCTGAGCGCTGGGCCGGCGTCCCGGTCAGCTCCGGGGCTTGTGCCAGGTCCGCAGGAGGGTGACCCGGTGCCGGGCGCGAGCCGCGAGGCAGACGTCCGGCTGGTCGCAGAACAGGCCGTCGACCCCGGCGCCCAGGACCGCCCGGTCGAAGTCGACCGCACGGCCCCGGGCCGCCGGGTCGGTGCCGATGCGGTAGTCCACCGGCAGGAAGACGTTCTCCGCGCGCAGGGTGTAGACGTGGACCCGCAGGCCGGCCGCGTGGGCCCGGCGCACGAGCGCGGTCGGCGTGGCGAGCCGGCCGTCCGGGCGGCGCGGCAGCACCAGGGAGACGTCGGGGCCGACCGCCCAGGCGTACCGCGCCACCCAGGCCAACCCGGTCGACGTCATGAGGTCGGCGAAGGTGCGGGGGTCACCCGAGACGGTGAAGTCGTACGGGCGGCCGCCACCCATTAGCTGGACCAGCCGCATCCGCGCCCCGAGGTCGGTGCGCAGGTGCTGCAGGGACGTCGGTTCGAAGGACTGGACCAGCACCGGGGCCGAGGGCGAGTCGAGCCCGGCACCCCGGAGCGCGGCGAGCATCGGTTCCTCGATCGGCAGGCCCTCGGAGCGGAAGTAGGTGGGGTTCTTGACCTCCGGGTAGACGGCCACCTGTCGTCCCGTCGACCGGCTCAGCTCGGCACGCAGGGCCAGTACCTCGTCGAAGGTGGGCACGGGGAACTGCCCGTCCCACGCCGTGTTGGCCGGGCGGATCGCAGGCATGCGCTCGTGCACCCGCAAGGTCCTCAGCTGCGCCAGGGTGAGGTCGTCGACGAACCAGCCGGTCTGGGTGATGCCGCTGACCTGCTTGGTCGTCTTCAGGTCGGCGAGCTCCGGGTGCTGCGCCACGTCGGTGACCGTGGAGAGCTCGACGTCGTGGACGTCGACGAGGACGTGGTCGCGCGTCGAGGCCAGGTCGGGCTCGATCGCGTCGGCGCCCCGGGCGACGGCCACGCGGTAGGCCTCGAGCGTGTGTTCCGGCCGGTACCCGGAGGCACCCCGGTGGGCGATGACCATGGCCGTGGGCACCAACGACGGGACCCGCGAGGGGTCGAGCGGGGTGGCCGTGGCCGGGGCTGCGCCCGGCAGCACCAGGGCCAGCGCGACCGCAGCTCCCACGACCGGGACGGCCGTCACGACTCTGCGGGCCGCTCGGCGCCACCGTTCCACCACGGCGCTGGACTCTACGGCACGCTCGGCCGGTGACCCGGGAGGTTTGGCCCTTTTCGCCCAGCTCGCGCCGAAGGGACGAGCCGACCGTCGGTCCTGGACCCGTCGGCGCCCGCGCCCGGCATCGTGGCCGCCCCCGAGGCTTGTGGACGGCATACAAATAGACTCCCGGTATGCCGCCTGCGGACCTGGGCTTCTCGTCGGACACCGTGCTGCGGGTGGAGCGCTCCGCCGGCGAGCTCTCGAGCGCCGCCACGCGGCGGATGGAGGCCGCGCACGACTGGTACCGCGCGCTGTCGGCCGAGGACCGGTCCTGGGTGGGGCTGGTGGCCCAGGCGGGCATCGCCGCGTTCATCGCCTGGCTGCGCCACGGAGGCGACCAGGCGCCGGTGACGGCCGACGTGTTCGGCACGGCGCCCCGCGAGCTCACCCGCTCGATCACCCTGCGCCACACCCTCGATCTCGTGCGCTCCGTCGTCGACGTGGTCGAGCAGGACGCCACCGCCCTCGCCGAGCCGGGACAGGAGCAGGCCCTGCGCGAGGCCGTCCTGCGGTACTCCCGGGAGATCGCGTTCGCCGCGGCGGAGGTGTACGCGCACGCCGCGGAGGAACGAGGCGCGTGGGACGCCCGGCTCGAGGGCCTGGTCGTCGACGCGGTGCTGCGCGGCGAGGCCGACGACTCGATGCAGTCGCGGGCGGCGGCCCTCGGCTGGGGCTCGACGACCCGGGTGGCCGTGGTCGCGGGCAGCACGCCGCCGGGCAGCCCTGCCGGCGTCGTGGACGGCCTGCGCCGGGCCGCCGAGCGGGTCGGGGTGGACACCCTGGCCGCCGTGCAGGGGCGCCGGCTCGTGTGCATCTTCGGCAACGTCGAGGACCCCCTGGCGGCGGCTCGTGAGGTGGGCGACCACTTCGGCGACGGGCCGCTCGTGGTGGGCCCCACCGTGCCGCACCTGTTCGCCGCCGGCCGGTCGGCCCGGGCTGCCCTGGCCGGCCAGAGCTGCGCGCAGGCGTGGCCGGAGGCGCCACGACCGGTGGCGGCCGACGACCTCCTGGCGGAGCGCGTCCTGGTCGGCGACGCCCCCGCCCGCGCCCTGCTGCTGGACCGGATCTGGAACCCGCTCACGACCCATTCCGGCGGGACGCTGCTCGAGACCGCCTCCGTCTACCTCGAGTCGGGCGGCGGCCTGGAGGGGACGGCGCGGGTGCTGTTCGTGCACCCGAACACCGTGCGCTACCGGCTCGGGCGGATCGCCGACCTGACCGGCTACCAGCTCACCGAGCCGCACGACGCCCACACCGTGCGGATCGCGCTGGCCCTGGGCCGGCTGAGCCGGCCGTCGCCGGTTGTGAGACGGACCACACCGGCCTGACCGCGCGTGCGCGGTTTGGAGGTTTCCTCCAAACCCGGCCCACCAAGTTCGTCGCGAACGGTCACGCCTGCGGCGGCCCGGACTCGGAAGGCTGGGGTCCGTGCTCGCGATCCTCTGCCCCGGACAGGGCTCCCAGACGCCCGGTTTCCTCGCCCCTTGGCTCGAGCTGCCGGAGTTCCGCTCCCGGCTCGAGGCGCTCTCCGACGTGGCCGGGCTCGACCTCGTGGCGCACGGGACGACCTCCGACGCGGAGACGATCAAGGACACCGCCGTCGCCCAGCCGCTCATCGTCGCGGCGGGCCTGGCCGCGGCCAGCGTGCTCTTCCCGAACGGACCGGCCGCTGCCGGGGTCGGCGCGGTCGCCGGCCACTCGGTGGGCGAGATCACCGCCGCTGCCTTCGCCGGAGTGCTCGACGACCACGACGCCATGACCTTCGTCCGCGAGCGCGGCGCCGGCATGGCAGCAGCCTCCGCCGTCACCCCGACCGGCATGAGCGCCGTGCTCGGCGGCGACCCCGAGGAGGTGCTCGCCGTGCTCGAGCGCCACGGCCTCACCCCGGCCAACGCCAACGGCGCGGGCCAGACCGTGGCCGCGGGCACGCTGGAGCAACTGCAGGCCCTGGCCGCCGACCCGCCCGCCAAGGCGCGCGTCATCCCGCTGCAGGTCGCCGGCGCCTTCCACACCTCCCACATGTCACCGGCCGTGGACGCCCTGCGCGAGCTCAGCGCCGACTTCGCCGTGAGCGACCCCGGGGTCACGCTGCTGTCCAACGCCGACGGCGCCCCGGTGGCCGGCGGCGCCGACGCCCTCGCCCGGCTGGTCGCGCAGGTCAGCAACCCGGTCCGTTGGGACCGCTGCATGCAGGGCCTCGTCGACCTCGGCGTCACGGCCGTCCTCGAGCTCCCCCCGGCCGGCACGCTCGTCGGTCTCGCCAAGCGCGGCATGCCCGGGGTGGCCACACTGGGGGTGAAGGGCCCCGACGACCTCGAGGCCGCCCGCACCCTCGTCCGCGAACACGGCGGAGACCCCGCCGGCGCACCGACCTCCCCCACCGATGCGCAGGAAGCCTGACATGACGACTCCAGCCCCCAAGCTCACCGGCACGATCACCGCGCCGGAGGGCGCCCGCTACGCCCGCATGCTGGGCGTCGGCGGCTACCGACCCGAGCGCGTGGTCCCCAACTCCGAGATCGTCGACCTGATCGACTCCTCCGACGAGTGGATCCGCGAGCGCTCCGGCATCATCGAGCGCCGGTTCGCCGCGCCCGAGGAGTCGGTGGTCGACATGTCGGAGGCCGCCACCCGCGAGGCCCTCACCGCCGCAGGGCTGGAGGCGGCCCAGGTCGACGCGGTCATCGTCGCGACCGTCACGCACCCGTACCAGACCCCCGCGGCCGCACCGATCCTGGCCGACCGGCTCGGGATCCGCGGCGCCGCCTTCGACATCAGTGCCGCGTGCGCCGGCTACTGCCACGGCATCAGCCTGGCCAGTGACATGGTGCGCGGAGGGTCGGCCCAGCACGTGCTGGTCGTCGGGGTGGAGAAGCTGTCCGACTTCACCGACCCGCGCGACCGCGGCAGCGCCTTCATCTTCGGCGACGGCGCCGGCGCCGCGATCGTGGGTCCGTCGGACACGCCGGCCATCGGGCCGACGGTCTGGGGCTCGGACGGCTCGCAGTGGCGCACCATCAGCCAGCGCGACTCCTGGGTCGAGCTCAAGCAGAACGGCGGCGTCGGCTCCCCCGCCATCGGCATGGCGGGCCAGTCCGTCTTCCGCTGGGCCGTCTGGGGCATGGCACCGGTCGCGCAGAAGGCCCTCGACGCCGCGGGCGTCCGCGCCGAGGACCTCGACGCGTTCATCCCCCACCAGGCGAACATGCGCATCATCGACGCGATGATCAAGCAGCTCAAGCTGCCCGAGGACATCCCGGTGGCACGCGACATCGCCCAGACCGCCAACACCTCCGCGGCGTCCATCCCGCTCGCCACCGAGCGGATGCTGCGCGAGGGAGAGGCGCCCCACGGTGGTCTCGCGCTGCAGATCGGCTTCGGCGCCGGCCTCGTGTACGCCGCGCAGGTCGTCGTCCTGCCCTGAGTCCCCCGTCGGCCCGCGGGCAAACCGGGCCACCGACCGATGCACGACACGCAAGCGACACACACGAAGGAGCGCAAGCCAATGGCGCAGAGCGAGCAGGAGATCCTCGAGGGTCTGGCCGAGATCGTCAACGAGGAGACCGGTCTCGACACCGAGTCGGTGCAGCCGGAGAAGTCCTTCACGGACGACCTCGACATCGACTCCCTGTCGATGATGACGATCGTCGTCAACGCCGAGGAGAAGTTCGGCGTCCGCATCCCCGACGACGAGGTCAAGAACCTCAAGACGGTGGGCGACGCCGTGTCGTTCATCGCCAAGAACCAGGGCTGAGCCCGGGCGGCGGCGGCCCCGCCCGGCCACCCGGCACACTGGTGCCAGGACACGGGCCCGGCGCGGGCCGCCGCCGCGCACCGCACCGCACGCACACGAAGGAGCACCCCCAGCCATGACCGCACAGCGACGCGTCGTCGTCACCGGCGTCGGAGCCACCACCCCGGTCGGCGGCACCGCCACCGAGACGTGGGACGCCATCCTCGCGGGTCGCTCCGGCGCCCGGACCATGGACTTCGACTGGGTGCAGACCTACGAGCTGCCCGTGCACTTCGCGGCCACCATCCACACCCAGCCCCTCGACGTCCTCACGAAGGTCGAGGTGCGGCGCAACGACCCCTCCGCGCAGTACTCCCTCATCGCGGCCCGTGAGGCCTGGGCGGACGCCGGCGCACCGGAGGTCGACCCCGAGCGCCTTGCCGCCTGCATCGGCACGGGCATCGGCGGCGTCTGGACCCTGCTCGACGCCTGGGACACCCTGCGCGAGAAGGGCCCCCGCCGGGTCTTCCCGCTCTCCGTGCCCATGCTCATGCCCAACACGTCGTCCGCCGCCGTCTCCCTCGACCTCGGTGCCCGGGCCGGCGCGCACACGCCGGTGTCCGCCTGCGCCTCGGGCCTGGAGGCCATGGGGTATGCCGCGGAGATGATCCGCAGCGGGCGCGCCGACATCGCGGTGGCCGGCGGCACCGAGGCTGCGGTCCACCCCCTCCCCATCTCCGGGTTCGCCGCCATGCAGGCGCTGTCGACCCGCAACGACGACCCGCAGCACGCCTCGCGCCCCTACGACACCGCCCGCGACGGCTTCGTGCTCGGTGAGGGCGCTGCCGTGATCGTGCTCGAGGAGTACGAGTCGGCCAAGGCGCGCGGCGCCACGATCTACGCCGAGCTGTCCGGGATCGGCATGTCGTCCGACAGCCACCACATCACGGCGCCGGAGCCCGAGGGTGCCGGAGCCTCGCGGGCGATGCGGGAGGCGGTCGAGTCCGCCGGCCTGACGCCGAAGGACGTCGTGCACATCAACGCGCACGCCACCTCCACGCCGGTCGGTGACGTGGCCGAGTCCAACGCCATCCGCCGCGCCTTCGGCGGTGACGCGGACGGTATGCCGGTGAGCGCCACCAAGTCGATGACCGGTCACCTGCTCGGTGCCGCCGGTGCGCTCGAGGGCGTGCTGACGATCCTGGCCGTGCACCACCGGATCGCCCCGGCCACCATCAACGTGGACGACCTCGACCCGCAGATCGACCTCGACGTCGTCCGCGGCGAGGCACGCAAGCTGCCCGAGGGTGACATCGCAGCGCTGAACAACTCGTTCGGCTTCGGCGGCCACAACGTCGCCGTCCTGTTCACCAGCGTCTGACCCTCGCCCGTTCGGCCAGACCTTCCGCCCGTCCGTCCGAGTATCAGGGGGCGGGCCCGTAGCCTCCTTTCCGGGACGCAGGAGGTTAGGGGATGCAGGGGAATGCCGAGGCCGACGACGAGCCGCGCGAGGCCGTCGTGGTGGTGGACGAGCTGATGGCTCGACGGGCCTTGCGGGCCGCACGACGGCACGTGCTTCGCCGGCCGCACACCTGGTTGGCCGTGTGCGGCGCCGTCGGCCTGCTGTGGCTGCCGACCGCCCTCGCGGTGGTCTCCGGTCCGGGTCTTGGCAGGGGGGCGCTGGTGTCCTCCCTCGCGGTCCTGGCCTGCGTCACGGCACTGTGCCCCTTCGTGGCCGTGACGATGGTGCGCCTGCACGTGGGCTCGGAGGTGGCTCGCGACCTCGGACCCGGCCAGCTCGTGGGGGTGGTGGTGGGACGTCGCACCCTCCGCGTCCGAGGTCACCACTGCGCCCACGAGGTGAGCTACGACCTCATCCGGACCATCGAGGAGGCCGACGGCATGGTCGTGGTGGGCCTGGCGGGCCGGTACTGGTTCCTGCCCGTCGAGCTCTTCGACGCGGCGAGCCTCGCCGTCCTTCGCCAGCGGGTGGGCCCACGTCGCAGCTCCCCGACCCTGCTGCTCGCGTGACCTCGGGCCCGAGCGGTCAGTGACCCTTGGTCTTGGTCGGCGTCGGGAGCGGCAGGCGGATGACCGGACCGGTGGTCGTCGTGCTCGTGGGGCTGGGGGTCGAGGAGGTGGTCGAGGAGGTCGGGGTCGTCCCCGAGCGGGTGCTCGTGGTCGGCCGGGCCGTCGAGGCGCGCGGCGCGGGCGGGGCGGTCGGCCTCTGGACCGGCGCGGTGGCTGCCGGCGAGGGCGTCCTCGTGGCGCCCCGCGACGGGCTGGTGGGCGACGTCCGCGGCTGGCTCGTGGAGGCGGCGGGCGTGTCGACCGCACCGGGTGGTGGGGTCTCGGGGTCGGCGGTGGTGGCCCCCGCGGCACTCGAACCGGACAGCATGAACGGGAAGGCCGCCAGGGCGGTCAGGCCACCGACCCAGAGCAGCATGAGGCTCGGGAGCGGTGTCAACGAGGTCCGTCGTCGCGAGCCTCGGCCGTGGTGTCGCTCGACCTCGCGCACGTAGGCCGTCAACGTCGCGACGGCGGCCGCGCTCAGCAACCAGAGCAGGACGGCCGCCACGGTGGTCCCGGTGGTCAGGTCGGCTCGCAGCACCAGCCAGGCGCACCAGGCCAGGGCGACGCCACCGACCACGGCCACGGCGCTCGTCAGCGCTTGACGGGGTCTCACACAGTCCTCCTGGGATCAGGGATCAGCGCAGAAGGGTAGCGCCAGACGGCCCGAGGACAGGAAACGTGCAGGTGGCAGCGGTGCGTCGGCGGCGTCTCACCCCACCTTGTGGAGCCAGCGCACGGGGGCCCCGTCACCGGCATACCGGAAGGGCTCGAGCTCGTCGTCCCAGTCGGTGCCGAGCAGCTCGTCGAGCATCTCGGCCATGGCCTCCGGGGAGCCCTGGGACAGGCGCAGCACCTCGCGCAGGCGGTCCTCGTTGACGACGGCGTCACCGCTTGCCGACGTCCAGGTGTGGTGGATGCCGAGGCTGGGGGTGTGGGACCACCGCGAGCCGTCGGCACCCGGGCTGGGCTCCTCGGTGATCTCGTAGCGCAGGTTGTCCCACCCGCGCAGGGTCGAGGCGAGCTTGGCGCCGGTGCCCTGGACACCGCTCCACGGGAACTCCGCGCGGACCAGTGAGGCACCGGCAGGCTGACGCGTCCACTCGATGGAGACCCCGGTCTCGAGGACCGACTCCAGCGCCCACGTGATGTGCGGGCACAGCGCAGCCGGGGTGGAGTGGACGAACACCACCCCGCGAGTCATGACACGCGGCATCGCGACAGACATCCGGGCCTCCTTCGTGTGTGAGGGACGTCTTCCCCAACGACCTCTTCACGGGTGCTCGGCGTGTGTGCCGCGACTCTTCAGTTGTCTGTGCTGGGCCCATTGTGCACCACGAGCACCGCAGGCACCAGCACTCCCACAGATCACGCCGAGCGCGGGTCGGCCACCGTGGGGTGGCCGACCCGCTCCGGCCGAGGGTCAGCTGGTCGCGCTGGGGGTGGATGACTGCCCGCTCTGCTGCGACCCGGTCTGGCTGCCCGGACGCTGACCGCCCGGTGCGCCCTGCCCCATGACCTGGACGCTGGTGACGGCGTAGCCCTTGTCGACCTGGACGATGATCCGCGTGCCGTCGGTGCGCACCATGTGCGCCTCGTACACGCCGTCGGAGTCCGTCTCGACCCGCTGGATCGTGGCCGTGGGCTCCTTCTTCTTGGCGGCGGCCGTGACCTTGGCGGCGACGTCGCCGGTGAGCAGCTTCTCGTCGCTGCGCATCGGCTTGCTGGGGTCGGTGTTGCCGTTGCCCATGGGCGCTTGGACGTGGCCGGCAGCGCCGCCCTGCTGCGGTGCGGTGTATGCCGCGGCTGCCGTGGAGGTCGCAGGTGCGGCACTGGCCAGGGAGGCGCCCGTGATGGCGATGCCGGCGGCTGCGGCGAGACCAGCGGCGACAGGGACGATACGGATCTTCATGGGGTTCTCCTTCAGGTGGTGGAGCTCCACCGTCGGGGTCCGCGCTGTGGCAGCGGACAGGCCTTGCCGTGGGACACCTGTCAGGTCCCGGCGACGCTGTGAGGAGGCTGAGCCGAGGGAGATAGGCTTCCGGCGCCCAGCGCGGTGCGAGCCGGGCTGATGCGGGGCAGTAGCTCAGTCGGTCAGAGCAGCGGACTCATAATCCGTCGGTCGTCGGTTCAAGCCCGACCTGCCCCACTTGTGTTTCCGCAGGTCAGCGGCCTGCGGCTCGTTGTTGTTCTCCATCGTTCCTCCTTGGTTGGTTGCTACGGATTTGCTAACGCGTGATCCCATCAGTCCTCGCCGAGTTTCTCGAATCGCCCCGCCGGCCGTCATCCCCACCAACGCCCCCTGCGTGGCCGGCTCACCCTGGCTCACCGACCCGCAACCGGCCGAGCCTGACGCGCAGACGCAGTCGACGCCTCAGAGTGACGCGTCAGCCAACGGCGCGGGCTGAGTTCGCGCCCGTACCCCCTCGACGGGTTCGCCACACGCGGGCACCCCGGCCTGTCCTCCGCGTGTGGCGTCGCTCGCGGTGGGCATAGAAGGGATGGCGGCACCGCTAGCGTCCAGCAGCGTGGCGCTAGTGGTGACGTCGTCCATCGGGCCCGAGCGTCGGTGGTCGATGCCGTCGCCGTAGCCCAGATGGGGGATGGCGGTACGACGCGAGGAGGAGGATGCTCGGTTGCGCGGGGGAAGGGCGCCCCGGACCAAGGGGGGCTTGTGGGTGGTCGCCGCGCCGGCTGGGGATGTGCCGGTGCGGCGACACGGGGGCGCTGGTCCCGCATGGGCGTGCCCCCGCCCCGGACGGGAGTGGTGGCGGAGGCGCGGCGGACACGCTCAGCGCTATAGCCGGCATTCGCGCTTCACAGGCTTGCGCCGCGTGCGGTCGGCCGTGGAGGGACCATGGTCCCAAAACGACAGAACGCCCTCGTCCTCCTCGTGGGGGCTTGGGGCCGGCCAGTCCGAGCTCGTCAGCGCCTCCGCTCCAGGGCCATGAGCCAGATCGCCCGGCCGGGGAAGTTGGGCCGATCCACCGACGAGGACTGTCGGTCCGGGGGCACTTGGCTCGAGGCCCCGGTGCGCGGGGCCATCGCCAAGGGGAGGGGATGTGTCATGGCCTTGGGGTCAAGAGTGGGGATAGTGGTCTTGGCGGTGGCCGTGCTGGGGGGTGCGGCTCGGGGGGTGCGGCGTCGAGCAGCAGCGACAAGTACGAGCAGACCTGGACGACCTCCTACGCGAAGACCACGTGCGCGGACTACACGCAGACCATGACCGTCAAGCAGCGATGGGTCATGGCGGCCGACATGCTCGTCAGCTCGCGCGGGAGGGGGAAACGACAGCGCGGTGGCCTCGACGTTCAAGGCGCGACGGCCGCAGGCTTCCCTGACAGGACGTGACCGGAGGGGCCGGTGCCCGTCCCAACCGTGGACACCCTTCGCGAGAGGGCGTACACAGGAAGCGATGGACCCGAGATGGCCCCCTTTCTGGCATGGGACCTACGGCACGCGCTGTGCTCGGGACGGGTACGGCGCTGTCAGACCGCCGGATGGGACGGGACCATGGATCCCACGACCGACGAGCTGCACATCACGATCGCCCAGTCACCCGCCTCGGACGGCTGGGGCTTCGTGGGAACGGTCAGGATCGCGGACCATGAGTGTTACCGCAGCCTTCGCGTCTTCACGACACCGACCGGGGCGCTTGAAGCGACCAGAGGGGTCATGGGCGACGTCCTCGGGGCTCTGCTTGCCGGCCAAGAATGGAGAACCCTCAGCGACCAGGTCGGTCACACCCCTACCCCGGCCGATCTTCGCCTCGGGCTGGCAAGCTAGCTCATGACGCCCCCGGTGTTCAGGAGCCTCAACCGCGCCGACGACCCAGGCGAGAGCACCCACGCCTAGCTGCGGGGTTGCATGTGCGGCTACGGACACCGGCCATCGGACCGCCCCCTGCGTTCCAAGTCCGCATAGAGCCGCAGCTCGTCCCGGAATCGCGGGGGGACCGGGAGGTTGTTGCTTCGTAGGCCCTCCGCGAACGCCTGCATCGCAGCGAAGAGGATCGACCGTGCTCGCGCCAGTTCGTGCTGCGCGTGTGGCTCCGAGCGGAGGCCCTCCACGGCGTCACGGGATGTCTGGACCGCCCTACGCAACTCGCCCAGCGCCTGCGCCGACAGGTGTGAAGCGATCGGATCGGCGGCCATTCCGGCACCCGGCTTCCATCGCGGTACGGCACGGTGCCGATGTTGCGACTCTGCGTCAAGGATACGTGCCGATGCTTCGGTGAGGAGTTTCCTCAGGGGTCCCACGGTGCGGGCGGCGCTGGGGACGGCAGGGGGCGGCGCGTGCGCCTCCCAGCCGACCCGACTCGAGGTCACTGCGCAGACCCGCGGGGTTCGGGCCGCCGGTGGTGGCGCAAAGGTGGCACACCAGTGTGCAAATGACCGCTGCACCGTGTCAGCGAACCACACGAACTGGGCACGAATCGGCTCAGGTCCGCGTCCGACCCGCGACGTCGGGACGTCTCCCGGTCCGTCGGTCGTTGGTCCGAGCCCGAAGTGCCCCACGAGAGGGCGCCCCAAGAGACGGGTGGTGGGCCACCCGCCGCCGAAGCGCCACAGTTCGCGAACGGAGGTCGCCTGCCACCTCTTCGGGTGGCAGGCGACCTCGTGAGGTGAAGGGTCAGACCAGCGACGCGCACTGGCCGATCGCGTTGCGCCCCACGACGTTCACGCTGCCCGGGACGAACCCACCGGACACACCGGGCGTCAGCCCCGTGCAGGTGAGGTTCTTCCCGATCGTGTTGCGGACGACGTACACGCCGGGGGCCCCGGGGTGCTCGTCCATGATCGTGATGTCGGTCAGGGTGGTGTTCCCGCCGATCTGGTTGAACAGCACGCCGAGCCACTCGCTCGTCTGGCCGCTCACCGTGAGGTTGCGGGCGATCGTGTTGTTCTTGATCGACCACGGGATCTGCGAGCCCCCGCCCGTGAAGGTCACGTTGCCGCCGACGGTGACCCCGTTGAGCAGGAACGCCAGGGCATCGGTGGCCGTGACGTTGCCGTGGACGGCGATCGTCGAGTGGCCTTCGGGCTGCACCATGCACTCGTGCGCCGAGTTGCCCGTGTACGACGGCGGCTGGCACCCCAGCCCGACCAGCGAGCCCGGCGCGGCGGTGACGTTGTGGCCGACCGTGATCGTCGACGGAGCGCTCTGGGCGTCGAGCATGGCGCCGGCCATGACGTTGATGTTGCCGGCGACGTTGATGACGGCTCCGGCGCCCACCGAGCACTGACCCGTCACGGTGATGCTCGAGTAGCTCCCGGACGGGACCTCACCGCCGGTGCACGTGTAGGCCGTCCCACCGGGCCCAGATGCCATCGCCGGGCTGCCGGCGAGCGCCATGGCCCCCGCGACCGCGGCCGCCCCGAGGGCTCTGGACCACATTGCCTTCTTCATGCGCACTGCCCCTTCTCTCGCGGCCCCCGGCGGGCCGGGACCCGTCAGGTCTACCCCTGGACCACCCGCGCGTCATCGGCCACAAGGGTGACCCATGGCGTACGACCATCCACCGGACCTGCAGGTGGGGACGGGCCGACACCGTGGGAGGATCCTCGTTCTGTGACCCACGAACCGGCCCACCCGTCACGGCGCGGAACGGGCCTGGCCCTGGCCGCCCTGGGCGTCGTCTTCGGCGACATCGGCACCAGCCCCCTGTACGCCCTGCAGACGGTCTTCTCGATCGACCACAACATGGTGAAGACGTCGCCTGGTGACGTCTACGGCGTCATCTCCCTCGTCTTCTGGGCGATCACCCTCGTCGTGTCGGTCAAGTACGTGTACTTCATCCTGCGGGCCGACAACGACGGTGAGGGCGGCGTCATGGCCCTCGCCGCGCTGGCCCGGCGTTCGGTCCGGCCCGGCGGCCGGCGCTTCGCCCTGGTGATGCTGCTCGGCGTGCTCGGCGCGTCCCTCTTCTACGGCGACAGCGTCATCACGCCCGCCATCTCGGTGATGTCGGCGATCGAGGGCCTCGCCGTGACGACCCCGCAGCTCGGCCACCTCGTCGTGCCCATCGGGGCTGTCGTGCTGGCAGTCCTGTTCGGGGTGCAGCGATACGGCACCGCGCTGGTGGGCCGCTTCTTCGGCCCGGTGATGGTGACATGGTTCCTCGTGCTGGGTGTCCTCGGCGGTGCCCAGGTGGTCCGCGACCCTGCGATCCTCACCGGGCTGTCGCCGCACCACGCCGTCCTCTTCGTCGTCGAGCACCCCTTCATCGCCTTCGTCGCCATGGGCGCCGTCGTGCTGTCCATCACCGGGGCCGAGGCGTTGTATGCCGACATGGGCCACTTCGGGCGCGGCCCGATCAGCCGGGCCTGGTTCGCAGTCGTCTTCCCCGCCCTGACCCTGAACTACCTCGGCCAGGGCGCCATGATCCTCGAGAAGCCGGCCACCGCGGCGAACCCGTTCTTCAACCTGGCCCCCGTCGTGCTGGGTCTGCCCCTCGTCGTCCTCGCCACCGCCGCGACGGTGATCGCGTCACAGGCGGTCATCTCCGGGGCCTTCTCCGTCTCGCGGCAGGCGGAGCGGCTCGGGTACCTGCCGAGGCTGACCGTGCGCCACACCTCCACCCGCGAGCACGGCCAGATCTACGTGCCCGCAGTGAACTGGACGCTCTTCGTCGGCGTGATGCTCCTGCTGGTCGTCTTCCAGTCCTCCCAGCGCCTGGCGACCGCCTACGGCCTCGCGGTCACCGGCACGTTCCTGATCACCACGACGCTCTTCCTCATCCTGGCCGAGTCGGCCTGGGGCTGGGGCCGTGGACGCCTGGCCCTGCTCGCGGTGCCCCTCCTCGCCCTGGAGGTCACCTTCTTCGCCGCGAACCTCACCAAGGTGCTGCACGGCGGCTGGCTGCCCCTGCTCATCGCCGTGCTCGTGGGGACGGTGATGCTGACGTGGCAGCGGGGCCGGACGCTCGTGACCGACCGCCGCTCGACCATGGAGGGTCCGCTGGAGCCGTTCATCGACTGGCTCCAGGAGGACTCGGTGGGCACGGTGCCCGGGACGGCCGTCTTCCTGCACCCTGACAAGACCACGACGCCCCTTGCCCTGCGCGAGAACGCGATGTTCAACCACGTCATCCACGAGACGGTCCTCATCGTGAGCACGACCGCGGAGAACGTCCCCGTGGTCGCCGACGTCGACCGTGTCGAGGTGGACGACCTCGGGGACCCGTACGACGCCATCACCCACCTGACCCTGCGCTTCGGCTTCCAGGAGGACCAGGACGTGCCCCGCGCCCTGCGCCTGGCCCGCGACCTGGGCCTCGTGGACGTCGAGCCGGACGAGGCGTACTACTTCCTGTCCCGCATCGCCCTGCAACGCGGTCCGGACCGGGAGATGCCGACCTGGCGCAAGCGGCTCTTCCTCGGGCTGGCCCACAACGCGGCGTCCCCCGTCGAGTACTTCCGCCTCCCGCCCGACCGGACGGTCGCCATGGGGGCCACCGTGGAGCTGTGAAGGTGGGGCTCGTAGCAGTGCCCCCGCTGTGGGAACTGGGCGGGGGCACTGCGCGACCCGAGGGTCGCACCGCCGGGAGTCCTCGAGAGAGCGCCTGGCGCGGCAGCGGGCCGATGACGGGGGTGCACGCCCGACAACCTCTTCGAGGCTACTCCTGCGGCCCCGCGCCATGGCGATCAGGACGAAACCTTTACCTCCATGTGTCCAACTCCTCCGGTTCGTCCCACTTATCGTGACCCGCCGAGCGACGAATCGCCCCGCAACGGGTAGGTTGCCCCGCATGACGGAGCCACTCGTCGTCCTCGAAGGCGTCAACAAGCACTTCGGCGACCTCCACGTCCTGCAGGACATCAACCTGTCCATCGGCAAGGGCGAGGTCGTCGTCGTCATCGGCCCCTCCGGCTCGGGGAAGTCCACCCTGTGCCGCACCATCAACCGGCTCGAGACCTTCGAGACCGGCTCGATCACCATCGACGGCAAGCCGCTGCCCGAGGAGGGCAAGGAGCTCGCCCAGCTGCGGGCCGACGTGGGCATGGTGTTCCAGTCGTTCAACCTGTTCGCCCACAAGACCATCCTCGAGAACGTCACGCTCGGCCCGACCAAGGTGCGCAAGACGCCGAAGAAGGACGCCGACAAGCGGGCCCTGGAGCTCCTCGAGCGGGTCGGCGTCGCCCACCAGGCGCAGAAGTACCCCGCCCAGCTCTCCGGTGGCCAGCAGCAGCGCGTCGCCATCGCTCGCTCGCTCGCCATGGACCCCAAGGTGATGCTGTTCGACGAGCCCACCTCGGCGCTGGACCCCGAGATGATCAACGAGGTCCTCGACGTCATGGTCGGGCTCGCCAAGGACGGCATGACGATGGTCGTCGTGACCCACGAGATGGGTTTCGCCCGCAAGGCCGCGAACCGGGTCGTCTTCATGGCGGACGGCCAGATCGTCGAGGAGGCCGCGCCAGAGACGTTCTTCACGGCACCGACCTCGGACCGCGCCAAGGACTTCCTCGGCAAGATCCTCACCCACTGACCTGTCACGACCGCGGCCCCACCCGTCCCGCGGGCGTGGCACCACGCGTCGCGGCCCACCCAGGGCCGGCTCGGCACCCATTCCGCACCACCCACAGGAGGAAACACATGAAGGTTCGCCAGATCGGCGCGGTCGCCGCCGCATCGGTGCTCGCGCTCGCGCTGGCCGCTTGCGGTGACAGCGCCAAGGACTCGGGCAGCGGTGGGGGCGGTGGTGGCGGCGGTGCGTTCAAGATCGGCATCAAGTTCGACCAGCCCGGCCTCGGCCTGAAGCAGGGCTCCGAGTACAAGGGCCTCGACGTCGACGTCGCAAAGTACGTCGCGAAGGAGCTCGGCCACTCCGAGAACGACATCCAGTGGGTCCAGGCCCCCTCGGCCCAGCGCGAGACGCTCATCTCGACCGGTCAGGTCAACATGATCGTCGCGACCTACTCGATCACCGACGCCCGCAAGGAGAAGGTCTCCTTCGCCGGCCCGTACTTCATCGCCGGCCAGGACCTGCTCGTGCGCGCCGACGACTCCTCGATCACCGGCCCGGAGACGCTGACCGGCAAGAAGCTCTGCTCGGTCACCGGCTCGACCTCGGCGCAGAAGGTCAAGGACAAGTACCCGGGAGTGCAGCTGCAGGAGTTCGGCACGTACTCCGAGTGCGTGGCGGCCCTCGTCTCCAAGGGTGTCGACGCCCTCACCACCGACAACACGATCCTCGCCGGCTATGCCGCCCAGGACCAGTACAAGGGCAAGCTCAAGGTGGTCGGCAAGACCTTCTCCGAGGAGCGCTACGGCATCGGCATCAAGAAGGGCGACACCGCCACCTGCGAGAAGATCAACACCGCCCTGAAGAAGATGATCGACTCCGGCGACTGGCAGAAGGCCGTCGACGACAACCTGGGCCCGGCCGGGTTCAAGGTCGACAAGGCGCTCAACCCGCCGAAGCAGGACACCTGCTCCTGACGGTTGGCTGACGCTCCGGTATGCCGGGTGCCCACCCGGGCACCCGGCATACCGGAGCCGTTGGACCAGTCGTCAAACACCTTGCGCCGCAAGGCCATTCGCAACGGAAGGCTGTCTGCATGGGTAACGTCCTGAGCAACTACGACGTCCTCGGTGCGTTCTGGGTCACGATCCTGCTCTCGGTCTTCGGGACCATCGGATCACTGCTCCTGGGCACGATCGTCGCCGTCCTGCGCCTGTCCCCCGTGCGCATCTTCCAGTGGATGGGGACGTGGTACGTCAACACGTTCCGCAACACGCCGCTGACGCTGCTGATGGTCGCCAGCGTCCTCGGCATCACCTACATCCTCGGCATCAACCTCGACCCGAGCAGCATCAAGGGGAACGCCTTCCGCTGGGCGGTCGTGATGCTGTCGGTCTACCACGGAGCGTTCATCTGCGAGGCGCTGCGCTCCGGGGTCAACACCGTCCCCGCGGGGCAGGCCGAGGCGGCGCGGTCGATCGGCCTGACCTTCGGCCAGAGCATGCGCTACGTCCTGCTGCCACAGGCCTACCGCGGCGCGGTCGCCCCGATCGGCTCGACCGTCATCGCGCTCATCAAGAACACCACCGTCGCAGTCGTCATCGGCGTCGCGGAGGCGGCCAACCTGATGTCCGTGGTCATCGAGAACGAAGGCAGCAGCATCGGCGTCTTCCTCGTCTTCGCGATCGGCTTCGTGATCATCACGCTCCCGCTCGGGCTGTTGTTCACGAGCCTCTCGCGCCGACTGGCGGTGAAGCGATGAGCTCCCAGCCGGTCCTCTTCGACACGCCGGGGCCACGGGCGCGGCGTCGCCACGCGGCGCTGGCGGCCGTCGGGGTGGTCGTCGCCCTGGCGATCGTCTACTTCGTGCTGCGCAAGATGCAGGCCGCCAACCAGCTGCAGGGCTTCATGTGGAAGCCGTTCTTCACCGACCGGGCGGTGTGGCGCGACTACTTGCTCCCCGGCCTGTGGGGCACCATCAAGGCCGCCCTCCTCTCGATCGTCTTCGCCGCCGTCTTCGGCCTCGTGTTCGGCGTCGGCCGACTGTCCGGCATCGCAGCCGTGCGGTGGGTCAGCAGTGTCGTCGTCGAGTTCTTCCGGGCCGTGCCGGTCCTGATCATGATGATCTTCGCCTTCGGGCTGTACACCCAGAACTCGGTCTTCGCCGACACGCTGAACCCGCTCGCCGCGGTCGTCACCGCGCTGACGCTCTACAACGGGTCGGTCATCGCCGAGCTCGTGCGCTCCGGTGTCCACGCCCTGCCCCGGGGCCAGGGCGAGGCGGGCCTGTCGGTCGGCCTCACGCCGGGCCAGGTGTTGCGCTCGATCCAGCTGCCCCAGGCCCTGACGGCCATGCTGCCCGCGCTGATCGGGCAGTTCGTGACCATCCTCAAGGACACGGCCCTGGGCTACCAGGTGCTCTACAGCTCCGAGCTGCTGAGCCAGTCCAAGACCCTCGGCTCGAACTTCGCCAACACCGTGCCTGCCTACATCGTTGCGGCGATCCTGTTCATCACCATGAACTACCTGCTGTCCCGACTGGCCGTCTACGTCGAGAGGCGGCTCTCGCGCCGTGGCCGCACCACGCTGCACGCGACGGGGCAGGCCGAGCCCGAGCCGGACGTGGCCGTCGCCGCACCCACCCGCTGAGGCGGGGCTCCGCGTAGGCGGACTCCGCACCGTCACGGCGGGATCCCGGGAGGCAGGGGACTTCCCGGGATCCCGCCCTGACGGCGGCGCGCTCAGCGCCTCAGCGGTCGGCGCCGTCCCCGGTCGAGCCCCTGCCCGACCCGTCGTGGCCGTCGTCGGAGCCGGTGGCGCCCCCGTCGTCGTACCCGTCCGTCGTCGCGTCCCCGGCCCCGGCGCTCGAGCCGGTCTGCGTGCCGTTGTCGTCGTCCCGGCCTTCGCCGGTGGCCGTCCCCGTCGCCGGACGCGGGGCCCGCGGCTCCTCGGCCTCACCGCCCCTGTCCGTGACCGCCGAGCCGTCGCCGTCCTCGCCTCCCGGCCGCTCGGCGTCGTCGCCCCCGGTGCCGGTCGGACGAGCCGGGGCGACCGACTGCCGCACCGGCTGCGTTCCCACGTCGCCGGTCGGGTCGTCGCCGGCCGGCACGGGCACGGTCGCGGTGGTCGGGGTGGGCAGGACAGCCGACGGTGTGGTCCCGGCACCCGGCCGCCGGTCCTCCGGGTGTGGTATGCCGGGGAGCCAGCCCGCGGTGAGCCGGGCCACTGCACGCTGGGCCGGCGCGGGGAGCTGGTCGGCGGCAGCGGCAGCCCAGCCCGTCCCCACCAGGGTCGCGATACCCAGGGCCGTCGCGCCCGCAACGGTGCGAGGGGCGATGCGCCGGACGCGGGCCGGCGCGGGGGTGCCCAGGACCGCCGCCAAGCGGGCGTTCGGTGCGGGCGCGTGATCCTGACCGAGCTCCTGGACACGCAGGAGGAACTCCTCGAGCGCGGTGTCGTCCGTCGGCTCCACGGGGTCCTCCTCCCTGGGTCGTGTCTCGTCTGCGTCATCGTCGGACCGGGTCATCCGGTTACCCCCTCGTCCCCCACGACGTCGCGCAGGGCCAGCAGCGCGCGCCGGTACAGCTGCTTGACGGCGCCCTCGGAGCGACCCATCACGGTGGCCGTCGCGGCGACACCGAGGTCGGCGACGACCCGGAGCAGGACGACGTCCCGGTAGTCGTCGGGCAGCCCGGCCAGGACGGCCTCGACCCCTGCCCCGCCCTCGCGCCACAGGGCGACCGCTTCAGCCGAGGGCGCCACCCGCTCGTCGCGGGTGGGCTCGTACGGCACCGACGGCGCCCGCCTGGCGGCCCGACGGAGCTGGTCCACGAGGCGCGCGTGCGCCACCGAGAACACCAGGGTCCGCAGGCCCGCGGCCCCACCCACGACGCTGTCCAGCCGGGTGAAGACCGCGAGGAAGACCTCGCTGGTCGCGTCCTCGGGCTCCGGGGCACCGTGGCCCCTGAGGTAGCCGAGCACCGCCGGCGCGAGGTCGTCGTAGATCCGTCGCAGGGCTGCCTGGTCGCCTCGGCTCGCAGCCTCGAGGTCCGCGTCGGCCGAGCTCTGCCGGGCGTCCGCGGACACGCGCAGGCGGTGGGCCGCCTCGCGACCCACCGCCGTGCTCGACCCGCTAGCTGCCGTCACCGCCGTCGGACTGACCGTCGCCCCCGTCCTGGTGGTCGCCCTCCTGGTGGTCGCCCTCCTGGTGGTCGCCTGACGTCGACTGGTCGCCGGACTGGTCCTCGCCCTGGTGGTCGGACGACTGGTCCTCGCCGGACTGGTCCTCACCCTGGTCGTCCGATGCCTCGGTGGACCGCGTCGGCTCGGGCGTGTGGGTCCGGGTCGGCTCCGGGCTCTCGGTCGGCTCGGGCGCCTGCGTCTCCGTGGGTTCCGGGCTCTCGGTCTCGGTCGGCTCGGGCGCCTGCGTCTCCGTGGGCTCCGGGCTCTCGGTCTCGGTCGGCTCGGGCGCCTGCGTCTCCGTGGGCTCCGGAGTCTCGGTCTCGGTCGGCTCGGGCGCCTGCGTGGTCGTCGAACTGGCCGGCGTCAGGGTGACCGGCTGGTGCGAGTGGTGCGACGGTGAGGCCGTCGCTGCACTCGCGGCTCCTCCGGCGATCGCTGCGGCGGCGAGGGCGGAGACGGCCCAGAGTCCGCGGCGGGCGTTCCTGCGCTGGAGGGTTCGAGTCGTGCCTGAGGTCATGGCTGGCCTTTCCCGTGCGATGGCGTCCGTTTCGGACCGTTCACGACCAGTCATCGTCGGCGCACGGCCCGAGGTTACGCGGTCCGGACACAAAAAAGAGGACCCACGCGACGGTGGGTCCTCTGGTGCGCTCCCCCGGTTGGACTCGAACCAACAACCCTTCGATTAACAGTCGAATGCTCTGCCAATTGAGCTACGGGGGAATGGCTTCGGCGGGTACCCGCCGTCGGCGCTGCGCAACCATAGCAAAGGTTGCGGGCGGTTCTGAAAACGGCCTCCGGGCCCGTCCGGAGGCCGGCTCACTCGAGGCCGACCTGCTCACGAAGGTACGAGATGGCCTGCTCGGCGGCCTGCGACACCTCGGTGTCGGTGGCCGGGGTTCCCTTGCCGAGCAATACCTGCTCCACCAGTGCCCCGCTGCCCAGGTCCTGGCGGATCACCGCCCGCGCCGTGCGCCGCCGGCCGAGGTCGACCCGGTGGCTCACCACGACGCTCGCCTGCACCCGCTCACGGACCGTCTCGGGCACTAGGGAGGTGACGCCGAGCGTCCACTGGCTGGGGCGCGCGCCGTCGACCCATGTCACGGTCAGCTGCCCGAGGTCGGAGGACCACGTCCCCGCGTCCACCTCGTGCCAGGGGCGGCGCACGACCCCCACCGCACCCGCGCCGAGGTCTGCGCCCGTGGCGCCACCGCCGGCGATGGGGCCGAGCGCGGCGGCCGCCGGCACGGCATACAGGCGGTGGTTGGTGGCGACTACGGTGGTGCCCGTGGCCTCCTCGAGCCCCCAGCTCAGCACGCGCTCGCCGTCGGAGAGCTCGAGGGCGGACCGGACCCCGGCGGCCAGCCGCGGACGGCGGCGCAGCGACAGCGCCATCACGACGCCTTGTCGCGCAGCTGTGCGAGCTCGCGCTGCAGGTCCTGCAGCGCGGAGCTGAGGGCACGGGCCCGCGCGGGGTCGCTGTGCTGGTCGGCGGCCATGCGGCGCATGGCCGACATGGCGTCGGCGATCTTGCGGGTCAGGGTGACCTCCTGGATACGGATCAACAGCGCTCTCATCGATGACGTACGGGGGCGGCCCGTGGCCTTGTCGTACACAACGCGAAGCTCCGCAACCGCCAGTTCGGCCACCAAGCCTCGCACCGCCAAAGTCGCGGCGTCGGCCACCCGATCAGCCCACGCCTGGCTGCTCAACCCTGGCTGCGGTCCTCCAGCAGTGCGTATGCCGTCGAAGACGGCGCGGTGCGCCGGTGCCGAGAAAGCACTGGGAGGGAGCGAGTCGATGTCTTCCGTGGTGAAGAAGTCCGGAAACTGAAGCAGGGCCTGCAGCAGCTCGCGTTCGTTAACGACGACCGGGTCGCGCAGGTCCGGGGGCGGCAGGGCCGCCCGAGCCTCCTGCTCCGACGGCTCGGGGACGGCCTCGGCGTCGGGGAGGGCTGCGCCGGGGCCGGACTCCTTCTGCGCCTCGCGAGCGGCCATCCGGCCGGCCCGGGCGACCTCGGCCTGGACCTGCTCCACCTCCACGCCGATCCACCCCGCCACGGTGCGGACGTACTCGGGACGCATCGAGCTGTCCCGGATCGAGTTCACGATCGGGGCGGCGGCGCGCATCGCCTGCACCCGGCCCTCGGCGGTCGACATGTCGAAGCGGTTGATGGTGGTGCGCACGGCGAACTCGAACATCGGCACGGCGTCGTCGACGAGGTGGCGGACGGCGTCGTCGCCCTGGGCGATCCGCAGCTCGCACGGGTCCATACCGCCCTCGGCCACCGCGACGAACGACTGGGAGGCCCACCGCTGGTCCTCGGTGAACGCCTTCATCGCCGCCTTCTGCCCCGCGGCGTCGCCGTCGAAGGTGAAGACGACCCGGGCCGGTGCGAGGTCGGCCTCGTCGCGCATGATCCGGCGCAGCACCTTGATGTGGTCGACGCCGAAGGCGGTGCCGCACGAGGCCACCGCCCCCTCGATCCCGGCGAGGTGGCAGGCCATGACGTCCGTGTACCCCTCCACCACGATGGCCTTGCGCTCGGCGGCGATGGCCTTCTTGGCCAGGTCGAGGCCGTAGAGCACCGTGGACTTCTTGTAGATCGGTGTCTCGGAGGTGTTGAGGTACTTGGCCGCGATGCGGTCGTCGTCGTACAGCCGCCGCGCGCCGAACCCCACCGTGTCGCCCGTGATGTCGCGGATCGGCCACACGAGGCGCCCGCGGAACCGGTCGTACACGCCTCGGCTCCCCCGGCCGGACAGCCCGCCGAGGACGAGCTCCTCCTCGCTGAAGCCCTTGCCGCGCAGGTACCTGCTCAGCTCTTCGCCGCCGCGCGGCGCGAAGCCGACCCCGAACCGGCGGGCAGCGTCGCCGCCGAAGCCGCGCTCGCGCAGGAAGTCCCGGCCGATGCGCGCCTCCTGCGACTCCAGCAGCCGCTCGAGGTAGAACTCCTGGGCCGCGCGGTGGGCCTCGACGAGCCGGGACCGCCGGCCCAGGGTCTCGCCGTCGCGGGGGCGCCCGCCCTCCTCGTAGTGCAGCTCGAGCCCCAGCTTCGCCGCGAGCCGCTCGATCGCCTCGGTGAAGGTGAGGTGCTCGACCTTCTGGACGAACGAGATGACGTCCCCGCCCTCTCCGCAGCCGAAGCAGTGCCAGGCACCGACGGCCGGGCGGATGTTGAACGACGGCGTCTTCTCGTCGTGGAACGGGCACAGCCCCTTCATCGAGCCCGGCCCGGCGGGGCGCAGGGTGACGTGCTCGCGCACGACGTCCTCGATCGACGAGCGCTCCTTCACGAGCGCGATGTCGTCGGTCTTGATCCGACCCGCCACTGGCCCTCCTGTTCGCCGCCGAGTCTAGGTGGTGCCCCGCGCCGGGTGGTGACCAGTTCCACACCCTCGCCCGCCTCCTCCGGTTCGGAGCCGACCCGGGCCGGAGGTAAGGTAAGCCTTGCCTTTGCAATCGATCCTGAGTCTGGAGAACCCGCGTGCTTCGTCGCCGCACCGTCCTGGTCGCCCTGGCCTCCTCCGCCGCCCTCGCCCTCACGGCGTGTGGCAGCGGGAGCCTCGAGGCCAAGGGTTCGCTCGACCCGGACAAGCTCACCATCTACAGCGCCCAGCACGAGAACCTCACCCAGGCGTGGGCGAAGAAGTTCCAGGAGAAGACCGGCATCAAGGTCCAGATCCGGTACGGCTCGGACTCCTCGATGGGCGCCCAGATCGTGCAGGAGGGGCCCAAGAGCCCGGCGGACGTGTTCCTCACCGAGAACTCCCCCGCGATGACGACCGTCCAGCGGGCCGGGCTCCTGGCCAAGGTCGACCCGGCGACGATCGCCCAGGTGGGCGCGGCATACCACCCCAGCAGCAACGACTGGGTGGGCATCGCGGCGCGCTCGACGGTCCTCGTCTACAACCCCAGCAAGATCAGCGAGTCGCAGCTGCCGAAGTCGATCATGGACCTGGCCGACCCGGCCTGGAAGGGCAAGTGGGGCGTGGCGGCCGGCGGCGCCGACTTCCAGGCCATCGTCAGCGCGATCCTCGCGACCCAGGGCGAGGAGAAGACCTCGGCCTGGCTCACGGGCCTCAAGGACGGCGCGCAGATCTACCAGAACAACATCGCCGTGATGAAGGCCGTCAACTCCGGTCAGGTGCCGGTCGGGATCATGTACCACTACTACTGGTACCGCGACCAGGCGCTCACCAAGGCCGGCAGCAAGAACACCAAGCTGCTCTACTTCCGCCACCAGGACCCGGGCGCCTTCGTCAGCATCTCCGGCGGTGGCGTGCTCAAGTCGAGCAGGCACGCGGCCAACGCCCAGAAGTTCCTCGCCTTCGTCACCTCGAAGGAGGGCCAGCAGCTGCTCGCCACCAGTGACGCCAAGGAGTACGCCGTCGGCAACGGCGTCGCTTCCGACAAGGCACTCGAGCCCCTCGACACCCTCGAGGCGCCCAAGGTCGACCCCTACACGCTCAACGGCCCGAAGGTCATCGAGCTCATGACCAAGGCCGGCATCCTCTAGGTGGCCCGCTCATCCAAGCCCGTCGCGGGCCCCACCCCCGCAGCAGTCGTCGTGGCCGCCCTGGCCGTGGCGGCGCTGTGCGTCGTGCCGCTCGTCGTGGTCGTCGTGAAGGCGTTCGACGTGGGGCCGGCTGCGGCCTGGGACCTGCTCTGGCGCCCCCGCGTCGGGGAGCTGCTCCGCAACACCGCCGGCCTGGTCGCCTGCACGGTGACCCTGACCACCGTCCTCGGGATCGCCACGGCCTGGCTCGTGGAGCGGACCTCGCTCCCGGGAGCGCGCTACTGGCGCGTCCTCATGGTGGCGCCGCTCGCGGTCCCCGCCTTCGTCAACTCGTATGCGTGGGTCACGGTCCGCCCCGACCTCCAGGGCCTCAGCGGTGCGGTCCTCGTCACGACGCTGTCCTACTTCCCCTTCGTCTTCCTGCCCGTGGCGGCCGTGCTGCGCGGCCTCGACCAGTCCCTCGAGGACTCGGCCCGTGCGCTCGGCCTGGGGCCGTGGCGGGCGTTCTTCCGCGCAGTCCTGCCGCAGCTGCGTCCCGCGGCCCTCGGCGGCATGCTGCTCGTCTCCCTGCACCTGTTGTCGGAGTTCGGCGTCCTGGCCATGCTGCGGTTCCCGACGTTCACCACCGCGATCCTGGAGCAGTTCCAGGTCGCGTTCTCCAACTCGGCGGGGAGCCTGCTGGCGCTGGTGCTCATCGGCCTGTGCCTGGCCCTGCTCACCGCCGAACAGCTGCTGCGCGGCACGACCCGCTACTCGCGGCTCGGACGCGGCACGATCCGTCGTGCGCTCCCCGCCCGGCTCGGACGCTGGACCGCACCCGCCCTGGCGGGGATGGCCCTGCTCGCGGTGCTGGCCGTCGGCGTCCCGCTGGGGAGTCTCGTCTACTGGTTCCGCGCCGGATCGGGGGGCCTCTCGGAGAGCACCTTCGACCCGGCCGAGCTCGTGTCGACACTGTGGGGCACGCTGCGCCTCGCCGTGCTCGCCGGTCTCGTCTCCGTCGTCGCCGCGTTCCCCGTGGCGTGGCTCATCGCCCGTCGCCGGACCTGGCTGTCGGTGCTCGTGGAGCGGGCGACCTACGTCGCGTCGTCGCTGCCGGGCGTCGTCATCGCCCTGGCCCTGGTGACCCTCGCGGTCCGGTACGCGCGGCCGGTCTACCAGACAGCGGCGGTGCTCGTCGCGGCCTACGTCGTGCTGTTCATCCCGCGGGCGATGGTGAGCATCCGCGCCTCGCTCGCCCAGGCGCCCGAAGAGCTGACAGACGCGGCTCGCGCGCTCGGCGACCGCCCGATGCGGGCGTTCCTGCGGGTGACGCTGCCGCTGACCGCGCCGGGCGTCCTGGCGGGGTTCGCGATGGTCTTCATCGCCACGTCGACCGAGCTGACCGCGACCCTGCTGCTCGCGCCGACGGGCACCCAGACACTGGCGACGGCGTTCTGGAGCGCGAGTGAGAGCATCGACTACGCAGGTGCCGCACCGTATGCCGCGGCGCTGGTGCTCGTGTCCGCCCCCCTGACCTACCTGTTGCTGCGACGACCAGACGAGGAGCCCGCGCTGTGACCACGCTGCGCATCGAGGGGGTGGCCGCGTCCTACGACGGCCGCCCCGTGCTGCACGGTCTCGACCTGCAGGTCCCGTCCGGGACGACCACGGCCATCCTCGGTCCCTCGGGCTGCGGGAAGACCACACTGCTGCGCGTCATCGCCGGCTTCCAGCCCGCCGACGAGGGCACCGTCACCCTCGGCGACACCGTGGTCGTCGGGCCGGGCCGCTGGGTCTCGCCCGAGCGCCGTGGCATCGGGTACGTCGCCCAGGAGGGCAACCTCTTCCCCCACCTCACCGTCGGGCAGAACGTGTCCTACGGCCTGCCGCGGGCGGCCCGGCGCGCCGGTGAGCGCGTCACCGAGCTGCTCGAGCTCGTCGGCCTCTCCCCCGACCTGGCAGCTCGTCGTCCGGACCAGCTGTCCGGCGGCCAGCAGCAGCGCGTCGCCCTGGCCCGCGCCCTGGCGCGCAAGCCCACGCTGGTGCTCCTCGACGAGCCGTTCTCCTCACTCGACGCGGGGCTGCGCGCGACGACGCGCGAGGCCGTGTCGGACGCGCTCGCCCACGAGGGGGTCACCGTCGTCCTCGTGACCCACGACCAGGCCGAGGCCCTGTCCTTCGCCGACCAGGTCGCGATCATGCACGAGGGCCGGTTCTCCCAGGTCGGCACGCCGTCGCAGGTCTACGCCACCCCGACCGACCGGCACGCCGCCGCGTTCCTGGGCGACGCGGTGTTCCTGCGCGGCCGCGCCGACGGCACGTCGGTGGTGACGGCGCTCGGGACGCTGCCCGTCCACCAGCCGGCACCGGCCGGCACCGTCGACGTCCTGCTGCGCCCCGAGCAGATCCAGCTGCACGCCATGGCTCCCGGAACCCCCTGCGCCGAGGTGGTCTCGACGACGTACTTCGGCCACGACGCGCTCGTCGCGCTGCGGCTGCAGGCGGACCGCACGGTGGTCACGGCGCGGGTGAACGGCCACGAGGTCCCGCCGGCCGGGTCGATCGTCGGCCTGTCCGTCGTCGGGCAGGCCCGCGCCTTCGCCGGCTGACTCCCGTAAGGCAGGGGCCTGCGCGAGCAGGCACCGGTCGGGTCGGCCACTCAGCTCCCCCGCTGCTGGATCCGCCGCCACCCGCCGGCCCGGTTGTCGGCGACGACCGACCGCAGGAACTCGGTCAGCTCCTCCTCGCGCACCGGGTCCCCCTCGTGGTACTGGATCGCGCGCGCCGTCGCGTTGCCGTGGCCCTGGTTGACCAGGCCGTGCGGGTCGGGTGCGATCGGGTCGTAGACGAACAGGTTGACGTGGTCCCTGGCGGCCAGCAGGGCGCAGACGTTCCCCTCGAGCACGAAGTACGGCCGCACCCGCCGCTTGACCGTCTCCTCGATCTCGGGGTCCGCGGCGTGCACGACCTCGCGCAGGCGCTGGCACAGGTCGCGCTGCCAGGCGGGGAGCCCGTCGAGGTAGGCGTCCACCCCGGGGTGCCTCGTACCGTCCACCGGCGTCCTCCTCCGTCCTCGACCGGCGCGGTGGGCCGCTGCCGGGTTCAGCTCCACAGGGCATGCAGGTGCAGGGCCCGGACGTCGGTGAGCGAGGCGACCTGGTCGACGACCACGCGCAGCGCCGCGGCGTCGTCGGGCGCCTCCTTCCAGTCGGCCAGGAGGTCCGGGTCGAGCCGGCCGGCCGGGTCCGCGAGGTAGGCCGCGACCAGGTCGTGCACGACCTCGCGCTGCCCGGCCAGCACGTCGCGGCGCTCCTGGGCGTGCATCACGAAGTGGGCGGCGACCGCCTTGAGGACGGCGCACTCGGCCCGGGTGTCGTCGGGCACGACGAGCTGGGCGCCGTACCGGGTGAGCTCTCCGGGGCCGTGCCGCTCCCGGGTGGCCCGCTCGACTGCCAGCACGAACCTGCCGATGAGCCGGGACGTCATGTCCTTGAGGGCCGCGCGGTCGCCGCGCGAGCCGTCGTACGCCGCGGGGACCGCGTCCGTGGCCAGCACCCGTCCCAGCGCCGCGCCGAGGGCGTCGGTCCCGAGGTCGGCGGCGTAGAGGCCGGTGGCGACGGCCAGGACGCTGTCGACGTCGGTCGCGTCGCGCAGCCTGCGCAGGTCCAGACGGCCCGAGGCGACGGCGTCCTCGACGTCGTGCACCGAGTACGCGACGTCGTCGGACCAGTCCATGACGTCGGCCTCGATGCAGCGCTCGCCCGCAGGGCGGCCGTCCCGGAACCACTCGAAAACCGGGCGGTCGTCGGCATACACCCCGAACTTCGCTGTGGGAGAGGGGCTTTCGCCACGGGGCCACGGGTACTTGGTGGACGCGTCGAGGCTCGCCCGGGTGAGGTTGAGGCCGGCGGGGCGGCCGTCCGGGTGGACGCGTTTGGGCTCGAGCCGGGTGAGCAGGCGCAGCGTCTGGGCGTTGCCCTCGAACCCGCCGATGCCGGCAGCCACGGCGTCGAGGGCCTGCTCGCCGTTGTGGCCGAACGGGGGGTGGCCCAGGTCGTGGGCCAGGCAGGCGGTGTCGACGACGTCGGCGCTGCAGCCGAGGGCCGCACCGAACTCGCGGCCGATCTGGGCCACCTCGAGGGAGTGCGTCAGCCGGTTCCGGACGAAGTCGTCGTCGCCGGGCTGGACCACCTGGGTCTTGGCCGACAGGCGCCGCAGCGAGGCCGAGTGCACGAGCCGGGCGCGGTCCCGGGCGAAGTCGTCGCGGTCGGCACGCTTGGTCACCGGGTCCTCTCGGACCCAGCGCTCCCGGTCGGCCTCGGCGTACCCCACAGGGCGAGCCTAGAGTCCTCCGACCAGCACCCGCTCAGCGCCCGCCCGCGGCCCGCGCGGCCTCCGCGGCACGCTCGACCCAGCGGGGTCGCTCGCCGTACCGCTGTGAGGGGATCAGCCTGCCTGCGGCACTGTCCGACACCAGCTGCGTCATCCGCCTGTCCCGGGTGGCCTGCTGCTTGGCGGTCATCACCCAGCTCACCGCGATCCGCCGGTACGACGCGGTGGCGGCCGCCCAGAACGCCGACGCGGCCGGGTCGTCGGCGAGCTGCTCGGCATACGCCGGCGCCAGCTCGGGCTCGCCGGCCTCGTAGGAGTAGATCCCGGAGCGGTCGTCGCGGCGCCTGGCGTAGGCGGCGAGCCCCGCGGGCCGCATGCGCCCCTCGGCGATGAGGCGCTCGACGGACGTGATGTTCACGGTCGACCAGTTGCTGCTTGGCTTGCGCGGGGTCCAGCGCTGGCGCGTGGTGTCCTCATCGATCCGTTGCGCCACGGAGTCGATCCAGCCGAAGCACAGGGCCTCGACGACCGCCTCCTCCCAGAGCAGACCCCGGTCGGCCACGTGCTTCTTGCGCAGCCCCATCCAGAGCTCGGTCTCGGTCTCGTGGTGCGCCTCGAGCCAGGCGCGGAACTCCTCAGGCCCGCTGAAGAACGTCGCAGGCCTCTCCGGGGTCCCGCCCGGTGTCCCCGCCCGGTAGCGCCGCGCCATGGGACAAGCCTGCCACGGGGCGCCGACGCCGGCGCCGGGTCGCGGCCTGCCAGCCGAGGGAGGCCGCGACCACCCCGAGGGCCCACGCGACGTGCCAGCCGTTCATGACCAGCAGGACGAGGACGGACGACAGGGCGACCACCGCCGTCCCCCAGGCCACGGTGCCGCGAGGCAGGAGGCGCACGGCAGCGGCGGTGCCGAGCACGTAGACGAGGGTGAAGCAGCCGGTCGCGAGCAGCATGAGCGGGGTCAGGCCCAGGTGCAGCAGCTCGCTGAGCATGAGCCAGGCCAGGGACTGCCCGGCGACGAGGGCCAGGCTGCGCCGGGGCACCTCACCCGGTCCGCTGCCGCGCGCGAGCGCGACGGGGAGCGCACCGTCGCGGGCCAGCGCCGCGCCGAGACGGGAGCCCCCGGCGTAGTAGGCGTTCATCGCGCCGATCGTGAGCATGACGGCGACCACCGCGGTGACGACGCGGACCGAGCTCCCCGCCCCGGCCGCCAGCAGGTCCGACAGCGGGGCCTGGCTCGCCGCCGTCGCCGGCCCGAGGACGAGCAGGCTCGTGGCCGCGAGCGCGAGGTACAGGACGCCGACGACGACGAGGGCGACGCCGGTGGCGCGCGGGACGTCGCGCCGGGGATGGCGGTACTCGCCCGCGAGCGACGCGACGGCCTCCCACCCCGCGAACCCCCACACCAGCAGGGCCGCGGCGGTCCCGACCGCGGCCCAGCCGTGGGGTGCGAACGGGGTGAGGTGGTCCCACCGTGCGTGCGGGAGGGCCGCGACGACGGTCACGACCATCAGCGTGGCCAGCATGCCCGTCAGCACCAGCTGGACCCGTCCCGAGAGGCGCAGCCCGGCCGCGTTGAGCAGGGCCACTCCCCCGATCAGCGCGACCGCGACCACGAGGGCGGTGCGACGACCTCCCCCCACGGCGTCGGCGACGTAGCCACCCGCCATGAGTGACGCGGGCGGTGCACCCACGGGGATTGCGAAGTAGAAGCACCAGCCCACGGCGCCGGCCGCCCGGGGCCCGAACGCACGGCCCACGTAGGTCGACACCCCGCCACTGTCCGGGAACCGCGCACCCATGGCCGCGAAGGTGAGGGCGAGCGGGACGCTGAGGAGCACGAGCGCCAGCCACGCGACCAGCGACGCCGGGCCGGCGATCCCGGCGGCGAGGGCAGGCAGCGTGATCACCCCGGTGCCCAGGACGGCGCCGATGGACAGGGCAGCCCCCTGGGGGACGGACAGGCGTGCGGTCATGGATCGAGCGTGCCTGCCGATTGGCTCGGTCAGAAGAGCCAAACCTTGGCCGATCGTTTGGGCCAATCTACGGTGGCGGCATGGACCTGCACCTCGACCTCGGCGACCCCGGCCACGACCTCGGTGGCGACCCGGGTCACGACGGCGGTGGCGACCGGGGTGGGGACCCGGGTGAGGGCCGGGGTGGCGAGCTGCGCACCGGCGGGGACCGCACCGTACGGCTCTACCGCGCCCTGCTCGAGGCGGTCCTCGACGGCCGGCTCTCCCCGGGTGACCGGCTCCCCCCGACCCGTGAGCTCGCCGTGCAGCTCGGGGTGGCTCGCGGGACCGTGGCGACGGCATACGACCGCCTCGCGGCGGAGGGCTTCCTGGAGAGCCGCGTCGGCTCCGGCACCTACGTGGCTCCCGAGGTGCAGCAGCGCCGCTCGCGCCGGGCGCCGGCCGGGGAGGTGCGGCCGCGCGAGGTCTGGTCGTCCCTGCCGCGGCCGGTCCCGGACGCCGGGCCGGTCGGGTTCGACCTGTCGGTGGGCGGTCCGGACACCAGCCTCTTCCCGCTCGCCGCGTGGCGCCGGCTCGTGTCGGCCACGCTGCGACCCTCGTTGCTGGAGGTGTCGGCCTACGCCGGTGACGGCCACCCGGAGCTGCAGCGGCAGGTCGCGCGGCACGTCGGGCAGTCCCGCTCCGTGGTGGCCGGGCCGGACGACGTCGTCCTCACCGGTGGTGCGCAGCAGGGCCTGGACGTCGTGACCCGAGCGCTGGTCGACCCCGGTGACGTGGTCGTCGTGGAGGACCCCGGCTACACCGCGGCGGTGCGGCTGTTCGCGTCGCACGGCGCGACCGTGGTCGGCGTGCCGGTCGACGAGGAGGGGCTGGTCGTCGACGCGCTGCCCCGCCGCGCGCGGATGGTGTACGTCACGCCGTCGCACCAGTTCCCCACCGGAGCCGTGATGTCGCTGAGGCGCCGGATCGGGTTGCTGGAGTGGGCGTCTCGACGCAACAGCGTCGTGGTGGAGGACGACTACGACAGCGAGTTCCGCTACGAGGACAGGCCGCTCTCGCCGCTGCAGAGTCTCGACCGCGACGGCCGCGTGGTCTACGTCGGCTCCTTCTCCAAGACGCTCATGCCGTCGCTGCGGGTCGGGTACGTCGTGGCGCCGCGGTCGGTCCAGGACGCCGTGCGGACCGCGAAGCTGCTCAGCGACTGGCAGGGGGACGCCGTCACCCAGGGCGCCCTCGCGCGGTTCCTGTCCGAGGGCCTGCTCGCCGCCCACGTGCGCCGCGTGACCACCGTGTATGCCGCGCGCCGCGCCGCCCTGCTCACCGCGCTGGAGGCCCTGCCGGAGGGGCTGCTCGAGGTCGAGCCCTCCTCGGCCGGCCTGCACGTCTGCGCCTGGCTCGGCGACACCGCGCGCTCCGACGTCGCCCTGGCCGCCGCGGCGTCGAGGGCCGGCGTGACGGTGGAACCGGTGTCGCCGCGCTTCCACGGCTCGGCCGCACGCCCAGGGCTGGCCATGGGCTTCGGGCGGGTCCCGGCGGAGCACATGCGGTCGGCCGTCGACCGGCTCGCCGACGTGCTGTGAGACCGGCCACTCCTGCACGAATTGCGAGGTCAGGTGGCCCGACGCAGGGTGGGGACATGACAGACCTGAGTGGAAAGACCGTGGCCTTCCTCGTCGCCAAGGAGGGCATCGAGCGGGTGGAGCTGACCGAGCCGTGGAAGGCGGTCGAGCAGGCCGGAGCCACCCCCAAGCTGCTGTCCCCCGAGACGGGTGAGGTGCAGACCTTCGACCACCTCGACAAGGCCGAGACCCGGCCGGTCGACACCGCCGTGGGCGACGCGTCGATGGACGACTACGACGCACTCGTCCTGCCCGGCGGCGTCGCCAACCCCGACGCGCTGCGCACCGACGAGACCGCGGTCGGCTTCGTCCGCGACTTCGTCGCCAGCGGCAAGCCGGTCGCCGCGATCTGCCACGCGCCCTGGACGCTGGTCGAGGCCGGCGTCGTGCAGGGGCGCACCCTCACCTCGTGGCCGAGCCTGCAGACCGACATCCGCAACGCGGGCGGCGACTGGGTCGACAAGGAGGTCGTCCAGGACGGCAACCTCATCACCAGCCGCAATCCCGACGACATCCCGGCGTTCAACGACGCCCTGCTCGAGGCCCTCAGCCACGGGGCGGCCGCGCAGAACGCCTGACGCCCACGGCACGAAGGGCGCTCCCGGAACCCCGGGGGCGCCCTTCGCCTGTGGTACGTCCGGGCCTCAGGGCAGCGCGTACGGTGCGCCGGTCCCGGTGCTCGTCCACGGTGAGGCGTGCAGCCCCGCCAGGTTGGGCACCGCCGGCTCCGTCGGGCCCATGGGGCCGGCCGCCATCGCCGCGAAGAGGTTGTCCGTCACGGTGCGGACGAACGCCGCGCCCTGCGCCGTGATGCCGTGGCCGCGGTCCGGGCCGCGCAGTGCCCTGACCCAGAGCATCGTGCCGGTGCTGACGACCCCCGCACCCGAGGGCACGGTGTAGTAGGTCATGTCGGACCAGGTCCGGCGCAGCGGGCCGCACCGGACGGGTGAGTGGGCGACGACCTGCAGGTTCCTCGGCGTGCCCGCGATGGGGTAGGCGCGGTCGACCTCGGTCCCGGCGAGCCCGGCCAGGCGCGTCCCCGCCCGGACGCCCGTCCCCCGGAAGAGCGCGTAGCCAGGCGTGCGGACGACCAGTGCCCCTGTAGCCGGGTGGCACTCGTACAACATGCCGGTGAGCGAGTTCTCCGGATCCGGGTCGGGCTGGTCGCGC
This sequence comes from Phycicoccus ginsengisoli, assembly GCF_054779295.1. NCBI lineage: Bacteria > Bacillati > Actinomycetota > Actinomycetes > Micrococcales > Intrasporangiaceae > Phycicoccus > Phycicoccus ginsengisoli. The sequence continues at coordinate 112,386 of NZ_BAAGYN010000009.1, forward strand.
CAGTGGACCGTCGTCGCCCTGCTCCAGCGCTGCGGGTCGAGGGCGGCGTCCTTGTACCCGGCGAGGACCCGGCCGCCTCCCTCGAACCGCACACGCCAGTACGACGCGTTCGCGCCCAGGAAGGCCACGTTGGTGCCGAGGTCCCGGGTGTGTTCCACCGCGGCTCGCATTCCCGGGCTCCAGTACTCGTCGTGGCCCAGCGAGACCACACCTCGAGCCCCGGTCAGCAGGCCGCCGTCACGGTCGAGGTCCGCCGACGTCAGGTAGGCGAGGTCGAGGCCCTGGCGCTCGGCCCAGCGGATGGCGGCCTGCTCGAAGTTCAGGAGGGACTGCGCACCGTTGCCGTCGTAGGGCCGGTCGTAGCTGACGCGCAGCGACCGGTTCGCCGTGGCGCCACCCGGCCCGTGGTAAAGCGAGTAGCCGCCCCACGCGTTGTACGCCTGCCAGGTGGAGACCGCGTTCACCAGGACGAGCCGTCCGGTCGTGTCGGCCGACCGGACCGTGACGGGCACGTAGCGCGCCCGACCTCCAGCGCGCAGGACCAGGAGGTACGTCCCCTCGGGCCACCCCTGGGTCGTGACGGCGAGCGACAACGGCCACCTCGTCACCACCATCCGGCCCGCGTCCAGGACCGACGCCGCTCCCGAGCGGCCGGCCACGGGCGAGGACTGCCACACCTCCCGGCCGCCGGTGCCGCCGTACCACCCGAGCCGGTATGCCGTGACCGTGAACGCGCCGACGTGCGAGGACACGTGCAGGCCGAACGTCTCCCCCGGCAGGACGCTGGTGCGGTCGGCCCACCCGGCAAGCTGCGCGTCGGTGGCCATGGCCGCGTCCGCGATGCGCCACGCGGCAGTGCCCGCCCGCCGGTTCTCGTCCTGCACCCAGGTCCCCTGGGCGCGCGGCTGCCCGCCCCCGGTGGCGGCGGACGACGGACTCGCCGGTGACGGTGGGACGGCGGGCGACGGGACGCGCGCACCCCGGGCGACCCGGCCGGTCGAGACCGCGACCAGGGCGACCCCGGCAGTCCCTGCGAGGACGACCACGGCGACCACGGCGAGGAGCACCCGCCGGCCGCGCGCGCCCGTCATGGCGTGCTGCCCTCAGCCGCCGGAGACGGACAGCTCGGCCTCGGCGACCGCCCGGCGGTGGTCGTCGCTCAGCTCGCGGCTGGCCAGCCAGCCGTCCGGTAGGGCGACGACCCGCGGCGAGCCGGCCCGCCCGCGCTGGCCCTCGGCCGGCTCGCCCGGCCACGGCGCCGAGGCGTCCATGCTGTCGAGGAGCTCGTCGAGCGACTCGAGCGAGTCCACGAGGGCGAGGGAGTTGCGGACGGTCGAGCCGGCGGGGAAACCCTTGAGGTACCAGGCGATGTGCTTGCGGATGTCGCGGCAGGCCTTGAGCTCGTCGTCGTAGAAGTCGACGAGGTAGACCGCGTGCCGGCGCAGGGTGGCGGTGACCTCCCCCAGCGAGGGCTGCACGCGCACCGGGCTGCCGGCGAACGCCGCGGCGAGGTCGGTGAACAGCCACGGCCGCCCGAGGCAGCCACGGCCGACCACGACGCCGTCGCAGCCGGTCTCCTCGACCATGCGGACGGCGTCCTCGGCCGACCAGATGTCGCCGTTGCCCAGCACCGGGATCGACCGCACGGTCTCCTTGAGGCGCGCGATGGCGGTCCAGTCGGCCTCGCCGGAGTACGCCTGGGACGCCGTGCGCCCGTGCAGCGCCACGGCGGCGACTCCGGCCCGCTCGGCGGTGAGACCCGCCTCGAGGTAGGTCAGGTGGTCGTCGTCGATGCCCTTGCGCATCTTGACGGTGACGGGCACGGCATACGGCTCGGCCTCCCGGACCGCGGCCGTGACGATGCCCTCGAAGAGGTCGCGCTTCCACGGCAGGGCGGCGCCGCCGCCCTTGCGGGTGACCTTGGGGACGGGACAGCCGAAGTTGAGGTCGATGTGGTCGGCGCGGTCCTCGGTGACGAGCATCCGCACGGCGGCGGCGACGGTGGCCGGGTCGACGCCGTAGAGCTGGATGGAGCGCGGGCTCTCGCCGGGGTCGTGCTCGATGAGCCGCATCGTCTCCGGGGTGCGCTCGACGAGTGCCCGGGAGGTGATCATCTCGCTGACGTAGAGCGAGGTGGCGCCGGTGGCTCCCCCGTGGCTGAGGCCCTCCTCGCCGTACTCACGGCACAACTTGCGGAAGGCGCGGTTCGTGATGCCCGCCATGGGTGCGAGCACGACCGGGGACTCGACGGTGTGCCGCCCGATCTCGAGGGGCGGCAGGACGGCGTGCGGTGCGGTGGTGACGGTCATGGCCGCACCAGTCTCCCACCTGCTGGTTGGATGGCCGAATGCGCGCACTCGTGTCCGCCGAGGCCCTCCTCGAGGAGGGGCTGGAGGGGTTGGTCCTCGTCGACGTCCAGTGGAGCCTGTCCGGCTCCGGGGGGCCGCCGGGCCGCGACCTCTACGAGGCCGCCCATCTTCCGGGGGCGCACCACGTCGACCTGGACGCCGAGCTCGCCGGACCGCCGGGGCCCGGCGGGCGCCACCCGCTGCCGACGGCGCACTCCGTCCAGGAGGCCCTGCGCCGGTGCGGTGCCGACAACGCCTCCTGCGTCGTGGTCTACGACCAGGGCCCGTCGTATGCCGCGGCGCGGGCCTGGTGGGTCATGCGCCACTTCGGCGCGGAGGACGTCCGCGTCCTCGACGGCGGACTGGCCGCCTGGCAGCGCGCGGGCGGCGCGGTCACGACCGAGCTGCCGGAGCCCGGGGTGGGGATGTTCGAGTCGGGGGTCGGGGTGCTGCCGTTGCTCGAGGCGGACGACGCGGCCCGGGTGGCCCGCGACGGCATCCTGCTCGACGCCAGGGCTCCGGAGCGGTTCCGGGGAGAGACCGAGCCGATCGACCCGGTGGCCGGCCACGTGCCCGGCGCGGTCAACCTGCCGACCACCGGCACGACCCAGCCCGACGGCCGTTTCCGCCCGCCGCCCGAGCTGCGGAAGCTGTTCTCCGGCATCGGGATCCGCGACGGCGTCGAGGTCGGGGCGTACTGCGGCTCCGGGGTGACGGCAGCCCACGAGGTGCTGGCCCTGCACGAGGCGGGCATCGAGGCGGCCCTCTACGTCGGGTCCTGGAGCCACTGGATCACCGACCCGACACGGCCGGTCGCCACCGGCGGCTGAACGGAGGGCGAGCGCGCCGGCCTCGCAGGAGGCCTCAGAGCCAGCCGTACTCGTCGGCGATCCGGACGGCGTCGGCCCGGTTGCGGGCCATCGTCTTGCCGATGGCCGAGGACAGGTGGTTGCGCACCGTCCCCTCGGACAACATCACCTGGCGGGCGATGTCGGCCACCGACCCGCCCCCGCGGGCCGCGACGAGGACCTCGGTCTCCCGCGCGGTCAGGGGCGACTCCCCGCCGGCGAGCGAGTCGGCGGCGAGCGACGGGTCGACGACCCGGAGGCCGGAGTGCACGCGGCGGACGGCCTCCGCGAGCTGGCGCGCCGGGGTGTCCTTCACGACGAAGCCGCTGGCGCCGGCCTGCAGGGCCCGGCGCAGGAACCCGGGCCGCCCGAAGGTCGTGACGATGAGCACGCGCACCGCGGGGAGGGCGTCGTGCAGGGCGGCCGTGGCGGCGATCCCGTCCAGGCCGGGCATCTCGACGTCGATCAGCGCGACGTCCGGACTGCTCGCGACCGCCGCCGGCACCACCTCGTCGCCGGTGCCGACCTCGGCCACGACCTCCATGTCGGGCTCCAGCCCGAGCAGGGAGGCGAGGGCGCCGCGCACCAGTGCCTGGTCGTCGGCGAGCAGCAGTCGGATCGTCATGCATCCACCTTGTCCGGTCGGGGTGCGGGTGTCGGGTCGAGCCCGTCGGCGGCCAGCACCGAGAGCTCGAAGCCGTGGGGCGAGAGGCGGCGGGTGCGCAGCTGGGCACCGACGGCGGCAGCTCGCTCGGTGAGGCCGATGAGGCCGGTGCCGGGCTCCCCTGTGCCGACGCCGGCGCCGTCGTCCACCACGGTGATGCCGCGCTCGGTCAGCGTCACGGTGCAGGTCGAGGCGCCGCTGTGCCGGATGACGTTGGTGACCCCCTCGCGCAGCGCCCACGCACACAGCTCGCGCAGCCGCGTGGGCACGGCCTCGGTCGCGGTCGGGAGCTCGGCCTCGATGCCCGCGGCCGCCAGCGAGGACCGCGCCCGCGCCAGCTCGGCCGGCAGCGACATGTCCCGGAACCCGGCCACGGCCTGCCGGACGTCGGCCAGGGCGTCGCGAGCGAGGCGCTCGAGGTCCTCGACCTCGGCCTGGGCCCGCTCGGGGCTGACCTCCATCAGCCGCGCGGCGAGCTCGGCCTTGACCGTGATGACGGTCAGGCTGTGCCCGAGGATGTCGTGGACGTCGCGTGCCATCCGGTTGCGCTCCTCCTGGATCGCCAGCCGGGCGTTCTCCTCCCGCGCCTCGGCCAGCGCCCGCTGGCGCTGGGAGGCGAGCATTCCCCCGGTGACGGCCAGCATGGCGAGCACGATGGACATGCTGACGCCGGGGTTGTGGCTCCAGCCGCGCAGGTGGAAGGTGAGGAACTCGTACACCGCCACCAGCACGAGGCCGATCACGAGCCCCATCCGGATGCGGAACGTCCACAGCCCCGACACCGCGAGGAAGACCCAGGTCGAGGCGCCCTCCTGGCCGATGGTCACGGTGGCGAGCGCGGCGAGGACCGCCAGGCCCGCCCAGTAGACGAGGGCCAGACGGCTGACGAACCACCGCGAGACGGGCGCGACGAGGCGGGTCCCCCACACGGCCGAGCGCAGGTGGCTGAAGCTGAGCAGGTACAGCACGACGAAGGCGGTGAGGACGACCAGGCCGCCGTCGGCGCGCGGCTCGTCGCGCTGGGCCCAGGCCCGGGTGTACGCGTCGGAGAGGAAGACCAGCCAGACGCCACCGAGCAGCAGGGCCCCGAGCCGGGCTCCCCACCCCGCGGTCTCGTCACCGGCGAAGAACCGCGGGCGCGGCTCCGCGAACTCCGATGCAGCAGTGCGCTCGCTCACGGACCCCAGCCTCTCAGAGTCGGGGTCCGTGAGCGTACGCAGCACGGCCGAGATCAGACCCGGGCGGTGTCGCGCCGGAACCGCCATGCCGCGCCTCCCGCGAACACCGCCAGCCAGACCACGACGTTGACGACCGCGGCCGCCCCCGGGCTGTCGCCGGTCAGCGGCGAGTGCACCAGCTGGGCCAGCCCGTACATCGGCGTGAACTTCGCCAGCGTTGCGAAGGTGTCCCCCATCTGGTCCAGCGGCACGAACAGCCCGCCGAGGAAGGCGAAGAGCGCCAGGCCGGGGCCGATGATCTGCATGACGTTCTCGCTCGGCAGAAGGTAGCCCATGAACACCCCGAACGCCGCGAAGACCAGCGACCCGACCCAGGCGATCAGCCCCGTCTCCAGCCACAGGTGGGAGTCCATGTGCGCCCCGCTCACGGCCCCCGCGGCATACGTCACGGCGATCGAGACCGCGCCGAGGAGCATGGCGACGACCACCTTGACCGCGATGTACGCCGTGGCGGTCAAGGGGGTGAGGCGCAGCTGGCGGCTCCACCCCTGGCTGCGCTCCACGGCGACCATGGCTCCGCCGCCGGTGGTGGAGAGCATCGCGCCGTACAGGGCCATCGACAACATGATGAGCGCGGCGACGTTGCCGTGGCCGGCGCTCTCGTTCGAGTACGACTTCCCGGTGCCGAAGATGAGGAAGAAGACCACCGGCATCACGACCGAGAAGATCACCGTGCGGCGGTTGCGCAGCATCCGGCGCACCTCCAGCCGCAGCAGGGTGGGGTTGAAGCTGCCCAGGGGTGGCACGGTGCGCTGCGGGACGGCGCCGGCATGGCCGGCCGCGTCGGGAACGGAGGCGGTGCTGGTGGTCATCGGTGGTCTCCTTCGGTGCCGGCGAGGGCGGCCACGCCGGCCTCCGTGGACGGGTCCGCGGTCAGCGAGATGAACGCGTCCTCGAGGCCACGCGAGGTGATCTCGAGGTCGCGCGCGCCCGTGGTGGTGAGCAGGTGGCGGGCGACGGCGTCGCTGTCCGTCGAGGCGACGATGAGCGAGTCACCGCGGACCTCGACCGTCTCCACGCCCGGGATCGCCTGCAGCGCAGCGACATCCGCCCCGGGCAGGGTCGCCCTGACCGTGCGCCCGGAGACGAGCGACTTCACCTCGGCAGCCGTGCCGTCGGCGACGACCTGGCCCTGGCTGACCAGGACGATCCGGTCGGCGTACGCGTCCGCCTCCTCCAGGTAGTGGGTGGCGAAGATGACGGTGCGCCCCTGCTCGGCGTCCTCGCGGATCGCCGCCCAGAAGTCGCGGCGTCCGGTGACGTCCATGCCCGTGGTCGGCTCGTCCAGGACGAGCAGCTCGGGGTCGGGCAGCAGCGCCATCGCGAACCGCAGCCGCTGCTGCTGGCCACCGGAGCACTTGACCACCCGGCGGTCGGCGATGTCGGTGATGCCCGCGCGGGCCATGACCTCCTCGACCGGCCGGGTGTCGCTGAACAGGCTCGCGGTGAGCCGGAGGGTCTCGGCGACCGTGAGGTCCTTGAGCAGCCCTCCGGACTGCATGACGGCCGAGACCAGGCCGTGCCGGACGGCGGCCTGCGGGTCCATGCCGTACACCTCTGCGGTCCCGCTGTCGGGGCGGCTCAGCCCCAGCATCAGGTCGATGGTCGTGGTCTTGCCCGCGCCGTTGGGACCGAGGAAGGCGACGATCTCGCCCGGCCGCACGCTGAGGTCGATCCCCCGTACGGCACGGACGCTGCCGAAGCTCTTCACCAGCCCGGCGAGCCGGACCGCGTGCAGCCCGGTCGTCGGCACGGCGGAGCGTGTCTGCGTCTGTGTCATGCGACGAGTCTGGCGGGGCGGCGCCCAGCGCCCGGCACACACGCGTCACGACCCTCCCGTGATCTTTGTCAGCCGGACCCCAGCCGTTTCGTCAGGCACGCAGGTCAGGGGGGCACAATGCCCTGCATGCGCGCGCTCGTCCTCGCCGGTGGTGGTGCCGCGGGCAACGCCTGGGAGATCGGCCTGCTCGCCGGCCTCGCCACGGAGGGCCTCGACGTGACCGACGCCGACCTCGTCGTCGGGACCTCGGCCGGAGCGACGGTGGCGGCACAGGTCACCAGCGGGACACCGCTCGAGGAGCTGTACGCCGCGGTGCTCGCCGAGGTGCCGCCGCCCCGACCCCCGGCCGACGCCCGACCGCCGGCGGGCAGCCCCGCCCCGGGCATCTCGGGGCAGGCCTACCTCGACTGGTCGAACGACGTCATCGCCGCCTCGGCGGACGCGCCGGACATGCGGCGACGGATGGGGTCCGCGGCCCTCGAGCGGCAGGGCGCCGACGACTCCGCCTCGGCACGCTGGCGAGCCGTCGTGGCGCGCCGGCTCCCGAGCCCCGAGTGGCCGCTGCAGCGGGTGCTCGTCACCGCCGTCGACGCCCGCACCGGCGAGCCGGTGGTCTTCGACCGGTCCAGCGGTGTCGACCTCGTCGACGCCGTGGCGGCGAGCACGTCGGCGATGACGCCGTACCGGATCGGCGAGCGGTGGTTCCTCAACGGCGGCTACCGGCGCAGCGAGAACGCCGACCTGGCGGTCGGGTGCGGGCAGGTGCTCGTGTTGTCGCCGTTCGGCGGGCGGTCGCGGATGCCGGCGTCCTGGGGCATGGACCTCGCCACCCAGGTTCGAGAGCTGCAGGCGGCGGGCAGCCGGGTCGAGGCCGTCTTCCCCGACGCCGGAGCGGGAGCAATGTTCGACGCTAACGCCCTGGACCCCTCGACCCGCCCGCCGGCTGCCCGGGGAGGCCACGACCAGGGCCGGGCCCTGGCCGGCCGGCTCGTCGGGATGTGGGCGTGACGCCCTAGTAGCGCCACCCGACGTTGAGCGCGAGCCTCGGGATCTCCTGCTTCGAGGGGTCGACGGCGATCCGGGTCACCCGGCTGACCCTGCGCGCCTCGACGTCCCACGCCAGCACCCACGACCCGTGCGAGCCCACCGTCTGGACGAGCACCGTGTGGTCGTCGGCCCAGCCGAGCACCGAGCAGCACCCCTTGTACCGGCCGGTCTGTCCGTCCGGGTTCTCCGGTGCCGCCAGGATCGTCGCCGCGCCGCCGCCGGGCTGAACGGCCAGCAGCCCCTGGTAGATCGGTCCGTTCCCGCGGCGGATGAGCGGGCTGGTGAGGTCCTGGTCGAGGTAGGCCGCCACGGCGCTCCACCGCGCCGAGGAGACGGTCGGACCCGAGAGCTCGGTCACCGGCGCGGCCACCGTGCGCCGGCCGACCTCGGCTCCCGTCCCGGGGTCGAACGCCGTGACGTCCACGGAGCGCGCGGAGGCGCCCGCCTCGAGCAGGGCGATGCCATCGGGAGTCGCGGACGCGACCGGCTGGGCGGTGGCACCGGGCTTCCACGGGTCGAGCGACCAGGCCCGGGTGCCGGCGCGCACCAGCACCTGCCCGGTGGACGACGTCCAGCCGGCGGCATCGACGAACGGTGAGGGCACGGCATACCTCGTGACCGAGCCGTCGTGGACGTCGAGGCGGACCACGGCGCCCGGCTGCGGGAAGACCACGTACCGACCGGCTCCGAAGGCCCGCGGGCCGAGGGGGGCGGCCTCGTTCCCACCCCGGTCCCGGGTGGGCTCCAGGAGCAGCCGGTCGGCGACCAGCTGGTCGCCGGTCGCGGTCACGAGGATCGGCCGGTAGCCGCCGCCCTCGCGCCGGAGGAAGACCGCGACCACCGACGACGGCGGTGATGACAGAGAGGAGAGCGCGACACTGCTGCCGCCGGGGTCGACGACCTGCGGCAGCCCCTCCTCGAACAACGGCAGGTCGCCCTCGCGACCCTCGAGCGGCAGCACCGTGTACGGGCTGCGGTCGGCGAGCGTCCCCGTGGTGGGGGGCGTCGTCACGGTGTACCGGGGCGGGGTCGGGACCGGGCCGCCACCGGTCACCTGCACGGCCACCACCGCCAAGGCGGCCGCCGCGAGCGCGCCCACGCCACCGGTCACCGTGCGACGCCGGCGCGCGCGCTCCTGCAGGGCGGCGGCCCAGGCGTCCTCGGCGAAGTCCACCTCGGGCAGGTCGGCGGCGGCGCGCTGCAGCAGGGCGCCGAGGTCGCGGTCGGTCACGGCTGCTCACCTCCGGTGAGGCTCGGCGCCAGCGCCGGGACGCGCTCGCGCATCCGGGCGAGCGCGGCATGGGTCTGGCTCTTGACGGTGCCCACGCTGACCCCGAGCACCTCTGCGGTGTCGGCCTCGCTGCGGTCCTCGAAGAACCGCAGCACCACGACCGCTCGCTGCTTCGGGGTGAGCGTCGCGAGGGCACGTTCGAGGTCGACGCGGTCGACGACGGCCGCGGAGGCGTCGCTGCCACCTGCGTCCGGCAGGACGCCGGCGATGGACTCGCGCCGCGTGCGCCGCCAGGCCGAGACCGCGTCGCGGTACAGGATGCGGCGCACGTAGGCGTCGGGGTTCTCGTTGCGCAGCCGGTCCCAGCGCAGCGCCAGCTTGGTGAACGCCTGCTGGAGCAGGTCCTCGGCGAGGTGGGCGTCACCGCAGACGAGGTATGCCGCGCGCAGCAGGGCGTGCTGCCGCGCCCGCACGTAGCGGGCGAAGTCCTCGTCGACCTCGCGCTGCACCGTCGCCCCTTCCCGCACCGATTCTCCCCCTCAACGCTCGAGAGGGCCGGAAAGGTTGGCGCCGCTGCCCGCCTGGTTGCGGGTCAGCAGCCGAGCCGCGGTTCAGCAGCCGAGCAGGCGGCTGCCGAGGTACTCCTCCACCTTGTCGAGGGAGACGCGCTCCTGGGCCATGGTGTCCCGCTCGCGCACGGTGACCGCCTGGTCCTCGAGAGTGTCGAAGTCGACGGTGACGCAGAACGGCGTGCCGATCTCGTCCTGGCGGCGGTAGCGGCGACCGATGGCGCCCGCGTCGTCGAAGTCGATGTTCCAGCTCTGGCGCAGCCGCTGGGCCAGGTCGCGGGCCTTGGGCGACAGGTCGGCGTTGCGCGACAGCGGGAGCACGGCGGCCTTGACCGGCGCGAGCCGGCGGTCGAGCTTCAGCACCACCCGCTTGTCGACGCCGCCCTTGGTGTTGGGCGCCTCGTCCTCGGTGTAGGCGTCGATGAGGAACGTCATCAGGCTGCGGGAGAGCCCGGCCGCCGGCTCGATGACGTAGGGGGTGTAGCGCTCGCCGCTGGCCTGGTCGAAGTAGACGAGGTCGGTGCCCGAGTGCTCGCTGTGGGTCTTGAGGTCGAAGTCCGTGCGGTTCGCGATGCCCTCGAGCTCACCCCACTCCGAGCCGGTGAAGTTGAAGCGGTACTCGATGTCCACGGTGCGCTTGGAGTAGTGCGACAGCTTGTCGGTCGGGTGCTCGTAGTGCCGCAGGTTGTCGGGGTCGATGCCGAGGTCGGTGTACCAGCGCGTGCGCTCGTCGATCCAGTACTGGTGCCACTCCTCGTCCTCGCCCGGCTTGACGAAGAACTCCATCTCCATCTGCTCGAACTCACGGGTGCGGAAGATGAAGTTGCCCGGCGTGATCTCGTTGCGGAAGCTCTTGCCCGTCTGGCCGATGCCGAACGGCGGCTTCTTGCGCGAGGCGTTCATGACGTTGAGGAAGTTGACGAAGATGCCCTGCGCCGTCTCCGGCCGCAGGTAGTGCAGGCCGGACTCGTCCTCGATGACGCCCAGGTACGTCTTGAGCATCATGTTGAACTCGCGCGGCTCGGTCCACGCCCCGCGCGTACCGCAGTTCGGGCAGGTGATCTCGGCCAGCGGGATCGAGTCCGGGTCGACCTCGGGGTCGCCGGCCCCCTTCTTGTTGTTCTTCTTCTCGGCGATGGCCTCCTGCATGTGGTCCAGGCGGAAGCGCTTGTGGCAGGACTGGCACTCGGTCAGCGGGTCGGTGAACTCGCCGACGTGACCACTGGCCACCCAGGTCTGCCGCGGCAGGATGATCGAGGAGTCGAGGCCCACGACGTCGTCGCGACCGGTGACCATCGACCTCCACCACTGCCGCTTGATGTTCTCCTTGAGCTCGACGCCGAGCGGGCCGTAGTCCCAGGCAGACCTCGTGCCGCCGTAGATCTCGCCGCTGGGAAAGACGAACCCGCGACGCTTGCAGAGGGAGACGACGGTGTCGATCGTGGAGGGCGCTGCCATGCGCGCAAGGTTACTGTGCGGCCCCGGCGAGCTCGACGGGGCGTCGGGGCGGCGGCCGGCGAGGTCTCGGGCGAGGGCGCGGGCGGGGTCACCGGCGGGGTCGAACGCGTCGTAGGGTTCCTCCGTGCCCTCGACGACACGCCAGCGGATCGAGTCCGCCAGCCTGCCCGCCCTCCAGCGCCTCAACGCGCTGCCCCGCGCCGTTCCCTTCCTCGTGGTGCTGGCCCTCATGGTGGGAGGGGTCGTCCTGCCCGGCCTCGGCTGGCTGCTGCTCGTGCCGGTCGTCCTGTTCCTCGTCTGGACGCTCTACCTCGGCTGGCCCGCCCTCGACGGCGGCGCCCGGGCGGGCCGGGCCACGGTGGTGCTCATGGCACTCGCGATCACCGTCACCCAGGCCGTCCCCCGGGGCTGAAACCGGGTGACGCCGGCCGGTCGGCCCCGCGAGGATGGCCGGCGTGGACACAGTCGAGGTCGTCGTCGCCCACGCCGAGCGCGCGACCGTGCGCGTCGGCGAGGTGTTCCTGAAGATCGACGCCGACCGGGCCCGCTCCGACCTCGAGGTCGAGGCGATGGCGCTGGCCCCCGTCCCCACCCCACGGGTCCTCTGGCGCAAGCCGCCGGTCCTGGCCCTCGCCGCCGTCCCGGGGACACCCCTCGGCCACCTGGGCGACCCGTCCACCGCGTCCCTGGCGGCGTGGACGGCCGCCGGTGCCGCCGTCCGGGCCCTGCACGACGCGCCGCTGCCACCGTGGCCGGGCCCGGCGCCCGACGAGCTCGCCTCACGGCTGACCGACGAGTGCGAGTGGCTGGTCGCGAACGGCGTCCTTCCCCCCGACGTCGTCCTGGGCAACCGCCGGCTCGCCCAGCAGGCGCTACGGCCCTGGGCGCCGGTCTTCGTCCACGGCGACCTCCAGGTCGACCACGTCTTCGTCGCCGGCGACGAGGTCACGGGCATCATCGACTGGTCCGAGGGGGCACGCGGTGACGCCCTCTCCGACCTCGCCACCCTCACGCTCGGGCACCCCGAGCACCTCGAGGACGTCCTGGCCGGCTACGGCACCGACGTCGACCGCGACCTCGTGCGGGCCTGGTGGTCGCTGCGCTGCCTCGGTACCGTGCGGTGGCTCGTGGAGCACGGCTATGGCCCACCCGAGCACTACCCCGAGGTCACCGTGCTGAGGGCCCTGGCAGCCACCATTTGACAACGATTCTCATTTCAGATGAGAATCGTTGTCATGTTCACGCGCCCCGCAGTCGCCGTCCTCGGGGCCACCCTCCTCGCCCTCGTCGGCGTCACGGGCTGCGCCACCGCCAGCGGCAAGGCCGCCGACGGCAGCACACGACTCACGGTGGCCGCCGCGTTCTACCCGCTGGAGTACGCGGTCCAGCGGGTCGGGGGCGACCACGTCCAGGTCCAGGGGCTCACCAAGCCCGGCGGTGAGCCGCACGACGTCGAGCTCACCCCGCGGCAGGTCGGGTCCATGGCCACCGCCGACCTCGTCGTCTACGAGAAGGGCTTCCAGCCCGCGGTGGACCAGGCCGTGCGCCAGGACGCCTCCGCCCACGCCTTCGACGTCTCCCCCGCGGCCGACCTCTCCCTGGTCGCCACCGACGAGGGCCACACCGACGAGACGTCCGCCGCCCACGCACAGCACGGCGCGGTCGACCCCCACTTCTGGCTCGACCCGCAGCGGTACGCCGCCGTGGCCCAGGCGATCGCCGACCGGCTCGCCAACGTCGACCCGGCCCACGCCACGACATACCGCGACAACGCCGCCGCCCTGCGGCGGGACCTCACCGCACTCGACACCGAGTACCGCACCGGGCTGACGAGCTGCACCAGCAAGGACCTCGTCACCTCGCACGCGGCCTTCGGCTACCTCGCCGACCGCTACGGCCTGCACCAGGAGGGCATCACCGGGCTGGACCCGGAGGCCGAGCCCAACCCCGCGGAGCTCGCGAAGGTCGCCGCCCACGTCCGCGCGGTCGGGGCCCGGACCATCTACGCCGAGACGCTCGTGAGCCGGGCGGTCGCCGACACGCTGGCGCGCGAGACCGGCGCCAGGGTCGCGGTCCTGGACCCCCTCGAGGGCATCACCTCCCGGAGCGACGGCACGGACTACCTTGCCGTCATGCGCAGCAACCTTCGGATCCTGCGGGCCGGGCAGGGGTGCGCATGACCACCGCACCCCCCATCCTGCGGCTCGAGGGGGCCGCGTTCGGCTACGGCGACCAGGCCGTGGTCAGCGGTGTGGACCTCGCTGTGAGTCCCGGCGAGGTCGTCGCCGTGCTGGGCCCCAACGGCTCGGGCAAGTCCACGCTCGTGCGCGGCCTGCTCGGTCTCAACGACCAGGTGGCGGGCCGGGTGGAGCTGTTCGGGGTGGACCGCGACGCCTTCACCCAGCACTCGCGCGTCGGCTACGTGCCGCAGCGCCACACCCTCTCCTCGTCGGTGCGCGCCACGGTGCGCGAGGTCGTGGCCGCCGGCCGGCTGTCGCACCACCGGTGGTGGACGCCCATCCTGCGCACGGCGCACGAGGCTGCCGTGGTCGACCGGGCCGTCGAGCTCGTCGGCCTGTCCGACCGGCCCAACGCCGACGTCACAACCCTGTCCGGCGGCCAGCAGCGCAGAGTGCTCATCGCCCGGGCGCTCGCCTCCGAGCCCGACGTCCTGCTCATGGACGAGCCGACCGCGGGCGTCGACACCGCGAACCAGCGGGTGCTCGCGCAGGTCATGGCCCGGCTCGCCCGCGCCGGCACGACCATGGTGGTGGTCACCCACGAGCTCGCCGCGCTCGCGGAGGTGGTCACGCGCGTGGTCGTCGTCGACGGCGGACGGGTCCGGTTCGACGACGGCCTGGAAGCCTTCACGTCCGGCCGGCATGAGCGGCACGACGGTCACCACCACGACGACCACGGCCCGCACGCCACCCGGGCGTTCACCCCGACCTCCGGCCCCGTCGACCCCCGAGGAGGTGAGGAGCGATGACCGAGCTCCTCGCGCTGGGCTTCATGCGCCAGGCCCTGGTGGCCGCCGTGCTCGTCGGCGTCGCCGCCCCGCTGGTCGGCGTCTTCCTCGTCCAGCGGCGCCTGTCCCTCATCGGTGACGGCATGGGCCACGTCGCCCTCGCCGGGGTCGCCGTCGGCGTGCTGACCGGCCAGGCACCCGTGCTCACCGCGCTCGTCGCCGCGGTCGCCGCCGCGGTCGGCATCGAGCTGATCCGGGCCAGTGGGCGGACCAGCGGCGACATCGCGCTGGCCGTGATGTTCTACGGCGGGATCGCCGCCGGTGTCGTGATCATCGCCAAGTCGCCGTCGAGCTCGCCGGCCAACCTCACGGCATACCTCTTCGGTGCGATCACGACCGCCGACCAGCGCGACCTGTGGGTCTTCGCCGGCCTCGCCGTCGTGGTCCTGCTCGCGACGTGGCTGCTGCGCCCGTGGCTGTTCGCGGTCGCCAACGACGAGGAGTACGCGCGGGCGTCCGGCCTGCCCGTGACCGGGCTCAACATCGCCCTGGCCGTCTTGACGGCGGTCACCGTGGTCGTGTCGATGCGGGTGGTCGGGCTGCTGCTCATCTCGGCCCTGATGATCATCCCGAACGCCACGGCCCAGCTGCTCGGCCGGTCGTTCCGCTCGTCGGTGCGGTGGGCCGTGCTGATCGGCGTCCTCGCGAGCGTCGGCGGCGTGGTGACGTCGTTCTACGCGGAGACCCCTTCCGGCGGGACCATCGTGCTCCTGGCGATCGGCGCCTTCGTGGCAGTTTCGGCCGGTTCGGCCGTGGTCGCCCGGGCGAACGCGCGTCGGCACCAGCGGGCGGAGCGGCACGACCACGAGCACGGTCCCGGCTGCGGCCACCTCACGGTGGCCCACGGGGACCACGTCGACTACGTCCACGGCGACCACCGGCACGCAGCCCACGAGGGCCACTGGGACGAGCACGCCGACACCCACGCCCACGCCGGGGGCAAGGGCGCTGCGCCCACCGGCTCCGCCACGAGCGCGGCCGCCGGCGTCGGCCCTCTCCCCGGCCCCACCGAGACCGAGGGAAGCCCCCGATGACGACGACGCCCCGCAAGCCGACCCGACAGCGGGCCGCCGTCGCCGCGGTCCTCGCGGGCGGCTCGGAGTTCCGGTCGGCTCAGGAGCTGCACGCGTTGCTGCGCGAGTCCGGCGACCCCGTCGGGCTCGCCACCGTCTACCGGAACCTGCAGGCGATGGCCGCCGACGGCGAGATCGACATGCTGCGCACCGACGAGGGCGAGGCGGTCTACCGCGCCTGTTCCACCGGGCACCACCACCACCTCGTGTGCCGCGTGTGCGGCCGGGCGGTCGAGGTCGAGGGTCCGGCCGTCGAGTCCTGGGCGGCCGCCGTCAGTGCGGCGCACGGGTTCCGCGACGTCGAGCACACCGTCGAGATCGTGGGCACCTGCGGGGACTGCCGGGCCTGAGGAAGCGGTCGCCTCAGCCGCGCTCCTCGGCGATGCTGTTGCCGCCGTCGACGACGAGGCACTGCCCGGTGACGTACGACGCGCCCGGGCTGCAGAGGAAGGCCACGGCAGCCGCCACCTCCTCCGCGGTGGCGCTGCGGCCCACGGGAGCGCGACGGCCGTGCACCGCCTCGTCGGCCGTCTGGCTCGCCGTCGCGATCCAGCCCGGCGCGACGGCGTTGGCCGTGACACCCTCACGGGCGTAGTCGACCGCCACCGAGCGCGCCAGGCCCACGAGGGCGGCCTTGGCGGCGGCATACGCGGCCTCACCGCGCATGGCCATCACCGGGCCCGTGAGCGAGGCCACCATGACGACCCGGCCCCAGCCGGACCGCTGCATCCCGGGCAGGGCTGCGCGGGTGACGAGGAAGGCCGTGTCGAGGTTGCGCGCCAGGGCCCGGTGCCACTGGTCCAGGCCCATCGACGCGGCGGCGCCGGACTCCGCGCCGCCCGAGGAGCCGAGCTCGATCGCCGGCAGCGCGACGCTCGTCATCCCGGCGTTGTTCACGAGCACGGTCGGCGCACCCAGGGCGTGCTCGACCGTGGCCAGCACCCGGGCCACCTGGTCCTCCCGGGTGAGGTCGGCGACGACGCCGACGGAGGCCACGCCCTCGGCGGCCAGCTCGGCTGCCCGCGCGTGCGCCCGCTCGGTGGTCGCCGTCACGGCGACCGCGGCGCCGAGACCGCCGAGGAGGCGGGCCGTGGCCATGCCGATCCCGTCGGGCGAGCCTGCACCGGTGACGACGGCGACGCGTCCGGTGAGGTCGAACGCCTCCGGCAGGTGGCCGGTCACGCGGGCGGTTGGCTCAGGTCGACGGCACCGCCGTAGCGGCGGTCGCGCGCGGCATACGTCTCGATCGCCTGCCACAGGTGGCGCCGGTCGTAGTCCGGCCAGAGCGTGTCCTGGAAGACCAACTCGGCGTAGGCGCTCTGCCACAACAGGAAGTTGCTCGTGCGCTGCTCCCCCGACGACCGCACGAACAGGTCGACGTCGGGCATGTCCGGCTCCGGCAGGTGGCGGGCGATCGTGCGCTCGTCGATCGAGCCGGGCTTGAGCCTGCCCCGTTGCACCTGCTCGGCGATGCGCTGGACCGCGTCGGCGATCTCGGCCCGGCCGCCGTAGTTGACGCAGAAGTAGAGCGTCAGCCCGGTGTTGTCCTTCGTCAGCTCCTGGGCGGTCTCGAGCTCCTTGATGACCGAGCCCCACAGCCGCGGACGCCGGCCGACCCAGCGCATCCGCACCCCCCACTCGTGCAGCTGGTCGCGGCGGCGACGGATGACGTCGCGGTTGAAGCCCATGAGGAAGCGGACCTCGTCCGGGCTGCGCTTCCAGTTCTCGGTGGAGAACGCGTACGCCGACAGGTGGCCGACGCCGACCTCGATGGCCCCGGCGACCACATCGAGCAGCGCCGCCTCGCCGGCCTCGTGCCCCTTGGTCCGGGGTAGCCCGCGCTGGTTGGCCCACCGGCCGTTGCCGTCCATCACCACGGCCACGTGGCCGGGGACGAGCTCGCTCGGGACCGGTGGCGGCGTCGCGCCGCTGGGGTGCGGGAACGGCCGCGCGTATGCCGCGCTCACGCCTCCCCCGCCCGTCCGGCAAGCGCTGCGTGGGCCTGCGCGACCCGCTCCACCGGGGCGGCCTCGACGGGCGTCGGGGCCGACCACGTGATGGTGGGGTTGGACTCGGGGCGCTCGGGGTCGCGGCGGTCCACGAGGCGCAACGATCGCACACCACGCTCGAGGTGCCACTGCAGGAACGCGCCGGCCAGGCTGCTCGCCTCGCGCCGGTGCCGCCCGGAGGACGCGTCGGCGACGACCCAGTCCCCGGCCAGCAGCGACGCGAGCAGCGCCAGCGTCTCCGGGGCCGGGGCCGCGGAGGCCGGTGGCCGGCACGAGGGGCAGACGGTGCCGCCGGAGGCGAGGTTGAACGCGCGGTGCGGCCCCGGAGCCCCGCAGCGGGCGCAGTCGTGGAAGCTCGGCGCCCAGCCGGCGATCGCGAGCGCGCGCAGGAGGTAGGCGTCGAGCACCAGGCCCGGGTCGTGCAGCCCCTCGGCCATGGACCGCAGGGCTCCGGCGAGCAGGAGGTACTGCTGCAGGTTGGGCTCGCGCTCCTCGGTCAGCCGGTCGGCGGTCTCGAGCATCGCGGCGGCGGCGGTGTAGGTCGTGTAGTCACGCGCCAGGACGTCGCCCCAGCTCGCGATCGACTCGGCCTGGGTGACGGTGTCGAGCGAACGGCCCTCGTAGCACTGGACGTCGACGTGCATGCCCGGCTCGAGCCGCGCGCCGAACCGGCTCTTGGTGCGCCGGACGCCCTTGCCCACCACCCTGACCTTGCCGAGGCGGCGGGTCAGCAGCGTGACGATGCGGTCCGCCTCACCCAGCTTCTGGGTGCGCAGGACGAGGCCTTCGTCGCGGTAGAGGGGCACCACACCATTGTCGCAACCGGCCCGCCCGTTCGCGGGAGGCGGGCCGGAACTGCGCCGACGCGACCGAGGAGGAACGGGGGCATGGGCGCCCCTCCGGGGGTCCCGACCCGGCACAATCGGTCCATGGCCTCCCCCACGCTGGTCGGCACCCGCGTGACCCTCCGGGCCGCGAGGGCGAGCGACGCCGCGTCACGACGGCGGTGGGGGTGGCACCGGGAGATCGAGCGCAACTACGGCTACGAGCGCGACTCCGGACCCATGTCCGATCAGGAGGCGCAGGACTGGCTCGACGGTGTCCGTGCGCGTGAGGGCTCCACGTTCTGGGTGGTCGAGACCGGCGCGGACCTCGCCGGGGTCGCCTTCCTCCACGCAGTCAACACCCAGGACCGCCGGGCGCGCTTCGCGTTCCGTGCGGCGCGAAAGCACCGGAGACACCAGCACTAGAACAGATGTTCGAACGCGGCGTATGCTGGCACGCATGACCGCTGCCTGGCAGGCCTCGCTTCTCGACACCGGGGAGGACGTCGCCCTGCGCGACCTGGGGACGGGCCTGACCCGCACCCCACTGTCGCGGGGCGCGTGGGTGGACTACCGCCCCGGGTGGCTCGCGGGCGCCGACCGGGTGTTCGACGAGCTGCACCACGACGTGCCGTGGCACGCCGAGCGGCGGGAGATGTACGAGCGCGTCGTCGACGTCCCGCGGCTCCTCAAGTTCTACGACGAGGGCGAGCGCCTCCCCCACCCGGTGCTCGCCGAGGCGCGGGAGGCCCTGAGCCGCTGGTATGCCGCGGAGCTCGGTGAGCCGTTCGTGACGGCCGGCATGTGCCTCTACCGGGACGGCCGGGACTCGGTGGCCTGGCACGGCGACCGCATCGGCCGGTCCAAGGACTCCGACACCATGGTCGCGATCGTCTCGGTCGGCTCGGCGCGCTCACTCATGCTGCGGCCGCGCGGAGGCGGTTCCTCCATCGGCTTCTCGCTCGGCCACGGCGACCTGGTCGTCATGGGCGGGTCGTGCCAGCGGACCTGGGACCACTGCATCCCCAAGACCACCAAGGCCGTCGGGCCGCGGATCTCCATCCAGTTCCGCCCCCGCGGCGTCCGCTGACAGGCGCGAGCTCCGCCGCTGGGCCGCATCCCTGCGACCACCACCGCTCGGCGAAGGGCGTGCCGTGGGCCCCTGCCCCACGGCACACCTCACCTCACGCGGTGGCGGACTCCCGCTCGGCGCGGTTGACCGCCGAGAGCACCGCGGTCAGCGACGCCTTGACGATCGAGGCGTGCAGTCCGACGCCCCACAGCACGCGGTCGCCGACGGCACACTCCACGTACGCGGCCGCCTTGGCGTCACCGCCGGCGGACAGCGCGTGCTCGGCGTAGTCGAGCACCCGCACGTCCACCCCGAGCGTCGACAGTGCGTCGATGAAGGCGGCGATGGGGCCGTTGCCGCTGCCCTCGACGGTGACCTCCTGGCCGTGGTCGAGCATGGTGGCGGTGATGCGGTCGACGCCGCCGTCCTCGGTGATGAGCGAGTGCGTCACCGGGGTGAACCGGCCCCAGGTGTTCGCGCCGCCGTCGACCGCCGGCAGGTACTCGTCCTGGAAGGCGTCCCACAGCTGCGCGGCACTGACCTCGCCGCCCTCGGTGTCGGTCTTGGCCTGGACGACGCCGCTGAACTCGATCTGCAGGCGGCGCGGCAGGTCGAGCTGGTGCTCCTTCTTGAGCAGGTAGGCCACGCCGCCCTTGCCCGACTGGCTGTTGACGCGCACGACGGCCTCGTAGGACCGGCCGACGTCATGCGGGTCGATCGGCAGGTAGGGCACGCCCCACACCAGCTCGTTGATCGACTTCCCGGACGAGACCACCTGGCGCTCCATGTCCTCGAAGCCCTTCTTGATCGCGTCCTGGTGCGACCCCGAGAACGCCGTGAAGACCAGGTCGCCGCCCCACGGGTGCCGCTCGGCCACCGGCAGCTGGTTGCAGTGCTCCACCGTGCGACGGATCTCGTCGAGGTCCGAGAAGTCGATCTGCGGGTCGATCCCCTGGCTGAACAGGTTCATGCCCAGCGTCACGAGGTCGACGTTGCCGGTGCGCTCGCCGTTGCCGAACAGGCAGCCCTCGATCCGGTCCGCCCCGGCGAGGTAGCCGAGCTCGGCGGCGGCCACGCCGGTTCCGCGGTCGTTGTGCGGGTGCAGGCTGACGACGATCGACTCGCGCCGCTCGAGGTGGCGGATCATCCACTCGATCGAGTCGGCATACACGTTCGGCGTCGCCATCTCGACCGTGGCCGGCAGGTTGATGATCATCTTGTGGTCCGGCGTCGGGTCGATGACGTCGGCCACCTCGTTGCAGATCCGCACCGCGAAGTCGAGCTCGGTCCCCGTGTAGGACTCGGGGCTGTACTCGTAGTAGACGACGGTGTCCGGGACGGTCTCCTCGAGCTTGCGGCACAGCCGCGCCGCCTGGAGCGCGATGTCGACGATGCCGTCCTGGTCGAGCCCGAAGACCACCCGGCGCTGCAGCACCGACGTCGAGTTGTAGAAGTGCACGATCGCCTGCTTGGCGCCGCGGATCGCGTCGAAGGTGCGCTCGACGAGGTGGTCGCGGCACTGCGTCAGTACCTGGATCGTCACGTCGTCGGGGATCATGTCGTCCTCGATGAGCATGCGCACGAAGTCGTAGTCGGTCTGGCTCGCCGACGGGAAGCCAACCTCGATCTCCTTGTAGCCCATGCGCACGAGGAGCTCGAACATCCGCTTCTTGCGGTCCGGGCTCATCGGGTCGATCAGGGCCTGGTTGCCGTCGCGCAGGTCGACCGCGCACCAGCGCGGCGCCTTCTCGATGACCTTGGTGGGCCAGGTCCGGTCGGGCAGGTCCACCGCGATCTGGTCCTGGAACGGCACGTACTTCGCGACCGGCATACGCGACGGCTGCTGGGGGTGGATCATGATGTCTCGCCTATCGATTCGCTGGGGTGGCCCGGTGGGGCCTCAGCCGGCAACGCGAACTCCGCGACGAGGGGCGGCTGATCGGTCAGGCCCCGCCGCGGCGGCGAAGAAGGAGGCGCGAGGAACGCACGCGTCGAGGGTATGCCGCGTGCGCGGCATCCGTCCAACGTGCGGTTCCCGGCGCCCACGATCCGGACAGCGACGTCACGACGAGAAGGGGAAGATCCCGGAGTAGGCGTTGAGCGCAGGCTGGCCGCCGAGGTGGGCGTAGAGCACGGTCGAGTCCCTGCCGATCTCGCCGGAGGTCACCAGGTCGACGAGGCCGGCCATCGACTTCCCCTCATAGACGGGGTCGATGATCATCGCCTCGAGGCGCCCGGACAGCAGGATCGCCTCCACCGTCGACTCGACCGGGATGCCGTACCGGTCGCCGGCCCAGCCCTCGAGCACCGTCACCTCGTCGTCGCGCAGGTCGCGCTCGAGCCCGATGAGGGCCGCCGTGTGGCGCGCGATGCGGTCGACCTGGGCACGGGTCTTCTCGAGCGTCGCCGAGGCGTCGATGCCGATGACGCGGCGAGGACGCCCGCCCGCGTCCTCGAGCGCCGCGAACCCCGCGACCATCCCGGCGTGCGTGGAGCCGGTGACCGTGCAGACCACGACCGTGTCGAAGAAGACTCCGAGGTCCCGCTCCTGCTCGGCCACCTCGTACGCCCAGTTGGCGAAGCCCAGGCCGCCCAGCCGGTGCTCCGACGCCCCGGCCGGGATGCCGTACGGCGTGCCGCCGCCCTCCTCGACCTCGCGCAGGGCGTCCTCCCACGAGGAGCGGATGCCGATGTCGAAGCCGTGCGGGTCGAGCCGGCTGTCGGCGCCCAGGATCCGCGACAGCAGCAGGTTGCCGACCTTGTCGTTGACCGGGTCGTCCCAGTCCACCCACTTCTCCTGCACCAGCCGGCACCTCAGGCCCAGCTTGGCGGCGACGGCGGCGACCTGCCGGGTGTGGTTCGACTGGTAGCCGCCGATGGAGACGAGGGTGTCGGCGCCCGAGGCCAGGACGTCGGGGACGATGTACTCGAGCTTGCGGGTCTTGTTGCCGCCGAACGCCAGACCGCTGTTGCAGTCCTCCCGCTTGGCCCAGAGCTGGGCTCCCCCGAGGTGGGCGGTGAGCCGGTCGAGCCGGTGGACCGGGCTCGGTCCGAAGGTCAGCGGGTACCGGTCGAAGTCGTGGATGCTCACAGCGTGCCTCCGGTGGCTCGGTCAAGGAGTGGGACGAGGGTCTGCCAGGTGAGGGTGCTCGCCCGGGCGGCGGCATCCGGGTCGCGGGCCGTGCAGGCCGCGATGAGCCGATCGTGCAGCCGCACCGACCCACGGGCGTCGAGCGAGCCGAACCGCAGCCGCTCGACGCGCCGAAGCAGCGGGGTGTACTGCTCGAGCACGTCGCGGACCGCCTCGTTGCCCGCGGCACGCACCGGTATGCCGTGCAGCTCGTCGTCGGCCGCGAGCGCGGCCTCGGCGTCGCCGCGCCGCAGGGCACGGGCGAACCGCCGGTTGGCCTCGGCCATCTCGGCCAGGTCGTCGGCGCTCAGTTGGGCCACCGCCGCACGGACCGCGACCTCGTGCACGGCAGCCACCACCGCCTGGGCGTCGCGGGTCGCCCGGGCGTCGAGCGACGTCACCCGCGTGGAGCGCCCGGGGGTGGCGGTGACGAGACCGGACTGCTGGAGGCGCAGGAGCGCCTCGCGGACCGGGGTCCGGCTCACGCCGAGCCAGGCAGCCAGCTCCTGGTCGCGGACCACCTCGTCGGGCTCGAGGGTCCCGTCCACGATCGCGCGCCGGAGCCGCTGGTAGACGTCCTCGCGCAGCAGTTGGCGCAGCGGGCCGGGAGCGGTCACAGCGGGGACGGGCACGCGATATATTGCATATCAACCCTTACGGTCGCGTCAAGCGTGCAACCGGGTCACGTGTGCGGTCGCGTCACGCGGCGGCCCGGCGGACCAGCCGGACGAGCGCCACGAGGATCGCGATCGAGGCCCCGACGATGCCGATGCCGAGGAACACCCTCGCCACCAGCTCCCAGTCGAAGCCGCCCGGGGCGAAGTGGACGGGGAAGACCTGCCACAGCCGCACCATCGCGACCAGGCCGACGACGTTCTGCACCCCGTCGCCGAGGGCACGCAGCCAGGGCGGGTCGCTCACGGCATACACGAGGTTGGCGACGAGGCCCACCACGATGGAGGCGTTGACCCAGCCGAGGACGAGCCGGGTGTCGGCGGTGAGGAACGGCACGGCGTCCCAGCCGGGCCACCAGTTCACCGCCACCAGCATGAGGGCGTTGACGACGGCGCCGACGGCGTAGCCGACCCGTCGCTGGCCGCGGGTCGGGGGTGTCCGGGTCTGGGGCGTCCGGGTCGGGGACGTGCTGGTCTGGGACGTGCTGGTCCGGGGTTCGATGGTGGGGCTCGTCATGGTGCACCTCCGCGTCTGTCCAGTCCCACTGGACCGCCGCGAGGAGGTGGGCGACAGTGCCGAAGGTCCGTCGGTAGGTTCGGCGCATGATGATCCGCCCCGACACCCTCGCGGCCATCAAGGCCGGTGCCGTCGACCTGGCGTTCCGCCGCTGGGACCGGCCGCGCGTGCTCGTGGGCACGCGGCTGCGCACCCGGGTCGGGCTGCTCGAGGTGACGAGCGTGGACCAGGTCGCCCCCTCGCGGATCACCGCCGCCGAGGCACACCGCGCGGGTGCGCCGTCCCTCGCCCAGCTGCGGGGGATGCTGGCGGCGAAGGCCGACCGGCCGGTCTGGCGGGTGGGACTGCGGTATGCCGGCGCCGACCCCCGCGAGGAGCTCCGGGCTGCGGTGCCGGACGACGAGGAGGTGGCCGCCATCAGGCGGCGGCTGGACCGGCTCGACGCCGCGTCGTCGATCGGGCCGTGGACCCGGGCGACCCTGGGCGTCATCGACCGCTCCCCCACCGTCCGTGCCCCTGAGCTCGCGGCCGAGCTCGGGCGGGACACCCCCTCCTTCAAGCGGGACGTCCGCAAGCTCAAGGAGCTGGGCCTCACCGAGTCGCTCGACATCGGCTACCGGCTCTCGCCCCGGGGGGCGGCCGTCGTGGACGCCGAGGCCGGGGCACCCAGGACCGACCGGGCGGTGGCTCCGGAGGGCACGCCGCTGCCGCGGATCGGGGCCCCTGCCACGCGCGCGCTGCGGGCCGAGGGCATCTGGACCCTGGAGCAGGTCCGCGCGCTCCGGGAGGACCAGCTCGCCGCGCTGCACGGCGTGGGCCCGATGGCGCTCCGGCTGCTGCGCGACGCGCTGGCCGAGCACGGCTGGGACTTCGCCGCAGGGTGAGCCTCAACCGCCTGCTGCGGAGCTGGCGACGGGCTCGGGAACCTCGAGGTAGTCCATGCCGCGGGTCGAGGCGATCGGCGAGCGGACCAGCCAGGCGAAGGCGAGCGTCCCACCGACCGCCGCGACGACCAGGGTGGGCCGGACGCCGATCGCGTCCCCGAGCAGCCCACCGACCACCGCGCCGAGTGGCCGGATGCCGTAGTTGACGGTCGAGAACGCGCCGGTGACCCGGCTACGGACGGGGTCGGGCGTGACGGCAGCCATCACCGCGTTGAGCGGGACGTCGAAGCACATCACCCCGAAGGCCGACACGAACTCCACGAGGGCGAGCGCCCCCACGCGCGACCACACGGGACCGCCCGCGAGGGGCAGGGCGGCGAACGGGGCGGAGAAGAGGACGGCTCCGGCGATGATCGTCCGGCCCATGCCGAAGCGCCTCGACAGCCGCCCGGCCGCCACCGTCCCGAGGAGGCCCCCCGTCGCGCCGATCCCCAGGGCGAGCCCGATGAGCCCCGCCGACAGGCCCAGCTCCCGGCTCGCGAACAGCACGAGCAGGGCGCTCACCATGAGGTTGAAGAAGTTGATGGTGGTGGCGCACAGCAGCGACGGGCGCAGGTACGGGTGGCGCACGACCAGCGCCATGCCGTCCCGTGCCCGGCGCAGCAGGGAGCCGGCCGGGGCCGGGTCGACGGGGAGGTCGCGGACCCGCACCCGCCCGATGAGGACGGCGGACACGAGGAACGACGCGGCGTCGACGAGCATCGCCACCGGCGCCGTGAGCGCCTGGATCAGCCCACCGGCGACTGCGGGCCCGGCGACGAAGGACGCGGAGCGGGTGGCGCTGAGCAGGCTGGTGGCCTCGACGTACTGGTCGCGGCGCACGAGGCCGACGAAGAAGCTCGGGTAGGAGGTCTGGTAGAGCACCTGCCCGAGACCGGCGACCAGCGCGACGGCGAAGAGCTGGGTCAGGGTCACGAGCCCGAACCAGTGCGCGAACGGCAGGCTCAGCAGGACGGCAGCCCGCAGGAGGTCGGCGAGGACGAGCAGGCGGCGCTTGCGCTCGTGGTGGTCGACCCAGGTGCCGATGAACAGTGACACGAGGTTGGGCGCCCAGACCGCAGCGGTGAGCAGACCCACCGTCCGCGCCTCCGCGTGCAGCGTGGTGACCGCGATCAGCGGCAGGGCCAGCTCGGTGATGCGGTCACCGAACTGGGAGATCCCCTGGCCGGCCCAGTAGGTGGCGAACCGGCGGTCGCGCCAGAGCGGGCCGCGGTCGAGCGCGGCCGCGGCCACCGGCGGACGGCCGCGACCCGGGCTCACGTGCGGGCCTCGGCCTCGGGCGCCTCCGGGTCGGCCCCCTCGGGGTCGGCCCCCTCGGGATCGGTTCCCTCGGGATCGGTTCCCTCGGCGTCGGGACCCTCGGCGTCGGGACCCTCGGCGTCGGGACCCTCGGGGAGGACGTAGCGCAGCATCCGGACCCGTCGCGCCCCCTCGGGCCGCTCCCCCGCGCCCTTGCGCAGGACGTAGGGCGCGAGCACGTGCTCGATCGCCGCCTCGACCTCGGCCAGCTCGTCGGCGGTGACCTCGACCGTGGTGTTCGACAGCCCCGCCGAGCGGCGCCAGTCGACCTCCAGCAGCGGCTCCACCTCGCGCGCCCAGCGCTCGGGCAGCCCGGCCGCCTGCTCCATGATCGTCCGCTCGAGCACGGTCGCCGCGTCGAGACTCGCCTCGTCGGTCGCCGCGAAGCGGAAACCACGCCCGACCGCCTCCCACCAGCGCTGACGGCCGTCGGACTCGACGTCGGCGTCGCGGACCAGGCCGTGCTCGGCGAGGTGGCGCAGGTGCCAGCTCGTCACCGACGGCGTGGCCCCGACGAGGGGGGCCAGCGCCGTCGCGGTGCTCGGGCCGTGGCCCTGGAGCCGGCTGAGGATGGCGAGCCGGACGGGGTGGGCCAGCGCCCGCATCCCCCGGGGGTCGAGCTCGACGTCGCCGTACGGGTTGGCCACGACCGACCCCCTCGCTGATGTGAGAGAACTGTTTCGAGAGGACTCTCCCACGATCTCCCCGCCGCGTCGAGAGGTCAGAACACGGTGAGGTCGGTCCGATTCGTCAGCATGTCGCGACCTCTCGACGGGGACCCGGGCCCACGGCATACGAAAACGGCGTGCGGTCACTCCCCCGGACCCGGCACCATGCCGCCATGGCACTCCCCGACGGGTTCACCGCCCGCCCCCACCAGCCGGCCGATGCGCGGGCGGTCTTCGAGGTCGTCCACGCCGCCGAGACGCACGACATCGGCGAGGCCGCGATCGAGCTCGAGGACATCCAGGGCGACTGGGCGCGCGCCAGCTTCGACCTGGCCACGGAGAGCATCGGCGTGTGGCACGGGGAGCGGCTCGCTGCCTTCGGCGAGGTCTTCAAGGGTCGACGCGCCGACTCGTCCGTGCACCCGGACTACCGCGGGCTGGGTCTCGGCACGTTCGTCGCGGACTGGGTCGAGGAGTGCGCCCGCGCCCGCGGCTCGCGGCTCGTCGGGCAGACCGTCCCCGGCGGCAGTGGTCCCGAGGAGTTCTTCAGGGCCCGCGGCTACCGCGAGGGGTGGACGTCGTGGGTCCTCCAGCTGCCCGCCGGCGACAGCATCGAGCCGCAGCCGCTGCCGCAGGGATATGCGTTGCGCGAGTTCGTGCCCGGCGATCGGGACGGGCGGATCGCCTTCCAGCTCATCGAGGACGCCTTCAACGAGTGGCCTGACCGCGACCCGTCGAGCTACGAGGACTGGGCGCCGCGCGGGCCGCTGCGCCCGGGCTTCGAGCCGTGGCAGATCCGGTTCGTCACGGACGCCGCAGGCGCGGAGGTCGGGGTCTGCTACACGATCCTGGCCGGGGACACGGGCTACGTGGACGCCATCGCCGTCCGCGGCGACCAGCGGGGGCTGGGGCTCGCGCGGGCCCTGCTGGTCGACGCGTTCGAGCGGGCCCGCGACCACGGCGCCACGCGCAGCGAGCTGTCGACCGACTCCCGCACCGGTGCCCTCGGCCTCTACGAGCACGTCGGCATGCACGTCACCCAGACCTGGCGGCACTGGATGACCGACCTCTGAGGGACCGTGCAGGGCCGCCTCCGGGCTTTCCCTTCCTCCACGAGGGGGCGAGACTGGGCCCAGGGAGGCGATGTCATGAGCAGTGACGTCCGGCAGGGAGCAGATCAGGCGGCAGGCCAGCCAGCGGCCGGCCAGCCAGCGGCGGGCCAGCCAGCGGCGGGCCAGGGGGCGGTGGGCCAGGGGGCCGGTCCCGCGCCGGGTCCTGCAGCAGGGACGACCCCGCGGGTCGACGCCAGCGAGAGGGAGTCCCGGGCCGTCGCGGAGGAGGCGCGCGAGACCGACTGGCAGCGGCCCAGCTTCGCCAAGGGCCTCTACCTCGGCCAGTTCGACCTCGGGCTGGTGCACCCGCACCCTCGCGGCAGCCGCGAGGACGAGGCCCGCGGCGAGGAGTTCCTCGCCCGGCTGCGTGAGGTGTGCGCCGGCATCGACGGCTCCCGGATCGAGCGCGACGCGAGGGTCCCTGACGAGGACCTCGCGCGGCTCGCCGAGATCGGCACGTTCGGGATGAAGATCCCCCGCGAGTACGGCGGCCTCGGCCTGACCATGTCGGCCTACGGCAAGGCCCTGATGCTGATCGGGTCGGCACACCCGAGCCTCGGGGCGCTGGTGTCGGCGCACCAGTCGATCGGCGTGCCGGAGCCGGTGAAGCTCGTCGGCACCGCGGAGCAGAAGCAGGCCTTCCTCCCCCGCTGCGCGGCCGGCGCCATCTCGGCGTTCCTGCTCACCGAGCCGGACGTCGGCTCCGATCCCGCGCGGATGGCGAGCACGGCGACCCCCACCGACGACGGCACGGCATACCTGCTCGACGGGGTGAAGCTCTGGACCACCAACGGCGTCGTCGCCGAGCTGCTCGTCGTCATGGCGCGGGTGCCCGAGCACGACGGGCAGCGGGGCGGCATCACCGCGTTCGTCGTCGAGGGCACGGCCGAGGGCATCACGGTAGAGCGGCGCAACTCCTTCATGGGCCTCAAGGGGCTCGAGAACGGGCTGACGCGGTTCCACCAGGTGCGGGTCCCCGCGGAGAACCGGCTCGGCAAGGAGGGCGAGGGCCTCAAGATCGCGCTCACCACCCTCAACGCCGGGCGGCTGTCGATCCCCGCGATGTGTGCGGCCGCGGGCAAGTGGTCGCTCAAGATCGCGCGCGAGTGGTCGGCCGCGCGGGTCCAGTGGGGCAAGCCGGTCGGTGAGCACGGCGCGGTCGCGGAGAAGCTGGCGTTCATCGCCGCGACGACCTACGGACTGGAGTCGGTGCTCGAGCTGTCGGCGCAGCTCGCCGACGCCGGCAGCAAGGACATCCGGATCGAGGCGGCGCTGGCCAAGCTGTGGTCGAGCGAGATGGCGTGGCGGATCGCCGACGAGCTGGTGCAGGTCCGGGGCGGACGCGGGTACGAGACGGCCGAGTCGCTGCGCGCGCGAGGCGAGCGGGCGGTGCCGGCCGAGCAGATGCTGCGCGACCTGCGGATCAACCGGATCTTCGAGGGCTCGACCGAGATCATGCACCTGCTCATCGCCCGCGAGGCCGTCGACGCCCACCTCAAGGCGGCCGGCGCGCTGGCGGAGAAGGACGCGACGCTCGAGGACAAGGCGCGGGCCGCGGCCGGGGCCAGCGGTTTCTACGCGAAGTGGCTGCCGCAGCTCGTGGCCGGCAAGGGTGACGTCCCGACGTCGTATGCCGAGTTCGGCCACCTCGCGCGGCACCTGCGGTTCGTCGAGCGGTCCAGCCGCAAGCTGGCGCGGCAGACGTTCTACGGGATGTCGAGGTGGCAGGCGGGGATGGAGTACCGGCAGGCGTTCCTCGGCCGGGTCGTCGACATCGGCGCCGAGCTGTTCGCGATGACCGCCGCGTGCAGCCGAGCCGAGATGCTGCGGACCGACGACGAGGCCCGCGGGCGCTCGGCCTACCGGCTCGCCGACACGTTCTGCGAGCAGAGCCGGCTGCGGGTCGAGGCGCTCTTCACCGCCCTGTGGTCCAACACCGACGACGACGACCGGCGGCTGGCGAAGGGCGTCCTCGCCGGCGACTACGCCTGGCTCGAGGAAGGTGTGCTCGACCCGAGCGAGGGCACCGGTCCGTGGATCGCCCCGTGGTCACCCGGGGCCAGCGAGGCCGAGTCGGTCTGGCGCGCCGTCCGCTGAGCCCCCCCGGGCCGAATCTTGGCCCAACCTCCGCTGTGCTGGTGAACCTTCACCCGCCAGCCGGATCTTGGGCCAAGATTCGTGCGCCTGGTGGGACGTCGCCTCAGGAGCAGGTCGCCGACATCTTGTCGAAGGACACGACCGGCTCGAGCGGGTTGACCGCGTTGTATGCCACGTGCGCCACCTCGTGACCCACCTCGAGGTGGGTCACGCCGCTCGCGTCGACGGCCGACAGGCTGAACGAGGCCGTGAACGTGTCGTTGCTGTTCTTCTCGTTCACGTTGAAGTTGCCCCACACGGTGACCCGGCCGCTGTAGGTCAGGCCGGTGGAGGGCTGGACGAAGGACCCGGTGCCCTCGGTCGTGAAGGTCCCCCAGACCTCGTCACCGGCGGGGAAGTAGGTCACGTGCATGACCGAGTTGCCGGTGATGGTCGGCGAGATCGTCTCACCGGTGCAGAAGTCGGTGTCCCCCGTCTCGGACCACGTGCCGTGCTGGTGCGACGTCTCCGTGACCGTGTGCCCGGTCCCCCCGGCAGCTGCGAGCGCGGGCACGGCCTGGAAGGCGACCGTGGACAACCCCACCGCAGCCCCCGCCACCACGACCCGCCACATTCGTCGTTCCACAATGAGCTCCTCGCGACTGTGCGGCCGACGCGCCCGTCGCGCGCCGGTCCGCCCGTCCACGGAACACCCGTCGAGGGTTCCCCGGTACCCGCACAAGGAGCAGGGACGAAACGGTCACATCGCGTATGCGCGGGGTGCCGTTTGTCACGGGTCGACCGTTCTGCGCGTCTCGCCGGCGCGTCTGCACCCTGCCCGCTCGTCTGCGCACAGATCCGCGTCCCAGTGCGCAGAGAGCGGATCCGCGCGCAGTGACACGCTCGTCTGTGCGCAGACCAGCGTGTCGCGCGCGGAGGACCGCGGCAGCTGCCGCGCCGCAGGCGTCAGCGGCGCTTGAGGAGCTCCTCGGCGATCTGGACGGCGTTGAGGGCAGCGCCCTTGCGCAGGTTGTCACCGACGACGAAGAGCACGAGGCCCCTTCCCTCGGGTGCCGACTGGTCGACCCGGACGCGGCCCACGAACACCTCGTCGCGACCGGCGGCCTCGAGCGGGTTCGGGACGTCGCTCACGACGACACCAGGCGCGCGGCCGAGCAGCTCGAGCGCCTGCTCGGGGCTGAGGTCGCCGGAGAACTCGGCGTGGATCGCCAGGGAGTGCCCGGTGAACACGGGAACGCGCACGCAGGTGCCGGAGACGCGCAGGTCGGGGATGTGCAGGATCTTGCGCGACTCGTGGCGCAGCTTCTGCTCCTCGTCGGTCTCCAGCGAGCCGTCGTCGACGATCGAGCCGGCGAGCGGGATCACATTGAAGCCCACGGGAACCGCGTACACGTTCGGCTCCGGCACGGCGACCGCACGGCCGTCGAGCGCCAGTCCGCGGGGGTCGCCCGCGGCATACCCACCACGCAGCTGGGTGTCGAGCTCGGCCACGCCCTTGCCGCCGGAGCCGGACACGGCCTGGTACGACGCGACGGTGAGGCGCACGAGCCCGGCGGCCTCGTGCAGCGGCTTGAGCACCGGCATGGCGGCCATGGTGGTGCAGTTCGGGTTGGCGACGATGCCCTTGGGGATGGTGTCGAGGTCGTCGGCGTTGACCTCGCTGACCACCAGCGGCACGTCGGGGTCCTTGCGCCAGGCGCTGGAGTTGTCGACGACCGTGGCACCGGCCGCCGCCACCCTGGGCGCCCACTCCTTGGAGGTGGACCCACCGTTGGAGAACAGCGCGACGTCCAGGCCGGAGAAGTCGGCCGTCGCGGTGTCCTCGACCGTGACGTCCTGGCCCCTCCACGGCAGCGTCGAGCCCGCCGAGCGCGCCGACGCGAAGTAGCGCATCTCCTCGACCGGGAAGCCGCGCTCGTCGAGCAGCGCGCGCATGACCGAGCCGACCTGTCCTGTGGCCCCAAACACTCCAACTCGCATGGGACCAAGGATAGGTCGGCTCGGACGGTGGCCCGGTCAGCGGCTCACG
This sequence comes from Phycicoccus ginsengisoli, assembly GCF_054779295.1. Lineage (NCBI taxonomy): Bacteria > Bacillati > Actinomycetota > Actinomycetes > Micrococcales > Intrasporangiaceae > Phycicoccus > Phycicoccus ginsengisoli. Next base: position 144,045 of record NZ_BAAGYN010000009.1, read on the forward strand.
ATGTGGCTGGTTCCTCCCGGCCCGTGGCAGGAGTGGAGGTGCTCGGGGTCGGGTCGTCGCCCGTCGCGCGGGTCGAGGTCGTCGAGGTGGTCGACGTCGTCGACGTGGTGGTCGTGGTCGTCACGAGGTCACCCACACCCTCCCCGGGTGCAGCCTCCTCGAAGGTGAGGGTGAAGTCGTCGCCATGTTCGGTGACACCCGCGACCACCGCCTGCTCGACGGCGGCCACGGCATACGCCCGGCGCACGATGAGCGGGTCGTTGCTCAGGTCCTTCACGAGCGCCACGGCCAGCCCGACCATGACCAGCAGGAACGGCAGGGCCGCCACGATGGTGATGTTCTGCAGGCCGGAGAGCGCGTCCTCGCCACCGACGAGGAGCATGACGGCACCGACGGCACCGGTCGCGGCGCCCCAGAAGATGACGGTCTTGCGGGTCGGTGCCAGCGTCCCGCGCTCGGAAAGCGTCCCCATGACGATCGAGGCGGCGTCGGCGCCGGACACGAAGAAGATCGCGACCAGCAGCATGACCACGACGGACGTGACGGTCGACAGCGGCAGGTGGCCGAGCATCGCGAAGAGCGACGCCTCGGACGAGCCCTCGCCCGCGAGGTCGGTGCCACCGCGCTGCAGGTCGATGCCGGCGCCACCGAAGATGGCGAACCAGACGAGCGACACGACGCTCGGCACGAGCAGCACACCGGTCACGAACTGGCGGATGGTGCGGCCACGGGAGATGCGCGCGATGAACATGCCGACGAACGGGGTCCAGCTGACCCACCAGGCCCAGTAGAAGATCGTCCAGCCGGACAGCCACTCCTGCATCGCGTCGCCTCCGGCGGCGTCGGTGCGGGCGGACATCATCGCGAGGTCCTGGAAGTAGGAGCCCACCGCGGTCGGCACGAGGTCGAGGATGAAGACCGTCGGGCCGACGACGAACACGAAGACGGCGAGCACGAGCGCCAGCACCATGTTGATGTTCGACAGCCACTGGATGCCCTTGGCGACACCGGAGACGGCGGAGAGGATGAAGCACACGGTCAGCACCGTGATGATCGCGACGAGGACGCCGTTGCCGACCGTGCCGATGCCCGTGACGATCTCCAGGCCCGAGCCGATCTGCAGGGCGCCGAGGCCCAGCGAGGCGGCGGAGCCGAAGAGGGTCGCGAAGATGGCGAGGATGTCGATGACCTTGCCCGCCGGGCCGTTCACCCTCTTTTCACCGAGCAGGGGCGCGAAGGCCGAGCTGATGAGCAGCGAGCGCCCCTTGCGGAAGACGCCGTATGCCACGGCGAGCCCGACGACCGCGTAGATCGCCCACGGGTGCAGGGTCCAGTGGAAGAGCGTCGTGGCCATCGCGGTCTGCACCGCGTGCTCGTTGCCCGCGGCGCCGGTGCCGGGCGGCGGCTTGACGAAGTGCGACAGCGGCTCGGAGACGCCGTAGAACATCAGGCCGATGCCCATGCCCGCGCTGAACATCATCGCGATCCACGAGACCGTCCTGAACTCCGGCTCCTCGTCGTCGCGACCCAGCGGGATGCGGCCGAACTTGCCTGCGGCGAGCCAGATCACGAACAGCACGAAGCCGGAGGCCACGAGGGCGAACAGCCAGCCCATGTTGTGCACGACCCAGCCCAGGCTGCTGCCCGAGGCGGTGCTGAGGGTGTCGGTCGACAGGAATCCCCACAGCACGAAGCCGATCGCGATGACGGCGGTGACGCCGAAGACGACCGAGTCGAGCCGCTGCGGCTCCTGGGCGAGGTGCTCCTCGATCACCGGGTCGAGGGCGGGGTGGAGGGGTTCGAGGGTGTCGGTCTCGTGCCTGGCCCCACCGGGGCCGGCCGGACCTGTCTTGGTCAGCTGTGTCGTCACGTGGTGTCCGGCACGCGGGCGTGCCATTCCTCCGTCGTTCTCGTCGGTTGCGTATCAAAACGGTTACGGGCCAGCGAACTACTGTGCCGACACTGCGCGCGCGAGACAAATCTTGGCGGCGCCGTATGCCGGGTGCGAGCGGTTGATGCGCAACTTTCCCCTGTGCCGCAATAAAATTCGCCGACGTGACCTTCGCCACGGCAGCCATCCCGACTTCGGGCGACTCGACCCTCGACGGGGCGCCGCGGACCGCGGCTCAGTGACCCGGAGTGCGAGGAACGTGACGGAGAGCCGGGGTCAGAAGCCGAGGCGCTGGAGCTGCTTGGGGTCGCGCTGCCAGTCCTTGGCGATCTTCACGTGCAGGTCGAGGTACACCTTCTGGCCGAGCAGCGCCTCGATGCCCCTCCGCGCGTTGGTGCCGACCTCCCTGAGCCGGGAGCCACCGCGGCCGATCACGATGGCCTTCTGCGACGGCCGCTCGACGAACACGTTGACCCGCACGTCGAGCAGCGGCCTGTCGGCGGGACGCCCCTCGCGGGGCACCATCTCCTCCACGACGACGGCGAGCGAGTGCGGGAGCTCGTCCCGAACCCCCTCGAGCGCGGCCTCGCGCACGAGCTCGGCGATCATGACCGCCTCGGGCTCGTCGGTGAGGACGCCCTCGGGGTACAGCGGGCCGGGCGACGGCGGCAGGTGGGACGACAGCAGCCGCGCCACGTCGTCGACCTGCGTGCCGTCGGTCGCCGAGCAGGGCACGATCTCGTCCCACGACCCGAGCCGGTCGATGGCGATGAGGTGCTCGGCCAGGTGTTGGCGGCCGACGAGGTCGGTCTTGGTCGCGATGGCGACGACCGGCTTGCGCTTGGCGCGCTGGACCTCGGCCAGCTCCCGGGCGATGAAGGCGTCGCCCGGGCCCGGCTTCTGGTCGGCGGGCAGGCAGAACCCGATGACGTCCACCTCGAGCAGGGTCTCGCGGACGACGTCGTTGAGCCGCTCACCCAGCAGGGTCCGGGGCTTGTGCAGCCCCGGGGTGTCGACGAGGACGAGCTGGGACCGGTCGGTGGTGACGATGCCGCGGATCGTGTGCCGGGTCGTCTGCGGCTTGGAGGAGGTGATGGCCACCTTCTGCCCGACGAGTGCGTTGGTCAGGGTCGACTTGCCCGCGTTCGGGCGTCCGACCAGGCAGGCGAAGCCGGCGACGTACCCGCCGGGCTGCTCACCGGCATACCCTCCGGCATCTTCGGCGCCTCCGGTGGAGGCGGGGGCGCGGCCACCCGTGGACCCGTTGCGGCTCATGACACTCCTTCGCGCTCGGGCTCCACCGTAGTGCCCCCCGGCCGTGCGGTCTGACGCGCCGGGGATGAGGTCCCCGAAGCGGACCCGTGCCCGTCGGCCTCGCCGCCTGCGTCGCCGCCGACCCGCACGGGCTGGACGATGACGCTGGCGATCCGGTGCCGTCGGCCGGCCATCCGCTCGGCGGTCAGCCGCAACCCGGCCACCTCGCAGCTCGAGCCCACGATCGGCACCCGTCCGATCATCTTGCCGATGAGACCGCCGACGGTGTCGACCTCCTCCTCGTCGATGTCGACGTCGAACAGGTCGGCGAGGTCGTCGATGTCCATGGTCGCGGGCACGCGGACGGACCCGTCGCCGAGGTCCTCGACCCCCGGCGCCTCACGGTCGTACTCGTCGGAGATCTCCCCCACGATCTCCTCGAGGATGTCCTCGATCGTCACCAGGCCCGCCGTGCCGCCGTACTCGTCGACGACGACCGCGAAGTGGCTCTGGTCGTGCTGCATCTCGCGCAGCAGGTCGTCCACGGGCTTGCTCTCCGGGACGTAGTGCATCGGGCGCATCTGCACCGTGACCGGCAGCGAGGCGGCCTCGGGGTCGGCGTTGACCCGGCGCGCGACGTCCTTGAAGTAGAGCAGCCCGAGGATGTCGTCCGACCCCTGGCCCACGACGGGGATGCGCGAGAAGCCGGACCGCAGGAACAGCGACATCGCCGAGCGTAGGGTCTTCTGCCCGTCCACGGTCACCATGTCGGTGCGGGGCACCATCACCTCGCGGGCCACGGTGTCGCCGAGCTCGAAGACGGAGTGGATCATCTGCCGCTCGTCGGCCTCGATGACAGCGCTCTCCCCCGCCAGGTCGACCAGGTCGCGCAGCTCGGACTCGCTCTGGAACGGCCCGTCGCGGTAGCCCCGACCGGGCGTCACGGCGTTGCCGAGCGCGATGAGCACCCGGGCCACCGGGCCGAGGATGCTGCGCAGCCCGATGATGAGCGGCGACGCGAGCAGCGCGACGGTGTCGGAGTGCTGACGGCCCAGGGTGCGCGGCGAGACGCCCACCACGACGAACGACACCAGCGCCATGACGCCGATGGCGACGAGCAGCCGGGTCCAGAATCCGTCGACGAGGTCGATGGTGCCGAGCGTGATGAGGACGGCCGTCGTGGCCTCCGCGACGACGCGCAGGAACGCCGTGACGGACAGGTATGCCGCGGAGTCGGCGACGATGCGCGCCAACGACTTCGCGCCGGTGCGGTTCTCGTCGAGCAGCTCCTGGGCGCGGACGCGCGAGACCTTCCAGATCGCCGCCTCGGCGGCGGACAGCAGGAAGGCGACCGCGATCGACAGCAGGGCGGCGACGACGACCCCGGTCACGGCTCCCCCGTTCAGGTCGAGGGCCGGCCGCGGCCGGCGAGGAAGGTCAGCAGCAGCTGGCGCTGGAGCTCGAACATCTCCCGCTCCTCGTCCGGCTCGGCGTGGTCGTAGCCGAGCAGGTGCAGGATGCCGTGCGTCGTGAGCAGCAGCAGCTCCTCCTCGGTCGCGTGACCGGCCTCCTTGGCCTGCCGGGCCGCCACGCTGGGACAGAGCACGATGTCGCCGAGGACGCCCTCCTCCGGCTCCTCACCCTCACGCCCGGGCCGCAGCTCGTCCATGGGGAAGCTCATGACGTCGGTCGGCCCCGGCAGGTCCATCCACTGCACGTGCAGGACCTCCATGGCCGGCTCGTCGACCAGCCGCAGGCACAGGTCGGCGCCGGGGTGGACCCGCATCTGGGTCAGGACGTACTTCGACAGCGCCACCAGCTCGAGCTCGTCGAGCCGGTAGTCGGTCTCATTGAGGACGTCGATGCTCACGCTGCCCACGTCCTCCCCGGTCGCGGCCGCCGCCGGCCTGCTGGCTGCGGCCACCGCCGACCTGCTGGCCGCTGCCCTGCTGGCCGCTGCCCTGCTGCTCGTCGTCCCAGCGGCCGTAGGCGTCGACGATCGCGCCGACGAGCCGGTGCCGGACGACGTCCTGCGGGGTGAGGACCGAGAAGTGGATGTCCTCGACGTCGGCGAGGATGTCGCGGACGACCCGCAGGCCGGACCGCGTCCCGTCGGGCAGGTCGACCTGGGTGACGTCACCGGTGACGACCATCTTGGAGCCGAAGCCGAGGCGCGTGAGGAACATCTTCATCTGCTCGGGCGAGGTGTTCTGCGCCTCGTCGAGGATGATGAACGCGTCGTTCAACGAGCGGCCACGCATGTAGGCCAAGGGAGCGACCTCGATCGTCCCGGCCGCCATGAGCCGCGGGATCGACTCCGGGTCGACCATGTCGTGCAGCGCGTCGTAGAGCGGTCGCAGGTACGGGTCGATCTTGTCGTTGAGCGTGCCAGGGAGGAACCCGAGCCGCTCCCCCGCCTCGACCGCGGGCCGGGTCAGGATGATCCGGTTGACCTGCTTGGCCTGCAGCGCCTGGACGGCCTTGGCCATGGCGAGGTACGTCTTGCCGGTGCCGGCGGGCCCGATGCCGAAGACGATCGTGTGCTTGTCGATCGCGTCGACGTAGTGCTTCTGGTTCAGGGTCTTGGGGCGGATCGTGCGACCGCGGTTGCTGACGATGTTCATGGTCAGCACGTCGGCGGGCCGCTCGACGGTCTGCGCCCGCAGCATCTGGATCGAGCGCTCGACGGCGTCGCGGTTGAGCGGCTGGCCGCCCTCCATTACCGCGAGCAGCTCGTCGACCGTGCGCTCGGCGAGCGCCACCTCGGCGCTGGGCCCGGACAGGTGGAACTCGTTGCCCCGCACGTGGATCTGCAGCTGCGGGAAGGCCCGCTCCATCGTGCGCAGCAGCTCGTCGCGCGGACCCAGGAGGGTCACCATCTGCACCTGCGGCGGGATCACGACGGTGTGCGTGGGGACTGGGCGGCCCTCGTCGGCGTCAGCGCCCAGTGAGGTCGAATGATCAGCGTCTGCCATGGTCCGTCCAGTCTACGGTGCGCCTCAGCCGGGCGGCCACGTCATTGCCCGGCCGCCCAGCACGTGCACGTGGGCGTGGAACACGCTCTGCTGCGCGCCTGCCCCGGTGTTGAAGACGCTGCGGTACCCGAACCCGTCGATCCCCTCCTGCTCCGCGACCGCGCGCACCGCGGCGAAGAGGGGAGCCACCTCGTCCGGCGCCTCGCGCGCGAGGGTGCCGACGTCGGGCACGTGCACGCGCGGGATGACCAGGACGTGCGTGGGGGCCTGCGGCTCCAGGTCGCGGAACGCGACGGTGTGCTCGTCCTCGCGCACCACGTCCGCGGGGATGTCGCCCGCGAGGATCTTGCAGAAGATGCAGTCGGCGTCGGCCATGCCCCGAGATTAGCCACTCCGGCGCGTCAACCCCCGGGTCGACCAGCGCGTCAACGGGGCGTGGGACTGTTGGGCGTGGCCGTACGCGACCGGAGCGACGAAGGGCACCCGGGCGCCGATGAGGGTGTCCGGGAGCTGTATGCCGCCCACTGGACCGGCCTCGTCCGGCTGGCCTGGCTGCTCCTGCGCGACGACCTGGCGGCCGAGGAGGTCGTCCAGGAGGCCTTCGTCGCGGTCCACCGCCGGTGGGACAGCCTGCGCGACCCCGCCAGCGCCGCCGCCTACCTGCGCCGGGCCGTGGTCAACGGAGCCCGGTCGGGCCTGCGCCATCGCGGGGTCGAGGAGCGCCACCTCGCCCGCGAGCGCGCCGACGCCGGGGTCCCGGGCCGGGGCACCGAGCCGAGCGCCGAGGACCGGGCGCTCGGGTCCGAGTCGAGGCGGTCGATGGTCCGGGCGCTGGGCGACCTGCCGCAGCGCCAGAGAGAGGTGCTCACCATGCGCTACTACCTGGAGCTGAGCGAGGCCGAGATCGCCGAGGCCCTCGGCATCTCCCCCGGCTCGGTCAAGGCCCACGCCCACCGCGGGCTCGCCGCCCTGCGCGACCGGATGGAGGCGCGCTCGTGAACCGCCGCACGCCGACCCCCGACCCCCGCTTCGACCCCCGGCTCGAGCCCGACGAGCTGCGCCGGCTCGAGGACCAGCTCCGCACCGAACTGACAGAGGAGACCCGCAGTGTCCGACCACCAGACCGCCTCGAGGCGATCCTGCACCAGGCCCGAGAGGCTGGCCCGGTGAGCGCGCGCGGAGGCCACGGCCCACGCCGCTGGCTCGTGCCCTTGGCCGCCGCGGCTGCCGTCGCAGCCATCATCGGCGGCGTCTGGTGGGCCGGTCAGGACAGCTCCACCCGGACCGCCACACCGGCGACGAGCGGGACCACGGCGCCGCAGTCGTCCTCGGCCCCGTCGTCGAACAGCAGCTCGCCGACGACCGGCACCACCTCGGCGACCACCGTCCCGGGCGCGGTGAGCCTGCCGGTCTACTTCGTCGGCCCCCAGGGCGGTAGCAAGCCCACCTGGAAGCTGGTCCGCGAGTTCGTCAGCCGGCCGACGTCCGGCTCCGACCCGGCGGCTCGTGCCAAGGCCGCGCTGGTCGAGGCCATCCAGCCTCCGCAGCTGGCGGGCGCCGACGCGTACCTCCGCCCGTGGTCGGGCCAGACGATCGCCACCGTCACGGTCGCGCCGAAGCTCATCACGGTCGACCTCGTGACCGCCGGCGACCCCCAGGCGGCGCCCACGGCGGAGCAGCGCAGGCTGGCCGTCCAGGAGCTCGTCTGGACCGCGCAGGCCGCGGTGCAGAAGGGCAACGTGCCGGTGCGGTTCACCGTCCAGGGTCGCGACGCCAGGCTCTTCGGCTCGATCCCGACCGCGGGCCGGACCTTCACCCGGCCACCGTCGGACCGCCTGTACGAGGACCTGGCCGCCATCTGGGTGACCTCCCCCACGCGCGACCAGGTGCTGCCCGCGACCACGGCGGTCACCGTGAGCGGCCAGGCGATCGTCTTCGAGGCGACGGTCAGCTGGGAGCTCGCCCGCGACGGCACCGCGGTGAAGAACGGCCACACCATGGCGTCGGTCGGCGCACCCGAGCAGGGCACCTACTCGATCCCGCTCGGCACGCTCACCCCGGGGAGCTACGCGATCCGGGTGTTCGAGGTGAGCCAGGCCGACGGCCAGGGGGTCACGGCGCAGCGGACCGTGCCGTTCACCGTCCGCTGACGGCTCAGCGCCAGCGGCCGGCCGCGCTCAGCACCGCGAGCGCGGCCGGCCCTGCGCTGGAGGACCGCAGCACCGTCTCGCCCAGGCGCACGGCGACCGCACCCGCCGCCTCGAGCGTGGCCACCTCGTCCGGGGTGATGCCGCCCTCGGGCCCCACGACGACGAGCACGTCGCCGCCGGTCGGCAGGGCCTGGGCCGCCAGGCTCGTGGTCGCGTCCTCGTGCAGGACGTAGGCCGCGGCCGCGCCGGCGACTCGGCTCGCGAGGGCCTTCGTCGTGGCGAGCTCGGCGACGACGGGCACCCGGACCCGGCGCGACTGCTTGGCCGCGGCGGCGACCGTGGCCACCCACTTGGCCCGAGCCTTCTCCCCCCGCTCACCCCGCCACTGCACGATGCACCGGGCGGCCTGCCAGGGGACGACCTCGTCGACACCGCACTCCGTGGCCGCCTCGACGGCCTGGTCGTCCCGGTCCCCCTTGGCCAGGGCCTGCACGAGCACGAACCGCGGCTGCGGCTGCGGGACCTCCTCGACCTCGAGCACGCGGAGGTCGAGCTCGGCGCGGCCGGCGGCCGTGACCTCGCACAGCAGCCGCCGGCCTGCGCCGTCGGCGAGCAGGACGCGCTCACCCGCGCCGATGCGCCGGACCGTGGCGGCGTGCCGTCCCTCCGGCCCGTCGAGCACGACCGCGGTCCCGGGGACCGCGGAGTCGACGAGGGCCGGGTCGACGAGGAAGAGCGGGAGCGTCACCCGCCCAGCCTAGGCAGTGCGCTGCTCCCCACGTCGGGCTGCACGCCGCTGCGCCGCCGGTGAGCCCGGTGTCGGCGCGAACCGCCAGACCAGGCCCTGCTGGGCGAAGGTCCACAGGTTGCTGAGGAACCAGTACGCGACGAGGCCGGCGGGCACCACCCAGGCCGCGGCCAGGACGCCGACGGCCCCTGCCGCGGGCAGCCACCGCTGGGCGGCCACGAGCAGCTCGGGCTGGCCGGTCGGGTCGGTCATGGGCACGGTGAACCACCGCGACGTCGCCCAGGAGAGCAGCGCCGAGCCGAGCGCGACGGCAGCCAGCAGGACCAGGCCTTGCGGGTGCGAGGGCAGCTGCCCGAGCCGGCTGGACAGGTGCACCCCGAGGACCGACGCCGACGCCGCTGAGGCCACGAGGCCGGCGTCGAGCGCGCCCAGGGGATGGCCGGCGGTCACCTGGCTGACGACGCGGTAGAGCGCGAGCAGGAGCGGCAGCTGGAGCAGCGCCGGGGCCAGGCCCCACGACGCCACGCCGTGCTCCGCGTGGACCGCCTTGCGTTCGGCACGCAGGCGGCGCAGGCCCTCGGCGTCGAGCCGGCCGGCATACCGGGCCTGGAGGGCGAGCAGCTGTGGTCTGGCGTGGGCCCGCGCATGGCTGTCGCGGACGCCGCGCACGACGAGGGGGACGGTCACGCCGCGCACGGCCACGACCAGCAGGGCGAGCGCGGCGAGCCAGGCACCGGCCGAGCCGGGGGCGAGGCCGAGGGAGGTGGCGAGGGTGTGGGCGCCGGCGAGCACGGCGGCGAGGACATGGCTGACAGGGTTGATCGGGTTCATGGTCGAGCTCCTTCGCCCGGGACCGGGCGGACGGTGTGGTCAGGTCGGCGGAGCCGTCCGCACACCGGCAGGGTGCGGACGGTCAGCGCGACCCGGGAGCTCGAGGACGCTGCGGGCGGCGCGGCACCTCGACGTGCAGCCAGGAGGGGGTCGCCGACATCGGGCGCGACCCGTCGGCCGGTCGGTGCACGCGGACCGGGACGGGGACCGCGACGCGGACCCTGGACGCCGACGCGAGGGCGAGCAGGGCGCCGCCGAGCCCGGCGACGAGCACGGCCTGCGTGACCGGCCCCCCGGGAGCGGTGCCGCCCAGCAGGACGACGGCCACGGACGTGGCCGCGACGAGCAGGAGGGCCGCGCGACGCAGCCGTTCGGCCGTGGTGTCCATGGGGCCCTCCTCCCGGGTCCGTCCTGCTGTCCGGCCATCGTACGCCGCGGTCGGGGTGGGCGCCGTGAGCGTGGAGTACGCCGCGAGGGAGTTCGCCGCGGGCGTGGAGTACGCCGCGGGCCGGGCTACCGGCCCTTGAGGGCGTCGCGCAGCTTGCCGAAGAGCCCGTGGTTCGCAGGTGCGAGCCGCCCCTCGGGACGCTCCTCCCCGCGCAGGACCGCGAGCTGGCGCAGCAGCTCCTCCTGCTCCTCGTCGAGGCGCGTCGGGGTCATCACGTTGGCGTGGACGATCAGGTCGCCCCGACCACCGCCGCGCAGGTGGGTCACGCCCAGCCCCCGCAGGGTCACCGCGTCGCCGGCCTGGGTGCCGGGCTTGACCTCGAGCTCCTGGGAGCCGTCGAAGGTGTCGAGCTTGAGCGTCGTGCCGAGCGCGGCTGCCGTCATCGGCAGCTCGACGGTGGCGTGCAGGTCGTCGCCGCGGCGCTGGAACGTCGCGTGCGGACGGACCGACACCTCGACGTAGAGGTCGCCGGCGGGGCCGCCGCCCTGGCCGACCTCGCCCTCGCCCGTCAGCTGGATGCGGGTGCCGGTGTCGACACCGGCGGGCACCTTGATGGTCAGGGTGCGGCGGGTGCGGACCCGGCCGTCGCCCGAGCACTCGAAGCACGGGCTGACGAGCACCTCGCCGTACCCCTGGCAGGTCATGCAGGGACGGCTGGTCATGACCTGGCCCAGGAACGAGCGCTGGACCTGCTGGATCTCGCCCCGGCCGCCGCAGACGTCACAGGTGCGCCGGGACGTGCCGGGCTGGGCACCGTCGCCGTGGCAGGTGGAGCAGACGACGGCCGTCTCGACCGTCAGCTCCTTCTCGGCCCCGAACACGGCGTCGGCCATGTCGATGTCGAGCCGGATCAGGGCGTCCTGGCCGCGGCGCTGGCGCGAGCGCGGACCGCGCTGGGCGGTGCCGGCCCCGGCGCCGAAGAACGCGTCCATGATGTCGCTGAACGAGAAGCCCTGGCCGAAGCCTGCTGCGCCGGCGGCATACGGGTCGGCACCCATGTCGTAGGAGCGGCGCTTCTCGGCGTCCGAGAGCACGTCGTAGGCCTGCGAGACCTTCTTGAACTGCTCCTCCGCCTCCGGGCTGGGGTTGACGTCCGGGTGCAGCGTGCGGGCCTTCTTGCGGTAGGCGCGCTTGATGTCCTCGGCGGTGGCGTCCCGCGAGACGCCGAGGTCCTGGTAGTAGTCGTTCACGAATGTCCTTGTCAGTGGTGCATCGACATGGTCGGGGAACCGGCAACGGTGACGGTCCTGCAGGGGGTGGTGGGCCCGGCGCTCACTGCGCCAGGATCCGGGAGACGTAGGTGGCGACCGCCCGCACGGAGGCCATCGTCGTGGGGTAGTCCATCCGGGTCGGGCCGAGGACGCCCAGGCCCGCGACCAGGTCCGCGCCGGTGCCGTACTCGGTCGAGACGACCGACGTGGACTGCAGCCCGGCGAACGGGTTCTCGTGACCGATCCGTACGGAGACGGCGTCGGAGGTCTCCCGGGCGGTGCCGAGGAGCTTGAGCAGGATCACGTGCTCCTCGAGCGCCTCGAGGACCGGCCCGATGGTGAGCGGGAAGTCCGTGCCCACGCGGGCGAGGTTGGCCGTGCCGGCGAGCACGACCCGCTCCTCGCGCTCCTCGACGAGGGCGTCCTCCAGCGACTGCACCACCGATCGGACGAGGTCGCGGTCGGCCGGGTCGAACTCCTCGGGCAGCGACGAGAGGGCTGCCGACGCGTCGACGAGCCGCTCCCCCACGGCGCGGGCGTTCACCTTGGCCCGGACCAGGCCCAGCGTGGCCTCCCCCTCGGGGGTGGTGAGGTCGGCGCCCGTCTCGATGACGCGCTGCTCGACCCGCCCGGTGTTGACGATGAGCACGACCATGAGCCGCTGGCCGCCCATCGGCACGAACTCGATGTGCCGGACGGAGGACCGGGTCAGCGACGGGTACTGCATCACCGCGACCTGGCGGGTCAGCTGGGCGAGCAGGCGCACGGTCCGGTCGACGACGTCGTCGAGGTCGAGCGCGCCCTCGAGGAAGTGGACGATGGCCGCGCGCTCGGCGGCGGACATCGGCTTGACCGAGCTGAGCCGGTCGACGAAGAGGCGGTAGCCGGCGTCGGTCGGCACCCGGCCGGCGCTGGTGTGCGGGGCCGCGATCAGCCCCTCCTCCTCGAGCACGGCCATGTCGTTGCGGACCGTCGCCGCGGACACCCCCAGGTGGTGGCGCTCGAGCAGCGCCTTGGACCCGACCGGCTCGGACGTCTCGACGTAGTCCTGGACGATGGCGCGCAGCACGGCGAGGCGACGTTCTTCGCTCATGGCGCTCCTGTCGTTCGGCTGGCACTTCGGCCGCGGGCGGGGCCGTCCGCGGCAGCTCCCCACGTTGGCACTCACACCCTCGGAGTGCCAAGTCTATGTCGTCCGGCGCGTCGCGGCCGCATCGACCGGCGCGTCCCTGTGGCCGGCCGGCGCACCCGGCATACCCTTCCCCGGTGCCCGACCGCTATGGCTCCGACGTGCTCTCCACCGACTGGCGTAAGCCCCCCCGCGGGCGCGGGACGGAGGTGGAAGCCGAGACGGGTCTCGTCGTCGAGGACGTCGAGACCGGCTGGTGCGGCGCGGTCGTGCGGGTGGAGAAGGCCGGCGGTATGCGGGTCGTGCACCTCGAGGACCGGCGCGGCCGGGTCAAGGGGTTCCCGCTCGGGCCCGGCTTCCTGCTCGACGGCGCCCCCGTCGTCCTGACACCCCCCACCGCGGCGGCCCGGGCCGAGCTCGCGGCGGCGAAGCAGGCGTCCTCACGCACCGCCTCGGGGTCGCGCGCCGTCGAGGGCGCGCGCGCCAAGGTGGCGAGCGGGTCGCGGATCTTCGTCGAGGGCCGCCACGACGCCGAGCTCGTCGAGAAGGTCTGGGGCGAGGACCTGCGGATCGAGGGCGTCGTCGTCGAGATGCTCGACGGCGTCGACGACCTGTCCGCGGCGATCCGCGACTTCTCCCCCGGGCCGGGGAGGCGGATGGGTGTGCTCGTCGACCACCTCGTGCCAGGGACCAAGGAGCACCGGGTCGTGGAGGAGGCGCGCCGGCTGCGGCCGTATGCCGCGCACGTGCGGATCCTGGGCCACCCGTACGTCGACGTGTGGCAGAGCGTGCGCCCCGAGCGGCTCGGTCTCGAGCAGTGGCCGGTCATCCCCCGCGGCACCTCGTGGAAGCACGGCATCTGCGCCCACCTGGGCTGGGCGCACGACGAGCAGGCCGACATCGCCCGGGCGTGGAAGCAGATCCTCGGGACGGTCCGCAGCTACGCCGACCTCGAGCCGACCCTGCTGGCCAGCGTCGAGCAGCTGATCGACTTCGTGACCGAGCCCGGGCACTGAGCGAAGGCGGACGGCGCTCAGGGTCGCCCCTGACGCTGCCCTGACCGCACCCCGAAACCGGGACGATCCGCGGTCGTCATGCGCTTGACTGGGTGCAGGCACCATCCACGGAGGAGAAATGACCCAACAACCGCAGTACCAGCCGCAACCGGCTCACATCCCCGCCGAGGAGCGGACCGTCGCGATCCTGGCCCACCTGTCCGCCCTCATCGCCGCCGTCGTGTCAGCGGGCTGGCTCAGCATCATCGGTCCCCTGATCGTCTGGGCGATCTACAAGGACCGCAGCCCGTTGGCCCGTCAGGCAGCGGCGGGGGCGTTCAACTTCAACCTCGCCATCTGGGCCGCCTTCATCGTGGGCTGGATCTGCTTCTTCACGATCGTGCTGATCCCGGTGGCGATCATCATCTGGTTGGTCGCGGCCGTCGCCGGACTCGTCTGCCACATCCTCGGCGCGGTTCGAGCCAACAACGGCGAGACCTACAACTACCCGTTCCAGATCCGCGTCCTGAGCTAACGCAGGCCGAGGAGCCGTCGCACGACGGTGTCGGCCAGCAGGCGGCCCTGCCTCGTCAGCACCACCCGCCGACGGCGCAGGGCCGCCGCCCCGTCCACCAGCCCGTCGGCGATGAGGCCCGCGACGGCCGCGCGCCCCTCGTCGCGCAGGTCCTCCAGCGGCAGCCCGTCGACGAGCCGCACGCCGAGCAGCACCCGCTCGTCGTAGCGCTGCTCGGCCGTCAGCGTCTCCCGCCCGTGGGCCGGGCTGACGCCGTCGGCCACCCGCCCGGCATACGCCGTGGGGTGCTTGACGTTCCACCACCGCACGCCGCCCACGTGGCTGTGCGCCCCGGGGCCGATGCCCCACCAGTTGCCGTCGTCCCAGTAGCCCTCGTTGTGGCGGCACCGGGCGTCCGGGCGGCTGGCCCAGTTGCTCACCTCGTACCAGTCGTAGCCGGCCGCCGGGAGGACCTCGTCGGCGAGCTCGTACTTCAGCGCCTCGTCGTCGTCCTCGGGGGCCGCGACCTCGCCACGGCGCACCTGGGCGGCGAGCCGGGTGCCCTCCTCGACCACGAGGGCGTAGGCCGAGACGTGGTCCGGCTGCAGGGCCACCACGGCCTCGAGGCTGGTGCGCCAGTCCTCGAGGCTCTCCCCCGGCGTGCCGTAGATGAGGTCGAGGCTCACCTGGAGGCCGGCGGCGCGGGCGGCGTCGACGGCCCGGGCGACGTTGGCGGGGTCGTGCGTGCGGTCGAGGGTGCGCAGGACGTGCGGCACCGCGGACTGCATCCCGAGCGAGACGCGGGTGAAGCCGGCGTCGGCGAGCACGGCGAGGGACTCGGGGGTGACCGAGTCGGGGTTGGCCTCCGTGGTCACCTCGGCGTCGTCGGCCAGGCCCCACTGCTCGCGTATGCCGTGGAGCATCCGGGCCAGGTCGGTCGCCGCGAGCATGGTCGGGGTGCCGCCGCCGACGAAGACGGTCTGCACCTGCGGTACGTCCGGCCCCAGGACCCGGCCTGCGAGGGCCAGCTCGCGCAGCGCGGCGTCGGCGAAGGTCGAGACGCCGGCGCCGTCGGCCCCGAGCTCGAGCAGCGTGTAGGTGTTGAAGTCGCAGTAGCCGCAGCGGACCCGGCAGAACGGCACGTGCAGGTAGACGCCGAACGGTCGCTCGGCGAGGGTCGCCAGCGACGCCTCCGGCAGCCGCCCGTCGGGCGGCGCGGGGTCGCCGTCGGGCAGGGCGCTGGGCATGGAGCCCATTGTCTCAGGGCCCGAGGCGGCCCTCGTCCATCGTCGTCCGGAGCGGCATGCATGGTCGTCCGGAACGGATCCCTGGTCGCCCGGAGCGGCCACCGACTCCCCTGCCGGAGCCGCGACAGCGGCCCGAGTCACAGCCGTCCCACGGCGTACGGCGTGTCTGCACGACACGCCGGGGGCGTCGAAGAAAGGCCGCCTGACCTGCGGGAAAGCCCTTGTGGAGCCGACGTCCGGCGACTAGACATGGGGGTACGCCCTCACCTCGGTGAGAGCGTCGACCCGGACCTCGGTCCGAGTCGTAGAGGGCCTCGGAAACTCATACTTTCCGAGGCCCTCACCCTTGTGCCGCTGCCCTTCTGCCGGGCCGGTCGCGCGTAGGTTCGGCGGGTGCGCTTCCTCACCGACGCCGACGTGACGTCCCTCCTGCCACCACCGCTCCAGGCTGTCGCGCTGGCCCGCGAGGCCCTGGTCGCCCGTGCGTCCGGCGACGCCGAGGTGCCGCCGAAGCCCGCTGTCCACACGGTGCCGGGCAGCTTCGCCAACGCGATGCCGGCCGCCTGGCCCGCGCGGAACCTGCTGGGGTGCAAGTGGATCACGATCTTCCCGGACAACCCGGCCGCCGGGCTGCCGACCGCTGACGGCCTGATGGTGGTCAACGACGGACGCAGCGGGCGGACCCGGTGCGTCATGCAGGCCGGGGTGCTCACCGCCGCCCGGACCGCGGCGGTCTCCGGCGCGTGCGTGCAGGCACTCGCACCGGCCGGCAGCATGGTGGCCATCACCGGTGCAGGGGTGCAGGCGCGGTCGCACCTGAGGGTCCTCGCCGCCCTGGGCCACACCGACGTGCGGGTCTACGCCCGGCGCGAGGCGGCGCGGCGAGACCTGCACCAGTGGGCCGCCCGTGAGGTGCCAGAGGTACGGCTCCGCTCCACCGACGACCCTGCCGAGGCCGTCCGTGGCGCGGCCGTCGTGGTGACCGCCCTCAGCATCGGGGTGCAGGGCGCCTGCCTGGACCCGTCCTGGGTGGCCCCGGAGGCGCTGCTGCTGCCGCTCGACTACGCCACCTCCGTCGGCCCGGAGCTGGTGACGGACGCCGTGCTCGTCGCCGACGACGTCGACCAGTTCGAGGCCGTCCGGGCGACCGGGCGGCTGGGGGACTACCCGTCCCCCACCGGGTGGACCGGCGAGCTGATCGGGCGCGATCGTCCCGGCGCCCGGGTCGTCTGCCAGAACCTCGGCAACGGGCTCAGCGACCTCGTGGTCGCGGCCGCGGTCGCCGACGCGGCCGAGGCGTCGGGTGCCGGCCACCTGCTCGACACCCAGGGCACCTAGAGTCGCTGGGTGAGCACTCCTGGCTGGATCTACCTCGACGGCGTCGTCAACATGCGTGACGTGGGCGGCCTCCCGACCACCGACGGCGGCATGGTCGCCGCGGGACGGCTGCTGCGGTCGGACAACCTGCAGGACCTCACCGACGCCGACGTCCGGCACCTCGTCGAGGAGGTCGGGGTGACCGACATCGTCGACCTGCGCAGCGACGTCGAGGTGCGGATCGAGGGCCCCGGGCCGCTGCAGGTCCGCGAGCTGGCCAGGCACCACCGCTACTCGCTCTTCCGCGACGACGAGGTGGAGGTCAGCGCCGAGGACGCCCTCGTCCTGCCCTGGTCGAAGTCGGCCGGCACCGAGCGCCCGAAGCCGCCGCGGCGCGACGACGACTACTGGGCGAGCCACTACCTGGGCTACCTCGCCGACCGCCCGGACTCGGTGCTCGGCGCGCTGCAGGTCGTGGCAGAGAGTCGCGGCGCGACGGTCGTGCACTGCGCCGCCGGCAAGGACCGCACCGGCACGGTGGTCGGCCTCGCACTGTCGGTGGCGGGCGTCTCGGACGAGGACGTCGTCGCCGACTACGTCGCCACCGGTGAGCGGATCGAGGCGATCGTCGCCCGCCTCATGGCGCGGCCGGCATACGAGGAGGTGCTCCGGGACCAGCCGATGAGCCACCACCTCCCGCGCCCGGAGACCATGCAGCGCATCCTCGCCGTGCTCGCCGAACGGCACGGCGGCGCCTCCGGCTGGCTGCTCGAGAACGGCTGGAGCGAGGACCAGGTGGACCAGCTGCGCGGCCGGCTCCGCGCCTGACGCTCAGGCCGACGCACGCACCGGCATGCCGGACCTGCCGGGCTTGTCGGTGACCCAGAGGCGGATCACGCCCTCGACCACGGTGGTGCCGTCGGAGCGCACGCCGCGGACCCGCACCGGCACCTCGGTGTCGCCCGCCCGCTCCCAGTCGGCCGGGTCGGTCTCGGCGACGCAGGTGATGTCGGAGGTGGCCTTGGCCGTGTAGGCAACCTCCATGCCCTTGGGGATCCAGCGCCGCGTGGGCGGGATGCTCGCCTCGGCCAGCGCGCCCATCGCCGCCTCGAGGCCGTTGCAGATCGCGATCACGTGGACGGTTCCCAGGTGGTTCTGCACCCGGCGGCGCTTGCGGACCGTCAGGACGGCGCGGTTCGGCTCGAGGCTCACGAACCGCGGGCGCGCCGAGCGGAAGTAGGGCGCCGCCTGCTCGAAGACGAGCGAGAAGAGCCGGGCGCCCTGCGGGTATGCCGCGAGCCGCCGGTAGAGCGCGTAGGTGTCGACCATGCCGCCGATGTTACCGCCCGGTAACCCCAGATCACCCCACCACCAGCCCCGCAGAACAACGGTTGCGCGGCATACCGCGGGTTGTTGTCCCGAGTGTTGCCGAGCAACCGTTGTTTTGCGGGAGGAGGAGCGCCCACCGGGGGCAGTGCCGGGGCGCTACTTCTTGGACTTCTCGGTGTCGCTGGACAGGGCCGCGATGAAGGCCTCCGGCGGGACCTCGACGGTGCCGATGTTCTTCATCCGCTTCTTGCCGGCCTTCTGCTTCTCGAGCAGCTTGCGCTTGCGGCTGATGTCACCGCCGTAGCACTTGGCGAGCACGTCCTTGCGGATCGCGCGGATGTTCTCGCGCGCGATGATCCGGGCCCCGATCGCGGCCTGGATCGGCACCTCGAACTGCTGGCGCGGGATGAGGTCCTTGAGCTTGCTGGCCATCATGACGCCGTACGCGTAGGCCTTATCCTTGTGGACGATCGCCGAGAACGCGTCGACCGTCTCGCCCTGGAGCAGGATGTCGACCTTGACCAGGTCGGCCTCCTGCTCGCCGTCGGGCTCGTAGTCGAGCGAGGCGTACCCGCGGGTGCGCGACTTCAGCTGGTCGAAGAAGTCGAAGACGATCTCGGCCAGCGGCAGCGTGTAGCGCATCTCCACGCGCTCCTCGGACAGGTAGTCCATGCCGCGCAGGCTCCCCCGCTTCTGCTGGCACAGCTCCATGATCGCGCCGATGAACTCGCTCGGCGCCAGGATCGTGGCCCGCACCACCGGCTCGGTCACCGAGGCGACCTTGCCGTAGGGGAACTCGCTGGGGTTGGTGACCTCGATCTTCTTCCCGTCGTCCATCGTGACGTCGTAGACGACGTTGGGCAGCGTCGAGATGAGGTCGAGGTCGAACTCCCGCTCGAGCCGCTCCCGGACGATCTCGAGGTGCAGCATGCCGAGGAAGCCGATCCGGAAGCCGAACCCGAGCGCCGCCGACGTCTCCGGCTCGTAGACCAGCGCCGCGTCGTTGAGCTTGAGCTTGTCGAGGGCCTCGCGCAGGGCGGGGTAGTCCGACCCGTCGATCGGGTACAGCCCGGAGAAGACCATCGGCTTGGGGTCGCGGTACCCGCCGAGCGCGTCGGTCGCCGGCTTGGACTGGTTCGTGACCGTGTCGCCGACGCGGGACTGGCGCACGTCCTTCACGCCGGTGATGAGGTAGCCGACCTCGCCGACGCCGAGGCCCTTGGAGGGCACCGGCTCGGGGCTGATGACACCGATCTCGAGCAGCTCGTGGGTGGCCCGCGTCGACATCATCTGGATCCGCTCGCGCGGCGACAGGTGCCCGTCGATGACGCGGACGTAGGTGACCACGCCGCGGTAGGTGTCGTAGACCGAGTCGAAGATCATGGCGCGCGCCGGGGCGTCGGCCACGCCGACCGGGGCGGGCAGCTGGCGCACGATCTCGTCGAGCAGCGGCTCGACCCCCACGCCGGTCTTGCCGGAGACCTGGAGGCAGTCCTCGGGCTCGCACCCGATGAGGCCGGCCAGCTCCTCGGCATACTTCTCCGGCTGCGCGGCCGGCAGGTCGATCTTGTTGAGGACGGGGATGATCGTGAGGTCGTTCTCCATGGCGAGGTAGAGGTTCGCCAGGGTCTGCGCCTCGATGCCCTGCGCCGCGTCGACGAGCAGCACCGCGCCCTCGCACGCCGCCAGCGACCGGGACACCTCGTAGGTGAAGTCGACGTGGCCGGGGGTGTCGATCATGTTGAGCGCGTAAGTCGTGCCGTCGAGCTCCCAGGGCATGCGGACGGCCTGGCTCTTGATCGTGATGCCGCGCTCGCGCTCGATGTCCATGCGGTCGAGGTACTGGGCGCGCATGGCCCGCTCGTCGACGACGCCGGTCAGCTGCAGCATGCGGTCGGCCAGCGTCGACTTGCCGTGGTCGATGTGGGCGATGATGCAGAAGTTCCGGATCAGCTCCGGCGGCGTCGCGGCAGGCTGCAGCGCGGTGCGGGCCAGGGGGGACACGGGTGCTTCGAACCTCACGAGGACGTCGGACAGGCGGATCGGCCCATCCTCCCATGCGCCGCGGTATGCCGGTGACGCGCCGCCCGTGCCCACGTCACCCCCCGACAACCGAAGTCCCAGACTCCGAAGTCCCAGATCTCGGCCCTTCGCGGACCGGATCACGCCGAAGTCCCGGACTTCGGCAGTTCGCGGGCCGGATGACGCGGAAGTCCCAGACCTCGGCGTCCCGGCTCAGGCCGCGCGCCGAACCCGGGAGCGACGGTCGAGGGCGAGCGACCACACGGCGATGCCGATGCCGAGGACGGCGAGGACGGCGCCGACCCGCGACGGCCACTCGTAGCCCAGACCGGCCGCGAGCACGATCGAGCCGAGCCAGGCGCCGAGCGCGTTGGCGATGTTGAGGGTCGAGTGGTTGAGGGCCGCCGCGAGCGCCTGGCCCTCGTGGGCGACGTCCATGAGGCGGGTCTGGAGCATCGGCACGAGCACGCTGGGAAGCAGGCCGAGCAGGAACACCGCCACCAGGGCCAGGCCCTGGGACGCCTGGACCGCGGGCCCGAACAGCGCGAGCATGACGGCGATCGTCACGAGGGCGAGCGTGATCCCCCGCAGCAGCCCGAACCGCGACACCGGCCCGGACAGCATGGCGCCGGCGGTCATGCCGACTCCGTAGAGCGCCAGGATCAGCGGGATCGTCGCGCTGGAGAAGCCACCCAGCTCGGTCATGGTCGGTGCGATGTACGAGAACGTCGCGAACATGCCACCGAAGCCGACGGTCCCGATGCCGAGCGCCAGCCAGACCTGTGGTCGCTTCAGCGCCGAGAGCTCCGAGCGCACCGACACGCCACCGTCGGCAGGACAGAACGGCACCCAGCGCCACACCGCGAGCACGGTGAGCAGCGCGATGACGCTCACCGCGGCATACGGCCACTGCCAGCCGTAGGCCTGGCCCAGGCGGGTCGTGAGCGGCACGCCCACGATGTTCGCCACGGTGAGGCCGGCGATCATCATCGAGACCGCCCAGGTGCGGCGTTGCGTCGGCACGAGCGACGCGGCGACGAGCGAGCCGACCCCGAAGTAGGCGCCGTGCGGCAGGCCGGAGAGGAAACGGGCCACCATGAGCTGGCCGTAGCTGCCCGCCAGCGCCGACAGCCCGTTGGCCACGGCGAACCCGAGCATCAGCCACAGCAGCAGGGTCTTGCGCGGCAGCTTCGAGCCGAGGGTCGCCAGCACGGGTGCACCCACGACCACGCCCGCGGCGTACGCCGAGACGACATGGCCGGCGGTCGGGATGTCGATGCCGACGCCGTCCGCCACCTGCGGCAGCAGGCCCATGGTCACGAACTCGGTGGTGCCGATGGCGAAGCCGCCCACGGCGAGCGCGAGCAGCGCCAGTCGCGTGTGGGCCGGGCGCACCTGGGGGCCGACGGGGTCGAGCGGGTCGACGACGGGCACGGCGGCAGGGGCGTCGGTCACGCGAGGTGCAACGGGTCGGTCTGCGCGTCGCATTCCCACAGCATCGGCGTGACGGCCTCGCGCCCGCCGGGGCGTCCACGGCATGGGGAGCAACCCGACATACGATCGGGGGCGACCGCGCGCAGATCGAGGGGACCATGGCCGAGCAGACCCAGTACGCACCACCCGTCGGCCCGAGCGGCCCCTCCGGCCAGTCGGGTCCGTTGTTCGCGCCGGGGTACCGCAAGGGCGTGCGCACGCACCTGCGCCACCCGCTCGAGAACCTCTGCCTCGTCCTGGTGCTGCTCGGCTCGGTGCTGGTGTGGTCGGTGGCGGGGTACGAGGTCGCCTCGGCGGTCGTGGAGCGGCGCCAGCCCGACCCGTACGCCATCTTCTTCCTCGCGGCGCCGGTCATCGTCTACTTCGCGCGCGGCCAGCTCTACGCCCGGCTGCGGCTCAGCGGCGTCAAGATCACCCCGACCCAGTACCCGCAGGCCCACCAGATGCTCGTCGAGGCCGCCGCCCACCACGGGCTGCCCAAGCTGCCGGACGCGTACGTCATCCTCGGCAACGGCATGATCAACGCGGCCGCGTCCGGGCACGGGTTCCGCAAGTTCGTCTTCGTCTACAGCGACCTGTTCGAGATCGGTGGCGAGGCGCGCAACCCCGACGCCCTGCGGTTCATCATCGGCCACGAGGTCGGTCACATCGCGGCTGGCCACACGAGCTACTGGCGGCTGCTCGGGATCAGCGGGGCGTCCTGGATCCCGTTCCTCGGCTCGACCCTGTCGCGCAGCCAGGAGTACACCGCCGACAACTTCGGGTACGCCATGGTGCCGCAGGGCAGCGCCCCAGCCATGGCGACGCTGGCCGCCGGCAAGTACCTCAACCGGACCGTCGACGTGAACGCCCTCGCCGACCGCGCGACCACCGAGACCGGCTTCTTCGTCTGGTGGGTCAACGCCCTCGCCTCCCACCCGGTCCTCGTCTGGCGCTCGCACGCCCTGCGCGACCGCCGCCGCCCCGGCCACCTCCTGTGGCGCCCACGGAACCGCGGGTGAGCCGCGACGCCGGGTCGTGGTGGGCGCGGCTGTGGCGCCGGCTCGTCGGGGCGTACCCGGGCGACTTCGCCGGAGTGCCGGAGATGGTCTACGCGCCCGAGCCGAACGGGCGCCCCGACCCCGGCGAGGTGGTCTGGACCTGGGTGCCCTTCCAGGAGGACCACCGCAAGGGCAAGGACCGCCCGGTCCTGCTGATCGGACGGGACGGGCGCTGGCTGCTCGGCCTGATGCTGACGACCCGGGCCCGGAGCAGCATCGAGGCGCAGCGCGGCTACTCCCGCCGCAGCTGGGTCGCCATCGGCAGCGGGCCCTGGGACCGGCAGGGGCGAGCGAGCGAGGTGCGGGTCGACCGGGTGGTCCGGGTCCACCCGCGCAAGGTCAGGCGCGAGGGCACCACGCTGGACGCTGCCCGCTTCGCGCAGGTGGCGGAGGCGGTACGCCGCCGGGGGACGAGCCGTGGGGAGCGCTGACGGAGGTCCGCTGTTGGGCGACGACGGCGGGCCGGCCCCGCTTGCCGCGGACCTCGACTACCGGTACACCTCCCGGCGGCCCGAGTTCGCCGACCTGCCGGGAGTCGTCCGCGACGAGGTGGTCGCCCACGCTGGCGCCGAGGTGTCGCAGGTGCACCCGGCCGTGACGAGCGGCTTCACCGGCGCGTATGCCGGGGTGCTCGACCTCGCGGACGGCCGCCGGGTCTTCGCCAAGGCGGCGGACCCGGACCACCCCTTCGCCCACGCCGCCCTCCCCCGCGAGGCCGGGATCCTGCGACGGCTCGAGGGGCGCGCGGGGTCACCCCGGCTCCTGGGCGCGGGTTCCGCGGGAGGGTGGGAGGTGATCGTGCTGGAGGCGATCGAGGGACGCCTGCCCGGGATGCCGTGGACGCCGGACGACGCGGCGGCCGTGCACGAGGCCTGCGTCGAGTGGGCCACCCTCCCTCCTGACCTGGTGGCCGGGATCACCGACACCACCATCGCGGCCGACCTCGGTGGTGACCAGGCCGCGCTCACCTGTCTCGACGAGCTCGCGTCCGGCACACGGCCCTGGCCCCCGGGCACCCTGCCGTGGGGCGCCCATCCATCCCCGCTCGACCGGCGCCGGCTCCGGGAGCTGGCCGACCTCGGCCACGCCGCGGCCGGTGCACTGACCGGCGACCGGCTGGTCCACGGCGACCTGCGCCCCGACAACATCCTGCTGACCCCAGCCGGTCGGGCCCGGTTCCTGGACTGGAACTGGGTGAGCCGTGGGCCGGGCTGGTGCGACTTCGTGGGACTGCTGCCGCTGATGGCGCACCACGGGATCGACGCCGACGCGATGGTGGACGTGTCGCCGCTGCTCGCCGGCGTCGACCCCGACGCGGTCGACGCGTTCCTCGCCGTGGTCGTGGGCTTCATGGTCGAGCACGCCGGGCATCCCGATCTCAGTGACGCGCAGTCGGCGGTGCGGGCGCACCAGGCGCAGATGGCGCGGACGTTCCTCGCCTGGCTCGGCCACCGCCGCGGCTGGTAACCGGGAGGAGGCCGCGGCGCGCGGCGATCCCGACCGCTGCGCCGGTGGCGGGGCGGCGCCGGTGGCGGGGCGGGGCCGCGCCGGTGCCGGCACGGGCCGGCCGGGCGGGCGGGCGAGGGGGTGGCAACGAGAGGGTGGCAAAAGGTCCTTCGGGGCGGCACGACGAGCCATTTGCCACCCCCTCGGTTAGCGTGCGCCCATGCGCGGACTCCTGCAGCGGCTGCTCGGACGGGCGGTGTCCCGGCGTGGCCAGGCCCAAACGAGGAGGTCCGCCCCCAGGACGGGGTCGGGAGCCGGCGGGGCGTACCCGGGCGACTTCGAGGGCACGCCGCGGATCTCCTACTCACCCAGTCCCGACGGCCTGCCGGACCCGGGCGAGATCGTGTGGACCTGGGTGCCCTACGAGGAGGACCACAGCCAGGGCAAGGACCGCCCCGTGCTCGTCGTCGGCCGCGACGGCAGGTGGCTGCTCGGGCTCATGCTGACCAGCAAGGACCACGACCGCGACGCCGCCGACGAGGCCCGGTGGGGCCGACACTGGGTCGACATCGGCGTGGGCGCGTGGGACCGGCAGCGGCGCCCGAGCGAGGTGCGGGTCGACCGGATCGTGCGGGTGGACCCCGCCGGGGTACGCCGTGAGGGAGCCGTGCTGGACCGGGGCCGCTTCGAGCAGGTCGCCGCGGCCGTCCGCGCCGCCGCCTGACGGGTCACCCCGCCTGACCTGGGTCCCGCCTGACCTGGGGTCACCCCGCCTGACCTGGGGTCACCCCGCCTGCCCCGGGTCGCCCCGACTGACTGGGGTCACCCCGACTGAACGGCGTCAGCCACCTGACCGGTCACCCAACGTGCCGGGGACGACGAAGGGCCGGTCACCGCGAGGTGAACGGCCCTTCGAACGTCAGGAGCGGCTCAGAGGGCCGCGGCCTTCTTCGCCATGGCCGACTTCTTGTTGGCGGCCTGGTTGGCGTGGATGACGCCCTTGCTGACAGCCTTGTCGAGCTTCTTGGACGCGACCTTGAGCGCGTCCTGCGCCGCGGCGGCGTCGCCGGACGCGGCGGCCTCGCGGAACTTGCGGATGTGGGTCTTGAGCTCGCTCTTGACGGCCTTGTTGCGCTCGGTCGCCACGCGGTTCGTCTTGATCCGCTTCAGCTGGGACTTGATGTTTGCCACAGGGTGTTTCTTTCTGGTTGGTCGGTGGGTTGCCGTTAGAGGGCGGCAGAAGCCACTCGGGACCAGGCGTGGGGCACCTGTGGTTGAGCGGCTCTGGGTGGAGCTGTCGTGCGCGCACGACCTAGGCGCGCACGCGAGGAGGAAATCTACCAGTCAGGGCGCCGCTCCCCCAAAACGGCGACGGGGCCGTCGAGGTCGGCAACCGGTCGCCGAGCGTCGGGACCCGCGAGACGCGAGGGGTCCGTCAGCGGCCCGTGCGCGCCTCGGTGATGGTCAGGATCGCCCGCTCGACGGCATACACGGGGTCGCGGCCGCCGCCCTTGACCTCGAAGTCCGCGTGGGCGACCGCCTGGATGGCCTCCGCGAGCCCCTCGGGCCCCCACCCGGACAGCCCACGCCGGGCCTTGTCGACCTGCCACGGCGCCATGCCCAGCTCCCGGGCGACGTCGGCCGACCGCCCCCGCCCGGCTGCGCCCACCTTGACCAGCTGGCGCAGCTGCTGCGCCAGGACCGCGACGATCGGCACCGGGTCGACCCCGGTGGCGATGGCGTGCCGCAGCAGCCGCAGCGCCTCCCCCGCCTGCCCGGCGACGGCCGCGTCGGCCACGCGGAAGCCCGTCGCCTCGACCTTGCCCCCGTGGTAGCGGGACACCAGCTCCTCGTCGACCACCCCGGTGGTGTCGGCGACCAGCTGGCTGCAGGCGGCGGCGAGCTCACGCAGGTCCTTGCCGACGGCCTCGATGAGGGCGCGGACCGCGTCGGGCGTGACCTTGCGACCGGCCCGGCGGAACTCGTGCGTGGCGAACTCGCTCTTGTCCCGGTCGCTCTTGATGGCCGGCGCCTCGAGGACCCGCGCCTTGGACTTCTTGAGCGTGTCCAGCACCTTCTTGCCCCGCTGGCCGCTCTTGTGGGTCACGATGAGCGTGACGTCGGGCTCGGGCGCGGCCAGGAACGCGAGCAGGTCCTCCTGCAGCTCGTCCGGCGCCTCGTCGAGGTCCTCCACGACGAGGCACTTCTCCCCACCGAACAGGGAGGGGCTGGCGTGGACGCCGATCGACCCCGCCTCGTACGTCGCCGCCGCGAGCCGCACCACCTCGAGGTCGGGCGCCAAGGCCCTGAGCTCCTCCAGCGTGCTCGCCAGGGCGCGCTCGGCAATGACCCCCTCGGGCCCGGCGATGAGGACGAGCGGCGGCACGCTGCGGGTGGGTGTCGCGGTCACGGGCACAGCCTGCCACGCCCGGCCGACAGCACCGGTCGCACCTACGGGTGGTCAGCCGCCGGGACAGGTCGCCGTGCCCGGGGCGAGGTCGGGGTGGATCGCGCCGTCCCGGTCGGCGACCGAGCCGACCTGCGTCCGGCCCGCCCTCGACGCCACCACCTCGGCGAGGATCGACACCGCGATCTCGGCCGGGGCATCCGCACCGATGTCGAGCCCGATCGGTGCGCGGACCCTGCCCAGCGACTCCTCGTCGACCCCGTGGGCCAGCAGCCACTCCCGCCGCCGGGCCTGCGTGCGCCGCGAGCCCATGGCCCTGACGTATGCCGTGCCGGCCGCCAGCGCCGCCCGGATGGCGGGGCCGTCGACCCCGTCGTGGTGGCTCGTGACGACGAGCGCGTCGAGCCCCTCGGGGACGGTCGTGTCGTCGGTCGTGACGGTGACGTCCCAGCCGAGCGGCGGCGTCATGGCCTCGAGGGCGTCGGCGACCGGGCCGTCGCCGACGACGCGAAGGGAGAAGGAGTCAGCCATGCGGCCAGTATCGCGCGCCGGGATCATCGCGCGCCGGGATCGCGAGCGCGGAGCGCGAGCGGCGCGCGCTGTCGTCGAGTCAGTCGAAGGACATCGTGGTGGCGCCCGAGGCGTCGAGGCCCAGGCCCTTGAGCCGGGCGGCCACCACGTCCGCGGGCAGCTCGAGGCTCTCGGCGAGCTCCTCGACCGACAGTCCGAGCTCGACGCCGTCGCGCAGCTCCTCGTCGGCGTCGGCGGTCCAGGCGTGGCCGCCGGTCACGGCGGTGCGAGCTGACGGCGCCGGCGGCGGGTCCTCCGCCACGGGGCGGGGGTCCTCGACCGGGGACCTCGGGTGCTCGGCGGCGTCCTCGCCGACGCGCCCCATCGACGTGCCCGACAAGGCTCCGGTGGCCCCGCGCAGCGCGGGTTCGCGCACCTCGATCGGCGGTGGCGCGGTCTCGTCGAGCCGCCGCAGCGCGGCCAGCACGCGGTCGCGGTCGGTGGTGGGCCAGAAGGGAGGCAGCGAGCGCTGGAGGAACCCGGCATACCGCGCGGTCATCATGCGGGAGTCGAGGAAGGCGACCACGCCGCGGTCGTCGGAGCGGCGGATGAGCCGCCCGGCACCCTGGGCCAGCCGCAGCGCGGCGTGCGTGGCGGACACTGCCATGAACCCGTTGCCCCCCATCCGTGCGATGGCCTGCGAGCGCGCCGAGGCGAGCGGGTCGTCGGGGCGTGGGAACGGGATGCGGTCGATGATGACGAGCTGGCACGACGAGCCGGGCACGTCGACGCCCTGCCAGAGCGTGAGCGTGCCGAACAGGCAGGTCTGCGGGTCGCGGGCGAACTGGCGCACCAGGGTCGTCACCTGGTCCTCACCCTGGCAGAGGAACCCGATGTCGCCGTCGAAGCGCGTACGCATCTCCTCGGTGGCGGCCTTCGCGGCGCGCATGGACGAGAACAGCCCCAGCGTGCGGCCCCCGGCGGCCCGCACGAGCGCCTCGATCTCGTCCATCGCGGCCTCGCCCAGGCCGTCGCGCCCCGGGGCGGGCAGGTGCTGGGCGACGTACGCGATCGCCTGCTGGGGGTAGTCGAACGGGCTGCCGACGTCGAGCCCACGCCACTCGGGCGACCCCTCCCCACGCAGCCCCATGGTGCCGGCGACGGCGTCGAAGGTGCCGCCGAGCTCGAGGGTCGCCGAGGTCAGGACGACGGTGCGGTCGCCGAACACCTTGTCGCGCAACAGCATCGCCACGCTCATCGGAGCCACCCGCAGGACCGTGCCGCGGCGCGGGTCCCGGTTGACCCAGACGACGTCGAGCTCGCGCTCCTCCAGGACCCGCGACGAGTTCTCGAAGACCTCGTCGATCGCCGCCTGCGCGACCTTGCGAGTGCCGTCGGGCTCGGTGCCCTTCTCCGGCTTGAGCTCGGACTGCACCTGACGGGTGGTGTCGCGCACCCGCGCGAGCGCGAGGCCGAGGGAGTCCGGTATGCCGGTGAGCCGCCCCTCGGGGAGCTCGTCGAGGACGCCCTGCAGGAACGCCGCCGCGTCGTCGACGGCCTCCGTCGACTCGGCCAGGCGGGAGGCCCGCTTGGCCGCCGCGGCGACCGAGCTCGCGGTGATCTCGTCGGTGACCGTCGAGGTGACCCGGTCGACGAGCTCGTGGCCCTCGTCGACGACGAGCAGGTCGTGCTCCGGCAGCATCTGCCGGCCCTCGAAGCTGTCGATCGCCATGAAGGAGTGGTTGGTGACGATGACGTCGCACTCCTTGGCGGCCTCGCGCGAGCGCTCCACGAAGCACTCGGCGATCATCGGGCACTTGCCGCCCATGCACTCGTGGGCGCTGACCGACACCTGGCGCCAGGCCCGCTCGGAGACACCGGGCACCAGCTCGTCGCGGTCGCCGGACTCGGTGACCTCGGCCCACTCGCGCAGCCGGACGACCTCCTGGCCGAGCCGCGACGCCGCCCGGTCGACCTCGCCCACGTCGAAGAGGCCGTCCTCGTCGTCGGGGAACCCGCCCTCCAGCTTGTGCGCGCACAGGTAGTTGCGCCGCCCCTTGACCAGCCCGTAGGTCGGCCGGCGACGCAGCAGCGGGGCCAGCGCGTCGGCCAGCCGCGGCATGTCGCGGTCGACGATCTGGGCCTGGAGCGCGAGCGTCGCCGTGGCGACGACGGCCGGCTTGCCCGTGGCCTGGGCGTGCAGGATCGCGGGGACGAGGTAGGCGAGGGACTTGCCGGTGCCCGTGCCTGCCTGCACGAGCAGGTGCTCGTCCTTCTCGACGGCCTGCTGCACGGCATGGGCCATCTCGACCTGCCCGGGCCGCTCGACACCGCCGACCCCCTGGACGGCGGCGTGCAGGAGCTCGTCGAGGGTGGCCATTGGGCCAGCCTATGGGGTGCCGGTGTCAGGCCGGCCGGGTGTGCACACGGTGTCGGCAGGCCCCGCGACACCCCTTCCTCACCGGCGCGCGCGCAGTCCTCTGCGCGTCCCCGTCACTCCCCGCCGTGCGCCACCAGCGGCGTGCCGTCGACCCGCCGGGCCATGGTCACGTCGTCCCGGTCGTCTCCCGGTGCGACCCGGATCGCGCCCGGGATGCGGCCCACCTCGGCGTAGCCCACCTGCCGGTAGAACCGGCTCGCCCCGGAGCCGCTGCGGACGGACAGGGCCAACAGCTCGACCCCGTCCTGGCGCGCGAGCCGGTGCATCCCGGCCATGAGCACGAGGCCATGACCACGACCCTGCCGGTCCGGGTCGACCATCACCCGGTAGAGCCACCGGCCGTGGTGCAGCAGGGGATTGTCCGAGCGCACCCACCAGGCCCAGCCCACGAGCGCGCCCTCCGGCTCCCGCAGGGCTCCGGCCACGGCGTTGCCGGCAGCCATCTGCGTCTCGTGCTGCGCCAGGGTGGCGGCGACGTCCTCGCGCGGCGCCCCCGGCAGGAACCCCACCGCCCCGCCCGCGTCG
This sequence comes from Phycicoccus ginsengisoli, assembly GCF_054779295.1. NCBI lineage: Bacteria > Bacillati > Actinomycetota > Actinomycetes > Micrococcales > Intrasporangiaceae > Phycicoccus > Phycicoccus ginsengisoli. The sequence goes on from NZ_BAAGYN010000009.1 coordinate 173,968, forward strand.
TTGACGCGCTGCCACAGGTCGAGCAGCTCCTCGCGGGTGCCCGCGTCGAGCAGGTCGACCCGCTCCACCCTTGGCGCCTCGAAGACGAGCGACAACGCCTCGTCCGGCCGGTCGTCGGCCAGGACGATCTCCCGCCCCGTGCGCACCAGCCCGCTGGACAGGGCGGTGCGGACGGAGGCCGTGTTGTGCCCCTTGACCAGCGCCTGTACGGGCAGGGCGGGGCCCCACTCGGTCGCCATGGCCACGGCGGCCCGGCCCGCCTCGCGGGCCAGGCCGCGCCCCTGCGCCTCGAGCACGAACCGGTAGTAGAGGTTGAGGCGGTCGTCGCCGCGCTGCACGCCGACCCAGCCGACCGGCATACCGGACTCGCGGTCCTCGGCCACCCAGTAGCCGAAGCCGTGCTCCTGCCAGTGCGCCAGGATCCGCGCGAAGAAGGCGGCGTTGGTCTCCGGCGTGCCCAGCACGTGCGGGGCGTGCGTGTAGAGGCGCGGGTCGCTGTGGACGCGGGAGTGGAAGTCGCGGTCGGCCTCGGTCGGGCGGCGCAGGACCAGGCGGCGGGTGGTGGTCTCGAAGGACGGGGCGGGCACGCGCGGGACGCTACCCGTGTCCGCCGACGCCGCTGTCGGTGCCGGCGATGCGGGGGTGGTCCGTGCGGTACCGCTGCAGGCCGTCGCGCAGGAGCTGCTCGAGGTCGGCCGCGCTGGTCCTCAGGCCGGTCGACGCCAGGGTCACCGGGGAGCCGACCATGCGCCCGTTGATGCGTGCAGCCCACCGGCCGGGGCCGTGCAGCCGGGCGAGGTACTCGTCGGGGTTGCGGACGAGGACGACGACATTGGTGGAGCCGAACGTGCCCCACGTGACGACGTCCTCGACGTCGGCCCAGCGCACCCGCCCCACGGACACCAGCGAGCTCACGTCGTCGAAGCCGTCCTCGTCCACCACCAGCCCGGGGCCCCGTCGCAGGGTGAGCCACACCCAGCCCAGCCCGAAGCCGGCGAACGTGACGAGACCGACGACACCGACGACGAAGGAGGTCGCGGTCCCCTGGGCGAGGATGGCCAGGGAGGCGAGGACGAAGAGGGCGCAGGCCAGCAGGGCGAGCACCGACTTCCCCCTGCTGCGCTCGATGGTGGTCGGCACGGCCCGAGTATCGCGGACAGCCGCCCGGCCCGCAGGACGGTGCCGACCGGGCGTGCCGCCCGACCTGCGAGGATGCTCGCGATGACCTCCACCGCGCCGCTCGCCGACCTCGTGCCCGTGGGCGCCTCCCCCGACGAGGTGTATGCCGCGTTCGCCGGCTGGTCGGAGCAGCGCGGGCTGCCGCTGTACCCCCACCAGGACGAGGCGCTGGTCGCCCTCCTCGACGGGGAGAACGTCGTGCTGTCCACCCCGACCGGCTCGGGCAAGTCGCTGGTCGCGACGGGCGCGCACCTGGCGGCGCTGGCGAGCGACCGGGTCAGCTTCTACACGGCGCCGATCAAGGCCCTGGTGTCGGAGAAGTTCTTCGACCTGTGCGAGCTGTTCGGCGCCTCGGAGGTCGGGATGCTGACCGGCGACGCGTCGGTGAACCCGGACGCGCCGATCATCTGCTGCACCGCCGAGATCCTCGCCAACATCGCGCTGCGCGAGGGCCGGGACGCCGACGTGGGGCTCGTCGTCATGGACGAGTTCCACTACTACGCCGAGCCCGACCGCGGCTGGGCCTGGCAGGTGCCGCTGCTGGAACTCCCACAGGCGCAGTTCGTCCTCATGTCAGCCACGCTCGGCGACGTCACCCCGATCGCCGAGGACCTCACCCGCCGCAACGGCCGCGAGACCGCCCTCGTCACCGGCACGCAGCGACCCGTGCCGCTGTCCTTCTCCTGGGCGATGACGCCCCTCGACGAGACCGTCGAGGAGCTGCTCACCACCCGGCTGGCCCCCGTCTACGTCGTCCACTTCACCCAGGCCGCGGCCCTCGACCACGCGAAGGCGCTGCTGGCACAGAAGGCGACCCGGTCGGTCGACAAGGAGGCGATCGCGGCCCGGATCGGTGGCTTCCGGTTCACCGCGGGCTTCGGCCGGACACTGTCGCAGCTGGTGCGCAATGGGATCGGGGTGCACCACGCGGGGATGCTGCCGCGGTACCGCAGGCTGGTCGAGCAGCTCGCGCAGGACGGCCTGCTCCAGGTCATCTGCGGCACCGACACCCTCGGCGTCGGCATCAACGTGCCGATCCGGACGGTCCTGTTCACCGCGCTGGTGAAGTACGACGGCTCTCGGCAGCGAGTGCTCCGGGCACGCGAGTTCCACCAGATCGCGGGACGGGCGGGCCGGGCCGGGTTCGACACGAGCGGGTCGGTCGTCGTCCAGGCGCCCGAGCACGTCATCGAGAACGCCAAGGCGCTCGCCAAGGCCGGCGACGACCCGAAGAAGCAGCGCAAGGTCCAGCGCAAGAAGCCACCCGAGGGCACGGTGTCGTGGACCGACCAGACCTACGACAAGCTCGTCCACGCCGAGCCGGAGCCGCTGGTCTCCCGCATGCGGGTCGACCACGCGATGGTGCTCAACGTCGTCCAGCGCCCGGGCGACCCGGTGCGCGCCCTGTCGCGGCTGCTGCGCGACAACCACGAGACGGCCCGCAACCAGGCCCGGCTGGCCCGTCGCGCGATCACGCTGGGGCGCTCACTCCTGGAGACCGGCGTGCTGCAGCGGGTGTCCCCACCGGGGCCCGACGGCCGGGGCGTCGTCCTCGACCCCGGCGTCTCGCAGGACTTCGCCCTGAACCAGCCGCTGTCACCGCTGGCGCTGGCGTCGTTCGAGGTGCTCGACCCCGACTCCCCCACCCACGCCCTCGACGTGGTCTCCGTCGTCGAGGCGATCCTCGACGACCCGTGGCAGGTCCTGCTCGCCCAGCAGTTCAAGGCGCGGGGCGAGGCAGTCGCCGAGATGAAGGCGGACGGCATCGAGTACGAGGAGCGGATGACGCTGCTCGAGGACGTCACCTGGCCCAAGCCGCTGGAGGACCTGCTCGAGGCGACGTTCGAGATCTTCCGGCGCAGCCACCCGTGGGTCGGCGAGTCCGCCCTGTCGCCGAAGTCGGTCGTGCGCGAGATGTACGAGCGCGCGATGACCTTCACCGAGTTCGTGTCGGCCTACCAGCTGTCCCGGTCGGAGGGGACGGTGCTGCGCTACCTCACCGACGCGTACCGCACGCTGCGCCAGCTCGTCCCCGCCGCGCAGCGGGACGAGCAGTTCGAGGAGCTGCTGGAGTGGCTCGGCGAGACCATCCGCCAGACCGACTCCTCGCTGCTCGACGAGTGGGAGGCCCTGACCGACCCCGACGCCCAGGAACGGCTGGCCGACCTCGAGGGGCTGCACGCGCACCTCGGCACCCGACCGAGCCGGCCCATCACCGGCAACGAGCGCGCGTTCCGGGTGATGGTGCGCAACGCGATGTTCCGCCGGGTCGAGCTCGCCAGCCGCGACCGGTTCGTCGAGCTCGCTGCGCTGGAGCGGACGAATGCCGCGCTGCCCGAGCCGCCGCGCCAGCCGCTGATGGACGAGGCCGCGTGGGACGCCGCGCTCGGGGCCTACTGGGACGAGCACGACACCGTCGGCACCGACACCGCGGCCCGCGGCCCGGCGCTGCTGGCGGTCGAGGTCACCACCGGACCTCCGCCGGGCGCACCCGGGGACGAGGACGAGCCGGTCCACCACCGGCTGTGGCTGGTCCGTCAGACGCTGGCCGACCCCGAGGACGACCACGACTGGGTCATCGAGGCGACGGTGGACCTCGACGCCTCCGACGAGGCCGGCGAGCCGGTCGTGCTCACCACCTCCCTGCGCCGCCTCTGAACCGAGCGGCTCAGGCGGGCGGCTCCGTGGTCAGCGCCTCGAACCGAGACAGGAACAGCGGCCACGCGCTCGGTGAGGCCATGCCGGCGGCATACCCCTCCCAGCCCTCGCCGTGCCGGTCGAGGTGGCGGTGCTCGAGCTCGACGCGCGTGCGGTCCGCACCGTCGGCCAGGAACCGGACCTCCACCTCGCTCGCCCGCTCCGGGTCGGTCTCGAGCTGCCAGCGCGGGCTGATGTCCCAGGTGAAGACCAGCCGCTCGGGTGGGTCGAAGGCGAGGATCCGGGCCCAGCGGCACGTCGTCCCGTCGGCAGCCCGGTCGTAGATGTGCCCGCCGACCCGCGGCTCGAGCACGGTCTCCTCGATCGGGGACGCGAGCAGGTTGTACTCGCGCGGCTTCACCTGGTCGAACTGCTCGGTGAACAGTCGGAAGGCGGTCTGGACCGGCACGTCGACGGTGACGTCGAGCCGGACGGTCGTGGCGGTGGTGCTGGTCATCGGTCTGTCTCCTTGCTGCTGGGCTCACTGATGCGTTTGGGCTCACTGATGCCTTTGGGCTCACTGGTGCTGCCGGACCCGCTGGTGCTGCCGTGCTGTGCCGCGACCTGGGCGAAGTTGGCGAGGGCGCTCCCCCAGAAGGAGTCGAGCTCGGCTCGCAGGGCGGCCAGGCCGGCCGGGTCCACCCGGTAGATGCGCCGGGTCCCCTGCGGCTGCACGACGACCAGGCCGCAGTCCTTGAGGATCTTGAGGTGCTGCGACACGGCCGGTCGGCTGATCGGCAGCCCCTCGGCCAGCTCGGCGACCGAGGCCGGCCGGCTTGCCAGCAGCCGCAGGATCCGCCGGCGCGAGGGGTCACCCAGGGCGCCCCACGGATCGGCAGCCGGGGCCGCCACGGCCCCCGAGCCCTCACCAGTTCTGTAAGTGGTCACTTACCGTAAGTTACGACTTACCGCTAACCGTGGCAAGGGTGGCAACAGAAATGCCGTGGCGCCGGACGCCGCCCGCTGGCAGCGTGCAGGCCCATGGAGCAGGACGAGAGCTGGGACGAAACCGCGGCGGCGCAGTACGACACCCCCGGCGAGGGCATGTTCGCCCCCGAGGTGCTGGGTCCGACCGTGGACTTCCTCGCCGAGCTCGCCGGGGGCTCCCCCGCCCTCGAGCTCGCCATCGGCACCGGGCGGGTCGGCATACCCCTGCACGAGAGGGGCGTGGCGGTCACCGGCATCGAGCTGTCCGAGCCCATGGTCGCCCGCCTGCGCGAGAAGGTGGGCCCGGAGGAGCTGCCGGTGACCGTCGGCGACATGGCGACGACGCGGGTCGACGGCGAGTTCGGGCTCGTCTACCTCGTCTTCAACACCATCTCGAACCTGCTCACCCAGGACGCCCAGGTCGAGTGCTTCCGCAACGCCGCGCAGCACCTGTCGCCAGGGGGGCGGTTCGTCGTCGAGCTCTGGGTGCCGCAGCTGCGCCAGCTGCCGCCCGGGTCGGCCGCCGCCGTGTTCGCCGCGGAGCCCGGCTACGTCGGGCTCGACACGTACGACACCGTCGGCCAGCAGGTCGTCTCGCACCACCTCCGCTTCGGCCGCGGTCGGGACGCCAGCCACGGGATCAGCGCGCACCGCTACATCTGGCCGGCCGAGCTCGACCTCATGGGCCGGCTGGCGGGTTTCGAGCTCGAGGCCAGGTATGCCGACTGGGACCGGTCCGAGTTCACCGCCGAGTCCCGCTCGCACGTGTCCGTCTACCGCCTGCCGTCCGCGGCTCACCCCGGGGTCGAGTCCCCCGGCTCCCCCGGCCAGTCGTAGAGCAGCTCGTCGGCGAGGGCGTCGAGCGCGGGGTTCCAGCCGGCCCGGGCTGCGACGTACGCGTCGGGACCGGCCTCCCGGACGGGCACACCAGCGGTGATCAGCTGCGCTGCCGAGCGCGCGTGCTCGCGTGCCCAGGTGTCGCGCTGGGCCGGCGGCGAGGCGTCGGCGGCCAGTGGGGTGGGGAGGATGCGGGCGCACACCTCCTCGGCGGAGGCTGCTATCTCCGTCACGCTGCTGCCGTGGAGCTCCGGGCGGGAGGCCGTGGCGGCCACCGTCGTGCGCAGCAGCGTCACGGTCTCCCAGCAGGTCTGCAGCATCTGGGGCAGCGCCTTGTGGTCCCGCTGGTAGTGGAACGCCCGCAGGACGGGGTAGGACGTGTCGGTCTGCACGAGCCGGCGCAGCTCGGAGGCGACCTCCGCCAGGTGCAGGGCGGCAGCCGTGGGCCCCTCGTGCCACAGCGCGCGGACGACGTCCACCCCGCGTCCGGTGCCGCCGCTGCGCTGGTGGAGGGCGAGCGCGAAGGCGTTGCGCGCGGTCAGCGTCGTGTAGACCGACACGAAGTACGAGATGACCAGGGTGAAGCTGATGAACCCCGTCGCGGCCTCGGCCACCGTGAGGGCGCGGTAGGCCGGCGTCACCGCGACGACGTCCCCGAGTCCGAGCGTGGTGAGGGTGTACCCGCTGTAGTAGAACGCCGTGCCCCAGGTCTCCCGGGTCGGCCCGGTGGCCGCCACGACGCCGTGTCCGAGCGCAGGCCGGTAGATGGCGGCCCAGCCGGCGAGCAGCAGCACGAGCCAGGCCAGCAGGGTGGCCGCGACATGCGTCGGTCCGCAGTAGGCCAGGGCCCGTCCCTTCCAGCGAGGGGGCAGCCTGCGGGTCCGCCGGAAGACCGCACCGAGGGCACGGCCGAGGGGTCGGCGCACCGGCCCGCGCCCGCTGCCGGGGAACAGGACCGTGTAGAAGACGTCCGCGAGTGCCGCCCCGACGAGCACGACACCCACGACGACCCACAGGAAGGCGACCACAGGTCGTTGCTTACCCAGCGCAACGCCGGGGTAAGCGAGCACAGACGGACCTCCTACCCGCAACCGCCGGTTGCGGGTGGGAGGCATGGGCGTGGCGCGCGGACCCTCGAACGGGTCCGTGCCGGCAGGAAGGAGACGGAGTGGGTCCGCAGGACGGTGACGGAGTGGGTCTGCAGGACGGTGACGGGGTGCGCCAGCAGCACCGGGGCGGTGTGTTGACGGCGGTGCCGAGCGACCCGCCTGCCAGTGCGCGGATCCCCCTGGGAGTGCGGCTCCCGCGCGCCCTGCGCGAGTTCGTCGCGGTGCCCGTCATCGTCGTCCTGGTGATGCTGGTGCTGGCAGCCGTGTCGATCGTCGGTGACCAGGCGAACGGCCCGGTGGCCACGACCGTGCGCACCGCACTGGGCCACCTGATCGGCAAGCAGAGTGCCAGCGGCACGCTGAGCGCCGTCGCCACCGGCCTCGTGACGGTGACCTCCATCACGTTCTCGGTGCTGCTCCTCGCGGTCCAGCAGACGGCCTCGACCCTCTCGCCCGTGGTGTTCGACCAGTTCGTCCGGCGGCGCACCAACCAGTTCTACCTGGGCCTCTTCGTGGGGCTGGCCCTCTACGCGTACGTCGTCCTGGCCGCGGTCCAGTCCCAGACGCCCCCGGTCATCGGCGCCTTCATCGCCACCGTCCTCACCGTTGTCGCCCTGGCCTGCCTGCTCTTCCTCGTGTACTCCACGATCGACCAGATGCGACCGGACAACGTGGTGCGGCAGCTGCACGACCGCGCCATCGCAGCCCACTCCCGGGAGGCGAGGCTGGTCGCGGCCACCCGGCGCGCGTCCCGGTCCGGGGCACCGGTCGCGGCGCAGGTGCGCTGCCCCACCTACGGTTTCGTCGAGTCGGTCGACCTCGACCGGATCGTCGCCGCGATCGGGGACGACCCGCAGACCGAGGTCGAGCTGCGCGTGACGGTGGGGGCTGCCGTCGTCGCCGGCGACCTCGTCGCCACCATCCGCCACTGCGACAACGATCGAAGCACCTCCCCGGAGCACCTGTGCGGCGAGGTCGCCCGGGCCGTGCCGGTCAGCCACGCACCCGACATCGACCTCGACGCCACGACCGCCATCCGCGACCTCGGCAACATCGGGTGGACCAGCGGGTCGACGTCCAAGCAGAACCCCGCCGTCGCGGCGCAGACCCTGCACGCGCTGCGCGACCTCGCCGCCCGCTGGCTGCGCGAGGACGACCGCACGGGCCCGGACCCGCATCCCGTCGTGTACCGCGACGACGACCTCGACGCCGTGCTCGGGGCGGTCTACTCGGCGATGGTCGTGGCCCACGAGTCGCACCAGCACCAGCAGGCCGTCCGCGTCCTGGAGACCTACGAGACGATGCTCGAGGTGGCGCGCGACCACCACCGCGACCGGATCCTGGGGGACCTCGCCGCGATGCAGCCCCTGGTCGACCAGCTGCCCACGTCACCGGGCATCGACCGGGCCAGGGCACGGATCCGCACCCGCGGCTGAGGGGAGCCACCGCCCCCGCCAGCGGTCACTGCCCGGCGCGTTGCAGCAGCTGGCGCAGGCTCGTCGCGGGGTGACCGGTCAGCCGCGGGACGGCGTCGCTGACCGTCGCGAGCTCGCCGGCTGCGATCGCGGTGTAGGTCGACACCCAGGCGTCGACCTGCCAGTCGGGCGCACCGTAGGAGGCTCGCGAGGCGTACGCCTGCTCGATCGTCTCGGGCTCGTAGCGGACGGCCGAGCCGGTGACCTCCGAGACCACCCGCGCCACCTCGTCGAGGGTGAGCGCCTCGGGGCCCGTGAGGTCGTACGTGGCACCGGCGTGCGTCGCCGGGTCGGCCAGCACCGCCACCGCCGCGTCCGCGACGTCGTCCTGCGCCACCGCGCCGACCCGCCCGTCGCCCGCCGGACCACGGATGGCCCCGCCGACGGTCATCATCGGCAGGAAGTCGGCATACAGGCTGTCGCGCAGGAAGGTCCACGAGAGCCCGCTGGCGCGCAGGTGCTCCTCCGTGGCCCAGTGGTCCCGGGCCAGGGTGAACGTCGCGTCGTCAGCGGCCCCGAGGAACGAGGTGTAGACGACGTGCCGGACCCCTGCCGCCACGGCCGCGTCGACGAAGGAGGTGTGCTGGGCGACCCGGTCGGGCGTCTCGGCCCCGGAGACCATGAGCAGGACGTCGACTCCCCGCAGGGCAGCCACCGCGCCCTCGGGGTCTGCGTAGTCGCAGCGGCGCACCTCGTACCCTGCGGCGTCGCGCACGCGGTCCGGCGATCGGGCGAGGAGCACCGCGGGGAGTCCGCGGGCGGCATACCGGGACAGGACCCGACCGCCGATGTTGCCCGTCACGCCGGTCAGCCCCACCACGTCGCCCATGGCCGCGACGCTACCCCGCGCGGACCCCGCCGGCCTGCCTCGCGCCGGCGTGCGTCGCCCCGGTCTCCGTCGCGCGGGCCTGCGTCGCCCCGGCCTCTGTCGCGCCGGACGCCCCGAGGTCGAGGGTCATGAACACGCTGAACTCGTCGGCGGCATACGGGCCGAACGGTCCGCACTCGACGAATCCGTGCCGGGCGTACATCAGCCGCGCCGGCTCGAAGGGCGCCGGCGAGCCGGTCTCGAGGCTGACCCGCTCGTAGCCGCGGCGTCGCGCCTCGGTGACCAGGTGTGCCAGCACCGCGGCGCCGACGCCACGGCGCCGGTGTGCCGTCGCGGTCCGCATCGACTTGAGCTCGCCGTGCGTCGGCTCGAGCTCGCGCAGGGCGCCGCAGCCGACCGCCTCGCCACCCTCCCACACGCTCCAGAACGTCAGGTCCGGCGTGAGCAGCCGCTCGACGTCGAGGGTGTGCACGCTCTCGGGTGGCGAGTACCGCCGCATGTCCGCGACGTGCTCCTCGAGCAGCGCGCGGACCTGCGACGTGTCCAGCCCGCCCAGCCGGATCTCCACGAGGAGGGGGTCAGGCGGCGTAGGCCGCGAGCTCGCTCGCGAGGCCCGCGTGCACCCGGGCCTTGACCCGCGTGCCGTCGGAGGTGTGCTCGCTGGCGATGACGTCGGCCTCCTGGTGCAGCCGGCTGACCAGGTCGCCCCGGTCGTAGGGCAGCAGCACGTCGACGTCGATCGTCGGGCGGGGCAGCTCGTCGGCGATGAGGGCGCGCAGCTCGGCCAGGCCCTGGCCGGTGCGGGCCGACACGACGACGCAGTGCTTCTCGTGGCGGCGCAGCCGGTCGAGGACCTCGGGGTCGGCGGCGTCGGCCTTGTTGACGACGACGACCTCCTTGACGTCCGCGGCGTCGACGTCGGCGAGGACGGCGCGGACCGCGCTGATCTGGCCCTCGGGGTCGGGGTGCGAGCCGTCGACGACGTGCAGCAGCAGGTCGGCCTCGCCGACCTCCTCCAGCGTCGAGCGGAACGCCTCGACGAGCTGGGTCGGCAGCTGGCGAACGAAGCCGACCGTGTCGGCGAGTGTGTAGACGCGGCCGTCCTCGGTCTCGGCGCGCCGGACGGTCGGGTCGAGGGTGGCGAACAGCTGGTTCTGCACGAGCACGCCGGCGTCGGTCAGCCGGTTGAGGAGCGAGGACTTGCCGGCGTTGGTGTACCCGGCGATGGCGACGCTGGGGACCTCGTGGGCGCGACGGGACAGGCGACGGGTGTCGCGGCTGGTCTTCATCTCCTTGATCTCGCGCCGCAGCTTGGCCATCCGCTGGTTGATCCGGCGGCGGTCGAGCTCGATCTTGGTCTCACCGGGACCACGCGAGCCCATGCCCTGGCCCCCGGCAGCCTGGCCACCAGCCTGCCGCGACATCGACTCACCCCAGCCGCGCAGGCGCGGCAGCAGGTACTGCATCTGCGCCAGCTCGACCTGGGCCTTGCCCTCCCGGGACTTCGCGTGCTGGGCGAAGATGTCGAGGATCAGCGCGGTGCGGTCGATCACCTTGACCTTGACGACGTCCTCGAGCGCGCGCCGTTGCGACGGGGTCAGCTCGGTGTCGCAGATGACCGTGTCGGCGCCCTCGGCGATGACGATGTCGCGCAGCTCGTGCGCCTTGCCCTTGCCCAGGTAGGTGCTGTTGTCGGGGTGGCTGCGCCGCTGCACGACGCCGGCGAGCACCTCCGAGCCGGCCGTCTCGGCCAGCGCGGCGAGCTCGCGCATCGAGTTGTCGGCGTCCTCCTGGGTGCCCTCGGTCCACACCGCGGCGAGGACCACGCGCTCGAGCCGCAGCTGGCGGTACTCGACCTCGGTGATGTCCTCGAGCTCGGTGGACAGCCCGGCGACCCGGCGCAGGGCCGCTCGCTCCTCGCGGTCGTACTGGTCGCCGTCGAAGGTGGCCAGGTCGCTGTCGAGGATCTGCTCCTCGTCGGCCAGCGCCGTGGCCCTCTGGTCAAAGATGTTCTGCTTCGTCATGTCCCCTCTAGGTTCTCACCCTGCAACACCTGCTGCGAACCGTTTACTCCGAGACGCCTGCCACGCGCGCCCGCGGCGTGGGCGCCCGCGGCGTGGGCGCCGGCGTGGCGCGGTGTGGGCGCGGGCGCCGCTACCGTGTGCCGTGATGAGCACCGGCGACCACTACTTCACGGCCTCCCCGGCGAGCCCCGAGCAGCAGCGAACCCTCACCGTGCGGCTGGGCGGGCGCGACGTCACGGTGCGCACCGCGGGCGGCGTCTTCAGCCCCGACGGCCTCGACAAGGGCACGGCGGTGCTGCTCCGCGAGGCGCCCGCACCCCCGCCCACCGGCACCTTCCTCGACCTCGGGTGCGGCTGGGGCCCGGTGGCCCTGACGCTGGCGCTGCTCGCCCCCGAGGCGCAGGTGTATGCCGTCGACGTCAACGAGCGCGCGCTGGACCTGCTGCGCACCAACGCGAGGTCGCTCGGGCTGCCCCAGCTGCACGCCGGCCGGGCCGAGGACGTGCCTGCCGACGTGTCGTTCGACCTCATCTGGTCCAACCCGCCGATCCGGGTGGGCAAGGCCGTCCTGCACGACCTGATGCTCACCTGGCTGCCGCGGTTGGCGCCGGGAGGGGTGGCCTACCTCGTCGTGCAGAAGAACCTCGGCTCGGACTCGCTGCAGCGCTGGCTCTGCGAGCAGCTCCCCGCCGAGTCGTATGCGGTGTCCCGGTACGCGTCGGACAAGGGCTTCCGGGTGCTCGAGGTCCGACGGGCCGGCTGAGCCCGTCGGGCCCGTGGCGCACCGCCCGTGGGGCGCTCGGCTCGCCCGGCGGCCGTACGGCATACCGGTCAGGACCTGGCCGGAAGGCCTCCTAGCGTCACGTCCATGACCACCACCACGAAAGATCACACCTCCGCCACCGGTCGCAGCACCACCAGCTTCGCGTCCGTGCGCGTCGTCACCGACGACGTGCCGCGGCTCGTGGCCTTCTACGAGCTCGTCACCGACCGTACCGCCCGCTGGGCCGCACCTGCCTTCGCCGAGATCGTCACCGACGGCGCGACGCTCGCCATCGCCGGCACCGAGACGCTGGCCCTGTTCGGCGCGAACCTCGCCGAGCCGGGCGCCAACCGCTCGGTCATCATCGAGTGGCTCGCCGAGGACGTGGACGCCGAGTGGGCCCGGCTGCGTGCCGGCGTCGGGCAGGCGGTCCAGGAGCCGACGACCATGCCGTGGGGCAACCGGTCGCTGCTGTTGCGCGACCCGGACGGCAACCTCGTCAACCTGTTCACGCCCCTCATGGAGGCCGCGAGGGAGAGGCTCGTACCGCAGGCGTGACGCACGCCGCGATCGGCAGGCTCAGGCCAGCGAGGTGACGCCGTCCGCGACGAGGACCGCCGGCCCGGCGAGCTCGACCTCGTCGCCGGGCAGCGCCCGCACCCGCAGCCGACCGCCGGGGACGTCCACCGTCCAGGTGTCGCCCTGACCGCCTGCCCAGAAGCGGGTGGCCAGGGCGGCCGCGGCGGCACCGGTGCCGCAGGAGCGCGTCTCCCCCACCCCGCGCTCGTGCACCCGCATCCTGATGTGACCGGCCGCGAGGGGACGGACCAGCTCGACGTTGGTCCCGTGCTCGGGCGCCGGGTTGACCATGGGCGCGAGGTGGAGGTCGAGGGCGTCGAGGTCGACGGCCTCGGGGAGCGCGACGACGGTGTGCGGGTTGCCGAGGTCGAGGCTGAGCGCCGACATGGGCTCGTGCCCGGGCAGGTGCACCAGGGCGTCGAAGCCCTCGTCCTCGGCGATGGCGGGCTGCGCGAGCCGCCACGGGCCCAGGTTGACCGCGATGATGGCGTCGGGCCCCTCCCCCTCGAACCGCACGACCTTGGTGCCGGCCCGGGTGGCGATGGCGAACTCGTCGGCCGTCTCGAGTCCCTCACGCCGCAGGTAGGTGGCGAAGACCCTCGTGCCGTTGCCGCACATCTCGGCGATGCTGCCGTCGGCGTTGCGGTAGTCCATGAACCAGCGGGCGTGCGCGGCCTGCGCCAGCACCCCCGGCTCGGCGGCGGCGGCGCTGGGCACGACCCGGATCACCCCGTCGCCGCCGATGCCGGCGTGCCGGTCGGCGAGCCGGGCGGCCTGCTGGGCGGTGAGGTCGTGGACGCCCTCGAGGTCGGGGACGAGGACGAAGTCGTTCTCGGTGCCGTGCCCCTTGGTGAAGGCGGTCTGGTCAGCCATGCGACCCATTGTCGCGGATGGCGGCCCGCACCAGCGCCACGGCCCGCGGGAGGAGCCCGGGGTCGGTGGGGTCCAGCCAGGTGATGCGCGGGTCCGGCCCGAACCACGACTCCTGCCGCCGGGCGAACCGTCGGGTCATCGCCGTCGTCTGCTCCTGCGCCTGCTCGCGGGTCATCGTGCCGTCGAGCTCGGCGAGGGCCTGGGCGTACCCCAGGGCGCGCGAGGCGGTCCGGCCCTCGCGCAGCCCCCGCTGCTCGAGGAGGCGCACCTCGTCGAGCAGCCCGGCCTCCCACATGTGCTGGACCCGCAGGGCGATCCGCTCGTCCAGCACGCCACGGTCGAGTCGCAGCCCGATCGTCACCGTCGGCTGCAGGTGCTCGCGGCGCGGCATCGTGGCGGAGAACGGGCGCCCGGTGAGCTCGACGACCTCGAGCGCGCGCACGACGCGGCGCACGTTGCGCGGCTCGATGCCCTGGGCCGCAACGGGATCCACGTCGCGCAGCCGCTCGAACATCGCGGCAGCGCCGCCCTCGTCCGCCTCCGCCTCGAGCCGGGCCCGCACGGCCGGGTCGGTGGGCGGGATGTCGAGCACGTCGAGGGCGGCCCGGACGTACAGCCCCGAGCCGCCCACGATCACCGGGTGGGCTCCGCGCGCCTGGACCGCAGCGATGTCAGCGCGGGAGCCCTCCTGGTAGGCCGCGACGCTGGCCTCCTGCGTCACCTCCAGGACGTCGAGCTGGTGGTGCGGTATGCCGCGGCGCTCACCCACCGGGAGCTTGGCCGTGCCGATGTCCATCCCGCGGTAGAGCTGGCTGGCGTCGGCGTTGACGACCTCGCCGCCGAGCTCCTCGGCGAGGTGCAGGCCGAGGTCGGACTTGCCGGTCGCGGTCGGCCCGACGACCGCCACCACGAGCGGCCGGCTGTGGCCCACCGCGTCAGAGATCGTGCTCGTCCGGGGCGTCGTGGCCGAACGGGTCCTCGTCGACGCCGGGCATCCAGGTGTGGCCGGGCACGCCCCAGCCTTGGCGCTTGACTGCCTTGCGGGCCTTCTTGGACCAGCGGTCGTTGAGCCGGTCGAGGTAGAGGAAGCCGTTGAGGTGGTCGTACTCGTGCTGCATGCACCGGGCGAACCAGCCGGTCGCCTCGAAGGCGATCTCGTTGCCCTCGGCGTCGCAGCCCGACACGCTCGCGGTGAGGCCCCGCTTGAGCGGGAAGCTCTCGCCGGGCACCGACAGGCAGCCCTCGACCTCGTCGTGCGGGTCCGGGTCGTCGACGGCCGGCTTGGCTGCCGTGACGTACGGGTTGACGACCACCCCACGGGCCGGGACGTCGTCGTCGTTGTCCATCTGCCAGGTGAACACGCGCAGGCCGACACCGATCTGCGGTGCGGCGAGGCCCACGCCGTTGGCGGCGTCCATGGTCTCGAACATGTCGGCGACGAGCTCGGCGAGCTCGTCGTCGAACTGCTGCACGGGTTCGGCCCGACGGTGCAGGACGGGCTCGCCCGTGATGACGATGGGGCGCACGGTCATGGCGGGAAGTCTTCCAGATCGGTGGTCTCGGCGTCGGCCACGGGCCGCGGGGCGACCGTGGGCGACGGGTGTCGGGGAGCGGTCAGCGACAGGTGGGCGCGGCGACCGGGGCCGGGCGCCCGACACCCGGCATCCCGAGGGTGACGGCGGGCTTGCCGCCTCCGGTGGGCTGGTCCTGCAGGGCCGCCCACGCGTCCCCGCCGGGGGTGCGGCGCACGGCATACACGCCGCCGGAGAGGGCGGCGTCGGCGACGAGGTGGTGCGGCGCGCCGTAGGTGACGCCGACGGTGACCATGTCGCCGGGGCGCGGCTTCTCGGCGCCCTCGGGGACGGCGAAGTGGACGAGCCGGTTGTCGCGGGCGCGGCCGGAGAGGCGCCGGGTCTCGGTGTCCTTGCGGCCCTCGCCGGTGGCGACGAGCACTTCGACCTCGCGGCCCTCGATCTGGCGGTTCTCGGCCCAGGAGATCTCCTCCTGCACCGCGATCAGCCGGTCGTAGCGCTCCTGCACGACCGCCTTGGGCAGCTGGTCGGGCATGGTCGCCGCGGGGGTGCCGGGCCGGATCGAGTACTGGAAGGTGAAGGCGCTGGAGAACCGGCTCTCGCGCACGACCCGCAGCGTCTCCTCGAAGTCGGCGTCGGTCTCGCCCGGGAAGCCGACGATGATGTCGGTGGTGATGGCGGCGTCGGGGATCTGGGCGCGGACCTTGTCGAGGATGCCGAGGAACTTCGCGCTGCGGTAGGAGCGGCGCATGTCCTTGAGCACCTTGTCCGAGCCGGACTGGAGCGGCATGTGCAGGCTGGGCATCACGTTGGGCGTCTCGGCCATCGCGGCGATGACGTCGTCGGTGAAGGCCGCCGGGTGCGGGCTGGTGAAGCGCACCCGCTCGAGCCCGTCGATCTCGCCGCAGGCGCGCAGCAGCTTGCCGAACGCGAGCCGGTCGCCGAACTCGACGCCGTAGGTGTTGACGTTCTGGCCGAGCAGGGTGACCTCGACGGCGCCCTGGTCGACGAGCGCCTGCACCTCGGCGAGCACGTCGCCGGGGCGGCGGTCGGCCTCCTTGCCGCGCAGGCTCGGGACGATGCAGAACGTGCAGGTGTTGTTGCAGCCCACCGAGATCGACACCCAGCCGGCGTACGCGGAGTCACGCCGGGTCGGCAGGGTCGAGGGGAAGACCTCGAGGCTCTCGAGGATCTCGACCTCGGCGCGCTTGTTGTGCCGCGCCCGGTCGAGCAGGGCCGGGAGGCTGCCGATGTTGTGGGTGCCGAAGACGACGTCGACCCACGGGGCGCGTTGGACGATGGTCGACCGGTCCTTCTGGGCCATGCAGCCGCCGACCGCGATCTGCATGTCGGGGTTCTTCGTCTTGGCGGGACGCAGCTGGCCGAGGTTTCCGTAGAGCTTGTTGTCGGCGTTCTCCCGAACCGCGCAGGTGTTGAAGACGACGACGTCGGCGGCCTCGGGCCGCTCCCCCGCGGGGAGGCTGTTGACGTCGACGTAGCCGGCGGTCTCGAGCAGCCCGGCGAGCCGCTCGGAGTCGTGGACGTTCATCTGGCACCCGTGGGTGCGCACGTCGTAGGTCTTCGCGCCGGCGGTGGTGGGGTCGGAGGCTGTGGTCGTCATCGCACCGACAAGGGTACGTGCTTCCCGAGCCCGGGTATGCCGGGTCGGCGCCGGCCGGGTGGCCGAGCCCGGCACCGCCGTCAGTGTGTCCGCCCGGCACCGCCGTCAGCGGGTCCGCAGGTCCTCGACCAGGGGCGGGGCCGCGACCACCAGCAGGACCAGCGCGGGGGCGAGTAGCACCGGGAACCCGAGGGCCAGGTAACCGGCGGCGCCGGCCACGCCCCCGACGAAGAACAGCCCGACCAGGCCGGTCAGCAGGCTCAGCTTGCCGAGGTCGGCCACGACGGGCGGCTGGCCGGCCAGCCGGCTGCGGTAGGCCGCCTTGCCGAGCTCGATGCCGATGTCGGTGATCATGCCGGTGACGTGGGTGGTGCGGATCTGCGCCGCCGAGATCTTGGTGATGATCGCGTTCTGCAGCCCCATGGTGAAGCAGAGAACAGCGACGAAGACCAGGTCACGGTGCCGCCAGGTCAGCTGGTCGGCCAGTCCTCCGAAGGCGAGGACCAGCAGGGCCTCGAGGACCAGCACGGTGGCGAACCGGGCCTCGTGGTGCCGGCGGCGTCCCCAGTTGAACACGACCGCGCACGTCGCGGCGCCGAGGACGAAGCACGTGATCGCCTCGAGCCCGATGCCGACCAGGTGCATCGACCCGAGGACCAGGTGGTCGGCCACCGACGCCGTGAGCCCCGTCATGTGCGACGTGTAGACGGACACCGCCACGAAGCCCACCGAGTTGAGCATGCCGGCGATGAAGGCCAACAGGTTGGCCAGGTGGCGGTTGCGGCGCGGCGTCCGGGTGGCGCCGGCGACCGTGCGCAGCCGCTGGGCCGCGAGCCCGGCGGAGCGCGGCGACGGCAGGGGTGGCACGCGTCGAGGATACGGACGTCAGTCGCGCTGGTGCTCCGGGGCGCCACGGACGGCCTCACGGATGACCTGCATCGACAGGTCACCGGGGTAGCCCTTGCGCGCGAGCATGCCCGCCAGCCGGCGGGTCTGCACCGTGGCTTCGAGCCCGTGCATGGTCCTGAGCTTCTTGGCCACGAGCCGCTCGGCCTGCTCGCGCTCGTCCTCGGGTCGCACCTGCTCGAGGGCGGCCCGGGCCGTCTCGTCGTCGACGCCCTTGGTGCGCAGCTCGCGGGCGAGGGCCCGCGTGGCCAGCCCGCGGCCGGCCTGCTGGGACCGCACGAGCATCCCGGCATAGGCCTCGTCGTCGATGAGCCCGACCTCGGTCATCCGGTCGAGGACGCGCTCGGCGACCTCGTCGGCACAGCCGCGCTGGCGGAGCTTGTCGGCGAGCTGCTTGCGGCTGCGGGGGGCCATCGCCAGCTGCCGCAGCACGATCTGCCGGGCGACGTCCTCGGCATCCGGCTCGCCGTCGCGGGTCGTCGGGTCGGACTCCGGGTCTCCCGGGATCGGCTGCCACGCCTGCGGTCGGCGACCTCGCCGCCTCGGCGTCGAGACGGCACCCGGCCCCGGAGGCGCGGGCGTGGGAGTGGGAGTGGGCGTGGGAGTGGGAGTGGGAGTGGGAGTGGCCGGAGCGTCCCCGAACCAGGCGGGTCCGTCGGACGACGTCGCGGCCTGGGCTGCCTCGAGGGCAGCCCAGGCCGCAGCGCGCTTGTCAGTCATGGTCGGTGACCGGTGGAGCGGTCTGGCTCGCTCAGAACTCGACCGGGACCTCGGGCACCAGGTCGGCCGGCTTGTCGACCTGCGGGCCGACGCCGAGCTTCTCCTTGATCTTCTTCTCGATCTCGTTGGCGAGGTCGGGGTTGTCCTTGAGGAAGGTGCGGGCGTTCTCCTTGCCCTGGCCCAGCTGGTCGCCGTCGTAGGTGTACCAGGCGCCGGACTTGCGGACGAACCCGTGCTCGACACCCATGTCGATGAGGCCGCCCTCACGCGAGATGCCCTGGCCGTACAGGATGTCGAACTCGGCCTGCTTGAACGGCGGGGACACCTTGTTCTTGACCACCTTGACCCGGGTGCGGTTGCCGACCGGGTCGCTGCCGTCCTTGAGCGTCTCGATCCGGCGGACGTCGAGGCGCACGGAGGCGTAGAACTTCAGCGCCTTGCCACCGGTCGTCGTCTCCGGCGAGCCGAACATGACGCCGATCTTCTCGCGGAGCTGGTTGATGAAGATCGCGGTCGTGCCGGTGGTGTTGAGCGCGCCGGTGATCTTGCGCAGCGCCTGCGACATGAGGCGGGCCTGGAGGCCGACGTGGCTGTCCCCCATCTCGCCCTCGATCTCGGCGCGGGGCACGAGCGCCGCGACCGAGTCGATGACGATGATGTCGAGCGCGCCGGAGCGGATCAGCATGTCGGCGATCTCGAGCGCCTGCTCCCCCGTGTCGGGCTGGGACACGAGCAGCGCGTCGGTGTCGACGCCGAGCTTCTTGGCGTACTCGGGGTCGAGGGCGTGCTCGGCGTCGATGAACGCCGCGATGCCGCCGGCCTTCTGGGCGCTGGCCACCGCGTGGAGCGCGACGGTCGTCTTGCCCGAGGACTCCGGGCCGTAGATCTCGACGACGCGACCGCGCGGGAGGCCGCCGATGCCGAGGGCGATGTCGAGGGAGATCGAGCCCGTGGGGATGACCTCGATCGGCGGACGGACGTCGTCGCCGAGGCGCATGACCGCGCCCTTGCCGAAGTTCTTCTCGATCTGACCCATGACGGTGTCGAGGGACTTGGACTTCTGGTCCGTGCCCACTGCTGAGGGGTTGGTCGGTGCGGCCATCTTCGCCACGCTTCCTTCTTTCGTCTCGTGTCGGGCGCGCCTGCCGTCGACCCTGCTGCAGCCTGGGCTGTGGTTGGCCTCGCACTCTCCTGCGTTCGGGTCAGACGCTAGGTGTCGGCACCGACAGCCGTCGCGAGGCCGAGTGCGGGCCTGTGGACGGTCGGTCTGGCGGGACGCCACCTGTGGAGAAACCTACCGAACACGTGTTCGAAAGTCGCGCACCGCGCGGCCGACACGCCGGTCGCCCCCCGACGAACCCGGCGTGCCGGCCGCAGCCCCCGTGCCGCGCCCGGTGCCGCCCCACCTCGGCACCCCGCGACGCTGCCGCTGCCACCCTCAGTGGGTGACGGCGTCGCGCGCCTGCACCATCGCCTGCCTCAGGTCGGCGAAGGCACGCTCCAGACCGCCGGTGACGGCCTCGACCGCCTCCCCCGCGGCCTCACTGCGAGCCTCCGCCCGCTGCCGAGCGCGGGCGATCCGGTGCCGCACGTCCGCGAGCGCCGCAGCGAGCCGCTCGTCGGCCTCCATCCGCCCGAGGTGGTACTGCAGCTCGAGGTCGTCCAGCCGCCCGGCCCACTGCTCGATCCGGGTGTGCGCCAGCTCGACCCGCAGCCCGATGATCTCGGCCTGCAGCTGGTCGATCCGCTCGCGCAGCTCCCTCTCGTCCGTCGGCGCGTCCGCGCCCTTGGCCGTGCTGTCGCCCTTGCGGGTGCGGTCGTCCTTGTCTGCGGTCATGGCCTCGTGTCCTCTCCGGTCTCGTGCGCCGGTCACCGGCACGACTCCCATGCTCGACGCCGCCCACCGGCCCGGAACAGGGACTTCGGACCCGGGTGCCGGGCAGAGGCGCCCCGGCGGTCCGGAGCGCCCTGGAGCGCCCCGGCGGAGTGACCGGCCGGGCGTGGCCCGGAACCGGGACTTCGGACCCGGGTGGCGTCTCCCCGTCCGGGTGGAGCGTGGGCATGAGCCCGGCACCGCGGGGAGGTGCCGGCACCGAGGAGGACGCCATGAGCCACGACGGGACCTGGGAGATCTCCCTCTCCCTCGACGAGCACGAGGGCCGCACCCGCGCCGAGGCCCGGCTGCACACCCGCGCGGGGGCGCACCTGCGGGGCGTCGGGTACGCCGACCGCAACCCCAAGGACCCGGAGGTCCCGCAGATCGGCGAGGAGCTGGCCGTGTCCCGCGCGCTGTCCGAGCTCGCCCACGACCTGCTGTGGGCCACGGCGGACGACATCGCCGCCTCCCTGCACCACCCCGTGTCGCTGCGCCGCTGACGCGGCGCGACCGAGACCCTGCCTGACATGGGTACGGACACCAGGCGCGACCCGGGCACGGCACCCGGCAGCCCGGCATACGAGCACGTGCTGGTCGCGCAGCACCTGTCACGGCGGTTCGGCGACCGGGTGGCGGTCGACGACGTCTCCTTCCACATCGCGCCGGGCGAGGCGTACGGCCTCCTCGGGCCCAACGGGGCCGGCAAGACCACGACGATCCGGCTCGTCTGCGGCCTGCTCACGCCCGACGACGGTTCGGTCGAGGTGACCGGCATCCCGGTGACCGCGGGCGCGACCCGGGCGAAGGCGCGCATCGGCTACGTGCCGCAGGAGGTGTCGCTCTACCCGGACCTGAGCGCGCGCGAGAACCTCGCCTTCTTCGGGCGGCTCTACCGGCTCTCGGGGTCGGTGCTGCGCACCCGCGTCGACGAGGTGCTCGACCTGGTCGACCTGCGCGACCGCGGCGACGACCGGGTCGAGTCCTACAGCGGGGGTATGCGGCGCCGGCTCAACATCGGTGCCAGCCTCCTGCACCAGCCCGAGCTGCTCGTCCTCGACGAGCCGACCGTCGGGGTCGACCCGCAGAGCCGCCACGCCATCATGGAGAGCATCAAGGCGCTGGGGGCGACCGGACTGGCCGTGCTCTACACGACGCACTACATGGAGGAGGCCGAGCGGCTCTGCGACCGGGTCGGCATCATCGACCGGGGACGGCTCGTCGCCG
Source organism: Phycicoccus ginsengisoli (assembly GCF_054779295.1). NCBI lineage: Bacteria > Bacillati > Actinomycetota > Actinomycetes > Micrococcales > Intrasporangiaceae > Phycicoccus > Phycicoccus ginsengisoli. The sequence continues at coordinate 195,139 of NZ_BAAGYN010000009.1, forward strand.
AGGGCACGCGGCGGGAGCTGGTGGCCCGGGTCGGCGAACGGGACCGGATCCTGTTGTCCGCCAGCGGTTCCCTCGCCACGTTCGCCGAGGCCTGCCGCTCGATGGAGGGCATCGACGGCGTCGACGTCTCCGACTCGTCGGTGCAGCTGCTGGCCCGCGACGGACGAGTCCGGCTGCCGAGCGTCCTGGCGGCCGCGAGCAGCTCCGGGGCCTCCGTGCGGTCGGTCGAGGTCGTCGAGCCGGACCTCGAGGCCGTCTTCCTGCACCTGACCGGCACCGCGCTGAGGGAGTGAGATGCACCCGGTCGTGGCGATCGCGCTCAAGGACCTGCGGCAGCGGCTGCGGGACCGCTCGGCGTGGGTGCTCGGGATCATCGCGCCGATGGCGGTCGCGGGGCTGATCAGCGTGGCCTTCGGCGGGGCGCAGACGTTCCACACCTCGGTGGCCGTCGTCGACAACGACCACGGCGCCATCGCTGCCGGCTTCAGCCAGTTCCTGCGCAGCCCGGACCTGCACGGCCTGCTCACCGTCAAGACCGTCTCGGGCAGCCCCGACGCCCGGTCGAAGGTCGCGAACGGCTCGCTCGGGGCCGCCTTCGTCATCCCGGCCGGGTTCTCCGACGCGGTGACCGCCGGGAAGAGCCAGCCGATCACGGTGCTCGCCAGCGTCGACGCCACGGTGGCGGCTCAGGTGGCGCGCGCGCTAGCCCAGTCGTTCACGGCCCACCTGGAGGGGGTGCAGCTGTCGGTGCGCACGGCCGTGGCCGCCGGTGCCCCCGCCTCGGCCATCTCCGCCCTGGCCGCCCAGGCCTCGACCGGGCAGCTGCCCGTCCAGGCCCAGCCGCAGGCCTCCGGCACCAAGACCCTGACGGCGGTGAGCTACTACGCACCCGCCATGGGCACGTTCTTCATGTTCTTCGCCATCGGGTTCGGGTCGCGCGGCTGGTTCCTCGAACGCAGCGGCGGCACCCTGGAGCGACTGTCCGCCGCGCCCCTCGGCATCGGCGCGGTACTGGCCGGCAAGTCGCTCGCGACGTTCGTCTACGGCGCCGCCAGCCTCGGCACCGTCGCCCTGGTGAGCTCGCTGGCCTTCGGTGCGGACTGGGGGCCACCACTGGTCGTCGCGGCACTCGTCGTGGCGCTGGCGCTGACCCTCGTCGGCCTCACGGCGCTCGTCATCACCCTCGCCCGGACCGAGCGGCAGGCCGACGGGATCGCGTCGATCATCACGTTCGGGCTGGTGCTGCTGGGCGGGAACTTCGTCTTCATCAGCCAGGCGCCGGACGCCGTGCGCACGCTGTCGCGCCTCACCCCGAACGGCTGGGCGCTGCGCGCGTTCACCGACCTGTCCGGCGGGGCCGGCTGGACGACGGCGGTCGTGCCGCTGCTCGCGGTGCTGGCGTTCGCCCTCGGGACGGGCCTGCTGGCCTTCCTCCTGCGCGGGCGGGTGCTGGCGCGATGAGGGCGGGCGCGGCAGCGACGAAGGCGGGTGGCCGGCCACCTGAGGGCGGCCCTGCGGAGATGGAGGCGGGTGGCCGGCGCGATGAGGCCGGGGCTGCGGCGATGACCGGCGGGTCCGCACCATGACCGCCCTCACGTTGGCCTGGACCGAGCTGCGGCGCGCGGCCCGCGACCGGACGTTCCTGTTCTTCGCGCTCTTCCTGCCGTTCATGGTCATCCTGCTCATCGGGGTGACGACGTCGGGCTTCGCCCAGGAGCGGGTCGCCGTCGTGCAGGGCGACCGCGGGCCCCTCGCCACGTCGCTGGTCTCCGGCCTGGATGCCGCCCCGGGGATGAAGGTCGTGCGCGTGCCCGACCGGGAGACGGGCCTGGGACGGCTGCGCTCGGGTGAGGTCACCGCCGTCGTCCTCGTGCCCGCGGACTTCTCCAGCAGGCTCGAGTCGGGCGGCTCGGTGGTCGTGCCGGTGCTGAGCACCGGTGCGGTCGGCTCGGGCGGGTCCACCCTGACGACCGTGCGCTCGGTGGTGGCCCAGCAGGCCGCGGCCGTGCAGGCCGCCACCTTCGCCACGGCTCGCACCGGCGGCAGCTTCGCCCAGAACCATGCGCTGGCTGTGTCGTTGCAGCGCCAGACACCGGTGGCACCGGTGCGCACCGAGGTGGTCGACAGCGCGAGCAACTACCTGCCCCTGGGGTTCAGCTACAGCGCGCCCACGATGCTCGTGCTCTTCGTGTTCATCAACGCCATGGCCGGCGGCGCCGCGATCATCCAGACGCGCCGGCTCGGCATCTTCTCGCGCGCCCTGGCCGCCCCGGTGCGGTCGCGCGACCTCGTGCTGGGCGAGGCCCTGTGCTACCTCGCCCTGGCCGTCATGCAGGCCACCCTCATCGTGCTCGTGGGTGCGCTCGTCTTCAGCGTGGACTGGGGCAACCCGGTCGCGGCGACCGCCCTCATCGGCCTCTGGTGCCTCGTCGGCACGGGGGCGGGGCTCGTGAGCGGGACTCTCTTCCACACCCCGGAGCAGGCCAGCGCGATCGGGCCCGCCATCGGCATCGCCTTCGGGATGCTGGGCGGCTGCATGTGGCCGCTGGAGCTCGTGCCGGCCGGGGTCCGGGCTGTCGGTCACCTCACCCCGCACGCCTGGGCGGTGGACGCCTGGGTGACGCTGCTGTCCCGGGGCGGCGGGATCGCCGACATCCTGCTGCAGCTCGTGGTGCTGGCCGGCTTCGCGGTGCTGCTGCTGGGCACGGCGACGCTGCGCCTGCGCCGTTCGCTGGCGACCGGTTGACGCAGGTCTGTGCACAGACCCCCGTCGGCGCGATGACGCTCGTCTGCGCGCAGACGAGCGTGTGCGTGCGCCTGGATCTGCTCTCTGCGCACCGACACCGAGATCTGTGCGCAGACCTCGGTGTCGGGAGCGCCGGGGACCGGTTATGCCGCGTGGCCGGCGTCGCGGCTGCGGTCAGGGGCGACGGCGCATGGGGGTGTGCGGGATCCCGTCCTCGACGAACCCGCGACCGTCGGGGGCGAACCCGAACCCGGCGTACCAGTAGACGAGGTGGGACTGCGCGTCGAGGACGACGTCGCGCTCCCCCGCGAGCTCGAGCGCGGCCCACACGAGCCGGGCCGCGAGACCTGCCCCACGGGCGGACTCGGCCGTCGCCACCCGGCCGATGCGCAGGGCGTCCCCGTCGTCCAGCACCCGCAGCGTCGACACGGGCACGCCGCCCGACTCCACCCACAGGTGGCGCGCGGACGACTCGAGGTCCCGGCCGTCGAGGTCGAGGTAGGGGCAGTCCTGCTCGACCACGAAGACCTGCGCGCGCAGCGCCCACAGCCGGTAGGCCGTGAGCCCGTCGAGCTCCTCGAACGCCGCCACCCGCACCGGCCGCTTCCCCACCTCCGGGTCGCCCGTCGCGGTGGCCGGCGTCATCTGGTCGCCCGCCGGCGGCGCCCCTGCCTGCGGGTCCGCGGTGCTGGCGGGGCTGTCGGACGGGTCGTCGAGCTCGCGCGGCATACCAAGGAGGCTACGAGAGGAGGAGCCGCTCGAGGCGACGGGCCGCCCCGAGCACCCCCACGAGGCCGACGAGGACGAGGTAGCCCACGTGGCCGAGGACGCCCCAGCCCATGTCGCCGAGCATGAGGGCCCGCTCGAGCGCGACCCCGTGGTAGAGCGGCGTCGCCCGGACGAGCCACTGCAGCGCGTCGGGGTAGGTCGCCAGCGGGAAGAAGGTGGCCGAGAACAGGAACATCGGCTGGATCGCGAGGGTGACGTAGTCGAAGTCGACCCACGAGCGCATGAACGTCGTCGCGAACATGCCCAGCGCGGCGAACGCGAACCCGATGAAGACGGCGGCCGGCACCGCCAGCAGCGCCCACCATGAGTGCACCGCGCCGGCGAGCAGGGCCACGACGAGGAAGGCCAGCGAGTAGAGGCCGCCGCGGATGAGCGACCAGGAGATCTCCCCCACCGCGATGTCGCGCGGGCCCATCGGGGTCGCCAGGACCGCGTCGTAGAGCTTGGCGTACTTGAGCTTGAAGAAGACGTTGAAGGTCGAGTCGAACACCGCGCCGTTCATCGCCGAGGCGGCCAGCAGGGCCGGCGCGACGAACTGCGGGTAGCTGACGACCAGGCCGCTGTCGGTCGTCACGGTCTTCACCAGCGCGCCGATGCCCACGCCGAGCGAGAACAGGTAGAACACCGGCTCGGCGAACCCGGTGACCAGCGCGATCCACCCGTGCCGGAACGAGGTGACGTTGCGCTCGACCAGCATCCGCGCGAGTCCCGCCCCGGCGGGCATCGGCAGGGCACGCGCCAGCCGGGCAGCGGCGGGCGAACGGGAGGCCCCGGTGGGTCTGGTCGGCGTGGTCGAGGGGGCGCTCACGGTTCGAGCCTCCTGGAGAAGGTGCGGCCGGCGAGCCAGGCGCCCACCGCGGCATACAGGGCGAGCACGAGCAGGTGGCCAAGGAAGGGCAGGACCGAGACGTCGCCCACCGACACCGCCCGCGCGGCGGACACGCCGTGCCACAGCGGCGTCACCCATGCGACGGGCTGCATCCAGTCGGGGAGCTGGTCCACCGGGAAGAAGGTGCCGGAGAAGAGCATGAGCGGCGTGATGATCCAGCGGTAGAGGATGTTGAACCCGTTGTCCCCCTCCTGGGTCGCGGTGAACGCGAACATCGGCGTCGAGAACGCCAGCCCGGTGAGCACCGCGATCGGCAGGCACAACACCGCCCACCACGAGTCGAACCCGCCGAACAGCGCCGCGATGACCATGAAGATCGAGGTGGCCATGACCAGGTGCAGCGCGACCATCGTGAAGTGGCCGGCCAGCACGTCGCGCACCCGCAACGGCGTCGCGAGCTGGGCGTGGTAGCCCATGTTCCACTTGATGTAGCCGAGCACCTGGTAGCTCGACTCGCCCCACGCCACCCACATCGCCTGGGCGGCGACGATCGCGGGAACCACGAAGTGCAGGTAGGGGGTGCCGTTGACTCCCCCGGCGCGCGAGTCGACGAGCGAGCCGAGGCCGACGCCCATCGCGAGCAGGAACAGCACGGGCGAGAGCACCCGGGTGATGACGGACCCGCGCCAGGTGCGGCGGTAGACGGTCGCGTGGTAGCCGAGGACGGCGAGCAGCCGCTCACCCCCGCTCATCGGGGCGCGGACGCCGTGGGCGGCCCGGCTGCCGGTGACCGTGCTCTCGGAGAGGGCCATCAGTCCACCAGCGTCCGGCCGGTGAGGTGCAGGAAGACGTCCTCGAGCGTCGAGCGGCGCACCAGGGACGACAGCGGCTCGACCCCGCGGGCGTGGACCTTGGCCATCGTCTCGTCGCCGTCGTGGGTGTAGAGCAGGAGCCGGTCGGGCAGGACCTCGACCCGCTCGGCGACGCCGGACACCTGGTCGGCGAAGTGCGCCTGCTCCTCGGCGTCGAAGCGCAGCTCGAGCACCTCGCGGGTGGAGTACTCGTCGATGAGCGAGCGTGGCGAGCCCTCGGCGACGATCCGGCCGTGGTCCATGACGACGAGCCGGTCGCAGAGCTGCTCGGCCTCGTCCATGTAGTGGGTGGTGAGGACGAGCGTGACGCCGGAGCGCTTGAGCCGGAACAGCCTGTCCCACAACACGTGTCGCGCCTGCGGGTCGAGACCGGTGGTGGGCTCGTCGAGCAGCAGGATCTCGGGGCTGTTGATGAGCGACCGCGCGATGGTGAGGCGGCGCTTCATACCACCGGAGAGCGGCTCGACCTTGTCCTTGGCGCGCTCGGTGAGCTGGGCGAAGTCGAGCAGCTCGGCCGCGCGCGACTTGGCCTCCTTGCGGGACAGGCCGAAGTAGCGGCCGTAGATCCAGAGGTTCTCCTCGACCGTGAGCTCCTCGTCGAGGGTGTCCCGCTGCGGGCAGCTGCCCAGCCGGGCGCGGATCGCGGGGCCGTCGGTGGCCGGGTCGAGGCCGAAGAGCCTCAGGTCGCCGCCACTGACCGGTGACACGCAGCCGACCATCCGCATGGTCGAGGACTTGCCGGCGCCGTTGGGACCGAGGAAGCCGAAGCACTCCCCCTTGCGCACCGAGAAGTCGATGCCGTCGACTGCGGTGAACTCTCCGAAGGTCTTGGTCAGGCCGGTGGCGCTGAGCAGGATCTCGTCGGTCGCCGTGGATGGAGCGGGCGCGGTGTGGGCGGGAGCAGAAGACACGTTGTCCAACGCTACCGACTACCCCTGACAGGGTTCGCCCCATTTGTTGCGAGCCTCGGCGGGCCCGCCCGCGCTCAGGGTGAGCCCGTGCTCAGGGTGAGCCCGTGCTCAGAGGTGGACGGCCGTGATGCGCACCCTCGCCGGCTCCCCCACCGACAGCCCCTCGGCCCGGCGCACCGCGGCCTTCATCGGCAGGATGTACGCCGCCTGCTCCTTGCTCGGGAACAGCGAGGTCAGCCAGGTCGTCGCGCCACAGGTGACCTCCACCCGCACCGACCCGAACCCTCCGGTCCGGCCCTCGGCGAGGTCGGCGATCTCGTCACTCGTCTCCTCCGGCACGGTGAGGAAGTGCCACGAGTCGTTGCTCGACCACAGCCACAGCGGTGCCGTGACCTCCCAGCTGTGCTTTGCGCTGCCGTCCACGGCTCCGACGCTAGCCGGGGCCACCGACAGCGGACCCGCCCATCGACAGCGAACCGCCCTCGGTGGCAGGCCAGGGCCGCCCACCGAGGGCGGACCTGCGGTCAGGCGCGCAGCTCGGCGAGCAGCGTGCGGGCCAGCTCCTCGGCCGGCAGCTCGCGGGCCCGGTCGTGGCCGGTGCCGGCCCAGAGGTTCACGAGCTCGGCCTCACCGGTCGCCCGCCCGTGCGCCCGCAGCGGGGCGGTGAGGTGGTGCACGTGCGGGTATGCCGCGGGCGCGGCCTCGCCGTACAGCTCGGTCCAGCTGGTCACCAGGGCGCGGGCGCTGCGCCCGGTGTACACCCGCGTCACCGTGGTGCCCCGCCGGTGGACCAGCGCGTGGCGGTGGATGGGCGTGGTGCCCGCTTCGGGGCACAGCAGGAACGCGGTGCCGTAGGCCGCGGCGCTGGCCCCAGCCGCGAGGGCTGCGGCACCGTCGGCACCGGTCGCGAACCCGCCGGCCGCCATGACCGGCAGGTCGGTGCGCGAGCGCAGGTCGCGGACGAGGTCGAGGGTGCTGGGCTGCTCGCGGCCGCTGTCGACCGGGCCGCCCCGGTGGGCGCCGGCCTCCCAGCCCTGGGCGACGAGGCCGTCGACACCGAGCTCACGGGCCCAGTCCGCCTCGTCGGGCTCGTTGACCGTGCACCAGACCTCCGTGCCGACCGCCTGCAGCGGGGCGACGTCCTCGGCCGACGGCCAGCCGAACGAGAACGACACGAACGGCGGTGCCGCCTCGACGAGGGCGTCGACCTTGGCGGCGTACGAGTCGTCGTCCCACCGGCCCTCCCCCAGCTCGACGCCCGCAGCGGCGGCCCACGGGGCCAGCAGCTCGGCATACGCCATCACGTCCGCTGCGGCGGACGGCGGGTTCGGAGAGGGGACGAAGACGTTGACGCCGAACGGCGCGGTGCTCGCGGCGCGGAAGGAGGCGACGTCGTCGCGGAGGCGCTCCGGCGCGAGGTAGGCGCCGGCGAGGACGGGGAAGGCGCCACCGCGGGCCGCGGCGACGGCGAGGTCGACGGTGGTGGGGCCGCCGGCCATGGGGGCGACGACGACGGGGTGCCGGCGCCAGTCGAGGCGGGTCACTTGGCGGGCTTCCGCTCCACGCCGAGGCGGCGCGACTCGGGCACGTCCATGTCGTCGCACAGGGCGAGCCAGACCCGGCGGGGAGACTCACCGGCGTCGAGGGCCTGCTGCACGGTGAGGTCGTTCAGGGCGTGCAGGGTGTGGCCGCGAGCCAGGGACGAGGCGTAGGCCTCGCCGAACTCGTCGTTCATCAGCTCCCAGAAGTGGCTCAACCGCACCCGCCGAGTGTAGGCACGCTCAGTCAAGGTGGCGGAACCGCGGCCAGAGGCGGTCCCACGGCAGCATCGGCCCGGTGCAGACGGCGACGGGCGCGCCCTGCTCCTCGGTGTCGACGCCCACGCCGTTGTCGAGCCGGTCGAGGACCTGGCAGGAGGCGAAGAGGTCGCGCACGCTCTGGAGCTGGTAGCCGACGACGAGCACCGTCCGCGTGCCGTCCGACGGCCGGGCGACGTCGGCGAGCGCGTTCTGCCCGCTGAGGGGTCGCGGCAGCCCGAGGGGGCGGCCGAAGCGGGCGATGGCGCCCGCCTCGCCGTAGTTGGACGTCACCACCTGCGTCGGCCCACCGGGCGCGGTCCGGTATGCCGCGGCCACCTGGGCGACGTAGCGCGGCCAGCCGACCTGGTCGGCCACGAGCGGGCTGATGTCGGCGACGGGCGTCGAGCCGACGGTGCCGACCGGGACCACGGGCACCGCGAGGACGACGGAGACCGCGGCGTTGACGGCGACGAGGACGGTCGCGGTGACGGCGGCCCAGCGGCGCCGACCCAGCCACCGGGCGACGGGGACGCAGCCTGCGGCGTACGCGACGGAGAGCAGGTGGGCGGGGTAGTGCGGCTGGGCGCCGGAGGCATAGGTGAAGGCGATGAGGAGCAGGCAGGCCACGGCGAGGTAGCCGGCGGTGGCGCGCTGGGGGCCGCGCAGCAGCCAGACCAGGCCGGTGACCCAGACGACGACGAGCGGCGGGCCGAGCATCACCAGGAGCAGGAGCGGCAGCTGGGCCCGGACGTCGGCGGCGTTGTTGTCGGCGAGCGCTCGCCCCATCGCAAGCTGTGGCCAGTCGTGCGTGGCCTGGTAGAGCAGGTTGGGCAACGCGACCACCGGCCCGGCTGCCGCTCCGGCGACGAGCCAGGGTGTGCGGAGGGAGCGGCGTGGTCCGAGGGCGAGGATGCCGACGCCGAGCGCTGCCACCACGACGGCGACCAGCAGGCGGTTGTAGGTGGTGAGGCCGGCGACGACGCCGGTGACCAGCCACCAGCGCGCGTTTCCGCGGGTCGCTCGGAGCACGGCGAGGACGACCAGGGCCAGCAGCGGCAGGTCGACCGTCGAGGTGAGCAGCAGGTGGCCGAGCATGAGCGGGATGGCGGCGAAGGCGTAGCCCCAGGCGGCGAGCGCCTGCGCGCCCCGGCCGCCGCCGAGCTCTCGGGCGATGAGGGCGATGAGGACCACCGACGCGGCGGCGGCGAGGGTGGCGGGGAGGCGCAGGGCCCACGGCTCGTCGGCGAGGTGGGTCGTGAGGCGGGCGACCAGCGGGGTCAGCGGCGGCTGGTCGACGTAGCCCCAGGCCGGCGGCAGCATCCGGAAGTAGAGCTCGTCGCGGTGGTAGCCGTAACCCGTCGAGCCGAGGGTGAGGACGACAGCCTGGACGAGGGCGGCTGCTGCCACGACCGGCCACCAGACGGGAGGACGGCGCGTCGAGTCCTGGCTGTCCCCCGCGGCCGTCATGGGCTCAGGGTGTCGTCCGGGGGCTGCGGTGTCGAGCAAGTTCCGGGGCTGTGTCGGCCTCGCGGAGCGGTGGTCGTCGGAGTGGGGGTCGTCGGGGTGCGGGGCGTCGGGTGCTGCGCCGGGGCTGCGAGTCAGCTCGCGAGCAGGGCGGACCCCACGGCGATGAGCACGACCACCTTGATGACCTCGAGCCCGACGTACCAGAGGTGCGCTCGCGACCGCGGGACGTCGGCCGGGTCCGCGGCGGCGAGGACTGCGTCGGAGCGCCGGTTCAGCGCGGGTCGCACGGCGAGGAGCTGGACCGCGAGGACGACCGCTGCGACGACGAGGAGCACCCAGGCCGTGGCCGAGGCGTCACCCAGGGCGGCAGCGACGACGGCGACGACGAGCAGGCCGGCCTCGACGAGGTTGAGCGCCCGGAACACCAGACGGCCGATGCCGAGCCCGATCGGGAGCGTCACGCCCGGCGCCCGGAACTTGATCGGCGCCTCGAGGAAGGAGATGCCGAGCACCATGCCCAACCACACGAACGTTGCCGCTGCGGCTACTGACGCACCCACCGGAGGTCCTCCATCCCTGACTCGACCAACTCCTCCAGCACCGTAGCCCTGCGCGTCATCGCGTCCTTCGCCGGGTGAGGAGGGTTGGCTCGGGCAGCCAAGCACCTGCGTCCAGCCGCCCAGATAGGGGCATCGCGAGGCCTGCGGATTCGGGTGCGTCGCCCCTGCGAGTAGGTCTGTGAGAGCCGTCTGGTGGCTGCAGAGCGGCGGCACGCGGACATCGCCGTCGCGCACGCATTTGGGACCCCCGCGTGGCCACTCGGGGGAACTGAAGACCTCGCGTCTTCACATCCCTGCCGGTTGCTCACACCGGCGGTCGAACAGGGACCAGCCGTGTTTGAGGGTCCGATAGGACGCCAAGAACGCTTCTGCAACGTGACCTGGACTCCCAGGAGCTTGACCCTCGCCGATGCCGCTTCGGCGGTCGGCTGGTCCGAAGTTCGAGCGTTGAAACAGGGACCAACCAAGAACGTGTGCGTCAGCGCTCATCTCGCGCCACAGCCGTCGCACAGCTTCTTGGTGGCTGGCGCTGGCAAAAGTGTTCTCGGCTGACTTTCTGATGACGTCGGTGAGGTTGAGGTCCGCTTTGGATGCTCGCAATGCGGCGACTTCCGCCTTTCGGCCGCTTAGCCACTTCTGCTGCTCCTTCAGGGCTTTCTGATCGGCTGACGACAGCCCAGCGAGCGAGCCGTAGTACTTGTCCAGTTCCTTGTACAACTCGGTGACGACGGTGAGCCCTCGCTCGCGGCGCTCTCCGCGATCGTCAGGGCTCAGGATCCACACTGCTTGAGATGCACCAACCAACGCACCACGCAACACCGTGAAGTGCGACGAAGGGTAGAGCTGCTTTGCATGTACAGCGTCAAGCGCCAGACGCATGTGTTCACCGGAAAGCACGAGCGACATCCGAGCGAGCTGGCTGATCGCCATATGCGGAAAGATCTTGTCGTCAAGCGCCAAGTCGCTTGCGCGCTCAGGTTCCTCCACTTTGTGGGCCCTAAGCCGCCAGCGGTCAAGCTCCGGTTCGGTCTCGAACATCTGAGTGAGGGCGGCACGGTCCGCAACTGACAACGACATGGCCAGCAGAGTATCCACCGACGCCGGGCGCGTTGCCCCTGAGTGTCGGGTCATTACCCACCCTGAGTCGACGGTCCCGCGCGGACCAGACCATCAGTGACCCGCGCTCTGATACTGGTGACTATCCACCTAGAGGGCGCTGCATCGTCTACAGCAGGGTGACCCGTCAGGTCGCCGCCCGCAGGCAAAACTCATCGTTCAACTTGATGACCAATGCAACGAGCAATTTGACAGCGGCCACGTAGGAAGCGAAGTGCGCCTCCTCGCTGCCACCAGGCTGCGCGCCGTGAGAATACTTGTTACGCAAATTTGGGCCATTGTGGTACTTGCGATTAAGCACGTAATCGAAGTAGCTCCCCTCGGTCTCCGTAAATAGCGTCCCCGCCCGCGTAACCCAACCTCGGCTTTCCATGTCGTCCACATAGGCGCGCATCGCATCGGATAAGTGGGGGTAGCTGACCGCTTCCTTCGTCCAGAGAGTATGCAAGACCAGAAACCGCTCTTCGTCTGCCAGAACTACGCGCTCATTCCTAACCGTCAACACGTCACGGTCGATCAAGTACTTGACGCCGGGCAGCTGATGCGCAGCGAAGTCGCTCAACCTGACTTGGTTCGTAACCACAAGGCGGGCAAGGTTCACGTCCTGTAGGTCCTCCCGGATGTACGCCAGGCCGGATTGATCGGAGAAAAGAGCGTTCAAGATGCCAACGAGATCGGTGCTATCGGTGCGGTAAACATACTTGCCCTCCAACGCACTCGGGATATCCCGGTACTCGACTGCCTCGGACGACATCTCCAACATCTCAAAATCAACTACGCCATCCTCGACGAACAACACGAACTGGCGAGCGATCCCCTCCATCTCCGGGAACAAGTGGCGACAACGTTCGAGGTACGAGCTTGCGGAGGACGATGGCCTAAATCGAAAACCGGTGACGCCGAACTCTGACGGAAGGTAGTCACTGATGAACCACTCAAGCACCGACTCCAGTTCGATGTCATGGGATTTTAGGAAGCGAATGTACATGGCGGTCTGGAGACTGGAACTCCAGTCCTTCAAGTTGTAAGCGGCGCCTATGTTGTAGTCCTTGGCTCCGTTGCTCGTCAGGAACCTTTCGAAGACCCCAAGCTCGGCATAGAAGGACGGCAGATTCAACAGTCCGTCAACGTCAGCAAAATCGAACAGGAACTGGAAGTTGTTCAGGATGCTCGGCGAGTCCGACGTCTCCTCGAGCCAGGTTTGGCTGTAAGAGTACTTAGCCACCATGCCGTCGAGCACTTCCACCGCGGGGGCAGCCTGACTGGCATCAAGGCGTACCTCGCAGCCGGTCTTGATGCCGCTGCTGCTCTCGAAAAACTTCGCGACCACCTCTTCGCGCCGCTTTCGCGCGCGGAAGCGCACCTGGCGGTCGATCCCGGCTCTTGTGTCATCGGAGGTCCGGGAGATGAGTTCCAACGAGTTCGGGTGAGCGTCCTCGGAGCCGACGTAGGCACCCATCAGTGTCTTCGCGTCCTCGGAGGAGAAGGTGCGAGGCAGATGGATCGGTGTTCGGGTGTCCGCCGCCAGATACTTCTGGACCAAGAGTTCACCGTTCGACGGATCGGCCACCAACATCGATCGCACCTCGGCGTCGTAGGCCTTAACCAAGGCCTTCGATTCCAGCAAGTCCCGAATGACGAAGCCCGTTTCATTCAACGCTTGAAGCATGGCCGTGGCGCTGCACCGGCCAAACGCATCCTGTCGAGCCAACTCTTCAAGCAGGTCGGCCCGGTAGTTGATCGGAACGTCCACCAACAGCAGGCCAACATTCGACTCGTCAACAGATCGGAAGAAGCGCGCAATTGCGCCTCGGATTAGGGGGACCCGAGCAGAGAGATCCGAGCGCTCGTCCTCGCTTAGCGATTGCGGGATCAGGCCCGCCTCAACGAACTTGACGACATTGCCCAACTCCAGTGCGTCTCCGACGTTGACAACGCCGACCCCCGCGTCGAACGCCAGTGCCAACTTGGCCGCACGGGGCGCCTCCCAGCCGACACTCAAGTCAGACGCGCTGTAGAACTTCACACGTCGAGCCTCGGCGTTAAGGTCTGCGGCATCTTCCAGCGGTTCCTTCGCTTGGTTGCTTTCGAACTGGTCGATTTCAGTCGTGTCCGACAGCGTCCCGCGGGGTGGTGGGCTTTCGAGGCCGTCCTCGGTGCCTTACGGGCCGCTGGTGATGGCGGCCGTGGGTTGAGTATCGCGCTCGGGGTACAGCAACGCTAGGGATCCTTCAGAGAGGTAGCGGCGTTCGTCGGTGACCCATTCGTCGTGGGTGTCGGCCAAGACGGCTCCGACGAGGCGGATCACGGCGGCGTCGTTGGGGAAGATGCCCACGACCCGGGCGCGGCGTTTGATCTCCTTGTTCAGGCGTTC
>NZ_BAAGYN010000010.1:0-187702 GCF_054779295.1 Phycicoccus ginsengisoli
GACCGCGCGTCGACCTGACACGCCGCCCCGGACACCCAACCCGCGTGAACGCAGAGGCGCCGCCGACAACCCAGCCGGCGGCGCCTCACCCTGCCCACTTGACAGGATGCGACTACATATCAGTCGAGCGGTCCGCCGGCGACGTAGATGACCTGGCCGGAGACGAAGCCGGCCTCCTCCGAGCAGAGGAACGAGATCGTGGCGGCGATGTCCTCCGGCTGCCCCACCCGCTGCACCGGGATCTGGGAGGCCGAGTGCTTGATGAAGTCCTCGAACGGCACGCCGATCCGCTCCGCCGTCGAGGCGGTCATGTCGGTCTGGATGAAGCCCGGCGCCACGGCGTTCGCGGTCACCCCGAACCGGCCGAGCTCGATGGCCAGGGTCTTGGTGAAGCCCTGCAGCCCCGCCTTGGCGGCCGAGTAGTTGGCCTGCCCGCGGTTGCCCTGGGCCGAGGACGAGGACAGGTTGACGATGCGTCCGTACTTCTCCTGCGTCATGTACGCCTGCACGGCCCGGGTGAGCAGGAAGGCCCCCTTGAGGTGGACGGCGATGACGGCGTCCCAGTCCTCCTCGGTCATCTTGAAGATCAGGTTGTCGCGGATGATGCCGGCGTTGTTGACCAGGATCGTCGGTGCCCCGAGCTCCTCGGCCACACGCTTCACGGCCGCCTCGACCTGGTCGGCCCTGCTCACGTCGGCCCCGACCGCGATCGCTCGCCCACCCGCTGCGGTGATCGCCTCGACCGTGCCGGCGCAGGCCCCTTCGTCGAGGTCGAGCACCGCGACGGCGTTGCCGTCCTTGGCCAGGCGCAGGGCGGTGGCCGCCCCGATGCCGCGGGCTGCTCCGCTGACGACTGCGACGCGCTGGGTGCTCATGGGTCCTCCGTCGTGATGGGTCGGTGGTCGGCGCGACGACCGCGCCCGGACCTGGCTGCACTCTACTGAGCGGCCGCTTACCTGCGCAGGGTGGGCGTCGGTGGCGGCGCCGCGGTTCGCGACTAGGGTTTCCGGGGGACGGACCGACCACCACCGCATGACCCACAGCAAGGAAACACATGGAGATCTGGCCAGGCAAGGCCTACCCGCTGGGGGCGACGTACGACGGCACCGGCGTCAACTTCGCCCTCTTCTCTGAGGTGGCGACCCGCGTCGAGCTGTGCCTCGTCGAGGACGACGGCACCGAGACCCGCGTCGACCTGCCGGAGGTGGACGGCTTCGTCTGGCACGGCTACCTGTCCGGCCTGCAGCCGGGACAGCGGTACGGCTACCGCGTGCACGGCCCCTACGACCCGGCCGCCGGCCACCGCTGCAACCCCGCCAAGCTGCTGCTCGACCCCTACGCCAAGGCCATCGACGGCATGGCCGACGGCGACCAGTCGCTGTTCTCCTACGACTTCGACGACCCGAGCGACGAGCCCGAGAAGGCCAACACCCAGGACAGCGGCGCCCACACCATGTACTCCGTGGTGATCAACCCGTTCTTCGACTGGGGCCAGGACCGCCAGCCGCGCCACGAGTACCACGACACGGTCATCTACGAGGCGCACGTCAAGGGGCTCACCGAGCTCCACCCGGAGGTGCCCGAGGAGATCCGCGGCACGTATGCCGGCATGGCCCACCCCGTGACGATCCAGCACCTCAAGGACCTCGGGGTCACCGCGGTCGAGCTCATGCCCGTGCACCAGTTCGTCGACGACTTCACCCTGCGCGACAAGGGCCTGCACAACTACTGGGGCTACAACACCATCGGGTTCCTCGCGCCGCACAACGGCTACGCGGCATACGGCACCCGCGGCGAGCAGGTGGCCGAGTTCAAGGGCATGGTCAAGGCGCTGCACGAGGCCGACATCGAGGTGATCCTCGACGTCGTCTACAACCACACCGCCGAGGGCAACCAGCTCGGGCCGACGCTGTGCTTCCGGGGCATCGACAACGCCGCCTACTACCGGCTCGTCGACGGCGACGCGTCGCACTACTACGACACGACCGGCACCGGCAACAGCCTGCTGATGCGCCACCCGCACGTGCTGCAGCTGATCATGGACTCGCTGCGCTACTGGGTCACCGAGATGCACGTCGACGGCTTCCGCTTCGACCTCGCCGCGACCCTGGCGCGCCAGTTCCACGAGGTCGACAAGCTGTCGGCCTTCTTCGACCTGGTGCAGCAGGACCCGGTGGTCAGCCAGGTCAAGCTCATCGCCGAGCCCTGGGACGTCGGTGACGGCGGCTACCAGGTCGGCAACTTCCCTCCGCTGTGGACCGAGTGGAACGGCAAGTACCGCGACACCGTCCGCGACTTCTGGCGGGGTGAGCCGTCGACCCTCGGCGAGTTCGCGTCGCGCATCACCGGGTCGAGCGACCTGTACGAGCACAACAGCCGCAAGCCCATCGCCTCGATCAACTTCGCCACCGCCCACGACGGCTTCACCCTGCGGGACCTGGTGTCCTACAACGAGAAGCACAACGAGGCCAACGGCGAGGACAACAACGACGGCGAGAGCCACAACCGCTCGTGGAACTGCGGCGTCGAGGGGCCGACCGACGACCCGGACGTCGTGGCCCTCCGGCTGCGGCAGCAGCGCAACTTCCTCACCACCCTGCTGCTCTCGCAGGGGGTGCCGATGCTCCTGCACGGCGACGAGCTCGGCCGGACCCAGCAGGGCAACAACAACGGGTACTGCCAGGACAACGAGCTGACCTGGGTCGACTGGGACCTCGGCGAGGAGCAGCTCGACCTCCTCGCCTTCACCCGCCGGCTCGTGCAACTGCGCGCGGACCACCCCGTCTTCCGCCGGCGCCGGTTCTTCGCCGGTTCGGCCGACCACGGCGGCGAGAGCGAGGTGGGCGACATCGCCTGGTTCGAGCCCGGCGGCCAGCACATGGACGAGTCGTCGTGGAGCAACGGCTACGCCCAGGCGATGTCCGTCTTCCTCAACGGCCAGGCGATCCCCGAACCCGACGTGCGTGGCCGTCCGATCGTCGACGACCACTTCGTCGTCATGTTCAACGGCTCCGACGACCCGATCGCCTTCACGCTGCCGGATGCGGACTACGGCGAGCACTGGACCACCGTGATCGACACGGCGGCGCAGACGGTCGACGAGTCGGTGTTCGACCCGGGCGACACGGTGACGGCGCAGGGCCGCAGTGTGGTCGTGCTGTGCTGCCCCCACGAGGTGGAGGCGGGTGCGCCGGCGGGAGCCTCGGTGATCCGGCGATGACGGTGGGTGACGCGAACGGCGGCCACCAGCCGGGGGCGCAGGCCGACGGGGCGAACGCCCCCGGTCACGACCCCGGCCATGCCCCAGGCGACGACCCCGGCCATGCCCCGCGTCACCGGCCGGGGGCGGGCCGCATCATCCCCACAGCCACGTACCGCCTGCAGGTCCACTCGGGGTTCACCTTCGACCAGGCCGCCGAGCAGGCGCGGTACCTCGCCGACCTCGGCGTCTCGCACGCCTACCTG
The DNA here is from genome assembly GCF_054779295.1 of Phycicoccus ginsengisoli. NCBI lineage: Bacteria > Bacillati > Actinomycetota > Actinomycetes > Micrococcales > Intrasporangiaceae > Phycicoccus > Phycicoccus ginsengisoli. The sequence goes on from NZ_BAAGYN010000010.1 coordinate 3,466, forward strand.
TCGCCGATCCTGCAGCCGGCACCCGGTTCGACGCACGGCTACGACGTCGTCGACCACACCCGGTACAACCAGGAGGCCGGGGGCAGCGAGTTCGTCCGGCTGAGCCGCACCCTGGCGCTGTTCGGCCTGGGCATCATCGTCGACGTCGTCCCCAACCACATGGCCACCCCGACCCCGGCGTGGCTCAACGCCCCGTGGTGGTCGCTGCTCTCCGGTGGCCAGGGGTCGCCGCACGCGCACTGGTTCGACGTGGACTGGGAGGCCGAGGACGGGCGGGTCCTGGTGCCGGTGCTCGGCGCCCCGCTCGCGGAGGTACTCGCCTCGGGCGAGCTCACGGTCAGCCGTGACGGCGGCCCCCACGGGGACGAGTGGGTCGTCCGCTACCACGACCACGCCTTCCCGGTCGCCGAGGGCACCGAGGAGCTCGACCTGCCCGAGCTGCTCGCCGCCCAGCACTACCGGCTGGCGGACTGGCGCGAGGGCGGCACCAGGCTCAACTACCGGCGCTTCTTCGACGTGACGTCGCTGGCTGCGATCAGGGTCGAGGACCCGGACGTCTTCGACGCGACCCACCGGCTGCTGCTGGACGCCTTCGCCGCGGGCCACGTCGACGGGTTCCGGATCGACCACCCCGACGGGCTCGCGGACCCCGCCGGCTACCTCGAGCGCCTCGCCGACGCGACCGGCGACGCCTGGGTGGTCGCCGAGAAGATCCTCGAGGGAGAGGAGGAGCTCCCCGGGTACTGGCGCTGCGCCGGCACCACCGGGTACGACGCCCTGCTCCGGGTCGCCCAGCTGTTCCACGACCCGGGTGCGGGCGAGCGGCTCTCCGCGCTGTCGACCGAGCTGCTCGGCCGGCCCCAGGACCTCGGCGCCATGGTGACCGCCGCCAAGCAGCAGGTCGTCGCCGAGGTCCAGGCCGCCGAGGTCAACCGGCTGATGCGGCTGGTCGAGAGCGCCCTGCCGTGGGACGACGTCGAGTCGCTCCGCCGGGCGCTCGGGGCCCTGCTCGTGGCGATGGACCGCTACCGCGCCTACCTCGGCGACGGCGTCCCCGCCGACCTGGGCCAGGCGCACGTGGTGACCGCCGCGGAGGAGCGGGCGCTCGAGCTCCTCGCCGAGCGCGACCACCTCAACCTGCGCGTCATCGCCCAGCTCGCGCGGGGCGGCCGGCTGCAGGAGGCGTACGCCGACTCCGACGAGGCGCGGCACGAGTTCGTCCAACGGTTCCAGCAGACCACCGGGCCGGTGATGGCCAAGGGCATCGAGGACACCGCGTTCTACCGGTACGTCCGGCTGACCGGCCTCAACGAGGTCGGTGGCGACCCCGGCGAGGTCGGGGCACCGCCACGAGCGTTCCACGACTACGCCACCCACCGGTTGGCGACCTGGCCGCTGACCATGACCACCCTGTCGACCCACGACACCAAGCGCAGCGAGGACGTGCGGGCCCGGTTGGCCGTGCTCTCCGAGGACCCCGACGGCTGGGCCTCGTGGGTGCGCACCGCCCGCGAGCTGGCCGCGGACCACCGCGGGGCGCGGCTCGACGCCGCGACCGAGTACCTCCTGTGGCAGACCCTCGTCGGCGCGTGGCCGGTCAGCACCGAGCGGCTCGCCGAGTACGCCACCAAGGCGGTGCGCGAGGCCAAGCTGCACACGACGTGGACCGCCCAGGACCCGGCATACGAGCAGGCCGTCGGGCGCTTCGTCGACGGGGTGACGCGCGACCCCACGGTGGTCCGGCACGTCGAGTCCTGGGTCGCGGCCACGGCGGAGTCGTTCCGCGCCAACGTCCTGGGCCAGAAGCTGGTCCAGCTCGCCATGCCCGGCGTCCCCGACGTCTACCAGGGCAGCGAGCTCGTCGACCTCTCGCTCGTCGACCCCGACAACCGGCGGCCCATCGACTACGCGCGCCGCGCCGACCTGCTGTCGCGGCTCGACCGCGGCGAGCGACCCGACGACCTCGACGCCGAGAAGCTGCTCGTCACCTCCACCGCCCTGCGGCTGCGCCGCGAGCGGCCCGGGTGGTTCACCGGCCCCGACAGCACGTATGCCGCCGTGCCCGCGTCCAGCCCGCACGCCGTCGCCTTCGCCCGTGGTGACCACGACGGTGCGGGGGCGGTCGCGGTCGCGACCCGGCTCGCCGGGCGCCTCGCCGCCTCCGGTGGTTGGGGAGAGGCGACCCTCTCGCTGCCGGCGGGCGAGTGGCAGGACGCCGTCACCGGCCGGGTGGTCGTGGCCGCAGGGGAGGCTGCCGGTGCCGACGGTGCGGGCCGCGTGCGTCTGTCCCGCGTGCTCGCCGACCTCCCGGTCGCGCTGCTCGTGCGGCATGGCAGCCTTGGGCGCGATGACCACTCATGAGACGCGCGAGGCGCTGAGCCGTCCCGAGATCACCGTGTGGGCGCCGTGGGCCCAGGGCGTGCAGATCGAGTGGGCGACGACCGGCGCAGGCGCCACCGACCCCATGCAGGCCAAGGGCGACGGCTGGTGGTGCTGGCTCGGCCCGGGGCTGCCCGAGGGTGCCCCGCTCGACTACGCGTTCCGGCTCGACGACGGCGACGCGCTGCCCGACCCGCGGTCCGCCTGGCAGCCGCACGGCGTGCACGGGCCCAGCCGGTGGTTCGACGCGTCCGCCCACGAGTGGCGCGACGCCACCTGGGCCGGGCCGCTGCAGGGCGACGGGATCCTCGGGGGCGTGGTCTACGAGCTGCACGTGGGCACCTTCACCCCGGAGGGCACGCTCGACGCCGCCCAGCGCCGCCTGGGCCACCTCGTCGAGCTCGGCGTGGACGTCGTCGAGCTGATGCCGCTCGCCGCCTTCCCGGGGCGCTGGAACTGGGGCTACGACGGCGTCGGGCCGTGGTCGGTGCACGACGTCTACGAGGGACCCGTGGCGCTGCAGCGGTTCGTCGACGCGTGCCACGCGGTCGGACTGGGCGTCTGCCTCGACGTCGTCTACAACCACCTGGGCCCGGTCGGCAACTACCTGTCGCAGTTCGGGCCGTACTTCGCCGACCGCCACGAGACGCCGTGGGGTCAGGGCCTCAACCTCGACGGGGAGGGCAGCTTCCACGTCCGGCGGTGGATCGTCGACAACGCGCTGCGCTGGTTCGCCGACTTCCACGTCGACGCCCTGCGCCTGGACGCCGTGCACGAGCTGCACGACGACTCCGACCGGCACCTCCTGGCCCAGCTGTCCGACGAGGTCGCTGACCTGTCGCAGCGGCTGGGGCGTCCGCTCGCCCTCATCGCCGAGAGCGACCTCAACGACCCGGTCATGGTCACGCCGACCGCCGAGGGTGGCCTGGGCATGACGGCCCAGTGGGACGACGACGTGCACCACGCGCTGCACGTGACGCTCACCGGGGAGACGCAGGGCTACTACCGCGACTTCGCCGGCAACAGCCCCGCGATGCCCGAGGGCGGCCCGCTCGACGTCCTCGCCAAGACGCTGACCCGGGCGTTCCTGCACGACGGCTGCTACTCCACCTTCCGTGGCGAGCGGTGGGGTGCACCGGTGGACCGCGCCCACACCGACGGACGCCGGTTCCTCGCCTACCTGCAGACCCACGACCAGGTCGGCAACCGCGCCGTGGGGGACCGGATCTCGGCCACGATCCCACTGTCGCGGCAGGCGGCGGGCGCGGCCATCTACCTCACCTCGCCCTACACGCCCATGGTGTTCATGGGGGAGGAGTGGGGCGCCACGACGCCGTTCCAGTTCTTCACCGACTTCGAGGACGCGGCCCTCGGGGAGGCGGTCACCGAAGGGCGCCGGGCCGAGTTCGCCGAGCACGGCTGGGCCGCCGAGGATGTCCCTGACCCGCAGGACGAGCGCACCTTCCGGCGCTCGCAGCTCGACTGGGCCGAGCCGCACGAGAGCGACCACGCGAGGCTGCTGCAGTGGTACCGCGACCTCATCGCCCTGCGCCGCGACCGGGCCGAGCTCGGCGACGGCCGGCTCGACCTCGTCGAGGTCGACGCCGACGAGCGCGACGGCTGGCTGGTGGTGCGCCGTGGGCCGCTGCGGGTCGTGGTCAACCTCTCCGAGTCCCGGTGGACGGTGCCGCTCGACGCGACCCCGGACGAGGTGGTCCTCGCCTGGGAGCCGGAGCAGACCAAGGCCCGCCCCGGCGGCCTGCACCTGCCGCCCGGCACGGCCGCGATCGTGCGGATCGGCCACAACGGCAACGGGACCTGACGCGCGGCTGCCGTGGTCCTGTCCTGTCCCGGGGGCGATACGTGCCAGAAGTGTCACGCGCCGCCCTCGGCTTCCACGCGGTGCGGCGGAAGGTGACCGAAGTGTCACGAATCGCCCCGGGGCGAGTCGTCGGGCGAGGGGCGTCAGGACTCCTTGACGCGCACCATGCCCTCCTGGGCCACGGTCGCCACGAGGGTGCCGTCGGCCGCGAAGATCCGCCCCAGGCCCAGCCCCCGGCCGCCCGACGCGGACGGCGACTCCTGGCTGTAGAGCATCCACTCGTCGGTCCGCACCGGGCGGTGGAACCACATCGCGTGGTCGAGGCTGGCGGGACGGAGCCGGCGGTCCGACCAGGCCAGGCCGTGCCGGCGGAGCACCGACTCCAGCAGCGTGTAGTCGCTGGCGTACGCCAGCACGGCCGCGTGGACCAGCGGGTCGGCGGGCAGGCGCCCGACCGCCTTCATCCACACGTCCTGGCGGGCCACCCGGTCGGCGCTCGGCTCGGCGAAGACGTCACCCTGGACGTGGCGCAGCTCGACCGGGCGGCGGAGCAGGTGCCTCGCCGCGGGGTGGTCGACGCCACCGAACCGGTCCGCGAGCGACGGCAGCTCCTGCGGCGCAGGGACCCGCGGCATGACGTCCTGGTGGTCCAGGCCGCCGGCGTCCCGCTGGAAGGAGGTGATCATCGACAGGATCGGCAACCCGTCCTGGAGGGCATGCACGCGGCGGGTCGAGAACGAGTTGCCGTCGCGCATCCGCTCCACGGCGAAGCGGATCGGCTTCGTGTCGTCGCCGGGCCGCATGAAGTAGCCGTGCAGCGAGTGGATGTGCCGGGGGCCCCCGCCGTCGTCGACGGTGTCCATGGTGCGGCCGGCCGCGATGATGCACTGCGCGAGCACCTGGCCGCCGAAGACGCGACCGTGCGGCATCTTCTGGCTGCGCCCGAGGAAGACCGTCGCGCCCGACTCGCCGAGGTCGGTCGTCGTGTCGCCGACGCCCTCCACCGTGATCCTGGCGGTCCCGAGCTCCTGGAGGTCGAGGGTCTGCAGGAGGTCGGCGAGCGGGTCGAGGTCAGGGGGGCTCTGCTCCGTCACAGGCCGACCCTAGCGGGCCGTCAGGCCACCAGCGGCGACCGGTTCACGCGGCCGACCCGTCCCGCTGCCGCCTCGTCCCAGGCGGCGGCCAGCCGGTCCACGGCCTCGGCGACGACGTCCGGCGCGTGCCCGGTGAAGGGGAGCCGGAGCCAGCGGTCCATGCCCCCGTCGACGCCGAACTGCGAGCCCGGTGCGAGGACCAGTCCCCGGCGGTCGGCCGCGGCGCACAGCGGCGTGGACAGGGCCTCGGGCAGCTCGACCCAGAGGCACAGACCCCCTTGGGGCACGCGGAACCGCCACTGCGGCAACCGGTCCCGCAGGGCGGACACGAGCGCGTCCCGGGTCCCGACCACGGCCGCCCGACGGTGGGCCAGGACCTCCTCGCGGCGGGTCAGCAGCTCGGCCAGCACGAGCTGCTCGAGCACCGGGGCGCCGAGGTCGAGGGTCAGGCGGGCGCTGAGCAGCGGAGCGACGAGGTCGCGCGGCGCGCGGACCCAGCCGATCCGCAGGCCGCCCCAGAACGCCTTGCTGGCGCTGCCCAGGGTGACGGTCCGCGCGTGGTGTGCCGCGAAGGGCCGCGGCATCTCCAGGGCCGGGTCGTGGGCCAGCTCGGCGAGCGTCTCGTCGACCACGGCGACGGTGTGGGTCCGGGCGAGCGCCGCACCCACCGCGGCCCGGTGCTCCTCACCCAGGAGGGTGCCGGTGGGGTTGTGGAAGTCCGGGAGCAGGTATGCCGCGCGCGGCGCCGTCTGCCTCAGGGTCGCCTCGAAGGCGGGGACGTCCCAGCTGCCCGGCGACACCGGGTGCGCCACGGGCCGGGCCCCCGCGTGCCGGACTGCCTCGATGGCGTTGGGGTAGGTCGGGTTCTCGAGCACGACGCGGTCGCCCGGGGCCAGCAGGGCGCGGCAGGCGAGGGCCAGGCCGGCGAGGGCCCCGTTGGTGACGATGACCTGGTCCGCGGTCGTGGCGACCCCGCGCTCGGTGTACCGCCGCGCGATCGCCTCGCGCAGCCGGGCGACGCCGAGCGGGTGGTACCCCGTGCCTGCGAGGTAGCGGGGGAGCTCGGCGACTGCGGTCTCGTAGGCCGCGACGGTGCCGGGCGGGGCGCTCATGGAGGCGCAGGTCAGGTCGATGACGCCACCCGAGGTCTGCTCGTCGTGGGGGTGCAGCGCCGTGCCCTGCCGCGGGCTGGGCAGGTCGTCGGGGAGGGCGGTCACGCTGCCGGAGCCCTGCCGGGAGGTGAGGTAGCCGCGGTCGCGCAGCTCGGCATACGCGCGGGTCACGGTGGTCCGGCTCACCCCGAGCACGGCGGACAGCTCGCGCTCGCTCGGCAGCCGGCTGTCCACCGGGATTCGCCCGTCCGCCACGAGCAGGCGCAGCGCGTCCGCGAGCCCGCGGTAGGCCGGGGTGGCCTCCAGGGCGGTCCCGAGGAGCGGGACGAGACGGCGCGCGGAGAGAGTGCGGGAGGCCATGCATGCCACTTTGCCAGAATTGGCTCTGTCGAAACAGGCCAGTTGAGGCCAGTCTTGGGCCGTGACCCGCACCTCGCTCGCCCCGCTCTCCCCGCTCCAGCAGCTCGCCGCCGGGCGCCTGACCCGCCGGCTCACCCAGCTGTCCACGGGGCTGGTGCTCTACGGGGTCTCGATGGCGATGATGATCCGCGCCGGGCTGGGGCTCGACCCCTGGGACGTGTTCCACTCCGGAATCGTCCGGCACGTGTCCCTGAGCTTCGGCACCGTCGTCATCGTCGTCGGGGCCGTCGCCCTGCTGGCCTGGGTGCCGCTGCGGCAGTGGCCCGGCCTCGGGACCATCGCGAACGTGGTCGTGATCGGCCTCGCGACCGACGCGGCGCTGGCCGTGCTGCAGCGTCCGCAGGCTCTCGGCTGGCGGGTGGCCCTGCTGCTCGGGGGCATCGTGCTCAACGGGTTGGCCGGCGCGCTCTACATCGGCAGCCAGTTCGGACCCGGCCCACGGGACGGGCTGATGACGGGCCTGGTGCTGCGGACCGGCCGGAGCGTGCGCCTGGTGCGCACCTCCCTGGAGCTCACCGTCCTCGCCGTGGGGTGGGGGATGGGTGGGGTGGTGGGCGTGGGCACCATCCTCTACGCCCTGGCGATCGGGCCGGTCGTGCAGCTGTTCCTGCCCCTCCTCACCGTCCCGCTGCCCGTCCCGGCCGGCGGAGCAGCCCTCGAGTCCGGCGGGTCGGCACCCGGGTCCAGCAGGTCAGGCAGGAGCGGGGTCCCCGGTGACGACCCGGTGGACGAGGTCCACCCAGGCCCGCGCGAAGTCGTCGACGGACAGGTCGTCCAGGGACTCGGTGCCGCCAGGGCGGTCGAGGGCGGCTGCCTCGAGGGGTGCCAGCAGGGCTAGGGCGAGGAAGCCCCGGTCCCCGGTGACCCCGAGCTCGCCGAGCAGGTGGGCCAGGTGGAGCGCGCTGAACGAGCGCACCCCGGCCGCGTGCCGGCCGATCCGTCCGGCTGCCTCGATGAGGCGGGCCGCTTCGACGTTGTAGGCCAGGCGCTCGCGGCCGAAGGCGACGAGCCGCTCCATGGCCGGGGCCCCGGGGCCGAGGGGAGGCGGTCCTGACACGACCCGGCCCTGGAACTCCTGCTCGCGGAAGTTGAGCATCGCCCCCATCAGGCCGGCACGGCTCTCGAACCGGCGGAAGACCGTGCCCTTGCCCACGCCCGCGGCCTGGGCGACGGCCTCCATCGTGACCGCGTCGACCCCGCACCGCTCGATGAGCTCGCGGGCCGCCACGAGCAGGGCCTCGCGGTTGCGCGCGGCGTCGCGCCGCTCGACGGGCGGCCCCTCGAGCAGGGGGAGCGGCACCTGGCTCATGCGCCAGATCCTAGGGTGGCGACTGCCGGACCCGGGCGGGAAATAAACCGGACCGCGGTCCGGTTGTGGTGGGGTGCAGGATTCCCCCCCACCTGAAAGGCCCCTCATGCCCAGCACCCGCGTCGTCGTCCTGGTCGGTTCGCTTCGTGCCAACTCCCTCAACCGCCGGATCGCCGAGAAGGTCGTCGAGCGCGCGCCCGAGGGCGCGGTCGTCCAGATCGCCGACGGCCTCGGCGAGATCCCGTTCTACAACGAGGACCTCGACGGCAGTGCCGTCCCGGCTCCGGCCCAGGCCCTCAGGGACCTCGTGGCCGGCGCCGACCGGGTCCTCGCGGTGACACCCGAGTACAACGGCACGATGCCCGCGGTGCTGAACAACGCCATCGACTGGCTGTCGCGGCCCTACGGCGTCGGCGCCATCAAGGGCAAGCCCTTCGCTGTGGTGGGAGTCACCCCGACCCCGTACGGCGGCCGGTGGGCGCACGAGCACGCCCGTCGCTCGGCCACCATCGCCGGGGCCATCGCCCCCGAGGACATCGCCTTCTCCCAGACCTCGATCGACGTCGACGTGCTCGGCGACGAGGAGGTGGTGGGCCGCCTGCTCGCCGCCGTCGAGGCGCTCGTGGCCCTGAACCCCGAGGCCCAGGCCGCCTGAGACCCGGGTCGTGGCCGCCCTGCCTCAGCCCTCCAGGGCGAGGACGAAGGGCAGCACCCCGGACGCACCCGCGCGACGCAGGACCTGCGCCGCGACGGTGAGCGTCCACCGCGACGACGCGAGGTCGTCCACCAGCAGCACCGGACCGGTGAGCTCGCTCACCGCCCGGTGCTGCTGGGCGTCGAGGCCCAGCCGCTCCCAGACGTTCGCCAGCCGGAAGGCGCTGTTCCCGCCGGCCTCGCCCACCGGGCCGCCGTCGACCAGCTGCAGCGGGCCGAGCCACTGGAGCCGGCCCATCTCGGCCAGGCCATGGCCGAAGGACTCGACCAGCTGCGGGCGCGTCCGCGAGGGGACCGCCGCCACCGCCACGGGGCGCTCCTGCCAGCCCCAGTCCCGCAGGATCGGCACGCAGGACCGGAGCAGGGCCGGGTCGACCGGCGCGTCGGGCGAGCGGAGCAGCTCGCGCAGCCGCTGGCCCCACCCGAGGTCTGTCAGCCGCGCCACGGCATACCCCGCCTGCATGGACTCCTCTGCGGGGATCCGGCCCTTGACGGGCACGCCGAGCCGGTCCATCCCCGTCGGCCACTGGGCTCGGGGCTCGAGCTCGACGCCGGCGCGCTCGAGCCGCCCCCGGGCCGTGGTGACGGCGGTGTCGGGCACCTCCGTGGGGAACCACGGGCCGGCGCAGCCGTCGCAGCGCCCGCAGGGGGCCGCGCTGTCGTCGTCCAGCGACTCCTGCAGGAACGCCATGCGGCACTCACCGGTGCGCTCGTAGGCGACCATCAGCTCCTGCTCGCGGACCCGCGCCTGCGCGACCCGCTCGTAGCGCTCGGCGTCGTAGGTCCAGGGCTGGCCGGTGGAGGCCCACCCGCCGGACACGCGCTGCACCGCGCCGTCGACGTCGAGGACCTTGAGCAGCAGCTCGAGCCGGGTGCGGCGGATGTCGACGATGGTCTCCAGGGCCGCGGTCGACAGGGGCCGGCCGCTCTCGCCGAGGGCTCGCAGGACGGCGTCGGCCTGCTCCTGGCGCGGCATCGACGCGGACGCGAAGTAGGCCCACACCTCCTTGTCCTCCGGCCCGGGCAGCAGCAGCACGTCGGCGCGGTCGGTGGCACGGCCCGCGCGGCCGACCTGCTGGTAGTAGGCGACCGGCGACGACGGCGCCCCCAGGTGGAGCACGAACCCCAGGTCGGGCTTGTCGAACCCCATGCCGAGCGCTGATGTGGCCACCAGGGCCTTGACCCGGTTGTCGCGCAGCATGGTCTCGAGCTGCTCGCGGTCCGCCGGATCGGTGCGCCCGGTGTAGGCGCGTACCTCGTGCCCGGCCTCGCGGAGGGCGGCTGCCACGTCCTCGGCCCCGGACACCGTCAGGGCGTAGATGATCCCGGAGCCGGGCAGGCCGTCGAGGTGCGCCAGCAGCCATGCCAGCCGTTGCTCCGGCGAGGTCTGGCGCATCACGCCGAGCCGCAGCGAGTCGCGGGCCAGGCCGCCGCGCAGGGTGAGGACGTCGTGGCCGCCCACCCCGAGCTGCTCGACGACGTCGGTGACGACCCGGGCGTTCGCCGTCGCGGTCGTCGCGAGCACCGGGGTGCCGGTCGGCAGGGTCTGGAGCAGGTCGCGGATGCGGCGGTAGTCGGGTCGGAAGTCGTGACCCCAGTCCGAGACGCAGTGGGCCTCGTCGACCACGAGCAGGCCGCACCGCCGGGCGAGGTCGGGCAGCTGCTCGTCGCGGAAGCGCGGGTTGTTGAGCCGCTCCGGGCTCACCAGCAGCACGTCGACCTCGTCGCGGGCGAGGGCGGCCGACACCTCACCCCACTCCTGGGCGTTCGCCGAGTTCATCGACACCGCGCGGATGCCGGCCCGCTGGGCGGCCGCGATCTGGTCGCGCATGAGTGCGAGCAGCGGCGAGACGATGACGGTCGGACCGGACCCCTGCTCGCGCCGCAGCACCGTCGAGACGAAGTAGACGGCCGACTTGCCCCACCCGGTGCGCTGCACCACCAGCACCCGCTGGCGACTCTCGACGATCGCGAGCACCGCCTCGAGCTGCCCGTCGCGGAAGTCGGCGTCCTCGCGCCCGACCAGCCGCCGCAGGACGGTGGTCGCGCGCGTGGTCAGGTCGACGTCGGTGGTGGTCTGCATGCCGACCACCGTAGGCCGCCCGCCCGACACCCCTGCGAGGATGTCCCCATGTCCGAGGACCAGGCGACGCCCCCACCGGAGCGCTACCGCGTCAACGTGCCGCTGCGCTGGAGCGACATGGACGCCTACGGCCACGTCAACAACGTGCAGTTCCTGCGGCTGCTCGAGGACGCCCGCGTGATCGGGTTCGAGGAGTGGTTCGGGCAGGACCGGTCGGTGCTGTCCGAGGGCATCCTCGTCGCGCGGCACGAGATCGAGTACCTGGCGCCGCTGCAGTTCCGGGTGGCGCCGATCGTCGTCGAGATGTGGCCCACCCGGATCGGGGGAGCCGGGTTCGACCTCGGGTACGAGGTCCGGGACGGGCGCGACGGCGCCGACGGGCAGACGGTGTTCGCTCGCGCCGAGACGACGCTGGTCCTCTACGACTTCGCCACCGCACGGCCGCGCCGCATGGACGACACGCTGCGCGCGGTGCTGCAGGCGCACGCCGGCGATCCGACCCCGTTCCGCTGGCGGCGTCGATGACGAGCCTGCGGTTCCCCGACGCCCGGGGCCTGTCCGACCTCGCGTCGTTCGTCCGACGTGCCAAGGTCGCCGACGAGGACGGAGCCATCCGGCTGCAGGCCTCCGGCACGACCCTCGCGGGCTACGTCTCGGTGCTCCCGGGCGCCGGTCTCATGGGTGAGGGGACCGTCCTGGGGCTGCGCGCCATGCCGCTGGCCGAGCCGGCCGAGCTCGACACGACCGTGCCCCTTGCCGGCATCCTCGACCGGGTCGCTCGCGACGGTGCGGCCAGCGAGCTGCAGGTGCCACCCACCACGGTGCGCGTGCCGTGGGCGGCGTTGTCGCCGCCGCGGTCGGGGTGGGAGCGCGTCGGCGTCGTGCCGGCTGACGAGGTGAATGCCATTGCACGACAGGGCATCTCGGAGATCGCCGAAGGCGCTCCGGCGGACGCCGGTGGTCATGCGGTCAGCGCACTGCGCAGGCAGGTGTGGGGTCGGACGACCACCACGACCCCGCCCGTGCCCGCGGGGGGCGCGTTCGCGGCATACGCGCTGGGCTTCAGTGCGCCCGGCGCCGAGGTGGTGGTGTGGACGCACGGCCGCTGGACCCGGCTGAGCACCCCCGCCGGCCACGTCCTCGTCCGCTGACCCACCGGCCGCTCGAGGCGGTGCGGGAGAGGTCGCGGGCCACGGGTGGGGCAGCCCTCCTGGGCTGCGTCGCCCGCGGCGGTCGGACGACCAGCTCGCGCGGGTCGTCGGCGTGGCGGGCCCGACACGCCGATCGGCCACCTGAACTGGTCGTCGGCCGGCCCCCGCGACGTCGTGCCCGCGCCGTCAGCGGGCGCGGATGCGCGAGCCGGCGAGCGCCACGCAGGCCGCCACGACGCTGAGCCCGAGCCACATGGCGACGAAGACCGGCACGTCCTGCCCGGCGCGGGTGTGCAGCGCGGCGAACACGGCCCCGGCCGCCGCGATCCCGATCACCGAGCCCAGGACGTCGGCCAGCTGCAGCGACGACGAGGTGGCGCCGTGGTCGGCGGCCGGCGTGAGGGTGAGCGACAGGACCGACAGGCTGGCGGTGCCCAGCCCCATGCCGCTGCCGCACGAGACGAGGGCCACGGCGACCAGCCACGGGTGCCAGTCGAAGTGGGTGACCGCCACGACGCCGAGCAGGCCGGCCGTGAGCAGCACCCCGCCGGCGACGACGAGCCGGTCGCGTCGTCCCGCCCAGCGGTCGCGGCCCTGGACCCAGGAACCGGCCGACCAGCCCAGCGAGCCGACGGCCAGGATGGTCCCGGCGGTGCCGAGCGACTGGCCGCGCTCGTTCACGAGCATGAGCGGGATGTAGGTGATCGTGCCGAAGAACGAGCAGGTGAGCAGGAACCGGGCCAGCATCACGGACGGCAGCCCCCGCCGGGCCAGCCACGTCCCGGCGGGCAGCAGCAGCGGCGCCGCGACGGCGATGCCGACCAGCCCCACGACGGCCACGAGGGTCTGTGCCGGCCGCGGCTCGGACAGGTCGTGGGTGCCCCATTGCAGGGCGCCGGCGGACGCGGCGATGAGCAGCCCGAACCACGCCGCGCGGGTGTGCGCCCGGTGGTCGCGGCTCGACTCCTCCACCCCCGCGTCGGCCGCGGCGATCTGCGCCCGGCGGCTGAGCACCATCGCCGTGGCGACGACCACCGGGACCACGACGAGCCAGAAGACCCAGCGCCACGACCACGTCGTGGTCACCCAGGCCGCGATGGGCGGCCCGAGCAGCGACGGGAGGACCCAGGCGGCGGAGATCACGCTGAAGACCTTGGGGCGCAACGACTCCGGGTAGACCCGTCCGATCACGACGTACCCCGCGACGATGATCAGGCCCGCCCCCAGGCCCCCGACCCCGCGCCCGAGCAGGAACACCCCGAACGACCCGGACGCCCCGCACACGGCGCACCCGGCGGCGAACAGCAGCTGGCCGGCATACAGCGAGAGCAGCGGGCCGGCACGGTCGCACCAGACGCCGGCGAGCACGATGCCGAGCAGCTGGGTGGTGAGCATCACCGAGAAGGCGAGGCCATAGGACCGCACGGCGTCGAGCTCGCGCGCGGCCTGCGGCATGGCGGTGGAGACGGCCATGCCCTCGAAGGCGATGACGGTGATGAGGGCCACCAGGGCGACCGAGACGAGGGCGTATGCCGGCCCGAACACCCCCGCGCGACCGTCGCCGTCCGTCGTCCTGCGCGCAGTCGGTGCGGGGCTGGTCACCGGGTCAAGGGTACGCCGCGCTCGGCCAGCACGAGGGCAAGGGTGTCGATGCGGTCGGAGACGATCCCGTCGACGCCCAGGTCGAACAGCCGGTGCATCTCGCTCGCGTCGTCGACGGTCCAGACGTGGACGTGCTTGCCCAGGCCGTGGGCACGCTCGAGCAGCTCGGGGGTGACCAGCTCGACGCGTCGGCCGCCGACGACGTGGCCGGTGGGGACCTGCAGTGCCGCGGCCGGGGAGCGGAGCCAGGAACTGACGCGCGACGGCGCGAACCGCAGGGCCGCCACCTCCGCCGGCCCCGCGGAGGTGGCCAGCCGCGGTCCCACGAGCCGGCGCACGGCCCGCAGCCGGCGGTCGGAGAACGACCCCACGCAGACCCGGTCGACGGCGTCGTGGCGCCGGATCACCTCGGCGAGCGGGGCGATCGCGCCGGGAGCCTTGACGTCGATGTTGAGCCGGGTGGTGGGCAGCTCCTCCAGCAGGTCCGAGAGGAGGGGGATCGGCTCGGTGCCGTCGATCCGGGCCGAGCGCACCTCGGACCAGGGCAGGTCGGCGATCCGCCCGGACCGGTCGGTGACGCGGTCGAGGACGGCGTCGTGGAAGGCGAGCAGGACACCGTCGGCCGTGGCGTGGACGTCGGTCTCCAGGTAGCGGTAGCCGAGGTCCACGGCTCGCCGGAACGCCGCCAGGGTGTTCTCGAGGCGCACGTTCTCGGCGAGCTTGGCCCCACCCCGGTGGGCGAGACCGACCGGCGTGGGGGCGTCGAAGTACGCGAAGTCGGCGGCTCGCACGACGTCAGTCTGCCGTGCGAGCCGCCGCCCGGCTCAGGAGACGGAGTGCGGCTGGCGCCATCCCCGCGGGTTGGGTCAGGAGGCGGTGGCCCACACGGTGGTGTCGGTGGGCACGCGGCCGTCGTCGGTCAGGGGCCCGGAGGCGACCAGGACCGTCGCGCCCTCGGGCAGCGCCACCGCCTCGGCGCCGAGGTTGGCGAGCACCAGAGTGCGCTCGCCCTGGCCGGTGTTGACCAGCGCCACGACGTCGTCGCCGTAGCCGGCGACGTCGAGCAGCCCACCGGTGCCCAGCTCGCGCTCACGCCGCACGCGCAGCAGGGCGCGGTACAGCTCGAGGGTCGAGCCCTCCACGCCCACCTGCTGGTCCACGGCGTACTCGCCGTAGACCTCCGGCTGGGGCAGCCACGTCGCCGCGGACGGTCCGAAGCCGAACGACGGCGCGTCCTTCACCCACGGCATCGGCACGCGGCACCCGTCGCGCCCGATCTCCTTGCCGTGGGTGCGGATGAAGGTGGGGTCCTGGCGGAACTCGGCCGGCATGTCGGTGGAGTCCGGCAGGCCGAGCTCCTCGCCCTGGTAGAGGTAGGAGCTGCCCGGCAGGGCGAGCATCAGCGTCGTCGCCGCGCGGGCGCGGCGCAGGCCGAGCTCGCGGTCGGGCTGCGGGTCCTCGGCGCTGATGCCGTTGGGGCGGCGGTCGCCGACCGCCAGGCCGAGCCGGGACGCGTGGCGGACCGTGTCGTGGTTCGACAGCACCCAGGTGCTCGGGGCCCCGACGGAGTCGGCCGCCTCCAGCGAGGAGTCGATGACGGCGCGCAGGTCGGCCGCGCGCCACTGCGACTGCAGGAAGTCGAAGTTGAAGGTCTGGTGCATCTCGTCGCCGCGGACGTAGCGGACGGCGCGCTCCTGCGGGCGCACCCAGGCCTCCGCGCACAGGATCCGGTCGGGCGAGCCGTAGCCGTCGAGGATCTTGCGCCAGTCGCGGTAGATCTCGTGCACGCCGTCCTGGTCCCACATCGGGGGCTTGGGCGCGCCGGGCTTCAGCTCGCCGTCGAGGATGTGCAGCTCGGCGTCGTAGTCCGGCAGCCCGGGCTCCTTGACGAGGCCGTGGGCCACGTCGACGCGGAAGCCGTCGATGCCCCGGTCGAGCCAGAAGCGCAGGATCGACTCGAACTCGGCGCGCACCTCCTCGTTGTCCCAGTTGAGGTCTGGCTGCTTGGAGTCGAACAGGTGGAGGTACCACTGGCCGGGCGTGCCGTCCGCCTCGGTGACCCGGGTCCAGCCGGCCCCGCCGAAGACGGAGTGCCAGTCGTTGGGCGGCTGCTCCCCGGCCGGGCCGCGGCCGTCGCGGAACATGTAGCGGTTGCGCTCGGGGGAGCCGGGGGCGGAGGCGAGGGCCGCCCGGAACCACACGTGCTCGTCGGAGGTGTGGTTGGGCACGAGGTCGACGATCACCTTGAGGCCGAGCTCGTGGGCGCGCGCCACCATGGCGTCCGCGTCCGCGAGGGTCCCGAAGAGCCGGTCGACCTCGCGGTAGTCGGCGACGTCGTAGCCGGCGTCCGCCTGGGGGGAGGTGTAGAAGGGGCTGAACCACACCGCGTCGACGCCGAGGTCGCGCAGGTGCTCCAGGCGGGCGGTCACGCCGGGCAGGTCGCCCACGCCGTCACCGTCGGAGTCGGCCCAGGACCGCGGGTAGATCTGGTAGATCACGGCGTGCCGCCACCAGGCGGCGTCGGCGGAGTCGGCGGGGTGGACGAGGTCCGTGGAGAGCGTGTCAGTCACGGGGGACCATGCTCCCGCATGGCTGCCACCGGACGAAATCGGGCGCGCACCGTGGCCGTATGCCGGTCAGCCGGGCGGGCGCGTGCCCCTACTCGTCGTCGAGCGAGTTCACCAGCGAGTGGGCAGCGCGCTCGAGGTAGTCGCGCAGGAGCAGGTCGTCGGCCGGGGCCAGGTCGAGGGTGTCCACCGCGGCCATCATGTGCCGCAGCCACCGGTCGCGCTGGGCCGCGGTGACCTTGAACGGGTGGTGCCGCATCCGCAGGCGTGGGTGACCGCGCTGCTCGGAGTAGGTCGTCGGCCCGCCCCAGTACTGCTCGAGGAACAGCCGCAGCCGGTCCTCGGCCGGGCCCAGGTCCTCCTCCGGGTACAGCGCCCTCAGCGGCTCGTCCTCGGCCACGCCCCGGTAGAACTCGTGGACCAGCTTGCGGAAGGTCTCGTGGCCGCCCACCTGGTCGTAGAAGCTCGTCGGCCGTCCCGCGGGAATCATCGGCACAGTGTGTCACCCACCCGCCGCGGCTCAGGCCGGAGGTGGGGCGAAGGGCGCCATCGGCGGTCCCTTGACGCCCGCCTCGTCGAAGGCGGCCTTGACCCGCTCGCGGATCTCGCGCGAGACCCCGAACTGCTGCATCGGCGCGGTCTTGGCCAGCACCCGGATGGTGACCGTGGCGCCGACCACGGACTCCACGCCGAGCACCTGCGGCTCCTCGAGCAGGTTGTCCTGCCAGGCCGGGTCGGCGTCCAGCCGGTGCAGGACGTCGCGGATGAGGGGGATCACCCTCTCGAGGTTCTCGGAGTAGCTCACCGGGATGTCGACCAGCGCCGTCGACCAGCCCTGGCTCTTGTTGCCGATCCGCACGACCTCGCCGTTGCGGATGTACCAGACGACGCCCTGGCCGTCGCGCAGCCGCGTGACGCGCAGCGAGACCTCCTCGACGGTGCCGATCGCCTCACCGGTGTCGATGACGTCACCCACGCCGTACTGGTCCTCGAGGATCATGAAGACGCCGGACAGGAAGTCCTTGACCAGGCTCTGCGCGCCGAAGCCCAGCGCGACGCCGCCGACCCCGGCCGAGGCCAGCACCGGCCCGAGCGGGATGTTCACCATCTGCATCACGGTGAGGATGGTGATCAGCGCGATCACGAAGGTGACGATGCTGCGCAGCAGCGACCCCATCGTCAGCGTCCGCTGGCGGTGCCGCTCGAGGGCCGTCCCGGTCGCCGAGGCGATGGCGCGGCGCGTCCGGCCCGGTTCCTGCTCCCGGCGGGCGTCCGCCCGGGCGAGGGTCACCTGCACGGTCCGGCTGATCGAGCGCAGCAGCACCCACCGCGCCACCAGGGCGAGGAGGATGACGACGACGATCTGCAGCGGCGTGCCGAGGAACCAGTCCAGGGTCCCCTGCCAGGTCAGCCGGGTCAGCTCGTGGACGAACTGCTCAAGCATCGGCGTCCCGGGCCTGGGCCCGCAGGGCGCGGGCGACCGGGTCGCGGTTCTCGACCACGAGGCGGCGCAGGGCGGCGGGGGCGTCGGGGTGGCTGTCCAGCCACTGCTGGGTCGCGTCGTGCAGCTCCTGGCTGGCCAGCGCCATCGGGTAGAAGCCGGTCACGAGGATCTCGATGATGGCGTGCGACCCCTTGGACTCCACGGTGTCGAGCATCTCGTGGTAGCGCGCGACGTAGGGCTCGAGCAGGGACAGGTCGTGCACCGTGCCGAAGCCCAGGGCGATCGCCTCGATCACCGAGTTGGGCAGACCCTCCTCCTCGACCGCGCGCCGCCACGCGGCGGCCTTCATCTCGGGGGTGGGGATCGCCGCGAGGGCGCGGGCCCAACGCTCGCGTCCGGTGGCGGTGTTGTCGCGCTCCTTCTCGGCGTCGACCTCGTCCTCGTTGGCGGCGCCGACGCCGGCCAGCGCGGTCAGCAGCGTCCAGCGCATGTCGGTGTCGACGGCAAGGCCCTCGAGGACCTGGGAGCCTTCGTAGAGGCCACGCAGCCACACGGCGTGGTCCCCGCCCGGCTGCACCCCGGCATACGTCGTCACCAGCTGGAGCTGGGCGTCGCTGCCGGGCGTCGCCGCCTCGGCGAGGGCGCGCAGCCGTGCGGAGGCGGTCGACACCGCCTCGGACCTGTGGTCGGGGGCGACGTACATCTCCAAGGTGGTGCGCAGCTGGCCGAGCAGCGTGCGCAGCATGGTCGAGTTGCTCTCGCCCGCGAGGGTGGTGAGCACGAGGTCGACGAAGTCGCGGCCGGCCATCTCGGCGTCTCGGGTCATGTCCCACGCGGCCCCGAGGACGAGGGCCCGGGGAAGGCTGTCGACGAACGAGCGGGTGTGCGCCAGGGCCGTGGCGAGCGAGCGCTCGTCGAGGCGGATCTTGGCGTAGGCGAGGTCGTCGTCGTTGACCAGCAGCAGGTCGGGGGCCGGGCGACCCACGAGGTCCGGCACCTCGGTGCGTTCCCCGTCGACGTCGAGCTCCACCCGGTACGTGCGCACGAGGGAGGTCGTGCCGTCCTCGGCGGTCTGCACGTCGTAGAGGCCCACGGCGAGGCGGTGCGGGCGCAGCGTGGGGTACTCCTCCACCGCGGTCTGCTCGATGACGACCGAGGACAGCAGGCCCTGGTCGTCGGTCCCGACGACGGGGCGCAGGGTGTTGACGCCGGCGGTCTCGAGCCAGAGCTTGGACCAGGCGCCGAGGTCACGGCCGGAGGTGGCCTCGAGCTCGGAGAGCAGGTCGTCGAGCGTGGTGTTCCCCCAGGCGTGCTTGGCGAAGTACGCCCGGAGGCCGTCGCGGAACGGCTCGCGGCCGACGTAGGCGACCAGCTGCTTGAGCACCGACGCGCCCTTGGCGTAGGTGATGCCGTCGAAGTTGACCTCGACGTCCTGCAGGTCGCGGATCGGCGCCACGATCGGGTGCGTCGAGGACAGCTGGTCCTGGCGGTACGCCCACGCCTTCTCGGCGATGCCGAAGGTGGTCCAGGCGCTCTCCCACTCGGTGGCCTCGGCCTGGCAGGTGGTCGACGCCCACTCGGCGAACGACTCGTTGAGCCACAGGTCGTTCCACCACTTCATGGTGACGAGGTCGCCGAACCACATGTGCGCGAGCTCGTGCAGGATCGTCACGCCGCGGCGCTCGACCATCGCCTCGGTCACCTTGGACCGGAAGACGTAGATCTCGCTGATGGTGACCGCGCCGGCGTTCTCCATCGCGCCCATGTTGTACTCGGGCGTGAAGAGCTGGTCGTACTTCTCGAAGGGGTACTCGCAGTCGAACTCCTCCTCGAAGAAGGCGAACCCCTTCTTGGTGAGGTCGAAGACGTTGTCGGCGTCGAGGAACTCGAGCATCGAGCGGCGGCAGAAGATGCCCAGCGGCACCGAGCCCTTGCGCGTTTGCACCTCGTCGCGCACCACGGCATACGGTCCGGCGACGAGGGCGGTGATGTAGCAGGACATCCGCGCGGTCGGGGCGAACGCCCAGGTCGCCACGCCGTCACGCACGGGCGCCGGCTCGGGCGAGGGGGAGTTGGACACGACCTGCCAGTGGTCGGGGGCGGTGACGGTGAAGCCGTAGGTCGCCTTGAGGTCGGGCTGCTCGAACACCGCGAACACGCGGCGGCAGTCGGCCACCTCGAACTGGGAGTAGAGGTAGACCTCGCCGTCCACCGGGTCGACGAGGCGGTGCAGCCCCTCACCGGTGTTCATGTATGCCGCGGTCGCGTCGACCGTCAGCGTGTTCTGCTCCGCGGTGGTCGGGATCGTGACCCGCACGCCGTCGAAGTGGGTGCCCGGGTCGAGCGCCTCGCCGTTGAGGGTGATCGCCTCGACCGACGGCGCGATGAGGTCGATGAACGTGCCCTCGCCGGGCCGGGCGCTCGTGAAGGTGACCGTCGTCGTGCTGCGGAACGTCGTCTCGGACGTGGTGAGGTCGAGGGCGATGTCGTAGTGGTCGACGTGCACGAGGCCGGCGCGGGTGGTCGCCTCGTCGCGGGTCAGGTTCTTGCCAGGCACAAACAGCTCCTGCGGTGGGTGTCCAGGGGTCGGCCCATCCTGTCACGGCAGACCGACCCGTCGGGGGCGCACCCGGACCACCCGCCACCCGCCGCGACCCGGCGCGGGGCCAGTGGCAGGATTGCGGTGTGAGTGTTGAGACCGACGTATCGACCACCCGTTCCGCCGCCGAGTTCTGGTTCGACCCGCTGTGTCCGTGGGCGTGGATGACCTCTCGCTGGATGATGGAGGTCGAGAAGGTCCGCCCCGTGGACGTGACCTGGTCGGTGATGAGCCTGTCCGTCCTCAACGAGGGCCGCGACCTGCCCGAGGAGTACCGGGCGATGATGGACAAGGGCTGGGGTCCCGTCCGCGTGGTCATGGCCGCCCGCAAGCTCCACGGCGAGGAGGTCACCAAGCCGCTCTACGACGCCATGGGGACCCGGATCCACCTCGGCGGCGAGAAGGACTTCAGCACGGTCATCGTCCCCGCCCTCGAGGAGGTCGGCCTGCCGGTGGAGCTCGCGGAGTACGCCGACAAGGACGACTTCGACGCGGACCTGCGGGCCAGCCACCAGCGCGCGATCGACCTCGTCGGCGACGACGTGGGCACGCCGGTCGTCGCGGTCAACGGCGAGGCGTTCTTCGGCCCGGTCGTGACCCCGGCCCCCAAGGGGGAGGCAGCCGGGAAGCTGTGGGACGGCTGCGTCCTCGTCGCCGGCACCCCGGGCTTCTACGAGCTCAAGCGCAGCCGCACCGTCGGCCCGATCTTCGACTGACGACGACAGCGCGAGGATCGCAGCGAGCGCCAGCGAGCGAGGACCGGAGCGCCGAGGAGTCAGGCGCACAAGTACAGGCTGAGACCAGGAGAAACCCATGCGCGTCCACATCGGCGGCGACCACGCGGCCTACGACCTGCTGAACGAGCTCGTCGCGTTCCTGGAGGCGGAGGGGCACGAGGTGACCAACCACGGCGCCCACTCCTACGACGCCGAGGACGACTACCCGGTCTTCGTGCTGCGCGCGGCCGAGGCGGTGGCGGCCGACCCCGAGTCGCTGGGCGTGGTGCTCGGCGGCTCGGGCAACGGTGAGCAGATGGCGGCCAACAAGGTCGCCGGCATCCGGGCGGCCCTGTGCTACAACACCGAGCTGGCCCAGCTGGCGCGCGAGCACAACAACGCGCAGGTCATCTCGATCGGCGGCCGGATGAACACCGTGGAGGAGGCCAAGGACATGGTCCGCACCTTCCTCGCGACCCCGTTCTCGAAGGCTCCGCGGCACGAGCGCCGGATCGAGATGGTGTCCGAGTACGAGGCGTCGGGGACGCTTCCGCCGCTCTCCTGATCTGTGGAAATGCTGCTGGCGCGCTGAGCGCGCCACTACTGTGTGGCTCGGGGCTGGAAGGGGCCACCCCAGCCGCGACGTCGCGGGGCCGCCGCCCCCGCCTGGCCGAAGGACCTCAACACGTGGACGTCGACCGGACGCTGCTCGTACGCCGGGCGCTCGCGTCCCGGGTCCAGCGCGGCCGCGCCCGGTGGCTGCGCTGGGGGAACACCGGGACCATGGCCGTCCTGCTGCTCGCTGCCGTCGCGTTGTTCTGGTCGATGTCCCGCTGGCCGTCGGTGGTGCCGTTCACCGGGTACGTGCCGGTGGCGGTCGTGGCGGGGCTCTTCCTGCCGCCGCGCCTGCTCGCGGTCGTCGACGTGGGCGTGCTGGCCCTGGCCGCCGTGACGGTCGTCCAGCGGGACGCCCCGACCACGCTCGTGGGCGCCCTCGTGGTACTGGTGGTCATGATGGTCCTGATGTTCTGGGTGGCCGCCTCCCGGGCCCGGTTGGGGGTGCAGGGCACCCTCGGAGAGTCGATGCTGGTCGACCTGCGGGACCGGCTGCGCACCCAGGGCGAGCTGCCGCCGCTGCCGCAGGGCTGGGGGGCCGAGCTCGCGGTGCTCTCCGCCTACGGCGACTCGTTCTCGGGCGACTTCCTGGTCACGAGCAAGACCGACTCGGTGCTCGAGCTCGTCCTCGTGGACGTCTCCGGCAAGGGGGTCGGGGCGGGCACCCGGTCGCTGCTGCTGTCCGGGGCGTTCGGGGGGCTGCTGGGCTCGATGCCGGTCGAGCGCTTCCTGCCCGCGGCCAACTCCTACCTGTTGCGCCAGTCCTGGGACGAGGGCTTCGCCACCGCTGCCCACGCCATGATCGACCTGGCGACCGGGGAGTTCAGCGTCGGGTCGGCCGGTCACCCGCCGGCCGTGCGGTTCAACGCCGGGTCCGGGCGCTGGGAGGTGCTCGAGGGCGACGAGGGGCCGGTGCTCGGCGTCACCGAGGGGCTGAGCTTCCCGCGCATCCAGGGCCGGCTGGGTCGCGGCGACGCGCTGCTGCTCTACACCGACGGGGTCATCGAGGTGCGTGACCGCGACCTGCGCGACGGCATCGACCGCATGCTCGGGACGGCCGAGCGGATGATCTCCGGAGGGTTCGAGGGCATGGTCGCCCGGATGTGCGCGGCAGCCCGGGCCGGCGAGACCGACGACCGTGCGGCCGTGCTGGTCTGGCGCCGCTGACCCTCCGGGGGCTGGTGCTCAGGCGGTGGGGGTGGGCTGGGCCGTGGTGCGTGCTGCCGCCCGGCGCCCGATGTTGGCGCACTCGACGCAGACCGACTCGGGGATGAGCCCGAGCCGCATGAGGCCGGCGAAGGCCAGGCAGCCCACGCAGATGCCCGCGAGCGCCTCGAGCGCGGGGAAGACCACCATGACAACGCCGATGACGACGACGGGGACGGCCTCGCCGGCGAGCCAGGACCCGGTTGCGGCCAGGGTCAGCACGGCGCCGATGGTGGCCGCGAACCGCTTCGGCGGACCAGCCGTGTAGCGCGGCGCGGCAGCCACGCGCGGGCGGACGAAGCGGCCGACGAACCGGGCGACCGGGCTGGCGGAGGGACCCCAGCCGGCCCGCAGCACGAAGTCGGCGGCCAGCACCGCATACAGCCACCACTGGTGCGCGGCCAGCGCGAGGACGCCCAGGACGAGCACGACACCGGCGATGAGCCGGACGGTGACGTCGTCGACGATGTTGGGGAACCGGGAGATGCGCATACTCCCATTATGGATCAGATAACGAATGGTTATCACGTGGGGTCCGTCACGCGGACGGGCTCGTCTCCCCGGGGCTGCGACCAGGGCGCCCGCAGTGGTCTGCCACGCTGGGGACGTGGACGAGACGGGGCACGTGCGCAGCTACAACGCACGACGCGGGCGGCTGTCGGCGCTGACGCTCGAGCGCGTGGAGGCACTGTTCCCGCGCCACCAGATCCCCGACGGGCCGCTGCAGCCGGCTGTCGCCTTCGGCCGCGTGGCGCCGGTGGTGCTCGAGATCGGCTGTGGGCACGGTGCGGCGGCGGTCGCGTATGCCGAGACCCACCCCGAGCACGACCTGCTGGCGGTCGACGTGTTCACCCCTGCGCTCGCGCGCATGCTCGCGGAGGCGGACCGCCGCGGGGTCGGCAACCTGTGGCTGCACCAGGGCGACGCCGTCGCGCTGCTGCGCGACCGTGTCACCCCCGGGTCGCTCGCCGCCGTGCACCTGTTCTTCCCCGACCCGTGGCCCAAGGCCAAGCACGCCAAGCGCCGGTTCGTCGCGCCCTACACCCTCGACCTGGTCGCCTCCCGGCTCGAACCCGGCGGACACCTGCTCGTGGCCACCGACCACGAGGTGTATGCCGGGCACGCCCGGGCTGAGCTCGCGGCCCATCCGCGGTTCCGGGTGACCGAGGGGGAGCGGCCAGCCTGGCGGCCGCGGGACGGGTTCGAGGCCAAGGGCCTGGCCGCCGGGAGACGGGTCACCGAGCTCCGCGCCGACCTCGTCTGAACTGCCCGGCGGCCGTCGGGGTAGCCGGAGCCGCCGTCGCGGTCGCGCCTCGTTCCTCGGCGCGCCGCTCCGGCTCCCTGCATCCGGCTTCCCCGCCACACAGCGTCGCAAGCTCCGCTGTCGTGTCGGGGTAGCCGGAGCCGCCGTCGCGGTCGCGCCTCGTTCCTCGGCGCGCCGCTCCGGCTCCCTGCATCCGGCTTCCCCGCCACACAGCGTCGCAAGCTCCGTTGTCGTGTCGGGGTAGCCGGATTTGAACCGGCGGCCTTCCGCTCCCAAAGCGGACGCGCTACCAACCTGCGCCATACCCCGTCGCTCGCAGGTGTCGATTTCATCCCAGCGGAGCGCGGCCATTAGGCTAACGCCTCGGATTCGCGACGCCGTCGCGGGGCCGCGCGGGTGTAGCTCAATGGTAGAGCCCCAGTCTTCCAAACTGGCTACGCGAGTTCGATTCTCGTCACCCGCTCCACATCCCCCACAGGAGCCGGCCGCCCCAGGTGGGGCGCCGCCCTCCGGGTCAGGACTCGATCGCCTTCTTGAGGTTGGCCAGCACCGTGTCGAGGTCCCGGTCGCCGTTCCAGCCGACGTGGTCCATCAGCTCGCCGACGAAGGGGACGCTCAAGGTCCAGCCAAAGGACATCGTCAGCTTCGTCCCACCGTCCTCGGGCTCGACGGTCGAGGTCCAGACCCCACCGGTGTTCGCGTGGTCGACGATGCGCTCGTCGGCACGTACTCCTGACGGGTGAACACCCACTCCACGTGGAACAGCAGGAGCATCCGGCCCATCATCCGGAAGGTGGACCCCACCCCGTCCGGGGTCTGGTGCACCTCCGCCAGGGCCATGTGGCGCCGCCACTCCTCGTCGAACGCCTCCAAGAAGTGGTGCGGGTCCTGGACGTAGCCGAAGACCTTCTTCACGGGCGCATCGATGTCGATGCTTCGCGTGTGCAGCTGCTTGACCGTCGCCATGGAAATCCTCCTGTCGTCGTCCCACCCGGCCGCGCCATGCGCCCCATCGCCTGCGTGCAGGCTCCCCGACTCGAACCTAGGTCGGGCTGACGGCGCCGACAGGGCCGGAAGGCCCGGTGGGCGCGACCGGCGCTGCCGACGGGCCGCTGCCGAGACCGCACGACGTCGGCGGCACGACGTCCCGGCGTCACGGCAGCACGGCCCGCCACCGGGTCGGTGGCGGGCCGTGGTCGTCCCGTCGGTCAGGGCCCGGGACGGCCCTGACGGGTCAGGCGGTCCTCAGAAGGCGCTGGTGCCGTTCGGGGTGCCCAGGCCGGTCGGGCCGTCCCAGCCACTGCCTGCCGTGCACCACGAGGCGCAGCTGCCGTTGCTGCCCGATGTCACGTCGAACAGGCCCGCGGAGTTGGCGTACGGGAGGGTGTTCGCGTAGCCGGCCGTGTTGCCGGACAGGGCGTAGACCGAGGCCACGATCGGCGAGGAGAGGCTGGTCCCGCCGTACTGCGCCCACCCCGAGCTGGACCTGCTCGACGGTGCGTAGACCGCGAGACCGGTGTTCGGGTCGGCGACCGCGGACACGTCCGCGATGGCGCGCCCGGAGCAGCTCGTCATGGCGCTGGTCTGGCCGCTCGGGGCGGCGTTGAGGGTGGTGCAGCCGGAGCCGGCACCGCTCCAGGCGGACTCGGTCCACCCACGGGCGTTCGACGCGGCAAACAGCGACGTCCCGCCCACCGCGGTCACGTAGTGCGACGACGCCGGGAAGCTGCCGCCCTGGTAGCCGTTGTCACCGGTGGAGGCCGTCACGGCGACACCCGGGTGGTTGTAGTAGCTGCCGTAGCTGCTGTCGGCGAGGTCGCCGCCGCCGTAGGAGTTGGAGATCGCCACGACGCCGGGCTGCTTGGCGGCCGTGTTCACCGCGGCGCCCAGGTTGGTGAGGCTCGACGACGAGGCCTGGACGAGGACGATCCTGCAGCTCGGGCACGCAGCCGACACCGCGTCGAGGTCGAGCGCCTGCTCCTGGGCCCAGCCGTTGTCGTAGCGGGGCAGGCTCGTGCCACCGGTCTGGTTCATGATCCTCAGGCAGCCGTTGGCGGTGGTGCAGGCGGAGAGTCCAAACTGGGACCGGTAGACGCCAAGGTCCTGCTCGGCCTTGGCGTAGCCGTAGGCGTCGACGATGGCGACGGTGCGACCACCGGACGACAGCCCCGTCAGCTTGTACGCCGCCTGGATGTCCGCGGGCGTCTTGCCCGAGATGGCGGCCGGGGTCACGGTCCTGCCACTGGGGCCCACGGGCGTGCCGTGGTCGTCGACGAGCTTGAGGGCGTCGCACGCGGCGACGGTGGGGGACGTCGGTGCACTGCACACTCGCGCCGCGTGGGCGCGGGGTGGGACGGCCGAGGCGGACGTGGCCGCGGTGGCGGCCAGGCCCGTGGTCGCCGTGGCGGCGAGCGCCACGGCGAGGAGCTGCTTGCGCATGGTCTTCTCCTGCATGGGGGCAGGGGCGACGGCTGTCGTCCCGGGCCGAATCTGTGCGGGATCCCCATGCGACACAAGGCTTCTCGACAAGTCCGGAAGGACTTGTCAGAACTTGGCCCGCCCTTTTCCCAGAAATGGCCCGGGTTCGTGACGGATGTCATTGGCGTGGGAGCGCATCGTGGCGCAGTGCCCGCACCCCCTCTGACCTGCGAAAAGGCCGCGGACGAGGCCGCGCCGCGGGGAGCAGCTGCTCCCCGCGGCGCGTCCGTGTCCGGCGTGGTGTCAGCTGCCCTTGCCGCCGCCGGCGCGGAACTGCTGCCACGCGTCGCTCATCCGGTCGGCCTGGCCGGGGGTGAACATGTTCATGCAGGAGTCCTGCGTGTAGTCCATGAAGTTGTGGATCGGGTCCAGCCCGGGCGCAGGGCAGGTGTCGGCCCCCTCGGGGCAGTTGAACTGGGGCATCGCCTCCGGGGCCGTGTCGGCGACCCAGTCGCCGTTCGCGGCACACCCGTGGGCGAAGGTGTGCTCGAGCATCAGCCAGTGCCCCACCTCGTGGGTGAGCGTGTCGCCCTCGCCGTACTTCCAGGCCTTCGTCGGGTCGTCAGGGTTCACGCCACCGGGCATCGACTCGTCGAGCATGACGACCCCGTCGATGTAGTCGCGGCCGTTGTTGTACCCCTTGGGGAAGTAGGCCCAGCCGAGCAGCCCGCCCCCGATGTTCCCGGCATACACGTTGAGGGTCCGGGCGTCACCCTCGTACAGGGCCGCCTTCATCTCCTTCTCGACGCCCTGCTTGCTCGGGACGACGGTGTACCAGGCCGGGTTCACCGACCAGGTCACCTTCGACAGCGAGAAGCGGAACGGGGTGTCGGCCGCGTCCGCAGCCGTGGCCCCGGAGTAGGAGTCGTTCAGCACCTTCATCTGCGCGGAGATCAGCGACTGCCAGCGGGCCTTCTCGGCCGGTGAGTTCTCGTGGTCGGAGACCATGTGGAACACGACCGGCACGGTCACCGAGCCCGCCGGCAGCGTCGGACGGTCCTTGAGCACGCCGTACGCGTTGGCCTGGTTCCTGGGGTAGAGCTCGGGCTCCGCGGCGGTCGCCCCGGGCTTCACGCGCGCTGCGCTGCCGGCCCCGTCGCACGCGGCGACTCCGGGAGAGGGGGTGGCGGCTGCGCTCACGGAGGCTGCGCTGCCGGAGCCGAGCAGGGCCAGGGCCGCGGTGGCGGCCAGGGCGCAGAGGCGTAGTGGTGTGCGGACGGGCATGGGTGGTCCCTTCTGTTCCGGTCCCCGTGCGGAGGGGCTCGTCGCGGACGCTACCCGGGCCGTGGCTGCGGCGGAACCCCCCGACGACACGGCGTCGCCGCAGGTCAGAGCCCGTACTCCTCGAGCAGTCGCAGCCAGATCTCGCTCATCGTGGGGTACGACGGCACCGCGTGCCACAGCCGCTCGAGCGGCACCTCACCGACGATCGCGACCGTGGCGGAGTGCACCAGCTCCGCGGTGTCCTGTCCCACGAAGGTGGCACCGACCACCATGCCCCGGTCCTCGTCGACGACCATCCGCGCCTGTCCCTGGTAGCCCTCGGCCTGCAAACCGGCGCCCGCGGCGCTGTCCATGGGGACGTCGACCACCCGCACCCGCAGACCCCGTTCGCGCGCTTCGGCCTCCGTCAGGCCCGCAGCCGCCACCTCGGGATCGGTGAAGACGACCTGCGGCGAACCGAGCGAGGCAGCGTACGGCGTCATCCCGGGCCCGTCGTCCGGCCGTCCGGTGGCGCGGGCCGCGACGAGGTCGCCGACGGCCCGCCCCTGGTACTTGCCCATGTGCGTGAGCAGCGCGATCCCGGTGACGTCTCCGACGGCATAGAGCCACGGGTCGCCCTCGGGGCCCTGCACCTCCAGGCGCTCGCTGACCTCGACGTAGCCCGCCTTCGAGGTTCGGGCCCCCACGGTGTCGAGCCCGAGCCCGCGCGTCGCGGGGGTGCGGCCGACCGCCACCAGCAGCTCGTCGGCGACGACGCTCGAGCCGTCGGACAGGGCCACCGTCACCTCGCCGGATCCTCCGGGTCGGTCGACCGACTCGGCCTTGGTGGAGAGCCGCACGTCGACCCCCTCGGCCTCGAGGGCCGCGGCCACGGCCTCACCGGCGAACGCCTCGTGCCGGCCGAGCAGGCCAGGGGCCTGCTCGACCACCGTCACCCTGGAGCCCAGGGCGGCGTACACCTGGGCCAGCTCGGCCGCGACGACGCCGCCACCGAGGATGGCCAGGCGGTCCGGGACGGTACGCGACGTGGTGGCCTCGCGGTTGGTCCACGGGTTCGCGGCCCGCAGCCCGGGCAGGTCCGGGACCGCCGGGGCGCTGCCCGTCGCCAGGATGACGGCGTGCCTGGCGCGCAGCGAGCGTTCCCCCACCTCGACGGTGCGCACGCCGGTGACCCGGGCCTCACCGCGCACGAGGTCGATCCCCGCGTGGTCGAGCCAGCCGACCTGGCCCGAGTCGTCGAACGTATCGCTCGTGCCGACCCGGTTCACCCAGGCGTCGCGACGCGCGAGCACGCCGTCGCGGTCGATCCGCGCGCCCTCGGAGCCCTGCACGCGCTGGGACGCGTGGGTGGCGTGGATGGGGCGCAGGAGCGCCTTGCTGGGGGAGCAGGCGTAGAAGCTGCACTCCCCACCCACGAGGTGCTTCTCCACGATCGCGACCGTCAGGCCGCCCTTGCGCGCGCGGTCGGCGGCGTTCTCACCGACCGGTCCCGCGCCGATGACGATGACGTCGTACTCGTCGCTCATGACAGGAGTGCTCCGTTCTGGCCGGGCTCGCGGCCGTGCATGGTGTCGGTGAGGAAGGACCGGCCGCCGTCACGGTCCAGGGCCCGCTCGACGCGCCCGAGGACCCGCGCCCCCGGCCACACGTGCAGCAGCAGGAGCGCGAGGCTGAGCACGACCCCGATGACGACCGTCATGCCGGTCTGCGGCGTCACGACGAAGCCGAGGACGATGCCGACCACGGCGACCGCCTCGCAGAGGGCGAGCCGCACGAAGGTCGACTGCTGCATCGCCAGCCGCCCCGCCGTCGCCGCCTCCCGGGCAGGGGTCGCGGGGGCGATCGCGGGGACCCGGTACCCGACGGCCGTGCACAGCAGGTGGGCCACCACCGCGAGGGCGCCGAGCAGCCACGGCACCCAGGTGGGCGGGTAGCCGTGCAGGCCGAGCACGACGCCCCCGAACAGCACGGCGAGGACGACCAGGCCGCCCAGCACGGCGGCGACGGTCGTCTGCAGGGCCCGCAGCGGCGTGCCGGGCGTCGTGGCGGGGATCGTCATGGTCGCCACCCTAGGAGGGAAGGTGCGGACCGCGCTCGACGGCGGGTTCGGCTCAGCGCTCGTGGACGGCTAGCATGAGCGGTGGCCCGGTCGACCGTGAGAGCACGTGCCGCGAACCCCGGGTCCTTCCCTTTGCCCCACGAGCATGGAGTACCGCGCAGTGAAGAGTGCCGTCGAGACCCTCAACCCGACCCGGGTCAAGCTGACCGTCGAGGTCCCGTTCGAGGAGCTCAAGCCGAGCCTCGACGCGGCGTACGCGACGATCGGCAGCCAGATCCAGGTCCCCGGCTTCCGCAAGGGCAAGGTCCCCAGCCGCATCATCGACCAGCGCGTCGGCCGCGGTGCCGTCCTGCAGGAGGCCGTCAACGAGGCGCTTCCGCAGTTCTACGGCCAGGCCGTGGAGGAGAACAAGGTCCGCCCGATCGGCCAGCCGGAGGTGGACGTGACCGAGGTCCCGGCCGAGGAGGGCCAGGAGCTCAAGTTCACCGTCGAGGTCGACGTGCGCCCCGAGGTCACGCTGCCCGAGGACTTCAGCACCATCACCGTCGAGGTCGACGAGGCCAAGGCCTCCGACGAGGACGTCGAGGAGCGGCTGGTCGCCCTGCAGGAGCGGTTCGGCACCCTCAAGGGCGTCGAGCGCGCGGTCGAGGACGGCGACTTCGTCTCGATCGACCTGCGCGCCGTCATCGGCGACGACGAGATCGACTCGGTCACCGGCATCTCCTACGAGGTCGGCAGCAAGAACATGCTCGACGGCCTCGACGAGGCCCTCGTCGGCATGGAGTCCGGCGAGACCAAGAACTTCACCGCGCCGCTGGCCGGCGGTGACCGGGAGGGCGAGGACGCCGAGGTGACCGTGACCGTGCAGTCGGTCAAGGTGCGCGAGCTCCCGGCGCTCGACGACGACTTCGCCCAGCTGGCCTCGGAGTTCGACACCCTGCGCGAGCTGCGCGAGGACGTCACCAAGCAGGCCGAGCGCGCCAAGAAGTTCGAGCAGGGGGTCCAGGCCCGGGACAAGGTGCTGGAGCACCTGCTCGACACCCTCGACATCCCCGTGCCCGACGCCATCGTCGAGGCCGAGGTGCACGCCCACCTCGAGGGCGAGAGCCGGCTCGAGGATGACGAGCACCGCGCCGAGGTCGACGCCAGCACCCGCAAGGCTCTCAGGGCCCAGTTCCTGCTCGACGCCATCGCGGAGCGCGAGGAGGTCAGCGTCGAGCAGCCCGAGCTGATCGAGTACCTCGTCATGTCGGCCCAGCAGTACGGCATGGACCCCAACCAGTTCGCGCAGGCCATCGACCAGCAGGGCCAGGTCCCGGCCATGGTCGCCGAGGTCGCCCGCCGCAAGGCGCTCGCCGCGGTGCTGGAGAAGGCCACCGTCGTCGACACCGCCGGCACCCAGATCGACCTCAACGAGGTCACCGCGACGGATGTCGCCTCCGAGCTCGTCGAGGGTGACGACGACGACCACGAGGGCCACGACCACGCCTGAGCCCCACGGGCGCCGGTGACCACGGCGTCCCAACCGCACGCAAACGTATGCCGTGCACCCGTCGCGGGTGCACGGCATACGTCATTGGCCTGATGGCTGGGGGCGCCCCGGCGCCCGACCATGAGCCATGGACCAAGCTGCCTTCCACAAGTTGCGGCTGGCCGTGCAGGAGAACGCCCACCCGGCCGAGGCCCTGCACGCCCGCCAGCTCAAGCGGTTCGTCGAGTCGGCCCTGGAGGAGAGCGGCCTCTTCGCCGAGGTCGAGCTCGGGCGCACCGACGACGTCGACCGGCTCGTCATCGGCGTGTGCCGGTGCGCGGCCGACGTGCTGCCGTGGGAGGCCGGGATGGCCCTCGAACGGATCTGGATGACGGCCGTCGTGGACGCCCGCTGGGAGGCCCACGCGGTGGCGTGCACCGAGAGCATCATGGAGTTCGAGGGAGCCTTCACGGTCGACGACAGCGGCAGCTACGTCACGCTGCAGGTGGTCGCCGAGCCCCCGCTCGTCGCGGCGCCGTCGCCGACGACCACGACGGGGGCCGTCAACGGGGCGGACGCGGCAGGGGCCCGGGCCTAGGAGCCGGAGGGCGACGGGGACGCGTCCGGCGGGGGAGCGGTCGTCGATCCCACGCGCAGGGTGGTGGGGTGGACGGCCGCCTTCGGCTGCCGGTCGTCGAGCAGCTCGCGGACCATCGCACCGAGCCGGCGGCCCTTGGCCTCGCCCTGCTGGTCGACGGTCGTCAGGACACCGTCGAACCACGGCAGGTCGACACCGTCGAACCCGGTGACGCTGAGGTCCTCGGGCACGCGCAGGCCCACGTCCGCGGCGGCCCGGACCACGCCCATCGCGAGCAGGTCGGACTGCGCGACGACCGCGGTCGGTCGCTGCCCGGGTGGCAGCGCCAGCAGGGGACGCACCGCGAGCGCAGCCTGCTCGACGTCGGGCATCGAGGTCTGCACGAGGGGCAAGTCGGGCCCGAACACGTCGACGAAGCCCAGGGCCCGGTCGCGGGTGTCGACGAAGACACCGGCCGCGACGTCCGTGAGCGTGGCGGGGCCGGTCGCGGAGTCGGGCCCCAGCGGCATGAGCAGGTGCGCGACCCGGCGGTGGCCGAGGTCGTGGACCAGGCGGGACACCTCGGCCGACGCCCCACGGTTGTCGAGGGAGAGGTTGACGACCCGCGGGTCGGCGGGGGAGCCGTCGCCGATCATGGGGATGCCGCGTGCGGCGAGGTGGTCGACCGCAGGGTTGGTGTCGGGGCCGCAGAGTGAGAAGACGACCGCGTCCAGGGCGGCCGACCCGAGGTGGGCGACGGCCCGGTCCGGGTCGCCCGCCGGCTGGGCGATGAGGAGCATGCCTGCGGGGACCTCGTCGAGGACCTGGGACAGGCCGTCGAGCACGGACACCGCGAACGGGTCGCGGAAGGCGTGCCCCAGCCGGCCCTCGACGACGACGCCCACCACGCCGGACCGGCCCTGCCGCAGCGAGGAGGCGAGCGGGTCCGGGCCGGTGTAGCCCAGCTCGGCCGCCGCCGCGAGGACCCGCTCCACGGTCTCGGGCGCGACCGGGCCCTTGCCGCTGAAGGCCAGCGAGGCCGTGGAGGTGGAGACCCCGGCGGCGTCGGCGACCGCGCGCAGGGTCACGCGCGGTTGACGGGGACCGGTCATGGGGGACAGACTATCGAATCGATTCGATCAAAACGATTCGACCGCAGTTTCCCTGCCTTCCGCCGCAGGATCTGCGCCTTCCACCGCAGGCATCCGCCTTCGACCACAGACCTCCCGCCCCGACCCGAACTCCCGAAAAGCCCCAGTGACCCAGACCCTCGCCCCCGACCTCGCCCGCGTCCGCACCGCCCGCAACGCGGTCTTCGTCGTCTTCGCCCTCGCCGGCGTCGTGTTCTCCTCCTTCGCCTCGCGCATCGCCGACAGCAAGGCCGAGCTCGGCCTCAGTGCCGGCCAGCTGGGCCTCACGCTCGTCGCGGCGTCCTGCGGGTCGGTGCTGGCCCTGCCCTTCGCGGGCCGGGTCGCGGACCGGATCGGCGCGGCGCGCACGGTGGTGGCCGGCATGGTGGTCGCGGGGGTGGGGCTGGTCACGGTCGGTGTAGCCGTCGACGTGGCGCGCTCGCGCCCGCTCATGGCCGTGGGGCTCTTCCTCCTCGGCATGGCCGTCGGGCTGTGGGACGTCGCCATGAACCTCGAGGGGGCGGCCGTCGAGCGGCTCCTGGGTCGCACGGTCATGCCGCACTTCCACGCCGCCTTCTCCGGCGGCACGGTGGTGGCCGCGCTGGCCGGGTCGTTCATGTCGTGGGCCGGTGTGCCCCTCGTGCCGCACTTCCTGGGCGCGCTCGTCGTGACCGCGGTGCTCGGCTGGTGGGGTGTCCGCGCGTTCCTGCCGAGGGTGGTCGAGGAGGACCCCGCGGTGACGGGGGACGGCGGCCGTGCCGCCGCGCCGGTCAAGCCGCGTTCGGCCTGGCTGGAGCCGCGCACCCTGATGATCGGCATGGTCGTCCTCGCTGCGGCCTTCACCGAGGGCACGGCCAACGACTGGATCGCCGTCGGCTTCGTCGAGGGCCACGGCCTGCCCGCGTGGGCCGGCGTGCTCGCGTTCGCGGTGTTCCTCAGCCTCATGACGCTGGGCCGGATCCTCGGCACCGGCCTGCTCGACCGCCACGGCCGGGTGCCCGTCCTGCGCGCGACGTTCGCACTGGCGGCGGTCGGCTCTTTGATGGTCATCTTCGGCAACCCGGTGCTGGCCTACCTCGGGACCGCGGTCTGGGGTGTGGGCGCGTCCCTCGGCTTCCCCGTCGGCATGAGCGCCTCGGCCGACGACCCGGCCCGGGCGGGTGCCCGGATGTCCGTCGTGGCCACGATCGGTTACACCGCCTTCCTCGCCGGCCCGCCGCTGCTGGGCTTCCTCGGCGACCACTTCACGGTGCTCAAGGCCCTGCTCGTCGTCACGGCCATGGTGTTCCTGGCGATGCTCGTCATCCCCGCCACCCGCGAGAGCGAGGCCCTCGTGCCGGACGCCCGGGAGCCTGCCGCGGCTGAGTAGCAGGACGGATGTCCTCCGACCGGACACGCCCCTACCGTCCCGCCATGGAGAAACCGCCGCCGAGACCCCCTGGCTCCTCCGGGGGCCGCGTCCTGACCGTCGTCGCCGTCACCGTGGTCGCGCTCGCCCTGGCCGCGGGCCTCGCCTGGGTGGGCTTCCTGGTCTTCGTCGTCGTGGCCATGGGCTCCTACGGGAGCAACAAGTGACGGCGTACGCGCGGGTCGCGTGGGCGATGGTCCGCCCGCCCGTGCTCCTGCTCCTGGTGCTGTATGCCGCGTGCGG
This sequence comes from Phycicoccus ginsengisoli, assembly GCF_054779295.1. Classification (NCBI taxonomy): domain Bacteria; kingdom Bacillati; phylum Actinomycetota; class Actinomycetes; order Micrococcales; family Intrasporangiaceae; genus Phycicoccus; species Phycicoccus ginsengisoli. The sequence continues at coordinate 38,153 of NZ_BAAGYN010000010.1, forward strand.
ACTCACCGTGGCCGGCTCCGCCTCGTCGTGGGCCCTGCTGCGGGTGGTGCTCGTGCTCGTGCCGTTCCTGGTCTACTCGGCTGTCGTCAACGACCTGGCCGACGCCCGCATCGACGCCGTCAACCTCCCTGACGACGCGCGCAGGGTGCTGGTCGGCGGTCGGGTCCACCGTGCGCAGCTGCGCACGGTCGCCGCCACCGCGCTCGTCGGGACGCTCGGTGCCGCGGCATGGCTCGGCCCCGGCGCGGCCCTGGTGACGGCCGCCGGCCTGGCCGTGAGCACGGCATACTCCGCCGGCCCAGTGCGCCTGGCCGAACGGGGCGCGCTCGCGTCGCTCACGCTGCCGGCGCTCTACGTCGCGGCGCCCTACCTGCTGGGGCTGCTCGCCGCGCGGGGCGCGGTGCGCACCGTCGACCTGCCCTTCCTCGGGGCGCTCTACGTCGGGTTCATCGGGCGGATCCTGCTCAAGGACTTCCGCGACGTGCGCGGTGACACGCTGTTCGGCAAGCGGACGTTCCTCGTGCGCCACGGGCGGGTCGTCACCTGCGGGGTGAGCGCCGCCTGCTGGGTCGCCGCGTCGGTGCTCGCGCTCGTCCGGTCGCCCCACCGCACGACGACGACCGTCGTCGGCACGGTGCTGGGGACCCTCGCAGCCCTGCACCTGCTCCGGGTCCTGGCCGGCGACCCGGGCCACCGCCGCGAGGAGTGGGTGGTCTCGGCGCTGGCCATCGTCGGCCGGGGGACGGTGCTGGTCCTGCTCGTGCCGCTCGCGTCGGCCGCGGCGGGGAGCCCGTCCGTGCCGGCCGAGCTGGTCGCGGCCGGGGTCGTCGTGCTCAGCCTGGGCCAGGCCGCCGCCATGCTGCGTCACGGTCCGTCCCGGGGGCGGACCACCACGGCCACCGGGGCCGCCTGCGCCTTGAGCCCTCTGCGCTCAGGGCGAACACGGGGGGATTCGGGGACTGTGGCGGCAGGGGCCCACGTTAGGGTCATCGACAGGTTGGAACCGGCGAGTGATGGAGACGAGCGTGACCAGCAGTGCTGCAGTAGGAAATCAACTCGGTGTCGCTCAGGACGAGCGGCCGCAGGGTGGTCTGGACGACCACATCTACAACCGTCTGCTCAAGGAGCGGATCATCTTCCTCGGCTCGGACGTGCGCGACGACAACGCGAACGCGATCTGCGCCCAGCTGCTGCTCCTGGCGGCCGAGGACCCGGGCAAGGACATCTGGCTCTACATCAACAGCCCCGGCGGCTCGATCTCCGCGGGCATGGCGATCTACGACACGATGAAGTGGATCCCCAACGACGTGGCGACCGTGGCCATGGGCATGGCGGCCTCGATGGGCCAGTTCCTGCTGTCCGCGGGCACCAAGGGCAAGCGCTACGCCACGCCCCACGCCCGCGTGATGATGCACCAGCCGTCCGGCGGCATCGGCGGCACCGCCTCGGACATCAAGATCCAGGCCGAGCAGATGCTCTTCGTGAAGAAGCAGATGGCCGAGCTCATCGCCGAGCACACCGGTCAGCCGCTGGAGCAGATCGAGAAGGACTCCGACCGCGACCGCTGGTTCAGTGCCGAGGAGGCCAAGGACTACGGCTTCGTCGACCACGTGTTCAGCAGCGCCGCCCAGGCCGGTGGCCGCAGCGGCAGCGACGACGACAACCCCGTCACCGGGGACAAGTGAGGAACGACGTGAACGCCAACATCAACCCCCGCATGCACGGCGGCCTGCACGTCCCGGGCCCGTCCAGCCGTTACATCCTGCCGCAGTTCGAGGAGCGCACCTCCTACGGCATGAAGCGGCTCGACCCCTACACGAAGCTCTTCGAGGACCGCATCATCTTCCTCGGCGTGCAGGTCGACGACGCGTCCGCCGACGACGTCATCGCCCAGCTGATCGTGCTGGAGTCGCAGGACCCCGACCGCGACATCCTCATGTACATCAACAGCCCCGGTGGCTCGTTCACTGCGATGACCGCGATCTACGACACCATGCAGTACATCCGCCCCGACGTGCAGACCTTCGTCGTCGGCCAGGCGGCCTCGGCCGCGGCGGTGCTGCTGTCGGCGGGCGCCAAGGGCAAGCGGTTCGCCCTGCCGAACGCCCGCATCCTCATCCACCAGCCGGCGCTCGCCGGTGGCGACTACGGCCAGGCCTCGGACATCGAGATCCAGGCCAACGAGGTGCTGCGCATGCGCAGCTGGCTCGAGGAGACCTGGGCCGGGCACTCGGGCCGCACCGTCGAGCAGGTCCGCAGCGACATCGAGCGCGACAAGATCCTGTCCGCCGAGGAGGCCAAGGAGTACGGCCTCATCGACGAGGTGCTCGCCTCCCGCAAGGCCTCGTTCGAGGACTGAGCACGCCCCGAGGACCCTCTCCTCGCGCACGACCCGGTATGCCGCCCGCTCACCTCGAGCGGGCGGCATACCCGTGTCAGGGGTCAGGACTGCAACTGGGGCTCGCGGTCGGTCTCCCCGGCTGCAGCCTCGGCGCGGCGAGAGGAGACCAGGCTGGTCACGGTGACCAGGGCCAGGACGCCCACGATGACCGCCAGCGAGGCGAGCGTCGGGACGACCGGGACCGCGGGCCAGGTGCCGTGCGCCCAGTGCAGGACGAGCTTGACGCCGATGAAGCCGAGGATCGCGGCGAGCCCGTAGCCGAGGTGGACGAGCTTGGCGAGCGCGCCCTCGAGCACGAAGTACAGCGCCCGCAGGCCGAGCAGGGCGAACGCGTTGGTGGCGAACACGAGGTACGGGTCGCCGGTGATGCCGTAGACGGCGGGCACGGAGTCGATCGCGAAGACGATGTCCGTGCCGAGGATCGCGACGGTCACCAGCGCGAGCGGGGTGAGGGCCCGGCGGCCGGCCTCGCGGACGGTCATCCGCGTGCCGCGGTAGTCGTCGGTCACGGGCAGGACCCGACGCATCAGGCGGACGCTGCGCAGGTTCGCGGTGTCGACCTCGTGGGCCGCCCCGCGCAGGGCGTCGCGCAGCAGCTTGACACCGGTCGCCAGCAGGACGAGCCCGAAGAGCAGGAACGTCCAGTCGAAGCGGGCCAGCATCTGCGCCCCGAGCGCGATGAACACACCGCGGAGCACGAGCGCGCCGACCACGCCGATGAGCAAGACCCGCTGCTGCAGCTCGCGCGGCACCGCGAACCCGGCGAGCACGAGCATGAAGACGAAGAGGTTGTCGACGGACAGCGACTTCTCGACGAGGTACCCCGTGTAGTACTCCAGGCCCGTCTGGCTGCCGAAACGGCTCCAGATCCAGGCACCCAACGCCAGGGGGAGGGCGATGTAGAAGGCCGACCACGCGGCGGCCTCGCGCATCGTCACGCGGTGGGGCCGGCGAGTCAGCAGGAAGTCGAGCACCACCAGCGCGAGCACGGCGGCAAGGGTGAGGCCCCACAACAGGGGCGTGGCGACGGAGGTGGTCGCGCCGGCGGGGTCGCCGGCAGCGGTCAGGGAAGCGGTCATGGTCGTCCTCGGATCGTGGTCCGAGGTCTCCTTCACCGCGAGGCGGTGCCGGGCCGGGAACGCCGTGGAGCGCTCGTACTGACCGGGCCGGGCTTGGGAAGTACTCCCCTCGTTGACGATTCTACGGGATCGGCCGCCGGTTGTCCGCTGTGAGCGGACAAGGCCCACCCCGGGCCCGTCCCGGCGATTCAATGGGGAGAATGGAGGGGTCCGGCGGGTACCGTCGGACTTGCTGCCCCGGCAGACCGGGCAGCACCGGAAGGCAGGCAGCGCGCCTGGACCAACACACGGAGGACGTCGCGTGGCACGCATGGGAGAGAGCGGCGACCTGCTGAAGTGCTCGTTCTGCGGGAAGAGCCAGAAGCAGGTCAAGAAGCTCATCGCCGGTCCGGGCGTGTACATCTGCGACGAGTGCATCGACCTGTGCAACGAGATCATCGAGGAGGAGCTCGCCGAGTCCTCCGAGCTGGGCCTGGACGAGCTGCCCAAGCCGCGCGAGATCTTCGACTTCCTGGAGAACTACGTGGTGGGGCAGGACGTCGCCAAGAAGGCGTTGGCCGTCGCCGTCTACAACCACTACAAGCGCATCCAGGCGGGTGAGCACAGCAGCGGCAAGAAGGACGCCGAGTCGGTCGACATCGCCAAGTCGAACATCCTGCTCATCGGCCCCACCGGCTGCGGCAAGACCTACCTCGCCCAGACGCTGGCCAAGATGCTCAACGTCCCCTTCGCCATCGCCGACGCCACCGCGCTCACCGAGGCCGGCTACGTCGGTGAGGACGTCGAGAACATCCTGCTCAAGCTGATCCAGGCCGCCGACTACGACGTCAAGAAGGCCGAGACCGGGATCATCTACATCGACGAGGTCGACAAGATCGCCCGCAAGAGCGAGAACCCGTCGATCACCCGCGACGTGTCCGGGGAGGGCGTCCAGCAGGCGCTGCTCAAGATCCTCGAGGGCACGACCGCGTCGGTGCCGCCGCAGGGTGGCCGCAAGCACCCGCACCAGGAGTTCATCCAGATCGACACGACGAACGTCCTCTTCATCGTGGGCGGGGCGTTCGCCGGCCTGGAGAAGCTCATCGAGTCGCGCAACGGCAAGAAGGGCCTGGGCTTCGGCTCCGAGCTGCACACGCCCAAGGACCTCGCCGAGTCGATCCACGAGGCCATGCCCGAGGACCTCATGAAGTTCGGGCTCATCCCCGAGTTCATCGGCCGGCTGCCCGTCATCACCACGGTCAGCCCGCTCGACCGTGACGCGCTCGTGACGATCCTGTCCGAGCCGCGCAACGCGCTGGTCAAGCAGTACAAGAAGATGTTCGAGATCGACGGGGTCGAGCTCGAGTTCACCGACGACGCCCTCGAGGCCATCGCCGACTCCGCCCTCAACCGCGGCACCGGCGCCCGCGGGCTGCGCGCGATCATGGAGGAGGTGCTCCTCCCGGTGATGTTCGACGTGCCGAGCGACGACGGCATCGCCAAGGTCGTCGTCACCCGCGAGGTCGTGCGCGAGAACGTCCTGCCGACGATCGTGCGCCGCGACGAGGAGCCCAAGCGCACCCGCAAGCGCTCCGCCTGACCCCCCGGCGGGCTCCGTCCCGTCGCACAGCCCAGCCCCGACGGCCCGTTGCCGCCGGGGCTGGCGCGTCCGGGGCCCGCGTGTCCCAAGGGCGGCGGGCGGGCGTGGTCGTCCGGGGTCGTCGTGTCCGGGGTCGTCGTGTCCGCGGCAGGGGTGCGGGTCAGTGCTGCGGTTCGCGGGCGACCAGCCAGACCGCCAGGGCGAGCAGCGCGGTGCCGATGATCGCGGCATACGTCAGGGTGCCCTCGCCCGGTGTGCCGCTGCCGCTGACCACGCCGGTGACCGCCCAGACGGGCACGCACGCAGCCACGACGAGCGCCGCGCGACGGCTCCAGCGGCGCAGCGCCGCGGGCGGTACCGGCGCGCCGTCCGGGTAGGCGGCTGCCAGGGCGGCGCTGGTGTGCACGAGGAGTCCGAGCAGGGCAGCGACGACCGTGAGCAGCCACGCCGAGCCACCCACGGGCGTGGGAACGGTGGCGAGCCAGTGCAGGACGTGCCCGCCCAGCAGGACGGTCACGGCGTGCGTCCCGGGTCGCACGGCGGCGTAGGCGGTGAAGGCGACGAGGAGCAGGACCGCGACCCACAGGGGGCTGACGGCAGCCACCGCGGTCACGGCGGCGAGGGCCACGGACGCAGCGCCGAGCACGACGCGCAGGACGACCTGGGAGCGGGACATCAGCGACTCACCACCCGGGGGGCGCGGGAGCGACGGCCCAGGTCGCGCAGGACGAGGTCGAGCGTGCCGGGGCCCGACCAGGGCACGATCGGGACGCCGGCGTCGCGGGCCCGGAGCATCTCGCGCTCCCGCTCCATCAGGCGCAGCCGCCAGGCCAGGGCAGCGCCGGCGGGGTGGTCCTCGACCGACGTGAGCTCGGCCAGCCGGTCCGCAGGCAGGTCCGGTCGGGTGAAGTCCGGCGGCAGCGTGTCGATGGCCACCACCGAGACGCCACGGCGCGCGAGCGACACGGCATGGGCCAGCACGTCGACCGACACCGCGGGGGTGAGCACGATGACCAGGGTGCCCGCGCCCACGTGGTGGCGCAGCTGCGTCTGCAGGCGGCGCTCGTCGCTCACGGTGCTGTCGGCCACGCGGACGCGCGAGAGCACGTCGAGCAGCCGGCGCAGGTGGTTGTTGCCGGCCGCGGCCTGGACCCGGGGCAGGTCGCGCGCGCCCAGGACGAGCAGGCCGACCCGGTCGCCGGTGCGCAGGTAGTGCTCTGCGATGGCCCCCGCAGCCCGGGCCGCGTTGTCCAGGCTGCTGCTCGATCCACTGGGCCCGCTGCTGTGGCCCAGGTCGTGCATGGCGTCGACGAGCAGAAGGATCTCGCTGTCCTGGTCGGCGTGGGTGGCCGTGACGTGCAGGGTGCCCGTGCGGACGGAGACCGGCCAGTGCACCCGGCGCAGCCGGTCGCCGAAGCGGAAGGGACGGATGTCGGCCAGCTCGCCACCGTCGCCGAGGTGGGCCGACCGGCTGCGGCCCACGAGGCCATCGGGGTGCGGCACCGGCGTCCGGGCGGCGAAGTGGTCGGGCAGGGGCACCGTCGACACGGGGTCGGACGTCACGGGCTCCGGCTCCCAGGTGAAGCCTCCGAAGGCGCTGCCGAGGGCGATGGTGGCCGGCCCCAGGGTGCGGTGGCCCCACCGGGTGCTCTGGCAGAGCACGTCCAGCCGGGCCGGCTCGCCGCCCGGTGCGAGCGCTGCCGCCTGGGCGCGGCTCGCCGGCGTGTAGCTGGTGTGCGGGCTGGGCAGCAGGGCGACGCCCAGGTCCTCGACACCGGGGGCGGGGTCCACGGTCGTCGTCCACGCCGTGGTCTGCCCCTCGCGCAGCACCGGGTGGCGCACGCCGGCGTGGACCTCGGGAGAGCGCGCCGGCCGGGCGGCCAGCGCCCAGACCGCCACGACGACCAGGGGCGCCCCCAGCGCCACCGCGTCGGGCCTGCGGAGCAGGACGCCGACAGCAAGGAGCAGGAAGCCGAGCAGGGTGGCGCGGACGTGCGCCGGCGTGGCCCGCCAGCGCGCCTCCAGCCGCCTGCCGACGGGTCGGCTCACGGGCGCTCGAACCCGGTCCGCGCCCCCGAGCCGGTGGCGGCCGGGGTGGGCACCGACGTCAGCACCGAGTCGACCACGCTGGCCGCGGACACGTCGTTCATCCACAGCTCGGGCCGCACCGAGACGCGGTGGTCGAGGGCGGCGTGGGCGACCGCCTTGACGTCCTCGGGGGTGACGTAGTCGCGGCCGCGCAGCACGGCATACGCCCGCGCCGTGAGCAGCAGCGCGAGCGAGCCACGCGGCGAGGAGCCCATGAGCAGGCTCTGGTGGCTGCGGGTCGCGCCGACGAGCCTGACGCAGTATTGGCCGACGCCCTCGTCGACGGTGACCGTCTCGACGGCCGCCTGCATGGCGAGCAGGCCCTCCGCGTCGGTGACCTGGGCGACCTGCTGCTCCTCCTGGCGGCGCCCCATGCGACGCTGCAGCACCTCCCACTCGTCCGAGGCGCTGGGGTAGCCGAAGGACACCCTCAGGAGGAAGCGGTCGAGCTGGGCCTCCGGCAGCGGGTACGTGCCCTCGTACTCCACCGGGTTGGCGGTCGCGAGCACGTGGAACGGACGGGGCAGCCGGAAGGTCTCGCCCTCGACGGTGGCCTGGCCCTCCTGCATCGCCTCGAGCAGTGCGGACTGCGTCTTGGGGGGCGTGCGGTTGATCTCGTCGGCGAGCAGCAGACCGGTGAACACCGGGCCCTTGCGGAAGGTGAACTCGTGGCTGCGCTGGTCGTACAGGAACGAGCCGGTGAGGTCGCTCGGGAGCAGGTCCGGGGTGAACTGGGCGCGGGCGAACTCCAGCCCGAGGGCCTGGGCGAACGAGCGCGCGGCGAGCGTCTTGCCGAGCCCGGGGAAGTCCTCCATGAGCACGTGCCCGCCGGCGAGGACCCCGGCCAGGACCAGCTCGAGGCTGTGCCGCTTGCCGACGACGGCTCGCTCGACCTCGGCGAGGATGGCGCCGGCTCGCTCGGAGACCTGGGTCAGGGACAGGGTGGTGGGGTTCACTCAGATCTCCTCGAGGGTGGTGACGTAGGCGTCCACGCGCGCGGCGGTCAGCCGGCCAGTGGGCGGGTTGGCGAGGTATGCCGTGAGGTCCGGGCCGAGGGCGGCGCGCACGTCGGCGACGTCGTCGCCGGTGAGCGCCAGGCCGCGACGGCGCCGCAGCCGCTCCTCGGTGATGGCGCGGATGGTCTCGTGCAGCTGGGTCTGGGCGACGGCGTCGCCGGCGACGGCCGCGTCGACGGTCTCCGCGAGCCGGGTCACCCGCACGTCGCTGCCGCGGACCGGGGCGCTGCCGGTGAAGGTGTTGGCCCAGTCGGTCGCGTGCTGGTGCTGCCAGAGCCACTGGACCAGCACGCCGAACGTCGCCACCACGGCGGCGCAGGCGAGCAGGATCGCCGGGTTCACCAGGGCGGGCACCAGGGCGAGCACGGCGCCGACGACCGCGGCGAGGACGAGGGCGACGGCCAGCTGGCCGCCGGTCGGCAGGGCGCGGAGCCGGGCGATCACCGGCGGGCCCCGGCCAGGCGCTCGCGGGCCGGACGCGGCGGCAGCCCGCGGGCGATGTCGGCCTGGACCTGCTGGAGCGCGGCCCTGGCCTGGGTGCGGAGGTCCTCGCCGATCTCGTGCCGGGAGAAGCGCGCCTCCCGGTAGAGCGCACCGAGCCGGTCGAGCGCGGCGGCGTCGACGTCGAACCGGCGCAGGACACTCGTCACCAGCTCGGCGGAGGTGCGGGAGCGGTCGTCGCCGATGCCCGCCGACCGCACGGCGTCCTCGAGGGCCACCCAGGCGGCCACGACCGCGTTGGCCGGGGTGCCGGTCGCGAGCAGCTCCTCGCCCTGGCGGGCTGCCGCCAGCATCACGTCAGGGGTGACCTCGGCCGAGACCTCGGTGCGCTCCTCGCGGGCGGACGTCGTGCGGAGCTGCTCGACCACGGCCCGGGCGATGGCCGCGACGACCGCGAGCACGACGAGGGCGAGGACGATCTTCATGCCCCAGGCGATGGCGTCGGCGAACGGCGTGCCCGGCGGTGCGGCCCCGCGGCCGCGCTCACCGATCTCGCCCTGGGCGACGGGGGCCGGCGAGCCGTACTCCTCGCCGGGTGCCTTGGACCCCGGGCCGTTGAAGTCCTGTCGCGCGAAGACGCCCACCGGACCCGCCGCCGACACCCACGCCGCCAGCAGCAGCGTGGCCACCGTCCCGGCCAGCAACCCCCATCCCCTCCGCGTCACGCACCCGACCCTAGGGAAGGGCGTCGGAAACCGGAAACCATTTGCCGTCCACCGGGCACGATTCGTTACAGAACCTCGGTGCGGGGGACGCCCGCGAGCAGGACCTGCAAACTGGCCGGGCCGACAGCGATGAGTTTGCGGAGGTGGTCCGGTCTGTTCCTGCGACAGGCCCCGGGTGCCTAGGCTGGGGTGGGGACCACGGAGGAGACGGCATGACCGAGGTGCACGAGCGGGCGGCGACAGAGGACTTCCCGCAGCTGTCCGACACCTACCGGCGTGAGCTGACCGCCCACTGCTACCGCATGACGGGGTCGATCCACGACGCCGAGGACCTGGTCCAGGAGACCTACATCCGGGCCTGGCGGGCGTACGGCGCGTTCGAGGGCCGCTCGTCGGTGCGGACCTGGCTGTACCGCATCGCCACGAACGTGTGCCTGTCCTCGCTCGAGGGCAAGGACCGCCGCCCGCTCCCCACCGGACTGGGGACACCGGCCAGCGACCCGGGGGAGCAGGTGGTGGCCTCGAGCGAGGTGGCCTGGCTCGAGCCGGCGCCCGACCCCCTCGTCGCCAGCGACACGGCCGACCCGGCCAGCATCGTGGCCGAGCGCGACAGCATCCGGCTCGCGTTCGTCGCGGCCCTGCAGCACCTGCCCGCCCGCCAGCGGGCGGTGCTCATCCTGCGTGACGTGCTGCGGTGGCGGGCGGCCGAGGTCGCCGAGGCGCTCGACACGACCGAGGCCGCCGTGAACAGCGCGCTGCAGCGCGCCCACGCCCAGCTCGCCAGGGTCAACGTCACCGCCGACACGGTCGAGGACCGGCTCGACGACGGCCAACGCGCGCTGCTCGACCGCTACGTGCAGGCGTTCTGGGACAAGGACATCAGCTCGATCGTCAGCATGCTCACCGCCGACGCGGTCTGGGAGATGCCGCCCTTCACCGGTTGGTACACCGGCGCCGAGGCCATCGGCCGGCTCATCGACACCCAGTGCCCCGGCGGGGTGCACGAGATGCCCATGCTGGCGACGACGGCGAACGGCCAGCCGGCGTTCGGCCTGTACATGCGCCAGCCCGACGGCACGTTCACGCCGTTCCACCTGCAGGTCCTCACGCTCACGGAGGGGCGCGTCAGCCACGTGGCCGCGTTCTTCGACACGCGGCTCTTCGAGACGTTCGGCCTGCCCGCGGTGCTGCCCGCGGACCACATGAGCACCATGTGAGCACGGCGATGACGACCGCGACCGGCGTGGGCCGGCCGCCGGGTGCCGTCGAGCTGCTCGAGCGCGCCGTGGCCTACACCCGCGGCAGCCTCCTGCTGGTCACCGAGGCGGACCTGGGCAACCGCACGCCCTGCGCGGACTGGGACCTGCGCGCCCTGCTGCGGCACATGGACGACTCGCTCGACGCCATGGCCGTGGCGGCGTGCGGCCCCCGCCTCGCGCTGGCGCCACCGGCGGTGGAGGGCGACGGCCGCGCGCTGCTGGACCGGATCTGTGCGCGGGCCCGCGCCCTGCTGGGCCACTGGCACCGCGTCGCCGGGGGCGACGTCGCCCTCGGCGCGCTGAGCCTGCCCCGGGAGCTCCTGGGGTCCGTGGGCGCGCTGGAGATCACCCTCCACGGCTGGGACGTGGCCCAGTCGCTCGACCGGCCCCGGCCCATCCCACCGGCCCTCGCCATGGACCTGTGGCCGCTCGCGCGCGACCACATCACCGAGGCGGACCGGCCGGTCCGGTTCGGTCCCGTGCTCGACGTGCCGGACTGGGCCGCCCCCCAGCACCGGCTGCTCGCCCACGCGGGTCGCTGCTGACGCCACGTGGTGGACGGTCCCACCCGTACCGGGAAGGATGGGACACATGACCACGGGCTACCGGCTGCGCAACGGTGACGTCGGCCCGGTCCAGCAGAGCCCCGTCACCTGCGGGTCGGCCTGCCTCACCGTGGCCCGGATGCTCGTCAACCCGAACTTCGCCCGGTGGATCACCACGGGGGAGGGTCCGCGGTCGGACGCGCCGCCGGGGGACACCGAGCAGGAGCGGTTCGCGGCGTACGAGCGGGTGGTCATGCGCCGCACCAACCGGCTGGTCGGCGCCGGCGGCAGGCTCAACCTCCCGTGGCCGCGTGCCCTCGGCACCCCGCCGTGGGGCGCCCTCAAGGAACTCGAGTTCGGAGCCGCCCGTCGCGGCACGACCTACCAGGTCCGCTCGCTGCGCCAGCTCGGCCCGGAGAGGCTGGCGTCCGCGCACGCGCGCCTGCTCGACGTCGTCGCGGACGGCGAGCCCGCCCTGCTCTACCTCGGCTCGGCGACCCTTCCCCGCCACGTGACGCTGGTGCTGCCCGGCGACGGCGACCGCCTGCTCGACCTCTACGACCCCGCCACCGGCGAGGTGACGCTGCTGGAGGAGGCTCGGTTCACCACCCGCAGCCTCGGCATCGCCGGGTGGGACGTGCCGTGGCTGACGGTCCAGCCCGACGGGGCGCGCCGGGTTCAGGCCTTCGGCTTCTCCACCGGGATCAGCTCGGCGTCGCGCGCCTCGGGGGTCTCCGCCTCGGCGTAGCCGATGGTGCCGGTGACCCGCCCCGCGGCCCGCAGGTCGGCCTCGGCGGACTGGACCCGCTGCGCCCACGTGTCCGGCCCGGCCAGGGTGATGGCGGCGACCTCGGCGCGCATGCCGACCTTGGCCTCGGACTTGGCCTTGCGGATGCCGGCCAGTGCCTCGCCCACCGCGGTCATCACGGCGGGGTCACCGCCCACCCCGGCGGCCACGTCGTCCGTGGTGGGCCAGGCGGCGTGGTGCACCGAGCCGTCGTGCCACCAGGACCAGACCTCCTCGGTGACGTACGGCAGCATCGGCGCGAACAGGCGCAGCAGCACGTCGAGCGCGATCCGCAGCGCCGCCCTGGCCGAGGCCGCCTCGGCGTCGCCCTGGCCGCCGTAGGCGCGATCCTTGACGAGCTCGAGGTAGTCGTCGCAGAAGGTCCAGAAGAAGGACTCGGTCACCTCGAGCGCGCGGGTGTGGTCCCAGCCCTCGAAGCCGGCGGTGGCCTTGGCCACGACGTCACCGAGCGCGGCGAGCATCGAGCGATCCAGCCGGTTGGTCACCGCGCTCGCGAGGTCCCCCTCGACCTCCCCGAAGGACAGGGCGAACTTGGTGGCGTTGAGGACCTTGATCGCCAGCCGGCGGCCGACCTTCATCTGGCCGGTGTCGTAGGCCGCGTCGGCCCCGAGCCGGCCGCTGGCCGCCCAGTAGCGCACGGCGTCCGCGGAGTGCTCCTTGACGACGTCCTCGGGGGTGACGACGTTGCCCTTGGACTTGCTCATCTTCTTGCGGTCGGGGTCCAGGATCCACCCGGAGAGCGCGGCGTTGCGCCACGGCACCGAGCCGAACTCGAAGTGCGAGCGCACGACCGTGGAGAACAGCCAGGTGCGGATGATGTCGTGCCCCTGCGGGCGCAGGTCCATGGGGAAGACGAGGTCCATGAGGGCCTCGTCGCCGCGCCAGCCCCCGGCGATCTGCGGCGTGAGCGAGGAGGTCGCCCAGGTGTCCATGATGTCGGGGTCGCCGACGAAGCCGCCGGGCTCGCCGCGCTGCGACTCGTCGTACCCGGCTGGTGCCTGCGCGGCCGGGTCCACGGGCAGCTGGTCCTCCGACGGCACCAGCGGGGTGTCGTAGACCGGCTCGCCGTCCGCGTCGAGGGGGTACCAGACGGGGATCGGCACGCCGAAGAACCGCTGGCGCGAGACCAGCCAGTCGCCGTTGAGCCCGCTCACCCAGTTCTCGTAGCGCGAGCGCATGAACGCCGGGTGCCACTCGACCTCGCGACCCCGCTCGATGAGGGCGGCGTTGAGCTCGGCATCGCGGCCGCCGTTGCGGATGTACCACTGCCGGGAGGTCACGATCTCGAGCGGCTTCTCGCCCCGCTCGTAGAAGTTGGCCTTGCGCTGGGTCGGCGTGGGCTCGCCGTCGAGGTCACCCGACTCGCGCAGGGCCGCGACGATCGCCTCGCGCGCGCCGAAGGTGGACTTGCCGGCGACCTGCTCGGTGAACAGCGCCTCGCCGGGCCCGCCGACCAGCCACTCGGGCACCTCCGCCTGGATCCGGCCGCTGCGCGTGATGACCGACCGGGTGGGCAGCTGCAGCTCGCGCCACCACAGCACGTCGGTGAGGTCGCCGAAGGTGCAGCACATCGCGATGCCGGCGCCCTTGTCGGGCTCGGCCGCGGGGTGCGCCAGCACCGGCACCTCGACCCCGAACAGCGGTGAGCGGACCGTGGTGCCGAACAGGCCGGCATACCGCTCGTCGTCGGGGTGGGCGATGAGGGCGACCACGGCGGGGATGAGCTCGGGACGCGTGGTCTCGATGTACACCGGCGCGGCGCCCTCGGCGGTGGGGTGGAACGCGACCCGGTGGTAGTGGCCGGGATAGTCCTTCGCCTCGAGCTCGGCCTGCGCCACCGCGGTCTGGAACGTCACGTCCCACAGGCCCGGCGCCTCGGACTGGTACGCCTCGCCGCGGGCGAGGTTGCGCAGGAATCCCTGCTGGGCGGTCGCCCGCGAGCGGTCGTCGATGGTGCGGTAGGAGATGCCCCAGTCGAAGGAGAGGCCGAGCCTGCGGAAGAGGCTCTCGAAGGCCTCCTCGTCCTTGACGGTCAGCTCGTCGCACAGCTCGATGAAGTTCTGCCGCGAGATCGGCTGGGCGTCAGCGGCCTTGGTGCTCTTGACGTCGCCGCGGTGGGAGGGCGTGAAGCCGGGGTCGTGGGGGAGCGAGGCGTCACCGCGCACGCCGTAGTAGTTCTGGACGCGCTTCTCGGTGGGCAGGCCGTTGTCGTCCCACCCGATCGGGTAGAAGACGTGGAAGCCCGCCATCCGCTTGTAGCGGGCCATGCAGTCGGTGTGCGTGTAGGAGAACACGTGCCCGATGTGCAGCGAGCCGGAGGCCGTCGGCGGAGGGGTGTCGATCGAGAAGACGCTCTCGCGGCCGGCCGCGGCCGCGGCCTCGCGGTCGAACGTGTAGGTGCCCTGCTCGCGCCATACCTGCGTCCACTTGTCCTCGAGCCCGTCGATGGTGGGGCGATCGGGGATCGTGGCGGCGCGAGGCGTCATGAGGGCGTCGGTCATGCAGCGAATCCTCCCATCCGTGCGGGCGCCGTTTCCAACCGGTTGGCCCGCGGCGGCGCAGGCCCCGCGGCGGCACGGGAGCCGCTGCCTCCCGGGGCCGTGGCTCAGGCGGCCTGCCGGCGCGTCCGGCCGGCGCGCAGCGCGCCGCCCAGGGCGAGGGCGATCACGGCACCGCCGCCGAGCAGGCTCCACCACAGGGCGGCGGTGCGCTCGGGGGCGTGGGGGTCGGGTCGGGCGCTGAGGTCGATCCGCTCCGCCGGCGCTGCCACCACCGGCCGCGGCTTCTCCCCGGGAGCCAGTGGCCCCCCCACGCTGGCGTCGGTCAGGGCGGTCAGCGCCTCGTACGGCTGGACGAGGCCCCAGCCGGCAGCGTCCGTGCGCTGGTCGCGGCGGTCGCGCGAGGCCGTGGACTCCAGCCGGTGCTTCCAGCCGGCCGGCCCCTCGTCGGGGAACCGCTGGGCCAGCAGGGCGGCCGCGGCGCTGACGTAGGCCGTGGCGAAGCTGGTCGACTCCTCCTCCTGCTCGAGCAGGCAGTCCCCGGCGTCGAGGTACGTCGTGAGGATGCGCGTGCCGGGGGCGGCCACGTCGACGTGGGGACCGTGGATCGACCCCTCGCCGACGGTGTCCGAGGCGTCGACCGCGGCGACGGCAACGGCCTGGGGGTATGCCGCGGGGTAGCGCAGTGAGTCGTTCTTGTTCTCCGAGACGTTGCGGTTGCCGGCCGAGGCGACGACGAGCGCGCCCCTGGACGTGGCGTAGGCGACGGCGTCGCGCAGGCCAGCGTTGTCGGTGGGCGTGCTCATGGAGACGTTGACGACCTTGGCCCCGTGGTCCGCGGCATACCGGATGCCGGCCGCGATCCGGTCCGGACGGGGACCGACCCCCTTGCTGCGGGACGTCTCGTCGTCGGAGTAGAAGACGCGCACCGGCATGACCTTCGCCTCGGGCGCCAGGCCCACGAGGCCCGAGCCCTTCACGCCGCGGGCCACGATCTCGCCCGCGACCGCGGTCCCGTGGCCGAGGTCGTCACGGTCGGCAGGCAGCTTCGGGACGAAGGACCGACCGGCGACGAGCGCCCCCTTGAAGTGGGCGTTGCGCGCGTCGACCCCCGAGTCGACGACGGCGACGACGACGCCGCGGCCGGTGGCCAGCGTCCAGGCGAAGCGGGCGTTGAGGCGTTGCAGGGCCGGCGGCTCCTCGGGGACGTACTGGACCTTCCCGGGCTCGCACTGCGCGGCGGCGGCCGGGGTAGCGGTCGCGACCGCCCCGCCCAACCCCAGGACGAGGCCCAGCACGCCCGCGGCGGCGGTCCGGCGCCGGGTCATCTCTTCGCGGTGCTGACGGCGTTCTGCGCCGCAGCGGTGCTCAGCGCGGGGCCTGAGGCGAAGAGGCCGACCCACGCCTGCGGCACGGGCACGACGTCATCCTTGGCGTAACCGAGCCGGGCCAGCACGTCGTCGCCCCCGACCACGCTGTAGGCGGTGGCGGTCTGGTCGATCACGAGCACCGGTCCCCGGTTGATGATGTTGTCGCCGATCGAGCGCACCAGGGCACCCGACCCCGCCTCCACCTCGGTGACCTGTCCCTCGGTGGCCTTGGCGGTGGTCGAGCTCGACAGGGTCGTGGTCGGCAGCGTGTTGGGCCCGGCCGTGAGGGTGGCACACGGCGGCGCGTCGAGCGCCTGCGGGATCTGCTCGGGCCACTGCGCCGGCACCACCTGCCGGTCGGTGGTCCGCAGGCCCGCGATCTCCGCCGGGGTGACCTGGATGTCGGCCCCCACGGTGCGCCCCGAGCCGAGCTGGTAGAGGGCGTAGGCGAAGGGCGGCAGCACGGCGAGCTCGCCGGTCGTGAGGACGACGTACCGGCGTGGGGTCGAGGTCCCCGTGTCCTTGACGGCGAGCACCGAGCCGACGACGGCCCCCGGCGGCAGCCCAGGGCGCGCCTTCCCGGCGTCGGGGATCCGCAGCGCCCCCAGGGTCGGCCCCTGGGCGAACAGGCTGGTCCAGGCAGCGGGAGCGGGGACCGGCGTGACCGACTCGAGGCGCAGCTGGCGCAGGACGGCGGCTGCCTCGTCGGCCTTGACCGGTAGCCGGAAGCCGCCGGTGACGACGAAGAGGCCCTGGGCCGTGCGGACGACGGCAGCGCTGCCGGTGGCGGGGGTGCTCGCGGCACGCTGCCCGACGACGGTGCGCTGGGCGCCGGACTGGGAGACGCACGAGACCCAGCCGCTGCGCGAGAGCCGGCCCGGCGGGGTGAGCGAGTCCGGGGCCCCCAGGATCCCGATGGCCGCGCCCCGCGGTGTCGTGGCGATCTTGTCGTCGTTGACGGTCACGACCTTGAACTCGTCGGCGGGGATGAGCAACCGGGCGCTGGTGGTGTTGATGACCGGGTAGAGCGTCTTCTTGATGGCGACGTACCGGGCACCGCTCTTCTTGGCGATCACCAGCCGGTTGTCGTCCCACCCTGACGGCAGGCCCGGGTTGAGCACCCCGGTGACGAGCCCGCCCACGGCCACGAGCGCGGTGACCGCGAGGCCGCCGATGATCGCCCGCCACGGACGCTGCGGCTCCACCTCGCGCCCCCCGGGCGCGCCGGCCACGAAGGCGGTGGCCAACCTGCGGCGGCTGAAGGCCTGGGCTTCGACCAGATCCTTCTTGGTTGCCACCGGGTCCTGCCTCTCCTGCTGGGTGCTGGGTCGACGGCCACCCTACGGGGCGGCGGCGTGGGGGTGCGGGGGTCAGTGCCGCCGACGGTATGCCGGGGCGAGACGCTGCCGGCCCGCCAGGGCGAGGGCGCCCGCGAGCAGGAGCACGCCGGCCAGGGTGGTCATCGACCCGAGCGGCGAGCCGGTGCGAGCCAGGACGGCCGGCGCGGCCGCGGCCGGGTCGCTGGCTGCTCCGGCGAAGGACCCGGCTGCGTTCGACCGGGCCGTGCTCGCGGTGGCGGTGGCCTCGGCGTAGGAGCCGGCGCAGAACAGGCCGCAGTCACCCCGGCCGACGTTGCCCTCGACCGCGACCGGCTCGGTGCCGAGCGTGCCGGTCGGGATGCTGCTGCCACCGGTGCCGGTGCCGGGCGTGCCAGGGTTGTTGCCGGTGCCGGTGCCGGCACCGCCACCGTTGCCGTTGCCGTTCCCACCGCCGTTGCCGGTGGTCGAGGTGGTCGTGGTGGGAACCGTGGGCGTGATGCTCGTCGGCGGCGTGGTGGGCTCGTCTGTGGGTGCGTCCGTGGGATCGGTCGTCCCGGTCGTCGACGTGTCGGTGCTCGTGGTCGGGTCGGGCACCACGGTGGTCGGCGACGCGTCGCAGATCAGCGGCAGGGGGTCGGGGAGCGGGACCGCCGTGCAGACCGCGTCGGGCAGGTCTGCCTGCACGCCGGGTGCGTCGGCTGCGACGGCCAACCCGGTCGTAGGACTGGAGGTCGGCAGCAGGTCCTCGGCCTGCGCCGACTGTTGGCCGATGGCGAGCAGGCCTGCCCCGAGCAGCGCTGCGGCGGTGAGTGCGGACGCACGACGGATGGTGCTCACGATGAGATGTCCCCCCTGGACGGTTCCGACTTCTGGTGCTCCCCCGGCTCCCGCGTCACGAGGACGCCGGGCGGGTCAGAGCATAGGGGACGTCCCTCGCGATCTGCACGCCAGGGAGCGAACCGGGTCAGAACACCCCGGCTGCGGCGACGGCGAGCGGGAGCACGGCGACCAGGCAGGCGCCGTCGACGGCGTCGGCTGCCCTGCCCAGGCGGACCCGCGCCCTCGGTGCGATGAGGGCGAGCGCGACGACGAGGGCGGCGGCTGCGGCCATCCCCACGCCGAGCAGCGAGCGCCAACCGGGGTGGGTGACGGCAGCCGCGACGCCCACGACGGCCAGCCCCGTGACACCGGCGACCATGGCCACCAGCACGGTGGCCCGGGTGCGGCTGTGGCGCGTGCGCAGGAGGACGGCCACGAAACCGACGGCACCCAGGACGGTCCCGAGGACGCCGGTCGCCGCGGCGAAGGGCGCTGCGAGCAGGGCCACCGCCCCGGTGGCGACGGAGAGCCCGAGCATGAGGTCGTGGCCGGCGAGGACCTGGCGCCGCACAGCCCGGTTGTCGACCGGGGGCGGGTCCGCGAAGATCTCGCCCTCGGTCCGGGGCGGGTGCGTCGTGAGCCGGCTGGAGGAGAGCGCGAACCACGGCAACAGGCCGCCCGCCAGGACGGCCACGGCGAGGACGCAGCCGGCGACGGAGCCCACCGACCACTGCGCGAAGTGGACGAGGGTCCCGGTCACGGCCATCGCGAGCCCGACCACGGCCACCGCCCCCACGACGGGACGGTGGGCCGTGACGACGAGCGCGCCGGCGACGCCGACCACGGCCGTGGTGGCGCCGGCATACAGCAGGGGCAGCCCCCAGATCGTGCCGTCGGTGCTCACGGCGAAGCCGGCCACGGCCGCGTAGACCCCTGCGGTGACGGCCAGGGCGGCACCCGGCACGGCCTCGCGCCGCGCGCGCGAGAGGACCGCGGCGGCGACGACCAGCAGGACGGCGACCACGGCCGCGAGGCCGACCACGAGGGCGCCGTGGGTGCGCGCCGTGAACAGCGCGACCGCGCCGGACAGGAACAGGACGACGGCGGCGCCGAGGGCGGTGCGGGCGCTGTGCTCGGGGGTCCACGGAGCGAAGGAGGACTCGACCAGGTCGGCCACGGCCTCGACGACGTCGTCGTAGACCTTGAGCTCGACCGGGTCGCCGGCCGGCTCGAGGGCCAGGACGAAGCCGTCCTCCACGCCCTGCGCCGCGAGGCTCCGGTCGGGCTCGACGGCCAGGCCGTCGTGGCGCACCAGGCGGAAGCCGCGGCTGGCCGTCGCGGGGTCGAGCTGCCCGAGCTCGCGAGCCAGCTCCGGCAGCAGCTCGGCGACCGGGATGCCACCGGGGACCCCCAGGTCCGCCCGGCGCGTTCCCGCGGTCACCGACACGCGGATGAGCGATGCGGACGTGCTCGCCTGCGTCACGAGTCCCCTCCCGATGGACGAATCGACCCTGAGCCACCCCACGGTCGAACGCAGCATAGAGGGGAGTGCTCCCCATGTCGCACTTCGGACATCGTTGCTAATGTCGGGCACCGGACCTCGGGGGAGATCGGAATCTTGGGGTCCGCTCCGTGCGACAGACGCAGGGATTCCGAGTGCCCCGAGGGGGGCCAGACGCGTGGAAGTTGGGAGGCACTGATGCTTGCAGCTGGTGATGGCGTACTCCAAAAGGGCGCCGCAGTCGTCGCTGACTACAAGGGGCAGCTCGATGGCGAGCTCGCCGCTCTGGAGGGTCGGCTGGCTGGACTGAAGTCGATGTGGCAGGGGCAGGGCGCGGCGGGCTTCGACCGCACCTTCAACCTCTGGAAGGACGACTCGAAGAAGATCATCTCGGCGCTCGACACGTTCGAGGCCAACCTCCGCGAGACCGACCGCACCTTCCGGGAGCGGGACGAGAACGCGGCCCAGGCGATCAGCAACAAGTACGGGGGGATGTGACCATGCTCGTCGACCACGGTGGACTGAGCCAGGCGGCCGGCGACCTCGCCCAGTCCGCGGGCAAGATCGAGGCCAAGCTGGCCGAGATGGACTCGGCGCTCGCGCCGCTGCAGAGCGAGTGGGACGGTACGGCCAAGGCCGCCTACCACGAGGCCAAGAAGAAGTGGACGCAGGCGCTCACCGACATGAAGATCCGCCTTGCTGAGATCGGCGCCGCCGTCGACACCAGCAACCAGGACTACCGGGACGGCGACCAGAAGTCGGCCGGCCTGTTCGGCGGCTAGTCGTCACGGTCGTGCCGGGGCCTCGGCTCCGGCACGTGCCGTGAGGACTGGGCGAGGACGACCGACCACACACAGCAGGGGGACGCACGACCATGGGACTTCCCGACGAGGACAAGCCGACCGGGTACCGCTACACCAACGGCAAGCTCAAGGCGGACTTCGAGATCATCCGCACCCTGGCGCACAACCGGGGTGCGACGTGGACGGAGAAGGCGACCGAGAGCCACACCAAGGTCGCGAGCACCACCCTCACCGCGAGCTCGTTCTCCGGGATCGACTCCTGCAAGGAGTTCGGCACCGTCTACGCGGCGGCCAAGAAGATCTACGAGGACACGCTCAAGGGCGTCGAGCAGGACGTCAAGGACTACCAGGACAAGCTGCTCCAGGTCGCCAAGCACCTCGAGGACCGGGACAACCGCGCCAGTGACGTCTTCGCCGGCCTCGCCGGTACGCACTCCGGCTCGCGCCAGGACCTCAACGCCGACGTCAAGAACAAGCAGGCCAACAGCACCGAGGAGGCCGAGGACGCCGAGTCGTTGCAGGCGCGGGTCAAGGAGCACCAGGGCGACAGCGGTCAGCCGACCGGTCAGGGCGGCGACAACGCCCCCGTCGCCCCGGTGGACGCACCGCCGGACAACTCCATCGGGGGACCCTCGACCACCACGCAGACCGACGACGGCCAGACCCAGGTCAGGGCCTCGCGCTGAGCGCGTGGCCGACGAAGGAGACCCACCTCCGATGGAACGCGGATCCGGACGCCGACTACGCCGTCTGCTCCCCGTGGCCGCGCTCGGCGCGCTCACGGGGTTGCTGCCCGTGCTGGGCGGGGCGGCCACCCTGCCGGCAGCGCAGGCCGTCCAGCGTCCCTGGTGGCCGGCGGCGATGGGCTTCGACGACCTGCACCGGGCCGGTGGCACGGGCAAGGGCATCACCATCGCGGTGCTCGACGACGTGATCGACCCGAAGGCGGCGGACATCCGGGGCCGAGTGGCCTCCACGGAGAGCGTCTGCTGGGAGAAGGAGAGCACCGGGACCGGGCCGGAGGCGGACCACGCGACCGAGATCGCCCAGCTGCTCGTCGGCACGGGCACGTCGGCCAACGGCATGCCCGGGGTCAGGGGAATCGCGCCCCAGGCGACGCTGCGCCACTACACCATCGGCTACGGAGAGCACCTGCGGTGCACGCCCGGGGACGAGAAGCACATCAACACCACCGATGCAGCGATCACCAAGGCGCTCAAGGACGGCGCCAAGATCATCTCGATGAGCTACGGGAAGCCGGGGCAGGACGACGACGTGAAGCGCGCCGTGGCCGAGGCACTGCACGCCGGGGCCATCCTCGTCGGCGCGACCGGGGACAAGGTCCTCGACCTCCCCTCCGGGTACAACGGTGTGGTCGCCGTCAACGCCTGCGACCGGGAGGGGAAGATCTCCTCGTTCGCGGCGACCCCTCGTGGCTACGGCATCGGTTTCTGCGCCCCCGGAGTCGGCATGGCGCTCGGGAACCACGACAAGCAGGGGCGCTGGCTGCCTCAGGGGATGCTTGTCGACGGATCCTCGTATGCCGCCCCGCTCGTCGCCGGTGGTCTGGCGGCGTACTGGTCGAAGTACCCCAGGGCGACCGCCAACCAGGTGCTCCAGGCGGCCGTGCACAACCCCGGCATGAAGCAGGGCACGAGCGTGACCGGCAAGAAGGGCTGGATCTGGTGGTACCGCCGCGAGGGCAGCGGGTTCCCTAAGATCGTCGATGCGTCGCGGACGGGCTACGGCTGGGGGATCTTCGACGCCGCCGACCTCATGACGGTGGACCCGACCACGTACCCCGACGTCAACCCGCTCGTACGGGACCAGTCCATCGACGGGCCCACGCCCCAGGAGATCGCCGCCGGACGCCTGCTCACCGGTTCCGGCTCGTCGTCGTCGTCGACGACGACCACTTTGACACCGACCGCGACTGCGGCCCCACGTCCCTCAGGCGGCTCGGCGGGCGGGTCCACGGGGCCCGTCTCCTCGAGCTCGGCAGGCATCCCGGTCTGGGTCTTTGTTGCGGTGGCGGTCCTGGTGCTGCTCCTCGCGGGTGGTGCCTTCACGTTCATGCGCAGGGGCTCGGGCACGCGTCCGGCCGCACAACCAGGGGAGGGGAGCTGACAGTGGGACCCAAGGAGAGCGAGCTCGCGAAGATCCGCGACGCGGCGTCCGACATCAAGGCGCAGGGTGAGGACTGGGAGGCTGCCGCCGCCCGGATCGACACCCTGATCACGAGTGTCAAGAGCACCAAGAACGACCTCGGCCTGGACTGGGAGGGCGAGGGCGCCGACGCGGCGTTCGCGGCCATGGACCGGCTCACGACCAGCCTGGGCGAGCACGCCAAGGCCCTGCGCCAGGTCAAGGCGGCCCTCGACGTCGCAGACGGCGCGGTGTCGGCGGCGCAGACGGCGCTGGCCACCACGGTCGAGACGGTCGACACGAGTCCCGACCGCAGCGGCTACGTGCGCCAGACGGGCCTGGAGCCGGGCAGCACCGAGCCGGTGGGCAAGAAGTTCGACCAGGCCGCCTACGACGCGGCGGTCGCCCACCAGCAGCAGCAGCGCGAGGCCGCGGCGGCCGCCGCGCTCCGCCAGCTCAGCACCGACATGGCGACTGCGACGACCGAGCTGCCGATCGACGCGACCCCGCACCGCAAGGACGGGGGCTCGAACCTGCCCACTGGTGGGGGCGGGGGGAGCACCCCGACCGGCGGGGGGAGCACCCCGACCGGGTACTCCGGGGGCCACACCGGCGCCGTCCCCACGGTCGGCTCCACGAGCGGCTTCGTCCCGTCGGGCGGCGTGTACCACCCCGGCATCGACCCGACCATCCCCACCACGGTCACCACGAGCGGCCTCATCGACGACTCGGGCACGACGGCAGACGGGGTGGTGTCCGGGACGGTTCCCGGCTTCACCGGCGTCAGTGGCACGACCGGCTCGAGCGGCAACCTCGGCGGCCCCTCCCTCGGTGGCGTCGGCGGGCTGGCCGGCGCGGTCGGCGGGATCGGCATGGTCGCGGGAGGCGCCGCCGGCCTGGTCCGTGGTGCCGGTGGCTCCGCGGGCGGCCTCCTGTCAGGGCTCGGCCGCGAGGCAGGTGGCTCCCTGTCCGGGCTGAGCCGCGCGGCCGGCGGATCGGCCCGTGGCGCCCTGGGCAACCTCACCGGCACCGCGGCGGTGCCCGGGGGCAGCGCGTCGGGTGGCGGCACCACGGGAGCCGCCGGGGCGGCCGGCGGACGGAGCGGGGGCATGGTCCCCGCAGGTGGGGGCGGTGCCGGATCCGGGGGCGGCTCGTCGGTCCGCGGGGCCTCGGCCGGGGGCAAGTACGGCGTCCCCAAGCTCGACGGCGCGTCCGGTCGCGGCACCGGCTCAGGAGGGTCCACGGCGGTGGCCTCCGGCCAGGGCGCGGGCAGCCGCGGCAGCAGCGCGGTCGCCGGCGGGGGCGGCGGCGCCGGTGGCGCCGGTGGCAGCGGCGACAAGAAGAAGGGCAAGGACTTCCTCACCCACGAGGACGAGGAGAACTGGTACGACGACGCTGAGGCGAGCGACTCCGTCTGGGAGTAGCCGCACCGAGAGGGGGGAACCACCGTGGCACCGAAGATCAAGGTCGAGATCGCACAGCTGGACCTCGTCGAGCAGGTCCTGGACCGGCAGAAGACGCACATGGACCTCGCGGGCAGGGTCGTGCAGTCCACCTGCCGGGCCAGTGGCGCCTTCACCGGCGTCCTGGGCCTGCTGGAGGGCCACTACGCGCGCGCCTACGAGGCGGGGAGCCGCGGCATGGCGAACGGCTCGACCATCGCCGACACGTGCGCCACGCTGACGAACGGCACCCGCAAGGAGTTCATCGCGCGGGACCGGGCCGCGTACGAGGCCATGGCGAGGAAGGGCACCAACCTGCCGCCGTACCAAGCCCCCGCGGGAGGCACGGTGCGCACCGGCGCGCCCGTGGGGACGGGCCTGCCCAAGCCCACCGGCGGCCCGTTCCTCGACGGCATGAAGCAGTGGAAGAACTGGGTCGAGAACGCCACGCACTTGTCCAAGCCGGGGTGGCAGAACCCCAGGGAGCTCTGGCGCATCCAGCAGCGCAACTTCGACGCGACCCAGCGCACCGACCCCAAGTACTGGATCCAGCGCGGGCTCGACAGACAGTTCAACGCCCTGACGAAGAGGATCGACGGCATGTCCCCGACGGAGCTCGGCACGTACCTGCGCAACCGTGAGCGGGACTACTACACGCGCGGCCAGGACTTCGCGCGCAGGCACCCTCTCCTGGACAACGACTCCGCCTCGCGGGCCCCTGCCGCGGGAGCGTTCACCGCGTCCGACGCCGGCCGCCTGGACACGTTCAGCAAGGGGCTGCAGGCCCCCACTGCCCTCCTCAGCGAGGGCAAGGACCTGGTCGACGCCGCGGGCCGGCTCGGCGACACCGTCGACCAGACGCAGCGGGTGGACGCCGCCGTGGACGGCCCGAAGAACGACGGCGGCGTCACCTGGGCCAAGAACCACAAGGGAGGCACCTGGTGAGCGTCTACGAGAAGGTCGACCCCTCTGCCTACGCCACGCAGTGCGTGGCCGTCGCGTCGGACGATGAGTTCGCCAAGGACTTCGAGTCCAGCTGTGGCTTCCTCATCGGCCACCTCCTCGGCTTCTGCCGGGAGGCCTTCGGCACCGACCCCATGCTCGAGCTGGTCAAGCCGCTGTGCGGTGACTGGGGCCTGATGGGCGTGGCGCAGCAGGGGTGGGGTGACGCAGGGAAGATCTGCGCCGCGGTCGGCGAGAACTTCACAGCCCTCGACGCCGGCACCGCCGACGTGTGGGAGGGCGAAGCAGCGACAGCCTTCCGCCGGCGGATGGACTCCCTCGGTGACACCTACCGCACGTACGCGAAGGGGTGCGAGCTCACCGGTGAGCTCACCGGCAGCCTCATCCAGGTGGCCAAGTCGGCGTGCCTCGGGATCGGCACGCTGATCTCGTTCATCGGTGACATCCTCGAGCGGCTCATCATCGAGGCGTCGGTGCCGGTGGTGGGGTGGCTGGTGGGAGCGGCCGACATCGCCATCCACATCCGCAGCTTCTGGCAGAAGTTCGACCGGGCCATCAGCCTCATCCGCCAGGTGCTCGACGCCATCGAGAAGTTCGTCAAGGCCATCTACGCGGTCATCAACGTCATGCATGCGCTGAAGCTCGCGATGACGAGTGTCGCCGGCGGCCTGGCGATGTACAACGGTTCGCGGATCGACGAGGCCGCCCAGAACACTTTCGGAGCGTGAGGACATGAGCGAGGCAGACCGCGCGATCGCCGAGGTCCAGGCCCTGCTGGGGGAGATCCGCAGCATCCAGGCCGACATCGAGCGCGACACCCGCGAGGCGATCGAGGAGCACGAGGCCTACCTCGCGCAGGTCGAGCCGGAGGACGAGGAGCGCGCCCGCAAGGCCCGCGGCGGTGAGCTCGGCCCGGACTGGCAGAGGCTGCAGCGCCGGATCGACCTCGACGAGACCAGCACCACCGCCGTCGTCGCAGGCATCGACGACTCGCCGGCCGCCGAGAACGTCCGTCGGACGGCCGCCGAGAACGCCCGGGAGGTCCTGCGGGCGCAGGAGGAGGCGATGGGGTCCGAGGACCCGTCCACGGAGCTGCAGGCCTCGGTCGGCGCAGCCCGACGCAACCTGCGGGAGATGCAGGAGCAGATGGAGCGGATCCGTCGGATGCCCCTGCCGGACGTCGACTGAGGTCGGGTCAGGACTCCGCGGCCCGGTCGCCATCCGAGGCGGTGCCAGCCCCGCGCCGGGACTTCTTCGACCTCCCGCCGAAGCGGCCCTTGTCGTCGACCGCCATGATCTGGCTGCGTCGCCGGGTGAGGGCCGAGAGGCAGATGAGCTCGAGGTAGGCGAGGGACGCGAGCGTCACGGTCGCCCAGACGGCTGAGGTCTGTGAGTCGGCGGAGCCGGCCCAGCCCTGCGGTCGCAGCATCGGGACCGACAACCCCGTGGGGTCCGTTATGAGGTCCACCGTCTGGCCCGGCAGGATGCGGTCGAACTCGTACGTGGTGGTCGTGCGACGCCCCAGGGTGGAGTAGGCGACCGTCTCGCCGGGACCGGCCCCGGTGACCCGGACCCGGTAGCCGCCGTTGAACAGGTGCTCGGCCCGGGTCACGGTGACGTCGCTCGTCGGTTGCATGACCGCGGTGGTCCAGACGTGGTACCCGCCGTACTGCAGGAAGAAGGTCGCGAACGGTACGAGGAGGAACATGGCGCAGAGACCCTTGAACGAGATCTTGTCCGTCACCTGGAGCAGGACGAGCAGGAATCCGCAGGCCACGGCCATGCCGAAGGTCTTCGGGTAGAGACCGGGCGTCGTGTTGTGGTCTCCGAGCCTGGGGTGCCACGACCACCACACGCACGCCAGCAGGACCAGGTGCGCGACGAGGACGAGGAGGACGCGCCCCCACCACCGCATGCCGTCCTCGCGCCGTCCCGCGCGGGCCTTGCTCTTCGCCGTGGTGGTCACGAGGTACTCGCCTTTCGAGGAGGGGCCGTCAGTGTCGGGTCGTCGGGATCGCGTCGTCGGGAACGCTCGCCGGTCACCCCGAGGTGAGGCGCCGGAACGCCTCGATCCCGTCGGCCGCGACGACGGACAGCGGCAGGCTCAGCACGACGGCGAACGACTCCAGCAGGTCGGCCAGGCGCGACAGGCGCGTCGAGTGCCAGCCCCGGGACAGGGCGACGGCACTGCCCACGGCGACGAGCCCCAGCAGGGTGGCGAGGGCGAGGAGCGCGAAACCCCAGGCGTCCCCGAGCCGGGCGCCGGCGGCATACGTCCCCAGCAGCGCGGCGACGCCCGCGGCGGCGAGCATGGCGGTGCGGGGCAGCCGGTCCCGCACCGCGCGGGACTGGTACCCGAGTGCGAGGGTCACCGCTGCGCACAGCCCCACGGCGCCCCACGCGGCGAGGGCCGACCGGCCGGGCGTCGCGACGAGCACCGTGAGGGCGACCGTCACGACCAGGCAGCTCCACACGGTCCCCGCGGCGACCGCCTGACGGGCCTCGTGGAACGCGCCGTCGACCTCGCGTGGGCGCAGCCGCCTGAACCGCCGGACCTGCTGCACTCGCGCGGTCCAGATCGTGGTGGCCAGCCGGTCGACGTCGACGAGCTGCTCGTCGGGCAGCTCGAAGCCGAGCGAGGGCAGCAGGCGCACGACGGTCGGCACGAGGCCGGCGAGGACGGCCGCCACGGCGAACGACGGCCAGCCGAGGAGGATCCCGACGACCGACAGGCCTCCCGCCGCGGCGAAGGCGGTCATCGCGGCGCGCGAGGCGCGGTCCGAGGGACCCCCGACGACGCGGGAGACTCCGGCCAGGGCGGTGGCCAGGACGCAGCCCGCGACGACGGCGACCCGTCCGGCACCGGGGGAGTCCGGCACCGGGAGCGCCAGTCCGGCGGCGAAGCCGAACACCGGTGCCACCAGCCGCGACAGCCGGCCCTCCTCGGAGGCGTCGAGGGCGAGCGCGAGCCCGGGCACGAGGAGCAGCACGGCGCACACCGCGGACCACGTCGTCCCCGCGTGCGCACGGCCGGCGAAGGCGCCCAGCCCGAGGACGAGGGCGGCCGCGCCGGCGACACCCGCTGCCGCCCACCGGGCCAGCACCGCGGGCCGCAGCCAGGAGGTCGCGCCCGCCGAGGACTCCGGAGCGGCCGCGGCGGTCGCCGCCGTCGAGCCGCCCACCCCACCGACCTCCACGGGCAGGTCGCCGCGGCGGCGCGTGACCTCGGAGAGCTGGGTGCGCGCGATCGTGGCCTCGGAGGGCGGCACGTACCGGCCGCCCTGCCCCTCCGGCGACCGCGCGCCGGCCGACACCGAGGACGGGTCGAGGTTGCGGACGTCCCGGGTCACCTCGTGGGTCGTGGCCCTGATGACGGTCAGCAGCGCGCCCTCCGGGACGGCGTCCCCGAGCACCTCGTGCAGGGCGATGACCCGGCCCGCCGGCGTGGCGACGGCATACGGGCTGTTGCGGGGGGCGATCCCGAGGGCGGCGAGCAGGTCCCCGACCTGGGCGCTCGCCGGCGCCACGAGGTCGTACCGCCGGTCGTCGGCGAGCAGGGACACCCGGTGCGCGAACTCCTCGCCGGACACCCTGCCTCCCCTCGCTGCGTACCTCGCTGCTGCCCCCACGGCTCCCGGGAACAATAGTGCCTGACCGCGGCGGGACCGCACGTCCGCGCGCCGCACCTGACGCGAGAGGGTAGGTTGGGCGCGCACGTGCAGGGGTGCCGCCCGTCTCGGGGGAGGCGGTGGACCGCGCGGTGGGGACAGTCGGTCGTCGAGGAGGGCGCACACCAGATGGCAGTGACGTTGCGGAGGGGGCCGCGCGAGCAGGCCCCAGAGGTGCCGTCCGGCCGGATCGTCCTGCAGCCCCCACCGGAGATCACGCCGAGCGAGGGCGCGAGCTCGCTGCTGATGAATGCCGTGCCGATGCTCGGCAGCGTCGGGTCGATCGCCTTCGTGGCGCTGTCCCAGCCCGGGATCAAGGGCTACATCGCGGGTGGCATGTTCCTCGTCGCGTCGCTCGGCTTCGTCGGCGTCAACGGCTGGAAGCAGCGTCAGCAGCACGTGGCCGGTGTCAGCGAGGCGCGGCGCGAGTACCTCGCCTACCTCGGGGAGGTCCGCCAGACGGTCCGGGAGGCCGCCAACCGCCAGCGCGCGGCGGCCCTGTGGAACAGCCCGGCCCCGGAGGCGCTGCCCGCGCTGTGCGAGGAGCGCACCCGCGTCTGGGAGCGCTCGACGGGCGACGACGACTTCCTGCGGGTCCGCTTCGGGCGCACCAACCAGCCGCTGTGCATCACCCTCGAGGCCCCGGACACCCCACCGATGGCCCAGCTCGACCCGGTGGCGGCGTCCGCGCTGCACCGCCTGCTGTCCACCCACCGCGTCCAGCCCGACCTCCCGGCATCGGTGAGCCTGCCGTACTTCTCGCGCATCGAGGTCACCGGTGACGCCGAGCCCGCGCGGGCCCTGGCCCGCAGCATCATCGCGGCCGTGACCGCGCAGCACGCGCCCGACCAGCTCCAGGTCGCGGTCGTCGCCGGGTCCGAGGCCCTCCCGGAGTGGGAGTGGGTCAAGTGGCTGCCGCACGCCCACAGCCAGCGCGAGCGCGACGGCGTGGGCCCGGCGCGCATGGTCGCGTCGTCGCTGGCCGACCTCGAGCCGATGCTGCCCGCGGAGCTGCGCGAGCGACCGCGGTTCGGGTTCTCCGAGACCGTGACGCTGCCGCACGTGCTCGTCGTCGTCGACGGTGGCGAGGTGCCGCCGGGCAACCCGATCGTCACCGAGGACGGCGTCCTCGGCGTCACGGTGCTGCACCTGCCGGAGCGGTGGGACGAGCTCTCGGTCGACAGCCGGATGCGCCTGGCCCTGGGCCAGGCCGCGACCTCCGGCCCCTGGGCCGGACGGGTGCCGATGCAGATCCTCACCCTCGCCAGCGAGCCCGCTCGCGGGTTCGCCGACCAGATGTCGCTCGTGCAGGCCGAGGCGGCGGCGCGCCGGCTGGCGCCGCTGTATGCCGGTGCCGAGCCCGAGCGCCGCGACGCCATGACCAGCACCACCGAGCTCGTGGACCTGCTCGGGCTCGGCGACGTGCGCGACTACGACCCGGAGGCGGCGTGGCGGCCCCGGCTGCAGCGCGACCGGCTCCGGGTCCCGATCGGGGTGGGCGCGCAGGGGCAGGTGGTCTCGCTCGACATCAAGGAGTCGGCCCAGCAGGGCATGGGCCCGCACGGCCTGGTGATCGGCGCCACCGGCTCGGGCAAGTCCGAGGTGCTGCGCACGCTCGTGCTTGCCCTCGCGATGACCCACTCCTCCGAGGCGCTGAACTTCGTCCTCGTCGACTTCAAGGGTGGTGCGACGTTCGCCGGCATGGCCGACATGCCGCACGTCTCGGCCGTCATCACCAACCTCGGCCAGGAGCTCAGCCTCGTCGACCGCATGCAGGACGCGCTGCACGGCGAGATGGTGCGCCGCCAGGAGCTGCTGCGCGCGGCGGGCAACTTCGCCAACGTCACCGACTACGAGAAGGCCAGGGCGGCCGGGGCCGACCTCGAGCCGCTGCCGGCCCTGGTCATCGTCGCCGACGAGTTCTCCGAGCTGCTCGCCGCCCGGCCCGAGTTCGTCGAGCTGTTCGTGGCGATCGGCCGGCTCGGCCGGTCGCTGTCGATGCACCTGCTGCTGGCCTCGCAGCGGCTGGAGGAGGGGCGGCTGCGCGGCCTGGAGTCGCACCTGTCGTACCGCATCGGCCTGCGCACGTTCTCGGCCTCGGAGTCGCGGACCGTGATCGGCGTGCCCGACGCGTACGAGCTGCCGGCGGTGCCGGGCCTGGGTTTCCTCAAGCCGGACCAGACGACCCTGCTGAAGTTCAAGGCCGCCTACGTCTCCGGGCCACCCCCGGCCCGACGCCGCGCCCACACGGGCAACACCGGGACGACTGGCGAGATCGTCCCCTTCTCCGCCGCGCCCGTGCTGCGGTTGAGCACCCAGACCGAGGCCCCGGTCCTCGACGAGGGTCCCCGCGAGGACCGCGCCACGTTCGACATCGCCGTGGCCGCGATGCGCGGCAAGGGCCGGCCCGCCCACCAGGTCTGGCTGCCGCCGCTGGACGTCCCGGACTCCCTCGACCGCCTCTTCGGCGACCTCGCGACCGACGACCGGCTCGGCCTCGTCTCGCGCTCGTGGCGTGCGGCGGGCTCCCTCGTCGTCCCGCTCGGGATCGTGGACCGGCCGCTCGAGCAGCGCCGTGACGTGCTGTCCGTGGCCCTCGGGGGCGCCGCCGGCCACGTCGCGATCGTCGGTGGACCGCGCAGCGGCAAGAGCACGCTCGCGCGCACCCTGGTCAGCGCCCTCGCCCTCACCACCACGCCGCTCGAGTCGCAGTTCTACGTCATGGACTTCGGCGGCGGCACGTTCTCGCCCCTGGTCAAGCTGGCCCACGTCGCGGGGGTGGCCAGCCGCAACGAGCCGGACGTGGTGCGCCGCATGTTCGCCGAGCTGCGCGGCATCGTCGACAAGCGCGAGGCGTACTTCCGGGCCCAGGGCATCGACTCGATCGAGACCTACCGCCGCCGCCGGGCCGAAGGGCTCGCCGACGACGGATACGGCGACGTGTTCCTCGTGGTCGACGGCTGGCCGACCCTGCGAGCCGAGTTCGACGAGCTCGAGCTTCAGATCCAGGAGCTGGCCGGTCGCGGCCTGACCTTCGGCCTGCACCTCGTGGCCACGAGCAACCGCTGGATGGACTTCCGCAGCGCGGTCAAGGACGTCTTCGGCACCCGGCTGGAGCTGCGGCTCGGCGACACCAGCGACTCCGAGATCGACCGCAAGCTCGCGGCCAACGTGCCCAAAGGCCGTCCCGGGCGCGGCATCGAGGCGACCCGGCACCACTTTCTCGCCGGGATCCCGCGCATCGACGGCAGCGGCGACGCAGGCAGCCTCGGCGCCGGTGTCGACGACCTCGTCGAGCGGGTCAACGCCGCGTGGCAGGGGCCGACCGGTCCCAAGCTGCGGCTGCTGCCCGACCGGATCGACCTCGAGCAGGTGCGCGCCCAGACGCGACCCGCGGACCGGCGCATCCTGCTGGGCATCGACGAGGGCAACCTGGCGCCCATCGGCGTGGACCCCACGGAGGAACCGCACCTCTACCTCTTCGGCGACAGCGACTCGGGCAAGACCGCCATGCTGCGCACCTACGCCAGCGAGGTCATGCGGCTGTACACCCCGCAGGAGGCACAGATCTTCGCGGTCGACTACCGCCGCGGCCTGCTGGGCGAGATCCCCGACGAGTACCTGCGCGAGTACTTCACCACCGAGGACCAGGTGGCGCAGAACATCCCCGAGCTCGCGGCCTACCTGCGCTCCCGCCTCCCCGGGCCGGACGTCACGCCGGAGCAGCTGCGCAACCGCAACTGGTGGACGGGCGCAGAGGTCTTCGTCCTCGTCGACGACTACGACCTGGTGGTGACGTCGGCGGGCAGCCCGCTGGCAGCCCTCGTGCCGCTGCTGGCCCAGGCGGGCGACGTCGGCCTGCACCTCGTCGTCACCCGCCGGACCGGGGGGGCCAGCCGCGCGTCGTACGAGTCGGTGATGCAGACCCTGCGCGACCTCGCCAGCCCCGGCATCCTGCTCTCCGGGAGCCCGGACGAGGGGCCGCTCATCGGCAACGTCAAGCCGGTGCCGGCGGTCCCGGGTCGTGGTCGGCTCGTCTCACGTGAGACAGGCAACAACGTCGTGCAGGTGGCCTGGACGCCGTCGCGCCACGGCTGACCCCTAGGCTGTGGCCATGGAGCCGGTCTACTCGTCAGTGATCGGTGTCGCCCGCGCGTTGTTCGCCTTCCAGGGGCTGAAGATCCGCCTCCGCGGGCTGGACCACGTGCCGCGCACCGGCGGGGCCGTGATGGTCATCAACCACACGGGTTACTTCGACTTCACGTATGCCGGCCTGGCCGGTGTCGAGGCCGGACGCCTCGTGCGGTTCATGGCGAAGAAGTCGATCTGGGGCAACCCGGTGGCCCGCCCGCTCATGACGGGGATGCACCACATCCCCGTCGACCGGGAGGCCGGGCAGGAGTCCTTCGGGACCGCCCTGGCGGCGCTGCGCGCCGGCGAGATCGTGGGGGTGTTCCCCGAGGCGACGATCAGCCGCTCGTTCGAGCTCAAGGAGTTCAAGTCGGGGGCGGTGCGGCTGGCGCAGCAGGCCGGGGTCCCGGTGCTGCCCGTGACGATTTGGGGCTCCCAGCGGATCTGGACCAAGGGCCGCCCGAAGCGGATGGGGCGCCACCACGTCCCGCTGTTCATCACGGTGGGGGAGCCCGTCTCAGTGTCCCCCGAGGAGGACGCCGCCGAGGCGACGGCACGGGTCAAGGACCGCATGCAGGCCCAGCTCGAGGCGGACCAGCGCGCGTACCCCGCGTGGCCGGACGCCGAGCGTGACCTGCTGCCCGCGCGGCTCGGTGGCACCGCGCCCACCCTGGCCGAGGCGGACGCCATGGACGTGGCGGACCGGCGGGCCCGACGCTCGGCCCGCTGACCGACTCAGGCCTTCTTGGTGGCCTTGCCCTTGGTGGTCGCACCCTTGGCAGCCTTCGCCACCGTGGCCTTGGCAGCGTTCGCCTTGGCGGCCTTCTCCTTCGCGGCCTTGGCCTTGACGGCGCTCGCCTTCGCGGCCTTCGCCTGCGCTGCCCTGGCCTTCGCGGCCGCCTTGGCCGCCTTGGCCTGCGCCCGGGCCTGAGCGGCAGCGGCCTTGGCCTGGGCCTTCACGGCCTTGCTCTGGGCCTTGGTCGTCGTGCCGCCCTGGCCCCGGACCGAACCCCGCCCCGACCCGGTCACGGTGCCGCCCCCGACCACGGTGCCGCCCCCGACCACGGTGCCGCCCCCGGTGGCGGGCGGGGGAGTGCTCGGCGAACCGGGCTTCGTGGAGCCCCCGGAGGGCACGGTGGGGTTGCGTGCGTCGGCCGGGGTGGTGAGGGCGGCCGTACTGATCACCACGAGGCCGCCGCTGCCCGAACCGGGCAGCGCCACCGGCTCCACCGTCCCGCCCCCGACGGGCGGTTGCCCGGGCTCGGTCGCGGGTCGGGTGCCCGGGCCCACGGGTCCGACGCCGGGGGGAGTCACCGCCGGGCCCTCCCCGGAGACACTCGGCCCCGGCACGACAGGCCCCTGGGCGGTGACGACGGGCCCGGCGCCGGGCCCGCGGAAGAGGTTGTCGACGACGGCCGGCAGCAAGCCGCTCATCGCCGCGGCGGCACCGACGCCGCCGAGGGCGATCACCCAGGCGGCTGCGCCGGCGCCGGCGCGGGCACCACGGGAGGACTCGCCCGGCCGGGGCAGTCGGCGCACGATGGTGGGCGCGGCCGTCGCCGTCGGCTGCCAGGTGAGCAGGTCGACGACGGAGGGCTGGCTGACCGCGGCGCCGGCGGCGGCCGCTGCACCGCCCCCGGCCAGGGCGACCGGGGCAGGGCCCTGCGGTACGGCTGCACCGGCGTCGTCACCGAAGAGGCGCTGCACGACCGCCGCGTCGGCGAGCTCGTCCGGGCGCGCAGGTGCCGCCATCGCGGCGTACAGCTCCTCGAGCGGCACGGTGAGGCGGTACTGCCCACGGCGGACGAGGGCGAGCACGGCGGCCGGGTCCTCGCCGGTCAGCCGCGCCATGGAGTCCCGTCCCAGCCCGGCGACGAGGGCCATCGCGAGCACGTCGGCGGCGTCCCGACCGCACGCCCGCAGGACCGCGACCGCGTGGTCGACGGCATCTCCGGGGGGCGGAGCGGGGGAATGGGAAGGGACCGGGTCGTTGCCGGGCGAGGACTCACCGTGCGTCGTGGAGGTGCTAGGCGCCCGGAAGGAGTCACCGGGCGTCGCGGAGGTCCCGATAGCCGGGGAGGCGCCGGCCCGCGACGTCTCGCGCGCGGCGCCGACGGCCAGCTCGAACCAGTCGTCGTCGTCGGCGGGGCAGGTGGGCAGCCGGTTCAGCAGGGTGGGCCAGGTCGCGAGGGCCACGCCTGCGGCGTCCTCGACGCCCACCGAACGCAGGTAGCGGACGAGCACGGGGTTCGTGCCGGCGTACAGGCGCGCAAAAGCCTCCTCGTCGCCCCCTTGGGCGCCGAGGAGGTATGTGGCGATTTCCCCCGGCACGTCACCCAGTGTCCCTCGGCTCATCGGTGTGGCACCTCAGCCGTTCGGTTGATGATGGACGGATTCCGCTGCGGGCCGCTCAGATCGCGTGCCCGAGGTGGGCCAGGGCCTGGCGCAGCAGCACCCCGTGGCCACCGGCCATCTCCTCGACGACCGACGGCTGCAGGGCCTCCTCGGGGCTGAGCCAGGCAAGGTCGAGCGCGTCCTGCTGGGGCTGGCAGTCGCCCGCGACGGGCACCACGAAGGCCAGCGAGACGGCGTGCTGGCGCGAGTCGTGGAACGGCGTGACGCCGGGGGTGGGGAAGTACTCGGCCACGGTGAAGGGCTGGGGGCTGGCCGGGACCCGGGGCAGGGCCATCGGGCCGAGGTCCTTCTCCAGGTGACGGATCAGCGCGTCGCGCACCCGCTCGTGGTAGAGCACCCGGCCGGAGACGAGCTCGCGGTTGACCTTCCCGTCGGAGGCCCGCAGCAGCAGCCCGAGGGCCGTCACGGCACCGCGCTCGTCGACGCGCACCGGCACGGCGTCGACATAGAGGATGGGAAGCCGCTGCCGCGCTGCGTCAGGTCCTCGCGGGACAGCCAGGACTCACTGCGGTCGAGCTCGAGCGGACTCATGACCCGTTTCTACCAGCCGCCCGCACCCAGCCCACGGTCGGTCCACCGTCCACGACGCACTCAGGACCAGTACACGCGCCCGGGGTTGAGCACGCCGCGGGGGTCGAAGAGCGCCTTGACCGCCCGCTGCCGCTCCAGCTCGGCGGTGCCGAGCTCCTCGGCCAGCCACGGCGCCTTGAGCGTCCCCACCCCGTGCTCGCCGGTGATCGTGCCGCCCATGCCGAGCGCGGCCGTCACGACCTGGCTGAACGCCGTGTGCGCCCGCGCTCGGCTCGAGGGGTCGTCGGCCGAGAAGAAGATGCTCGGGTGCAGGTTGCCGTCGCCGGCGTGCCCCGCCATGACGATCTCGAGCCCGTGGTCGGCGGCGATGCGCTGCCCCTCGCGGATGAGGTCGGTGAGGCGGCCCACCGGGACGCACACGTCCTCGAGGTACCGCGGCCCCTTGGCCTCGAGGGCGGGGCTCAGTGCCCGGCGCCCGGCGAGCAGCAGGTCCGCCTCGGCCGGGTCGTCGGCCACCGCGACCTCGCTCGCTCCCGCATCGGTGAGCAGCCCGGCATACCGCTGCACGTCCTCGCCCGTGTGTCCGGGCCGGTCGGACTGCACGAGCAGCACCGCCTCGCAGTCGCCGGGGAAGCCGTAGTCGGCCAGCGCCTGCACCGCGGCGACGGCGGCGCGGTCCATCAGCTCGACCAGGCTCGGCACGTGGCGCTCACGCCGCAGCGCGACGATGGCGGCGCTCGCCCCGTCGAGGGAGTCGAAGGTCGCGAGCACGGTGAGCGCCGGGTCGGGCGCGGGGAGCAGCCGGGTCGTGACCTCGGTGACGACGCCGAGCGTGCCCTCGGACCCGACGAACAGGCCGGTGAGGTCGAGCCCCGCCGTCCCCTTGGCCGTGCGGTGGCCGGTGCGGATGACCTCGCCGCCGGCCAGCACGACCTGCAGCGAGCGGACGTAGTCGGCGGTGACGCCGTACTTGACGCAGCACAGGCCGCCGGCGTTGGTGGCGACGTTGCCGCCGATGGTGCAGAACGCCGAGGAGGCCGGGTCGGGCGGGTAGAACAGGCCGTGCTCGGCCACCGCGTCCTTGAGCTGCTTGTTCAGGACCCCGGGGCCGCACACGGCCAGGCCCTCCAGCGGGTCGATCATGGTGATCGAGGCCATTCGCTCGGTGTTGAGGACGATGCCGCCCTCGATGGCGACCGAGCTGCCGGTGAGGCTGCTGCGCGCACCCTGCGGCACCACGGGCGTGCCGGTCTCGTGCGCCCACCGCATCACCTCCACGACGTCGGCGAGGTCTCGCGCGCGCACGACCTCGAAGTCGCCGGGCGCGGTGGCACCCACGGACTCGTCGGTGCCGAAGCCCGCCTTGACGTCGGGGTCCGTGACCGTGTCGACAGCCAGGTCGGTGGTGGTCGTCATCCCTGCAGCGTATGCCGGGCGGCCGGCTGAGGGGCCGGGGCAGCCCCCGTGCCGGGCCCGGCCGTGAAGCCGGCCTCTGCGTCGAAGCCGGCCTCTGCGTCGAAGGCGGCCCGGCGCGCGGCCCGCCGCAGGGTGCCCAGGACCGCACGGCCGGTCACCGCGATGAGCGCCACGTTCGTGAGGGCGCGGCCCAGGTCCCACCAGAGGCTGGTGGCGACGGAGAAGACCGCGAACCTGCGCAGGTTCTCCCACGGTGGCGCCCCGGCCACGAACGACAGGTGGCTGTCGAGCCCGGTCGCGAAGGGCCAGAACGAGAAGTCGAGGGCCACGCCGTACAGCAGGCCCGCGACCGCACCGTAGGCACACAACAGCGGCACCTCCCACCGCGGGCGTACGCGCGGCAGCAGCCCCGCGCCGAGGCCGACCCAGGCCGCGCCGAGCATCTGGTAGGGCAGCCAGGGACCCACCCCGCCGGTCACCAGGGCGGACGCGAAGAGCGTGGTCGACCCGAGGACGAACCCGAAGCCCGGCCCGAAGACCCGGCCTCCCAGCACGAGCAGGAAGAACACCGTCTCCAACCCGGCGGTCCCGGCCCCGAGGGGTCGCAGGGCGGCGCCGACGGCCGACAGGACCCCGAGCATCGCGACGGCCTTGACGTCCAGGCCCCCCTCGGAGATCTCGGCGAGCACGACGGCGAGCAGCAGCGGGAGGAGCAGGGCGAACACGAGGGGGGCGTCGGCACCGCGCGCCAGCCCCGAGCCGGCGGTCACGACCAGGGGCCAGAGGAACGCCAGCAGGCCGGCGACCGACACCAGCGCCAGGGCGGCGGTCGCGCGGGGGCGCAGGACCACGGCGGCGCGGACCCGCCCGGTCAGGGCCTGCTGCCCACCCGGCGGCGCGGCCGAGGCGGGCTGCGTCATCCCGGTCCGCCGGCTCACGGCGCCACCTCCTGCCGCTGCAGGGTGGCGACGGCCGCCACGGCCTCGGCCACGGTGAGCAGGCGGACCGGCGCCAGGACCTTGGCGACCTGGGGGGCGAACTCGGGGGAGTCGGCCAGGACGTCCCGGGCGGTCCCGTCGGCGACCACCCGGCCTTGGCCGAGCACGACGACGCGGTCCGCGACGTCGGCCGCGAACTCCACGTCGTGGGTGGCGACCACGACGGCGCGGCCGTCCGCCGCCAGCGAGCGCAGGTGCTCGACGAGTGCCTCCTTGCCGGGGTGGTCCAGTCCGCGCGTGGGCTCGTCGAGCAGCACCACGCGTGGTGCCGCGGCCAGCTGGACCGCCACCGCGAGCGCGAGCTGCTGGCCCTCGGACAGGTCCCGGGGGTGGGTGCCGTCGTGGACGCCGGGTGCGAGCCGGTCGAGCAGCCCACGCGTCGTCCCAGGAGGGGCGCCGGACTCGTGGTCGGCCTGGGCGCACTCCGCGGCCACGGTGTCGAGGTAGAGCAGGTCGGGCGCGCTCTGCGGCACGAGGCCCACGAGGCGTCTGCGGGTGCGCGGTGACACGGTCGAGGGGTCGGTGCCCGGGCCGTCCGGAGCGCCCACGCTGACCGCCCCGGCGCTGCGACGACCGGTGCCGTGCAGGGCCCAGAGCAGCGAGGACTTGCCCGACCCGTTGCGTCCCATCAGGGCCGCGACCTCACCGGCGCGCAGGTCGAGGTCCACGCCGCGGACGGCCTCGACGCGCCCGTGCCGCACCTCGACCGCCCGGGACCGCACCAGGACGGCGGCTGCGGGCGCAGCCTCGTCCGTGCGGGGCGCGGGCCGTCGGCCGAGCTCCTGCCGCAGGGCGGCGGCGGCCCTCCGGGCGTCGCGCACGGTGAGCGGCAACGGGTCCCAGCCCGCCCACCGGCCCAGCTCGACCACCGGTGGCACGAGGGCGGAGTCGGCCATCACCTCGCGCGGCGACCCTTGCCGCACCGACCCGTGCGGCCCGACGGCGAGGACGACGTCGGCAGCGCCGACCACCCGCTCGAGACGGTGCTCGGACATCACGACGGTCAGGCCGAGGTCGTGGACCAGCCGGCTCACGGTGGCCAGCACCTCTTCCGCCCCTGCCGGGTCGAGCGCCGAGGTCGGCTCGTCGAGGACCAGCAGCCGAGGGCCGGCCGTCAGCACCGCCCCGATCGCCACCCGCTGCTGCTGCCCGCCGGACAGGTCGCGCAGGGGCGCGTCGCGCAGCTCGGCGATGCCGAGCAGGTCGAGGACCTCCTCGACCCGCCGGCGCATCGCGGAGGGGCCCACCCCGAGCTGTTCGAGCGTGTAGGCGAGCTCCTCCTCGACGGTGTCGGTGACGAAGCCGGCGAGCGGGTCCTGGGCGACCACGCCGACGGTGCCGGCCAGGTCGCGCGGCCGGTGGGTCCGGGTGTCGAGCCCCGCGACGGTCACCCGCCCGGAGAGGTGGCCGCCGGTGAAGTGGGGGACCCGGCCGGTCACGGCGCCCAGCAGGGTGGACTTGCCCGACCCGGTGCGGCCCACCACCAGGGCGAGCTCGCCCTCGCGTACTACCGCGGACGCCGCGCGCAGGGTGGGAGCCGGCGCGCCGGCATACCGCACGGTGACGTCGTCGAGGACGACGACGGGCGCGCTCACGACGTCCTCTCCCGCCTGGGGACGGGCGGGGAGGGGGCCAGGAACGCCGGCACGGCCGCGACGAGCAGCCCGGCGACGGCGAGCAGCGGCAGGGCCGGCGGCGCCAGGGGGGTGAGGGGCAGGGTGAGCACCGACGGGTCGCGCTCGGCCTGCACGAGCATCGCGACCGCGGCCACGACGCCGCTGCCGGCCACGACCCACTCGGCGACCGACCACGGGTCCGGCCGGTACACCGTCCGGTGCACGGAGCGACCCCCGACCACGAGGCCGGCTGCGCACAGCGCGAGCCCGGCGACGAGCATCGGCGCCCCCGCGAGGGAGGGGGTGGTGGCATCGAGCAGCCCGTAGGTCCCGACGGCGGCCCCGAGCAGCCCGACCAGGGTGAGGGTGGCCGTCGTCCGGCGCGCCCAGGGCCGCTGGTCCACGCGGCGGCCGTACCCGCGCGAGTCCATCGCCGAGGCGAGCACCAGCGAGCGGTCGAGGGTGTCCTGCAGGACGGGGAGCGCCACCCGGCCGACGGCGCGGATCCCGGTGCCCCCCTCGCCGCGAAGCGCGCGTGCCCGGCGCACCCGCTGCACGCTCTCGGCGAGCTGGGGGGCCACCGTGACGGCGATGACGACCGCGGTCCCCACCTCGTGCAGGGCGGCAGGCACCGCGCGCAGCAGCCGCTTGGGGTTGGCCAGCGCGTTGGCCGCACCGATGCAGGCGATGATGCCGGCCAGCCGCAGCCCCTCCACCGCGGCGGCCAGCAACCCTTCGACGTAGAGCGGCCCCAGCAGGGTGATGCCGGGCAGGTCCACGCTGGGGAGCGTCCAGATCCGGTGCTCCCCGAACTTGTAGCCCACCAGCACGTACAGACCCACCCGGACCAGGACCACGAACAGGCCGAGCCAGAGGTACAGCCGGAAGGCCCGCGCCCACGGCGAGCTGCCGCGCTTGGCGACGACCACCAACGCGGCGACGCCCACGGCGAGCAGGACCAGCAGGGGGTTGGTCGTGCGCGAGCAGGCGACGGCCAGCCCCACCGCCCACACCCACCAGGCGACCGGGTGGAGGTGGCGGGGGAGGGGGGTGCCGAACCTGCTCATGCGTGCCTCAGTCGTGCTGCGCGCGCCGGCGCAGGGCGAGGTATGCCGCCGCGGCGCCGACCAGCGTCACCAGGCCCACGCCGGCGAGCAGCGTGGTGGGCGTGCCGGAGCCGCCGGCCGGCTGGGTGGCCGCCGAGGCGGCGGTCTGCTCGCTGGCGCCGCTGGTCGGGGTCGGCTCGGCGCTCGTCGGGCTGGTCGGGCTGGTCGCCGAGCCGGTCGCGGTGGTGGTCGCTGGGCTCGACGCCGGGGTCGTCGTCCTCGGCGTGGCCGGCACGGTCGCGGTGCTGCCGTTGGGCAGCACGGTCGTCCGGGTCGACGGGCGCGAGGAGCTCGGGGGCCGGGGCGAGGACGAGGTGCCGGTGCCTCGGGGCGTGCTCGACGTGGAGGAGGGGGTGGGCTTCGGGGCCGGCCTGGGCGCGGCCGCCGGGGGCGCCGAGCTGGGTGCGCCCCCGGCGCCGAAGGCGAAGCCGATCACGGTCCCGGGCGCCGGGGTGTACGCGGCGACGCCGGCGGTGCTGTAGACCCACGCACCACC
Source organism: Phycicoccus ginsengisoli (assembly GCF_054779295.1). Lineage (NCBI taxonomy): Bacteria > Bacillati > Actinomycetota > Actinomycetes > Micrococcales > Intrasporangiaceae > Phycicoccus > Phycicoccus ginsengisoli. Next base: position 79,331 of record NZ_BAAGYN010000010.1, read on the forward strand.
CCGAGAGGCATGGAAGAAGGCCCAGTAGGCGTCCCCCGGCGGCATGGTGACGCAGGGGTCGCTCGAGGGGATGCCGTTGATCCGGCACACCACGCTGCCGGGGTACCGCTGTGGGCTGACCACCGACGCCACCCGCTTGAGGACGGTCATGGCGGACCCACCCGAGCTCGCGCACGAGGTGGTGGACGACGAGCCGTAGTCGATGACGACCGTGACGCCGGTGCTCCCCGAGCACGCGGCCGCCTCGGCGGCCTCGCCCGGGAGGGCGAGGCCGCCGGCGGCGACCAGCAGGGCCGCGGCGAGGAGGCGAGCCGCACGGCGCATCAGGCGTGGGCCCCCTTGCGGCGGGCGAGCCCGATGGCCAGGCCACCGGCGGCGAGCAGGACCAGGGCCAGCGCCGTCATCGCGACGATGTCGCTGCCCGTGAAGGCCAGAGAGCCCGGGGTGGCGGAGGCCGCGACAGGGGCGGGGCCGGCGGTGCCGCCCGACCCGGCGCCGCCGGACGCGGCGTTGCCGGACGAGGCCGGGCTCCCTGCAGGCGCCGTGGTCGTGGTCGTCGGCCGGGGGGAGCCGGTGCTGGTGGTCGGACCCGCCGTGCAGCTCAGGGCGGGGGCGTTCGCGACGGCGCCGGCAGCGGAGACGGCCGAGAGAGGAGTGCCCGCCAGGGCGAGGATCGCCTGGGTGGTCGAGCGCCGGTCCTGGTCGGTCACCGCGGTCGCCCCGGCCTTCGAGGCGGCGTCATAGGCGATGCCACCGCGCAGTGCCACCGGTGCCGTGCACCCGTACTGGAGGCCGCGCAGGAAGGCCTGGGCGGAGCGCGCCTGGGCAGTGCGGCCGCCGGCGAGGAAGGCCTGTCCCGCAAGACCCGTGGTGTTGGCGTTGGCACCGGCCGTCGGACCCGTGCCCCCGACCCCGCCGTTCGCGAGCTGGACACCGGCGAGGTAGTCCAGCCCCCGGGCTGCGTCCGCGTCCCCCGTGCCGCTCGTGGCGATGAGCGCCTGCACGGCGAAGGCCGTGACATCCGGGTCGCTGGAGCACGGGGCCTTGTCGAACTGGAGGCGGAAGCCGCCGTCGGCGCACTGGTTGGCCCGCAGGATGTCGACCGAGGCGGGCGAGACGGCGACGCCGGCGCGGCGCAGGGCCAGCACGTCGAAGGACTGGCCGATGAGGTTGGAGTTGTCGCCGAAGGCGGACTTGTCCGAGAAGCGGCCCGACGGCGTCTCGAGGGAGGTCAGCGTGGCGATGAGGTCCACGCCGCCGAAGGACCGCGGGTCCACACCCTGTGCCACGGCTGCGAGCAGCGTCTTCCCGGTGGCGCCCGCGTAGAGGCCCGTGGGGTCGTACTGGGTCGAGGAGATGTAGTCCATGAGGTGGTCCGCCACGTACGCGGTGGCAGCGGCTGCCTCGGCCTGGCCCGCCCCGGCGGCGTCGAGCGCGAGGACGGCGTCCAGGGTCACGCCGTAGTCGGGGTAGTCGACCCCGTCGAAGGTGAGGGCGAAGTGGTGGCCCTTGGCGCGAAGCTCCCGGTCGATGAAGCCGGCTGCGACCAGCGTCGGGTCCGTGGAGGTCGCGGGGCCGGCGGGGGCCGCCAGCCCGTAGCGGGTGCTGTCACCCCCGCGGACGAGCCGGCCGCCGGTCGCGGTGGTGGGCGCGGTGGTCGGGGCGGTGGTCGCCGTGGGGCCGGCGCCGGTCGGCGACGTCGTCGGGGAACCCGCCGCCGTCGTGGTGCTCGTCGTGGCCGACGGTGTGGTGGTGGTCGGCCCGCTCGTGGTCGGGGCCGCCGTGGTCGCGGTGGTGGGAGCCGTGGTGGGGCTCGACGTGCCCGTGGCGGTGGCTGCCGACGTCGTGGTCGTCGTCGGGGACGGCGTGGTCGCGGCCAGGGCGGAGCCCGGGGTGAGCAGGGCCGCCGCGACGGCGAGGGTCAGCACGCCGACCGCGCGGCTGCTGGTGGGAAGGAGCTGCATGGTGCCTCTCGGAAGGAGAGGTGGCGCAACGGGCACCGGCACCAGACGTGACAAACCCCGGTGCCGCGCTCGCGCGGACAACCGGGGGCAGCTCGGACTGGGTCCGGGCTCCGCCCCGCGTACCTCGACGGAAATGGAGCCGCTCCGCGCTTCCAGGCATTCCGGCTCGCCACCTCGCGGTGGCCTACGGTTGCGGGTCAGCGCCGGAGTTGGACCGGCTTCCCCTGGAAAGGCGTCGTGGTGTCACCCGAGGGCGACGGCGTCACCCTACACCCGGCCCGCGACCTGCTGGGACGCCCGCGACGAGACCCTCGCCACTGCGGCTAGACTGTGCGGACAGGCGTCGACCCGGCCATCACCGGCGAGCCTCCGGAAGAACGGCGGCACCCTGCACACCGGGTGGTGCTCACTAGAACCGGACGTCAGGGCCACGTCACGGCCTTGGGCAAGAGCGGTCGTATGCCGCGGACGCACCTCGTGCGGACCGGCTGCGGCAAGCGAGGTGGTACCGCGGTGGAGCCGGGGAGTCCCGGCGACGTCGTCCTCGTGACACGAGAGCGACGACCACGAAGGACCCGGACCCCATGGCCTACCCGAAGGTCCCCAACGACAGCGCCGACCAGCCCGCCACCGCGGGTGTCCCCGCCTCCCCGCGCTTCCCCGAGATCGAGGAGCGCATCCTGCGCTACTGGGACGAGGACGGCACCTTCCAGGCATCGGTCGAGAACCGCCCGGCCGGCGAGGACGGCGACAACGAGTTCGTCTTCTACGACGGGCCGCCCTTCGCCAACGGCCTGCCGCACTACGGCCACCTCCTGACCGGCTACGTCAAGGACCTCATCCCGCGCTACCAGACGATGCGCGGGCGCCGGGTCGAGCGACGGTTCGGGTGGGACACCCACGGCCTGCCCGCCGAGCTCGAGGCGATGAGCCAGCTCGGCATCAAGACCAAGGACGAGATCGTCGAGCTCGGCATCGAGAAGTTCAACGCGGCGTGCCGCAGCTCGGTGCTGAAGTACACCGACGAGTGGCGCGACTACGTCACCCGCCAGGCCCGCTGGGTCGACTTCGACCACGACTACAAGACGCTCAACCCCGACTACATGGAGTCGGTGATGTGGGCGTTCAAGTCGCTGCACGACAAGGGCCTCGTCTACGAGGGTTTCCGCGTCCTGCCCTACTGCTGGAACGACCAGACGCCGCTGTCCAACCACGAGCTGCGGATGGACGACGACGTCTACCAGGTCCGCCAGGACCCGGCAGTCACCGTGGGCGTGCGGCTCGAGACCGGCGAGCTGGCGCTGGTCTGGACGACCACCCCGTGGACGCTGCCGAGCAACCTCGCGGTCATGGTCCACCCGGACATCGACTACGTCGTGGTCGAGACCGACGTCCCCACCGGCCGCACGGAGCGGTACGTCATCGGGGCCGAGCGGCTCGTCGCCTACGCGCGTGACCTCTTCGGGGACCCCAAGGCGGACGTCGAGCCGTACGTCGTGGAGCGGCTCACCGGCCGTGACCTGCTGGGGCGCTCGTACACGCCGCCGTTCTCCTACTACGAGGGCCACGAGAACGCCCACCGCGTCGTCGAGGCCGACTTCGTCACGACCAGCGACGGCACCGGCCTGGTCCACAGCGCCGGCGCGTTCGGCGAGGACGACAAGGTGGTCACCGACCGCGAGGGCATCGAGCCGGTCATGCCGGTCGGGCCCGACGGCTGCTTCACCTTCCCGGTGAGCGAGTACGAGGGGATGCTCGTCTTCGACGCGAACGCCCCGATCATCGAGCACCTCAAGAACCGCACGAACATCACCCCGGACGCGGTGGTCGCGTCAGCAGGCCAGGACGAGGACAGCGTCCGCCACGAGCTCTACGGCTCCACCACCGAGGGCACGGTGCTGCTGCGCCGGGAGTCCTACGCGCACTCCTACCCGCACTGCTGGCGGTGCCGGCAGCCGCTGATCTACAAGGCCGTCTCGAGCTGGTTCGTCGAGGTGACCAAGTTCAAGCAGCGCATGCTCGAGCTCAACGAGCAGATCGCCTGGACGCCGGAACACACCAAGCACGGCCAGTTCGGCAAGTGGCTGGAGAACGCCCGCGACTGGTCGATCACGCGCAACCGGTTCTGGGGCAGCCCCGTGCCCGTGTGGCGCTCAGACGACCCGCAGTACCCCAGGATCGACGTCTACGGCTCCTTCGAGGAGCTCGAGCGCGACTTCGGCCGGCTGCCGCGCAACGGTGACGGCGAGGTCGACCTGCACCGGCCGTTCGTCGACGAGCTGACCCGCCCGAACCCCGACGACCCGACCGGGAAGTCCACCATGCGCCGGGTCGAGGACGTCCTCGACGTGTGGTTCGACTCGGGGTCGATGAGCTACGCCCAGGTGCACTACCCGTTCGACAACGCCGCCTGGTTCGAGCACCACTTCCCGGCCGACTTCATCGTCGAGTACATCGGGCAAACGCGCGGCTGGTTCTACACGCTGCACATCCTCGCGACGGCGCTGTTCGACCGGCCCGCGTTCAGCTCGGTCATCTGCCACGGCATCGTGCTCGGCTCCGACGGCCAGAAGATGTCCAAGTCGCTGCGCAACTACCCCGACGTGCGCGAGGTCTTCGACCGCGACGGGGCCGACGCGATGCGCTGGTTCCTCATGTCGAGCCCGATCCTGCGCGGCGGCAACCTCGTCGTCACCGAGCAGGGGATCCGCGACGGCGTGCGCCAGGTGATCATCCCGCTGTGGAACACGTGGTACTTCTTCTCGTTGTACGCCAACGCGTTCAGGGGTGGTGAGGGGTATGCCGCGAAGTGGTCGACCGCCTCGACCGACCCGCTGGACCGCTACCTGCTCGCCAAGCTGCGCGAGTACGTCGAGACGATGACGAGCCAGCTCGACGCGTACGAGGTGGCGAGCGCCTGCGAGACCACCCGCGGTTTCGTCGACGTCCTGACCAACTGGTACGTCCGCCGCTCGCGCGAGCGGTTCTGGGACACCGGCGGCCAGGCCGGCGGCGCGGGCGCCGAGCAGGCGTTCGACACGCTCTACACGGCCCTCGAGGTCGTGAGCCGCGTGACGGCACCCCTGCTGCCGCTGGTCACCGAGGAGGTCTGGCGCGGCCTGACCGGCGGCCGCTCGGTGCACCTCACCGACTGGCCGGAGGCCTCGGATCTTCCGTCCGACCACGCGCTGGTCGCCGGTATGGACCGGGCCCGCGAGGTCTGCTCGGTGGCGTCGTCGCTGCGCAAGGCGGGGGGCCTGCGCGTTCGGCTGCCGCTCGCCCGGCTGACGGTCGTCGTCCCGGATGCGTTGTCGCTCAAGGGCTTCGGTGCGATCGTGGCCGACGAGGTCAACGTCCGCGAGGTCGTCCTGCGCGACATCCGCGAGGCGAGCGAGGCCGACTTCGGCATCTCGCAGAAGCTCACGGTCAACGCCCGTGCGGCGGGTCCGCGCCTGGGTCGCGACGTGCAGCAGGCCATCAAGGGCAGCAAGTCCGGCGACTGGTCGGTGGCACCCGACGGGACGGTCACGTCCGGTGGGCTCGAGCTCGTCGAGGGGGAGTACACCCTCGAGACGGTCGTCGACGATGCCGAGGGTGGGTCCACCGCGACCGCGATGCTGCCCGGTGGCGGCTTCGTGGTGCTCGACACGGTGGTGACTCCCGAGCTGGCCCAGGAGGGGCTCGCGCGCGACGTCGTGCGGGCGGTCCAGCAGGCCCGGCGTGACGCCGGGCTCGAGGTCTCCGACCGGATCTCCCTGACCGTCACCGGCTCGCAGGCGGTCTGGGAGGCCACCGTGGCCCACCAGTCGCTGATCGTCGAGGAGACACTGGCCGGCCAGTTCGGGTCGGCGCCCCAGCTCGACGCGCTCCCGCAGCGCGCCGACGTCGCAGAGGCGCTCGTCGGCGACGGCGAGCCCGTGCGCATCAAGGTGATGAAGCTCTGATGGCCGGCTCGACGAACCCGGGGCGTTCCGGCCGGCCCGACGCCGCCCAGCTGGAGGCCGCGCACAAGCTCGAGGTCACCAAGAGGATGCGCGAGGTGGAGGAGGCGATCCTCGCCCGCGCCCCCGAGCACGACCTCGAGCCGAGCCTGGACCGCATCGCCGCGGTGATGGAGCTGCTCGGGGACCCGCAGCGCGGGTACCCCGTCATCCACCTCACCGGCACCAACGGCAAGACGTCGACGACCCGGGTGGTCGAGACGCTGCTGCTGGAGCTGGGCCTCAAGACCGGCCGGTTCACGTCCCCGCACCTGCACTCCATGCGGGAGCGGATCGCGTTGTCGGGCCAGCCGATCAGCGCGGAGAAGTTCCTCGCCGCGTACGACGAGGTCATCCCCTTCATCGAGCTGGTCGACGCCCGGTCGGTCGCCGAGGGCGGCCCGCGGATGACCTACTTCGAGGTGCTCGTGGCCGTGGCGTATGCCGCGTTCGCCGACGCGCCGGTCGACGTCGCCGTCGTCGAGGTGGGCATGGGCGGTCGCTGGGACGCGACCAACGTCGCCGACGGCTCGGTGGCGGTCGTGACGCCGGTGGACCTGGACCACCAGCACTTCCTCGGCGACACGGTCGAGCTCATCGCCACCGAGAAGTCCGGGATCATCAAGGAGGGCGCGATCGCGGTCTCCGCCCTGCAGCCGCACCCCGAGGTCGTCGAGATCCTGCGCGAGCGCGCCCTGGAGGTCGGTGCCCGGCTCGCCGTCGAGGGCGTCGACTTCGGCTTCAAGGCCAGCGACGTCGCCGTCGGCGGCCAGCAGTTCTCGATGCAGGGGCTCGCCGGCGACTACGACGACCTGTTCCTGCCGCTGTTCGGCCCGCACCAGATGCAGAACGCCATGAGCGCGGTCGCGGCGGTGGAGGCGTTCGTCGGTGGGGGCGAGACAAGGCTCGACCCCGACGTCGTGCGGTCGGCCCTGGCCAAGGCCGCGTCGCCCGGGCGCCTCGAGGTGGTGCGCCGGTCGCCGACCGTCGTCGTCGACGCTGCGCACAACCCGGCCGGGGCGGTCGCCCTGCGGCAGGCGCTCGAGCAGTCGTTCAACTTCGCCCGCCTCGTCGGCGTCATCGCGATCCTCAAGGACAAGGACGCCACCGAGATCCTCGAGGTGCTCGAGCCCGTGCTCGACCACGTCGTCGTGTCGCGGACGACCTCACCCCGGGCGATGGACCCCGACGAGCTCGGCGAGCTCGCGGTCGACGTCTTCGGTGAGGACCGCGTGACGGTCGTGCGCAACCTGCCGGACGCCCTCGACACCGCGGCCGGCCTCGCCGACGAGGGTGGCGTCTCCGGGGGCGTTCTCGCCACCGGGTCCGTCACCACGGCGGCCGAGGTGCGGATGCTGCTCGGCACCACCGAGGTCTGAGCCGGACCCGGAGGGCACCGAGGTCTGAGCCGGACCCGGAGGGGTCAGGCCCGGCGGGCGAGCTCCTCGGGGCTGACCGGGTGGGCGAACGGCAGGCCGGCGGCGAACCGCTCGACCTCGGCGACGGTGAGGTCCCCGAGCCGGGTGAGCTCGGTGCCGAGCGATCCCGCCACGTGCGGGGTCAGCAGCGCGCCCGGGTGGTCCCACAGCGGCGAGTCGGCCGGCAGCGGCTCGGGGTCCGTCACGTCGAGCACGGCCCGGATCCGTCCGTCCAGCACGGCCTGCGTGAGGGCAGCCGTGTCGACCAGGGCGCCGCGGGCGGTGTTCACCACGGTGGCCCCGGTCCGCATCGAGGCGATCCGCCGCCGGTCGAGCAGGTGGCGGGTCTCGGGCAGGTCCGGGGCGTGCAGCGAGACGACGTCGCTGGTGGCGACGAGCTCGTCCAGCTCGACCCGCGACACGCCGAGGGCGGCAGCGCCCGCGTCGTCGAGGTAGGGGTCGGACACGACGACCTCGAGGTCGAACGGGGCCAGCAGCTCGATCACCCTGCGGCCGATCGTGGACGCGCCCACGATGCCGACCCGCTTGCCGACGTTGCCGATGTGGTGGAAGGAGGTGGACCAGTCGACCGGCGTGCGGGTGCGCCGGAACTCCTCGGCGACCTCGAACACCGCCTTGCCGGCGAGCAGGACGACCGCCACCGTGTACTCGGCGACGGGCAGCGCGTTGGCGGCCGTGGCGCTGGTGACCTGGATGCCGCGGGCCCAGGCGGCCGGGGTGACGTGGTGCTTGACCGACCCGGCGCAGTGGGCCACCGCCCGCAGGGACGGCAGGGCCTCCAACGCGGCCTCGTCGAGCGGCGGACAGCCCCACCCGGTGACGAGGACCTCGGCGTCGGACGGGGCGCCACCGTTCCAGACGTCGGACCGCACGTCGGCGACGCGCTCCAGCCGGCTGAGCGCGTCCGGCGTGAACAGCCGCTCGCGCAGGCCGTCCCGCATCCCGAACGCCACCGTCAAGGTCGACCGACTCACGCCTGGTCCTTCCATTGGTCCTGTGCCTGCGCCGCCTCGAGCCAGGGCCCGGTGGCCGCGAGGGCCGCGTCGAGGTCGGGCAGACCGGGATGCCAGGACTTCTCCCACTCCAGGCTCAGCCACCCGGCATACCCGGTGCGGGGCAGCTGCGCCAGCACGTCGGCGACGGGCAGCACCCCCTCGCCCGGCAGGGTGAGCGGGTCCCGGGGACCCGGACCGGCGGCGTCCTTGACCTGGACCAGCCGCAGCAAGCCGCCCAGCGCGGCCACGGTGTCGGCCGGCGCCTCGCCGCTGCGCCAGGTGTGCAGGACGTCCCAGACCACCCCGGCCCCCGGCAGCGGCTCCAGCAGGCGCGCGACCGCTGCCCCGGTGGGATGGCTGTCGTGCGTCTCCACGAGGACGTCGGCGCCGAGGTCGCGCGCCTCGTCCAGGACGGAGCGCAGCCGCCCCCGGGCGCGCTCGTCGTCGTGGCCGTCGCCCACCCCGCCCGGGAAGACCCGCACCCCCAGGGCCCCGATGTCGGCGGCCAGCCTCAGGTGCGCCCGCAGGTCCGCGACCACGGCGGAGTCGTCGCCGGGCGGGCAGACGCGGACGTAGGAGGACACGTCGAGGGCGGTGAGGCCGTGGTCGGCCAGGGCGGTCCTCACCGACGCCCGGTCGGCGGGGGACAGGCCGACGTGCACGGGCTGGTCGGGCGCGGCCCGCAGCTCCACCCCGGTGCACCCGTGGCGCACGGCAAGGCCGAGGAAGGTCGTGAGGTCGGCCTCCGGCATCCCGAGGCTCGACACGGCGAGGGGCCAGCGCACCCGCGCAACCTACCGGGTGGCCCGGGAGCCGGGGGCTCGCCCGGACCGGCCGCCGCGCACGAGGGGCCGGCACACGGCATACGCTCGTCGCATGAAGGTGCTCGTCGTCGTGCTGCTCGTGGTGGTGGCGTTCCTCCTGCTCGTGCGCTGGCGCGAGAACGGCCGCGGCCGGCGATGAAGGGCATCGTCCTCTACGGCGCGCTCGGCAAGTTCACCTGGCGGATGCTCGCCACGGTGCTCGCCGCCCAGGGTGTCGTCTTCTTCCTCGGCGCCCTGGTGGCCCGGGGCGTGGGACTCGCGCAGGGCGACGACAACGCCCATGCCTGGCTGTGGGTCGGCATCGGTCTGGCGGTGCTGTGCTTCCTCGCCGCCGGGGCCATGCGCCGACCGTGGGGCGTGAGCCTCGGGTGGCTCATCCAGGTCCTGACGTTCCTCAGCGCGGTCGTCGTGCCGGCCATGCTCGGCGTCGGCCTGATCTTCACCCTGCTGTGGGTGGGTTCGCTCGTCCTGTGCCACCGCGTCGAGCAGCAGGTGGCCGAGCGCGACCGCGTGCACGGCGCCGACCACGCTGCCGGGTAGGTCGCCGCGCCGCCGGGTGGGCCACCCGCGCCGCCGGGTAGGTCGCCGCACCGCCGGGTGGTCCACCCGCGCCGCTGGGTAGGGTGGCGGCCGTGACTGCGCAGATCGAACGTTCGCTCGTCCTGGTCAAGCCCGACGGGTTCGCCCGAGGCCTCACGGGGGAGGTGCTGCGCCGCATCGAGGCCAAGGGCTACACCCTGGTCGCGCTCGCGGTGACCACCCCGACGCGGGACCGCCTGGCCGCCCACTACGCCGAGCACGAGGGCAAGCCGTTCTACGAGCCGCTCGTCGAGTTCATGAGCAGCGGCTCGGTGGCTGCAGTCGTCATCGAGGGGCAGGGCTGCATCCCGGGCTTCCGCTCCCTCGCCGGCGCGACCAACCCGACCGAGGCCGCCCCCGGCTCGATCCGCGGCGACCTCGGCCGCGACTGGGGCGAGAAGGTCCAGAAGAACATCGTCCACGGCTCGGACTCGCCGGAGTCGGCGCAGCGCGAGATCGCCATCTGGTTCCCCGAGCTCGCCGGCTGAGGAGCGAACCTAGGCCGGGTCGATCTCGTCGAGCCCGGTGATCACGACCTCGAGGAGCGCGGCCAGCTGGTCGCGCTCCTCGCGCGTCAGCGGCGCGAGCACGTCTGACTCGACCACGTTCGCCTCGCGCACGGCCGCCTCGAACAGCTCCCACCCACGGGTCGTCAGCTCGACCAGCACCCGGGTGCGGTTCTCGGGGTCGGGGGAGCGCCGGACGAGCCCACGCTCGGTCATCTTGTCGAGCCGGTGGGTCATCGAGGACGGGGCCACGTTGCCGGCGTCGGCGAGGCGGGTGGGGGTCACGGGGTGCCCCTCCGAGGTGGCGAGCAGCGCGATGACCGACCACTCGCCGTGGGACAGGTCGAGGTCCGCGAGCTGGCGGGTGTACCACTGCTCGAGCTTGTGGCTGAGGGAGTTCACGGCCGTGATCACGCGCTGGACCGACTCCTCGCCGCCAGCGGCGACATAGCTGGCCACGGCGTCGCGGTACTGCTCCTGGGCGCTGCGCCGGGCCTTCGACCTCGGTGTCATGGGGGCATCCTCGCATGCTATCTTTCGAAATCGAAATATTCGTTATCGAAGAAACGTTGACCCCTCCATGCGTGCCCGCCTGCTCATCCTCGCCTCCGCCGTCGCCATGCTCGGCTGGGGCACTGTCCTGCCCTACCAGTACGCGTATGCCGCGACCACGCGCGGCTGGGGCTCGCTCGCCGCCGCCGCGGCCTCGAGCCTGTTCTCGGTCGGCGCGCTGCTCGCGGCACCCCTCGGCGGCCGGCTCGCGGACCGCGTCTCCCCGGTGCTCGTGGCCGTCGCCTCCAAGGTGGTCGCCGCCGCCGGGGCCATCGGGCTCGGGTTCGCCGACTCGCCCGGCGCGTTCCTGGCCGGGATGTTCGTCTTTGGCCTGGGGATCACGGCGGCCGCCCCGGCCCAGGCCGTCCTCGTCCTGCGCTGGGTGGGTGGCGGCGACCGGCGCACGGTCTTCGCCTGGCAGTTCACCGGACAGGCCCTCGGCATGGCCGTCGGCGCGTTCGCGGCCGGCTACGTCGTCGACCTCGACCGGGAGTCGGGCATGTGGCCCGCGTTCGCGACCGCGGCGGCCGGCTTCGCCGTCTCCTCGGGCCTGATCCTGCTCGCGGGCTCGCGCCGCTGGGGGTCCGCGACCACCGGCTCCGCCCTCGAGCCGGTCGAGCCGGCCGGTCTCGGGGCGATCGACACCGGGACGGTCGACACCGGTGCGGGCAGGGTCGAGGAGGTCGGGGCTCCCGGCGTGCGGCAGGCGTGGCGCCTCATCTGGGCGGTGCCGGCGCTGCGCTGGACCGCCCTGGTGACCGTGACGCTCGCCCTCGGCTTCTACGCGCAGTTCGAGTCCGGCCTCCCGGCATACGCCCTCACTGTCCTGGACGTCCACGAGACGACCATCGGCCTCGCGGCCGCGGTCAACTGCGTCGTCATCATCGCCCTGCAGATGGTGGTCGTGCGCCTGACCGCGCGGCGCAGCGGGCCCGCGCTGCTCGTGGCCGTCGGCGCCATCTGGACCGTGTCCTGGCTGGTGCTCGCCGGAGCGTCGGTGGTCGCCGGGTCGTCCCCCGAGCTGGCCGCGACCCTGTTCGTGACGACGTTCGGGATCTTCGCCGTGGGCGAGACGATGTATGCCCCGGTGCTCAACCCGCTCACGGCGAGCCTCGCCCCCTCGGGGCTGGTCGGGACGACCCTTGGCCTCTTCACCGCCCTGCAGACCGGGTTCTCGGCCGTCGGGCCGCTCGTCGCCGGCCTGCTCCTGGGTGCCGGGCTCGGCAGCGTCTTCATCGGCGCGCACGTGGCCATCAGCCTGCTCGCCGTCTTCGGGGCCTGGCGGCTGCGGGCCGTGCTGCGTGGACGTCGCGCCGCGCCGGCCCCGGCACCCGAGGCCGCGCTCGCCGCCTGAGCGGTGACCCTCGGAGGGTGAGGGTCACCCTCGGAGCCTGAGGGTCACCCTCGGAGCCTGAGGGTGACCCTCGGCGCCCGAGGGGTGACCCTCGGCGGCGAGTCCGCGGACAGTCAGTAGGCTTGCCGTCATGGCTGACTTCGACGTCGTTGTCCTCGGTGCCGGTCCCGGCGGGTACGTCGCGGCGATCCGCGCCTCGCAGCTCGGGAAGAAGGTGGGGATCGTCGAGTCGAAGTACTGGGGCGGGGTCTGCCTCAACGTCGGCTGCATCCCCTCCAAGGCGTTGCTGCGCAACGCGGAGATCGCCCACATCATCACGCAGGAGAAGGCCACCTTCGGCATCACCGGCGAGGCGAGGATGGACTTCACCGTCACGCACTCCCGCAGCCGCAAGGTCGCCGAGGCCAGCGCCAAGGGCGTCCACTACCTCATGAAGAAGAACACGATCGAGGAGCTCGAGGGCTGGGGCACCCTGACCGGCCCGACCTCGATGGACGTCGCGCTGACGTCCGGCGAGCGGCGCTCGATCACGTTCGACAACCTCATCATCGGGACCGGCGCGACGACCCGGCTCATCCCGGGCACGAAGCTCTCGGACCGCGTCGTCACCTACGAGGAGCAGATCCTCACCGACCAGCTCCCGGAGTCGATCGTGATCGCCGGCTCGGGCGCCATCGGTGTCGAGTTCGCCTACGTGATGAAGAACTTCGGGGTCGACGTGACGATCGTGGAGTTCCTCGACCGCATGGTGCCGACCGAGGACGCCGACGTGTCCAAGGAGCTGCTCAAGCAGTACAAGAAGCTCGGGGTCAAGGTCCTGCTGTCGACCAAGGTCGAGTCGATCGACGACAGCGGCGAGAAGGTCAAGGTCACCGTGTCGCCCGCGGCCGGTGGCGAGTCGACCGTGCTCGAGACCGACAAGGTGCTGCAGGCCATCGGGTTCGCCCCACGCCTCGAGGGCTACGGCCTGGAGAGCACCGGCGTGCAGCTCACCGACCGTGGGGCCATCGCCGTCGACGAGCGCGGCCGCACCAACGTCCCGAACGTGTACGCCATCGGTGATGTCACCGGCAAGCTCATGCTCGCCCACACCGCCGAGGCGATGGGCGTCGTGGCGGCCGAGACGATCGCCGGCGCCGAGACCATGGAGATCAACTTCGACATGATCCCGCGCGCGACGTTCTGCCAGCCGCAGATCGCCTCGTTCGGGTACTCCGAGGAGCAGGCGAAGGAGCGCGGCTACGACGTGAAGACCGCCTCGTTCCCGTTCTCCGCCAACGGCAAGGCGCGGGGGATGGCCGAGGGCGTCGGCTTCGTCAAGATCGTCGCCGACGCCAAGCACAACGAGCTCCTCGGTGCGCACCTGATCGGCCCGGAGGTCACGGAGCTGCTGCCGGCGCTGACGCTGGCCCAGCAGTGGGACCTCACGGCCGACGAGGTCGCCCGCAACGTGTTCGCGCACCCGACCCTGTCCGAGGCGGTCAAGGAGGCCATCGAGGGCATCGCCGGGCACATGATCAACCTCTAGTCCGCGTCGACCCGTCCGGTCCGCGCCAGGCCCGGAGGCAGGAGCAGGTATGCCGCGCGTGCGGCTCCCGATCACGACCGAGCGCCTCGTGCTGCGCAGCCTGCGCCCCGGGGACGAGCGGCACGTGTTCGCCTACCGCTCCGTGCCGGACGTCGTCCGGTACATCCCGGGCCCGCCGAAGACGTTCGAGCAGGTGCAGGACATGGTGGCCGAGCGCGCCACGGCCGGTCGGGTCGAGCCCGCGCACCCGGCCTGCACGCTCGCGGTCGAGCTGAACGGCCGCGTCATCGGCGACGTGCTGCTGCACCTGGACGGCCCGGAGGGCGCCGACGGACGGCAGGCCGAGATCGGCTGGGTGCTCGCACCGGACATGCAGGGTCAGGGCTACGCGACCGAGGCCGCCCGCGCGCTGCTCCGGGTGGCGTTCGACGAGCTGGAGGTCCACCGGGTCTGGGCCAGGCTCGACGGCCAGAACGACGCCTCGGCACGCATCTGCGAGCGCCTGGGCATGCGCCGGGAGGCCTACTTCGAGCGCGCCTCGTGGTTCAAGGACCAGTGGACCGACCTGGCCGTCTACGCGATCCGTGCCGACGAGTGGCGCGGCTGGCCACCCGGCTGACCGGCGCGGCCCCCGGCCCGACTAAGCCACCCCGAGCACCGCACGCTGAGCACCCCACCGAGAGGAAACCTCCATGGCACCGACCCTCGAACCCGTCGCAGCTTCCGTCCCGACCGGCCGTGAGCTGAGCGGCGCGGCATACGCGGCCGTCGCGGCCGAGGCGATCCAGGCGGTGGCGACGTCGCAGGCGGAGGGGATCGCCGCGGCGGCCGACCTCATGGCCGACTGCGTCGCCGGCAACGGCGTCCTGCAGGCGTTCGGCACGGGTCACTCCGAGGCGTTCGCGATGGAGATCGCGGGGCGCGCCGGCGGGTTCATCCCCACGAACCGGCTGGCCCTGCGTGATGCGGTGGCGGCTGCCGGCGCGGACGGCGCGGACGACGCGGCCGGCGACCCGGAGCGGGCCGGACTGCTGGAGCGCGAGCCCTCGCTCGCGCGGTACATCTACGACCTGGCCCTCGACGCCCAGCCGCAGGACGTCTTCCTGATCGCCTCGAACTCCGGTGGCAACGGCAGCATCGTCGAGTTCGCGCGCCTGGTGAAGGAGAAGGGGCACCCGCTCATCGCGGTCACGTCGCTCGCGCACACGACGCAGGTGACCTCGCGGCACCCGAGCGGGCTGCGGCTCTACGAGGTGGCGGACATCGTGCTCGACAACGGCGCGCCGTACGGCGACGCGGTGCTGCCGCTGCCCGGTGGCGGGACGGCCTGCGGCCTGTCGTCGATCACGGCGGCGCTGCTGGCTCAGATGATGGTGGCCGAGACGCTGGCGCGGCTCGTGGCCAGGGGTGAGACCCCGCCCGTCTACCTGTCGGCGAACATCCCCGAGGGGGACGAGCACAACAACGCGCTCGAGGCGCGGTACGCCGGTCGCCTCCGTCGCCTGCTGTGACCCTCGTCGCCGGCATGGACGTCGGGGGGACCAGCAGCCGCGCCCTCGTCGCCGACCTCCACGGGAACGTCCTGGGCACCGGGCTCGCCGGGGGCGGCAACCCGGTCGCGCGCGGGGTCGGCCCGGCCATGGCCGCGATCCGGTCCGCCCTCGAGCAGGCGCTCGAGGGGGTGGACCGGTCGCTCGTGCGGGGCAACGTCATCGGGGCGGCCGGCTTCGGCTCGGAGACGGGCGCGCACGAGGCGCTCGCGCAGGTGTGGCACGAGCTGGGGCTGCCCGGGGGGCCGGTCCTCATCGGCGACATCGACGTGGCGTTCGCGTCGGGGACGCCCGAGCCGGACGGGTCGGTGCTGATCAGCGGGACCGGTGCGATCGCGGGGGAGTTCGTCGGCGGCCGCGCGGGACGGGTGGCCGACGGGTTGGGTTGGCTGCTCGGCGACCACGGCTCGGGGTTCTGGATCGGCCGGGCGGCGGTGCGGCACGCCTGCGCGCCGGTCCCGAGCCCGGGCGACCCGCTGGCGGAGGCGGTCGCCCAGCACCTCACCGGCCGCGCGGAGGTGGACCGCCAGGCCGTCGTCGGCGCCGCGTATGCCGTGGAGCCGGTCCGCATCTCCGAGTTGGCCCGCGTCGTGGTCGAGTGCGCCGAGGCCGGGTCGGCGGCGGCGACGGGGATCCTCGTGGCGGCGGCGGACGAGCTCGTCGCCACGTTGGGGCAGGTGCGCGACGCGGGCGACGAGGGCGTCGTCGTGCTCGGGGGCGGCATGCTCGGCACGCCGCGCCTGCACTCGCTCGTGGAGGACAGGATTGCCGAGCGGTGGCCGGGCGCCCGGATGACTCGCTGCGGCTCGGGTGTCGGGGGCGCGGCCTGGCTCGCGGCCCGCGGCCTCGGCGTGCAGCTCCCTGCGGACCTGCACGCCACCCTCACCGGCGCACTGCCCGCGCCCTGACCCGACCCCGACCTGACGGTGGGCCACCCCTGGGCCTGCGGGCGGCCAAACCCACCTGCCGACGGGTGTTGCGCGTGCTACGTCCCTGATCCGCACTGTGGTCAGTGACGTAGCACGGATCCGGATCGATGTGTCACCTGCTACGTCCCTGATCCGCACTGTGGTCAGTGACGTAGCAGCAGCGAAGCACCTCAGGTCCCTCGTGCCGGCGCCGACCCTGCGCGCCCCACCGCCGACCGGCTGTCCGAGCCCCCTGCCACAGTGTCGTCGACGCGGGGGAGCGCCCCCGTGACGACGCAGCGAAACAGGACGCAGGGGGAACCATGAGCGACTTCGACCTCTCGGGGACGGTGGCGACGGCCCGTCGCCGGGCCGACCTCAGCCAGCGAGACCTCGCGGCCCTCACCGGCATCCCCCAGTCCACCGTCGCTGCGGCCGAGTCGGGAGCGCGCTCACTCCAGGTGGCGAGCCTGGTGCGCCTGCTCGACGCCGCAGGCCTGCGCCTTGCGGTCCTCGACGCGGAGGGGAACGAGATGCTGCCCTTCGACAGCAGGGCCGCCCGGGACAACGCCGGCCGCCGGTTCCCGGCACACCTCGACGCTGCCCACCCCGACGAGGTCGACCCCTACGTGAGCCGCCCCCGTTACGACCGCCCGACTGCCCGGCGCAAGGCGGGGTTCGAGTGGCGCCGGGCGCGCGACGTGCGGCGCGAGCGCCTGGGCCGGACCCCGGGGCGGCACGTCACGGCCGGTGAGGTCGAGCTCCGCCGGCTCGACCGGCGCTACGGGCGCCAGCCGGCATACTGGGCCCGGCGAGAGGCGTTCGTGCGCGAGCTGGGCGTCCCCGCGGACGTGGCCAGGGCCACCGACCCGACCCCCGACGGCTGGGACCAGGCGCGCGGGGCGGCTCGGCGCGTGGACCTCACCGATTAGGGACCCCATCGGCCCGCTGGTAGCCTGAGCACTGCCGTAGAACGGCCGCGGATCGAGAGAGCCCGGTGGATCAAGCCCCGGCGCACCGCGCAACAACCCTGAGAAGGAGAGTGTCGCCCCATGTCGTTGGAAGCCGACGTCAAGAAGAAGATCATGGCCGAGTACGCCACCGCCGAGGGCGACACCGGCTCGCCGGAGGTCCAGATCGCCCTGCTCACGCAGCGCATCAAAGACCTCACCGAGCACTCGCGGACGCACAAGCACGACCACCACAGCCGCCGCGGGCTCCTCCTCCTCGTGGGCCGTCGCCGCCGCCTCCTGCGTTACCTGGAGAGCGTCGACATCGAGCGCTACCGCTCGCTGATCAAGCGCCTCGGCCTGCGCCGATAAGCATCCGACTGGGACGGCCTCCGCACGGGGGCCGTCCTTTTCGCATGGACAACTGAATACGGGAACCACAGAAGGAAGCCCGCGCACAACGACGATGCGCGAGGTTCGTTGAGAGAACAGAACGGAGGGCCCATGGAGGGTCCAGAGATCACTGTCGCCGAAGCCACGATCGACAACGGCAAGTTCGGCACCCGCACGGTCCGGTTCGAGACCGGACGACTGGCCAAGCAGGCCGGCGGCGCCGTCGCCGCGTACCTGGACGAGGACACGATGCTCCTCTCCACCACCACCGCCGGGAAGCACCCGCGCGAGGGTTTCGACTTCTTCCCCCTGACCGTCGACGTCGAGGAGCGGATGTACGCCGCGGGCAAGATCCCCGGCTCGTTCTTCCGTCGTGAGGGTCGCCCGTCGACCGACGCCATCCTCACCTGCCGCCTGATCGACCGGCCGCTGCGCCCGACCTTCACCAAGGGCCTGCGCAACGAGGTCCAGGTCGTCATCACGGTCCTGGCGCTCAACCCCGACCACCAGTACGACGTGCTCGCCATCAACGCGGCCAGCGCCTCGACCCAGATCTCGGGCCTGCCGTTCAGCGGCCCGGTCGGTGGTGTCCGGGTCAGCCTCATCGACGGCCAGTGGGTCGCGTTCCCGAACTTCAGCGACATCGAGCGCTCGACCTTCGACATGGTCGTCGCCGGCCGGATGACCCACGATGGCGACGTCGCCATCATGATGGTCGAGGCCGAGTCCACCGAGTCGACCTGGGACCTCGTGAAGAACGAGGGCAAGCAGGCTCCGACCGAGGAGGTCGTGGCCGAGGGCCTCGAGGCCGCCAAGAAGTTCATCAAGGTCCTCTGCGAGGCGCAGGCCGAGCTGGCGAGCAAGGCTGCCAAGCCCGTCCAGGAGTTCCCGATCTTCCTCGACTACGAGGACGACGTGTACGCCGCGGTCGAGGCCGCCACCTCCGCCGACCTGGCGCAGGCGCTCACCATCGCCGGCAAGCAGGAGCGCGAGGAGCGCATCGACGAGATCAAGGACGCCGTCAAGGGGTCCCTCGCCGGTGAGGGCAAGGAGTTCGAGGGCAGGGAGAAGGAAGTCTCCGCGGCCTACCGCTCCGTGCAGAAGAAGCTCATCCGCCAGCGCATCCTGCGCGACAAGGTCCGCATCGACGGCCGTGGCCTCGCCGACATCCGCGCCCTCGGCGCCGAGGTCGAGGTCCTGCCGCGCGTGCACGGCTCGGCGCTGTTCGAGCGCGGCGAGACCCAGATCATGGGTGTCACCACGCTGAACATGCTGCGCATGGAGCAGCAGCTCGACACCCTCTCCCCGGTGACGCGCAAGCGCTACATGCACAACTACAACTTCCCGCCGTTCTCCACCGGTGAGACCGGTCGCGTGGGCTCGCCCAAGCGCCGCGAGATCGGCCACGGCGCGCTCGCCGAGCGGGCGCTCATGCCCGTGCTGCCGACGCGCGAAGAGTTCCCCTACGCGATCCGCCAGGTGTCCGAGGCCCTCGGCTCCAACGGCTCGACGTCCATGGGCTCGGTCTGCGCCTCCACCCTGTCGCTGCTCAACGCCGGTGTGCCGCTGCGCGCCCCGGTCGCCGGCATCGCGATGGGCCTGATCTCCGAGGAGGTCGACGGTGAGACGCAGTACGCCGCGCTCACCGACATCCTCGGCGCCGAGGACGCGTTCGGCGACATGGACTTCAAGGTCGCCGGCACCCGCGAGTTCGTCACGGCCATCCAGCTCGACACCAAGCTCGACGGCATCCCCGCCTCGGTGCTGGGCGGCGCGCTGACCCAGGCCCGCGACGCCCGCCTGCACATCCTCGACGTCATGAACGAGGCCATCGACACGCCCGACGAGATGAGCCCCTTCGCTCCTCGCGTCATCAGCGTGCAGGTCCCGGTCGACAAGATCGGCGAGGTCATCGGGCCGAAGGGCAAGATGATCAACCAGATCCAGGACGAGACCGGCGCCGACATCTCGATCGAGGACGACGGCACGGTCTACATCGGCGCCACCGACGGTCCGTCGGCGGAGGCGGCTCGCGCCATGGTCAACGCCATCGCGAACCCGCAGATGCCGGAGATCGGCGAGCGCTTCCTCGGGACGGTCGTCAAGACGACGACCTTCGGTGCGTTCATCTCCCTGCTGCCCGGCAAGGACGGCCTGCTGCACATCTCCGAGGTGCGCAAGCTCGTCGGTGGCAAGCGGATCGACGCCGTCGAGGACGTCCTGGCCGTCGGCCAGAAGGTCCAGGTCGAGCTCAAGGAGATCGACCCGCGCGGCAAGCTCTCGCTGGCTGCGGTGCTCCCCGAGGGCCAGGGCGGCGACGCTGCCGCTGCGTCCGATGGTGTGGCCTCCGACGGTGCCGCGTCCGACAGCGCCGCCTCCGAGGCCGCCGCTGCGTCCCACGCAGGGTCCGACGCTGGTTCCGACGACGAGTCCGACGCCGAGGGCGGCGAGGGTCGTTCCGAGGACCGTGGTGAGCGTCGCGAGGGCGGCCGCAGCCGCAACCGCCGTCGTCGCGGTCGTGGCGACTCCGCCGAGGGTGGCGAGGAGCCGGCAGCGGCCCCCGCGACCTCGGAGGACGCCGCGGGCTGACCCCCGCACCATCCGACCAGCGGGCCGGCACACCACATGGTGTGCCGGCCCGCTGGCATGTCGGGTGGTCTCCCCGTTGCCGAGAGCGCGCTCGACCCCAAGGATGGGCCCATGGCTGACGACAGGACGTTCGTGGTGGTGGGTGGCGGCCTCGCAGGCGCCAAGTCGGTGGAGGAGCTGCGCGGGCGCGGCTTCGAGGGTCGGGTCGTGCTCATCGCCGGTGAGCCGCACCTGCCCTACGAGCGGCCGCCGCTGTCCAAGGACTACCTCAAGACCGGTGAGGGCCTCGACGACGCGTTCGTCCACGACGAGGACTGGTATGCCGGTCACGACGTGCAGGTGCGCACCGGCACCCGGGTGAGCGCGATCGACCGCGACGCCCACGAGGTCGAGCTCGACGGGGGCGAGCGGCTCGGGTACGAGCGGCTCCTGCTCGCCACCGGCAGCAGCCCGCGCCACCTCGACCTGCCCGGGGTCGACCTCGACGGAGTCCTCACCCTGCGCACCATCGAGGACAGTGACCGGCTGCGCGCCGAGCTCAGGCAGGGCCGCCGGGTCGTGCTCGTCGGCGGCGGCTGGATCGGGCTCGAGGTCGCCTCGGCGGCCCGGGAGGCCGGGGCGGAGGTGACCGTCCTGGAGGCGCTGGACCTGCCGCTCGTGCGGGTGCTGGGCCAGCGCATCGCCCACGTCTTCGCCGACCTGCACCGCGACCACGGTGTCGACCTGCGCACCGGCGTCACCGTCGACGCGATCCTCGGCGACGGCGGACGCGTGAGCGGCGTGCGGCTCGGCGACGGCAGCGTCGTCGACGCGGACGTGGTGGTCGTCGGGGTGGGCGCGGCCCCGAACGTCGGGCTCGCGCAGCAGGCCGGCCTCGCCGTGGACAACGGCGTCACGGCCGACGCGGTGGGACGCACGAGCGACCCGGACATCTTCGTCGTCGGTGACGTCGCCAACGTCGAGCACCCGTTCCTCGGCCGGCGCGTGCGGGTCGAGCACTGGGCGAACGCGCTCAACCAGCCCCAGGTCGTCGTCGCCGCGATGCTCGACCAGGACGGCCCCGAGCCCGAGCTGCCGTTCTTCTTCAGCGACCAGTACGACCTCGGTCTGGAGTACCGGGGGCTGGGGGACCCGGGCGACGACGTGGTGGTGCGGGGCGACCTGCCGGGGCGGGAGTTCCTCGCCTTCTGGCTCCACGACGGCGTGGTCACCGCCGGGATGAACGTCAACGTGTGGGACGTCGGCGACGCGGTGGAGGCGCTGATCCGTTCGAGGAAGGCCGTGGACCCCGACCGCCTCGCGGACCCGGCGGTCGCGCTCGAAAACCTGACCTGACCTTTACCTTTCCTCCTCTTCCCGGACGTTCCGCGTTCGCCGTCCGCGTGGTTCGATGCCCCTTCCGGCCCGGACCACCGTCCTCGGCCGTCCGTGTGGGCTTCTGGAGGAGTGCTGTGCGCGTACATCGCAGGCAAGTGTGGGGAGCGGTGGGGGCAGCAGCCCTCGCCGCAGGGGTCGTGACGACGGCCGGGACGAGCGCCCAGGCGGCGCCGTCCCCGTCGGCGGCCGTCGTCGTCAACGAGGTCTACGGAGGTGGCGGCAACGGAGGAGCCGCCTTCAACCGTGACTTCATCGAGCTGGTCAACAAGACCTCGGCGCCCGTCTCGCTGAAGGGCTGGTCCGTCCAGTACGCCTCGGCGAGCGGCTCGTTCTCCGGCAAGACCGACTTCAGCGACACCGACACCATCCCGGCGGGCGGTCGCCTCCTGGTCGGCGAGGCCTACGGGGCAGACCAGACGCTCCCCGGGATCACCCCGGACGTCAACGGCTCGATCGCGATGAGCGGGAGCACCGGCAAGGTCGCCCTCGTCAGCACCCAGACCCTGCTGACGTCCACCGTCTGCGCACCGGCCAAGGGGGCCGGCTCCTGCTCGAACCTGCCCCAGGTGGTCGACTTCGTCGGCTGGGGCTCGGCGAGCGACTGGGCGGGTTCCGGCGCAGCGCCGGGCACCTCCAACGCGACCTCGGTCTCCCGCAACGCCACCAGCACCAACACGGCCGACAACGCCGCCGACTTCAAGGCGGGTACACCCACGCCAGGAGCCGGGGGGACGCCGCCGCCCGGCACGCCGGTGGAGAAGACCATCGCCGAGGTGCAGGGCACGGGCGACACGTCACCCCTGGTGGGCCAGAACGTCATCCTCAAGGGCGTGGTCACCGCGGCCTACCCGACGGGCGGCTTCCACGGGTTCTTCCTGCAGACGCAGGGCACCGGTCCTGAGCCGGACCCGAGCGGCGCCTCCGACGGCGTCTTCGTCTTCCAGTCCGGCTTCAGCACACCGCTGGACGCCGACGCGGTCGTCGGCAACTACGTGCAGGTGACCGGGAAGGTCAGCGAGTTCAGCGGCCACACCGAGGTCGCCGCGGCAGCCGCCGACATCGTCGACGCGGGACGGGAGTTCAGCCCGGTCCAGCCCCTGACCGTGCCGTGGCCGAAGACCGACGCCGCCCGGGAGTCCCTCGAGGGCATGCTGTTCCAGCCCACGGGCGACTACACCGTCACCAACACGTACAGCACCAACCAGTACGGCGAGGTGGGCCTGGCCGTCGGCGACCACCCGCTCCTGCAGAACACCGAGGTGGCCGCGCCCGGCAGCCCCGAGGCCGCAGCGGTGGTCGCGGACAACGCCGAGCGCAAGGTGACCCTGGACGACGGCTCGTCGAGCAACTTCACGGCGAGCAGCTACAAGGTCTCGGACTGCCACACCCGCCCGGTCCCGTGCCTGCTCAACGGCGACCTCACCCCGGCCTACGTCTCCACGACGAAGCCGGTGCGGGTCGGCGCCCTCGCCACCTTCACCAAGCCGGTGGTCGTCGACTACCGGTACGACCTGTGGCGGTTCCAGCCGACCGAGCAGGTCGTCGGCCCGGACAACGCGGCCTCGCCGGCGTCCTTCGCCGCCACACGCACCGCGGCCCCGGACGCCGGGGACATCAACCAGCGGGGGACGGCCGACCTCAAGGTCGCCTCGTTCAACGTGCTGAACTACTTCACCGACCTCGGCGACCAGGACCCCAGCTGCCAGGCGTACTACGACCGGGACGACAACGGTGACAGCGTGCGCACGGGCTGCGACCAGCGCGGCGCCTGGGACAGCGCGGACCTCGCCCGTCAGACCGAGAAGGAGGTGTCGGCCATCAACGCGCTCGACGCCGACGTCGTGGGGCTGATGGAGATCGAGAACTCGGCGCAGTTCGGCCACGACCGGGACGCGGCGCTCGCCTCCCTCGTGGGCAGCCTGAACGCCAAGGCCGGCGCCGGCACCTGGGCGTTCGTGCCGTCCTCGACGGACCTGCCGCCCCTGGACCAGCAGGACGTCATCACCTCGGCCATGATCTACAAGCCGGCCTCCGTGATGCGGGTCGACCGGTCCCGGGCGCTGGGCGACCAGAGCGGCACGGGCCAGGCGTTCGTCAACGCCCGCGAGCCGATCGCCCAGACCTTCAAGGCGAAGTACGGCAAGGGTGACAAGTTCCTGTTCGTCGTCAACCACTTCAAGTCCAAGGGCTCGCCCGGCCCGTTCCCCGGGGACGAGGACACGGGCGACGGGCAGGGCTCCTCGGTCACCAGCCGCATCCTGCAGGCGCAGGCCCTGCGCGACTGGGTCCCCGGCGTGGCGGCCGAGTACGGCGCCAAGGCCGTCGTCATGGCCGGCGACTACAACTCCTACACCAAGGAGGACCCGCTGGACGTGCTGTACAGGGCCGGCTACACCGACGTCGGCTCGACCTTCGACCCGGGCAGCTACTCGTACTCCTTCAGCGGCCTGTCCGGTTCGCTGGACCACATCCTCGTCAACGACTACGGCCTGAGGATGTCGACGGGCGCGGACCACTGGAACATCAACTCCGGTGAGTCGGTGGCCCTGGAGTACAGCCGGTTCAACTACCACGCGACCGACTTCCACGACGCGAGCCCCTACCGGTCCTCGGACCACGACCCGGTCGTGCTGGGCCTCAAGGCCTTCGTGAAGTAGCGAGAGCCGTTCGTGACCTGGCGAGCGGTACGCCGCGTGCGCGGTACGGCGGGCCCGTCCCCACGGTGGGGGCGGGCCCGTCCATCGTGTGGGGCCGCAGCCGGCGTCCCCCGTGACTCCGGGCCGCACCGTCCGGGCTCGGCGCGCGTCGTTAGGCTGGGCCGGTGAGCGAGACGACGCAGGGCGGCACGACCCGGGTGGCGGTGGTCGGTGCCAACGGCCGAATGGGGAAGCAGGCCTGCCGGGCGGTCGAGGCCGCCGGCGACCTCGAGCTCGTGGGTCGCTACGGCCGGGGCGACGAGCTCGGCGACCTGGGCGGCGCGCAGGTCGTCGTCGACCTGACCGTGCCCGACTCCTCGCCGGACGTGGTCGCCCACTGCGTCGAGCGCGACGTGCACGTCGTCGTCGGCACCACCGGCTGGGACGACGAGCGGCTGGCCACGCTGCGGGAGCAGCTCGCCGACCACCCCGGCGTGGGAGTGCTCATCGCCCCCAACTTCGCCATCGGCGCGATCCTCATGATGCGGTTCGCGGCGCAGGCGGCGCGGTTCTTCGAGTCGGTCGAGGTCGTCGAGCTGCACCACCCGGCCAAGGTCGACGCCCCCTCCGGGACCGCGGCTCGCACCGCCCGCATGATCGCCGAGGCGCGCCGGGAGGCCGGCCTCGGGGACGTGCCGGACGCCACCACGCACGACCCGGACGGTGCGAGGGGGGCGCGCGTCGACGGCATACCGGTGCACTCCGTGCGTCTGCGTGGGCTCGTCGCGCACCAGGAGGTGCTGCTCGGCGGCCCCGGCGAGCTCCTCACGATCCGGCACGACTCCTTCGACCGCGAGTCGTTCATGCCGGGAGTCCTCGCGGGGGTGCGCGCCGTCGCCGCGCACCCCGGGCTCACCGTGGGCCTCGAGCACTACCTCGGCCTGGGGGACTGAGTGCGCGAGCGGGTCACCGCGGTCGTCCTGCTGGTCGTCCTCGTCTTCTACTGCGCGACCATCGGCTGGCGCGGGTTCGCGCTCATCGGCGACGGCCGGCTCGTGCCGGTGCTGCTGGGGCTGGCGGTCGTCCTCGTGCCCGTGGTGGCCCTGCTGGCCATGGTGCCGCTCGTGCGGCTGGCCCGGGACGGGTCGCGGATGCTGGCCGAGGCGCACGCCGGGAACGCCACGCCGCAGGTGGTGCAGGAGCTCGAGCGCGCGGAGGAGTGCCGGGTCGGCAAGGACCGGGCGGGGGAGCAGCGGCACTACCGGGCGGCCGTGCGGGCCTGGCGGGCCCAGCGCCCCTGACGCGGGCGACGGCAGGCGGGTCAGCCCTCGGGCGCGGGCGTCGAGGGGGCGCGCGCAGGTGCCGTCGCGGCATACGGTGGCTGGCATGCACCGCTCGCGCATCGGCCTCGTCCTGATCGACCACGACCCCGAGCACTACGACGCCGGGACCAGGTTCTGGGCGGGGGTCCAGGGCGTGCTGCCCCGCCCCGACGGCGAGTACGCCTCGGTGGGAGAGGTCGGCACGTTGAGCCTTGAGACCCAGCGCCTGCAGCAGGGCCCGTCCCGGATCCACCTCGACATCGAGACCGACGACGTCCCGGCCGAGGTGGCGCGGCTCGAGGCCCTCGGTGCGCGGGTGGTCCAGCGGCACGAGGGCTACGTGGTGATGGCCGACCCGGGCGACCTGCTCTTCTGCGTGGTGCCGGTCCAGACGGGGGACCGGTTCGTCGAGGACGCGCTCGAGTGGCGCTGAGGGCGGTCCGCTCCACGCCGTGAGGGCCGTCCGACCCGCCCGTTCGGTCGGGACCGGGTGGGGTCGGGGGCGATTCGTGGCGGAAGCGGTGCGTACGGCCCGGACGCCGTCGATCCGGGGACGGTTCGTGGCCTAACCGGCACGAACCGCCCAGCGGCCCCGTCCGGTCAGGCCATCCCGGCCAGGCGCAGCAGCGCCGCGGTGAGTGCCGCCAGCACCACGACGACGAGGAAGGGCGCCCGCGCCAGGAGCGCCAGGATCGCGACGCCGACTGCCGCGGCGCGCGCGTCGAGGACCAGGCCGCCGCCCGGCCCGGTGAATGTCTGCACCGCGACCAGCGCGGCCAGCAGGGCCACGGGCAGGGCGGAGGTGACCCGGGCGGTCCGCCGGCCCTCGAGCCAGCGCACCGGCACGACGTGGCCGAGGAGCTTGAGCAGGTATGCCAGCGCGCACCCGAGCAGGACGGCGCCCCACAGGCTCACGGCGCCGCCTCCTCGCCGGCCCAGTGGTGCGGCGGCCGCGGGTCCTGGTGGGCCCGGCGCCAGGCGCCGGCGAGCAGGGCGGTGAGGGCGGCGACGAGGACCGGCACCCCGGCCGGGGCGTGCGGGGCCACGAGCACCGCGACGAGCGCGGCCAGGGCAGCGATCGCGAACGCGTCCCATGACTTCAGCCGCGGCCACAACAGGGCGCAGAAGGCGGCGGCGGCCGCAGCGTCCAGGCCGTAGGTGCGCGGGTCCCCGAGCCGGTCGCCGACGACGGCCCCGACCAGGGTCATGGCGTTCCAACAGACGAACACCCCGGCTCCGGTGGCCCAGAACCCCAGCCGTCCGGCGTCGGCGTCCGGCTGCCCGACCCCGACGGCGGTCGACTCGTCGATGGTGAGGTGGGCGGCCAGCAGGCGACGTGGGCCGCGTGCCCCCAGCAGCTGCGACACCTGCAGGCCGTAGAGCCCGTTGCGGATGCCCAGCAGCGTGGCCGTGGCGACTGCTGCGACGCCACCGGTCGGCGCACTCGCGAGGATGCCGACGAAGGCGAACTGCGACCCGCCCGTGAACATGAGCAGCGAGAGCACCTGGGTCTGCCAGATGCCGAGTCCCGCGGCCACCGACAGCGCGCCGAAGCTGATGCCGTACGCCCCGGTGGCCACCGAGACCGACACCGCCTGCCGCAGCACCTCATGGCGGCGCCCGGCGGCTGGTGCGGCACCGCTCATGCGGGTGGCGGTGGCGTGATGTCGGCGACGAGCCGCACCTCGCGCGCCGTGGCGCCCTCGGCGGAGACGACGCGGTCCCGGAAGGCGCCGTCCGGGTGCAGGCCCGAGGCGACCAGGAACGCGCGCGTGGGCTCGTCGGTGGCCAGCACCCACGTGCTCAGGGCCTCTGCCCCGGCGCCCCGCAGGGTGTCGACCGCCGCGTTCAGCAGGCGCGATCCGTGGCCGCTGCGCCGGGCCTGCGGGTGGACCCCCAGGACGCTGAGCTCACCGGTCTCGGGGGAGGCGTCGGGGTCCTGGCTCGGGCCGATCGAGGCGAAGCCGACCACCTGGTCTCCGGCACACGCGACGAGCAGCCGGTAGACGCCGGCGGGCGGCGCGGCCAGCGAGTGCCGCCAGGCGCTGGCGAAGGCCTGCGGCTGGAAGCCGTCGACGACCTCGGCCGGCAGCACCCCGGCATACGCCTCGCGGAAGACGGTGGCCTGCACGAGCCCGACGGCGGGTGCGTCGCTCTCCCGGGCGGTGCGCACGCTCGCGTCGGCGAGCGGTCCGGGCGGGTGCGAGTGGTCGTGGGCCATGGCCCCCATCCTCCCAGGCCGAGGCTTCCTCAGGCCCGTTCGTAGGTGGCGATGTCGAAGCCGTCCTCGTGCTCGCGGCTCACCTCGCGCCAGTCGGACGTGACCCACTCGGGGAACCAGGCATCGCCCTCGGGGGAGTCCGGGACCTCGGACAGGATCATCCGCTGGGCGAACGGCATCGCCTCGGCGTACACCTGCCCGCCTCCCACGACGAACACCTCGTCGGCCGGCCCGGCCAGGGCGAGCGCGTCGGCGAGCGAGTGGGCGGTCTCGACGTCCGGGTGGGACCACCCCTGCTGGCGGGTGACCACGATGGTGCGGCGGCCGGGCAACGCGCGCCCGATCGAGTCGAAGGTCTTGCGCCCCATCACCATCGGGTGCCCCATGGTGGTGGCCTTGAAGTGCCGCAGGTCCGCCGGCAGGTGCCAAGGCATCCGGCCTTCGCGCCCGATCACGAGGTTGCGGCCGACGGCGGCGAGCAGGGTGACCCGGGTCATACGGCGATCGGTGCCTTGATCGAGGGGTGCGCCTCGTAGCCCACGAGCTCGAAGTCGCCGAGGTCGTAGTCGTCGATCGAGGGGTGCGGGGTGATCCGCATGGTCGGCAGGGGGAGCGGCTCGCGGGTCAGCTGGAGCCGCGCCTGCTCGACGTGGTTGGAGTACAGGTGGGCGTCGCCGAGGGTGTGCACGAACTCGCCCGGCTCGAGGTCGGTGAGCTGCGCGATCACCATCGTGAGCAGGGCGTAGGACGCGATGTTGAACGGGACGCCGAGGAAGACGTCGGCCGAGCGCTGGTAGAGCTGGCACGACAGCCGGGCGCGGCGGCCCTCGGTCGCCGGGGTGACGTAGAACTGGAACATCGTGTGGCACGGCGGCAGCGCCATGTCGTCGACGTCGGCGACGTTCCAGGCGCTCACGATGTGACGCCGGCTGTCGGGGTTCGTGCGGATCGACTCGATCACCTTGGCGATCTGGTCGACATGCCGGCCGTCGGGGGTGGGCCAGGACCGCCACTGGTAGCCGTAGACGGGCCCGAGGTCGCCGTTCTCGTCGGCCCACTCGTCCCAGATCGTGATGCCGCGCTCCTGCAGCCAGCGCACGTTGGAGTCGCCGCGCAGGAACCAGATGAGCTCGCCGATGATCGACTTGAGGTGCAGTTTCTTGGTGGTCAGGACCGGGAAGCCCTCGGCCAGGTCGAACCGCATCTGGTAGCCGAAGACCGAGCGCGTGCCCGTGCCGGTGCGGTCGGACTTGTCCACGCCGGTGGTGAGGACGTGGTCGAGGAGGTCGAGGTACTGCTGCACGGAGGAACGCTAACACCGCGGGGAGAGCGCCAACGGGCGCCCGGATCCGGCCGATCTCGTGTCCCCGGCCACGGCGCGGGGACCGGGCGGCCCCGGCGGGGCGAT
Source organism: Phycicoccus ginsengisoli (assembly GCF_054779295.1). Lineage (NCBI taxonomy): Bacteria > Bacillati > Actinomycetota > Actinomycetes > Micrococcales > Intrasporangiaceae > Phycicoccus > Phycicoccus ginsengisoli. Next base: position 108,406 of record NZ_BAAGYN010000010.1, read on the forward strand.
AGCCTGCAGGCATGAGTACGCAGAGCCCGTTCGGCCGCCTCCTGACGGCCATGGTCACCCCGATGCGCCCGGACGGCAGCCTCGACGAGGAGGGCGCCCGCCGGGTCGCGACCCACCTCGTCGACACCGGTCACGACGGCATCGTCGTCAACGGCACGACGGGGGAGTCGGCCACGCTGACCGACGAGGAGAGCATCGCCGTCGTGCGGATCGTCGCCGAGACGGTGGGGGACCGCGCCCAGGTCGTCGCCGGGGTCGGGTCGAACAACACCGCCCACAGTGTGGAGATGGCGCCCCGCGCCCGGGAGGCCGGAGCGACCGGCCTGCTCCTCGTGAGCCCCTACTACAACAAGCCCACCCAGGCCGGCCTCGTCGCGCACTGCAAGGCCGTCGCCGCCGCCACCGAGCTGCCGGTGATGCTCTACGACATCCCCGGACGCACGGCCACCCCGTTCGAGACCGCCACGCTCCTCGAGCTGGCCCAGGTGCCGACGATCCGCGCCGTCAAGGACGCCAAGGGCAACGCCTTCGCGACGAGCAAGGTCCTCGCCGCCACCGACCTGCTCTACTTCTCCGGCGACGACGCCACCACGCTGCCGTGGCTGGCCCTGGGTGCGGTCGGCACCGTCAGCGTCGTGGGCCACGTGGCCGGGCGCGAGTATGCCGCGATGCTGGCCGCCGTCGACGCCGGAGACCTCGCCGCGGCCCGCTCGGTGCACGCGCGCCTCATCCCCGCCGTCGAGGCGATCATGACGCCCTCGCAGGGCGCGATCATGGCCAAGGCCGCGCTGGTGGAGCTCGGGGTGATCGAGCACGCCACCGTCCGGCTGCCACTGGTCGAGTCGCCACCCGAGCACCTCGAGGCGCTGCGCGCCGGGCTCAAGGAGTCGGGTCTCCTGTGAGCCACCCCCACCCCGAGCTGACCACCCCCGCCCCCCTCGTCGCCGGCGGCGTCCGCATCGTGGCCCTCGGTGGCCTCGGTGAGGTCGGACGCAACATGGCCGTCATCGAGCACGCCGGGCAGCTGCTCGTCATCGACTGCGGCGTGCTGTTCCCCGAGGACCACCACCCGGGCGTCGACCTGATCCTGCCCGACTTCGAGTACATCGAGGACCGGCTCGACGACATCCAGGCGATCGTGCTCACCCACGGCCACGAGGACCACATCGGCGCGGTCCCGTACCTGCTCAAGCGCAAGCCCGACATCCCGCTGGTCGGCTCGATGCTGACGCTGGCGCTGGTCGAGGCCAAGCTCAAGGAGCACCGGATCACGCCGTACACGCTCGGCGTCAAGGAGGGGATGCGCGAGCGGCTCGGGGTCTTCGACTGCGAGTTCGTGGCCGTCAACCACTCGATCCCGGACGCGCTCGCCGTCTTCGTGCGCACCCCGGGCGGGACCATCCTGCACACCGGCGACTTCAAGATGGACCAGCTGCCGCTGGACCGACGGCTCACCGACCTGCGGGCGTTCGCCCGGCTGGGGGAGGAGGGCGTCGACCTGTTCATGACCGACTCGACCAACGCCGAGGTCCCCGGGTTCACGACGCCCGAGCGCGACATCGCCCCGGCGATCGACAAGGTCTTCCGGCACGCGGAGCGCCGCATCATCGTCGCCTGCTTCTCCTCGCACGTACACCGGGTGCAGCAGGTCCTCGACGCGGCCGAGAAGTCGGGTCGCAAGGTGGCGATGGTCGGGCGTTCGATGGTCCGCAACATGGGGATCGCCGCCGACCTCGGCTACCTGCACGTGCCCGACAACGTGCTCGTCGACATCAAGAAGCTCAACGACCTGCCCGACGACCGGGTGGTGCTCGTCTGCACCGGGTCGCAGGGGGAGCCGATGGCGGCCCTGTCCCGCATGGCCAACCGCGACCACCGGATCGACGTCGGCGTCGGCGACACGGTGCTCCTCGCGTCGTCGCTCATCCCGGGCAACGAGAACGCCGTCTACCGGGTCATCAACGGCCTCATGCGCCTCGGGGCGAACGTCGTGCACAAGGGCAACGCCAAGGTGCACGTCTCGGGCCACGCCAGCGCCGGTGAGCTGCTCTACTGCTACAACATCGTCAAGCCCCGCAACGTCATGCCGGTGCACGGCGAGTGGCGTCACCTCGTCGCCAACGCCGCCCTCGCCGAGCAGACCGGCGTCGACCGCGACCACATCGTCGTGGCCGAGGACGGCGTCGTGGTCGACCTCGTCGACGGCCGGGCCCGGATCGTGGGATCGGTCCCGTGCGGCTACGTCTACGTCGACGGCTCGTCGGTGGGCGAGTTCGACGAGGCGCTGCTCAAGGACCGGCGCATCCTGCGGGACGAGGGCTTCATCTCGGTGATCGTCGTGATGGACGCCGCGACGGGCAAGGTCGCGGCGGGGCCGGAGATCCAGGCCCGCGGCTTCGCCGAGGACGACGAGATCTTCAAGCAGGTGCGGCCCAAGATCGAGCAGGCGCTGGCGGACGCGACCGGCAACGGCGTGACCGACTCCTACCAGCTCGAGCAGGTCGTGCGTCGTGCGGTCGGCGGCTGGGTCGGCGGCAAGATCCGCCGCCGCCCGATGATCATCCCGGTCGTCATCCAGGCCTGACGCCCCCTCGCACTAGGCGCACCCACGGGAGCACCCGGCATACCCGCCCCGGCTCCCCGGCCTCGCCGCGCCCGCAAAACAACGGTTGCTCGACATAGGTCGCCTCAACATCCCGCGTGTTGTCGAGCAACCGTTGTTTTGCGGGTGCTCGGCGGGGCGCCGGGGGTATGCCGGCGGGCGGCTACCAGGGGCGGGCGAGGTCGAGCGCGCGCGGGTCCTCGACGGGGGCCCAGCCCGAGGCGCCGTGGACGTACTCGGCGGCCGGACCGTTCGCGGCCAGGTCAGCGACGGCGGCGAGCAGCCGCTCGACGTGCGCGGCCGTCGTCGCGAGGCCGACGCTCGCCCGCACCGCGGTCGTCGGCGCGTCCTCGTCGACGTCGTCGAGCAGGGCGTCGACGCACAGGTGGGCGCAGAACTTGCCGTCCCGCACCCCGATGCCGTGCTCGGCCGACAGGGCCGTGGACACCAGGGCGGGGTCCAGGCCGTCGACGGTGAAGGTCGCCACCGCGACCCGGTCGTGGTCCGGGCCGAAGAGGGAGTAGGTCTGTACGCCGTCGATCGCCGCGAGGCCCTCGAGCAGCCGTCGGCCGAGTGTCGTCTCGTGCGCCTCGACGGCCTCGCGGTGGGTCCGCAGGGCGTGACAGGCAGCGGCCAGGGCGACGGCCCCGATGACGTTCGGGCTCCCCGCCTCGTGCCGGGCCGCGCCGTCCTGCCAGACCACCCCGCGCTCGGTGACGGCCCTGGTGGCGCCCCCGCCTGCGAGGTAGGGGGCGGCCGCGTCCAGCCAGTCCGCGCGACCGGCCAGCACCCCGGTCCCGAAGGGCGCGTACAGCTTGTGTCCCGACAGGACGACCCAGTCGACGTCGAGGTTGGCCAGGTCGACGGAGCGGTGCGGGGCGTACTGGGCGGCGTCGAGGACCACGCGCGCGCCCGCCCGGCGGGCGACCCGGACCAGCTCGGCGACCGGCCAGACCTCGCCGGTGACGTTCGAGGCCCCCGCGAGGACGACGAGCCGGTGACGGCCGGGGTGCTCGCGCAGGGCTGCGCGCAGCAGCACGGCGGCGTCGGCGGCGCTGCCCGGCACCGGCAGGCGGTGCGTGCGCCGGGCCGGCCAGGGCAGCAGGGCCGCGTGGTGCTCGGACTCGAAGACGAAGACGGAGGTGTCCCGCGGCAGGGAGCGTGCCAGGAGGTTGAAGGAGTCGGTGCTGTTGCGGGTGAAGACGACCTCGTCGCCGTCGCGGGCCCCCACGAACGACCCCACCTCCGCCCGGGCCTGCTCGTACCACGAGGACGTCACGCGCGAGGCCCAGCCGTTGCCCCGGTGCACCGAGGAGTAGGTCCGCAGGGCGGTGTCGACGGCCTGCTTGACGCTGACCAGGGCCGGGGTCGAGGCCGCGTGGTCGAAGTTGGCGTAGTCGACGACACCGGTCAGCGTCGGCACGAGCAGCCGCTCCGACACCACCGCCGGCAGTGCGGTCACCTCCCCGAGCAGCCGACCTCCCGCCGGGCGGACGTCCGGCACCGGCCGGAGGTGCTGGCCACGGGCGTGGGCGAGGGGCGCGCTGCGGCGGGTGACGGCGTCCGCGTCACGGTGGGTGTCGGTGGTCGCGATCGACATGCGAGGGCCTCCTGGGTCCGGTGGGGACCCGGCGTTCGCAGGGTCCGCGCTTGCCGGCAGCGGGCGCAGCCGGCCCGGTCGTCACCCGGAGCACCCCACCGCGGAGGAGGGTTGCTGGTCAGCGAGCCGGGGCTTGACGCTGACACTCATGACCTTGGCGTCGACGGTAGCGGTGGCGGCCGGCGGCCGGCCACCGCGGCGGTGACCTTCCCGCGATGCGAGACGCGACGTCCGCTGGTCGGTCGGTGTCGCCTGCGTGCGAGTGCGTGCGCACCCCTGCGCCGACGAACTCGTGGTCGGTTCGCCGGCGCAGGCCCCGCCAGACGCAAGGCCTAGCGTCGCACCGGGTCCGCCGCCGGTGGAATGGCCGGACCCACCTGCGGACCGAAGTGGAGACGGCCGGCTCACCCGTTCGGGGGAGGGCCGCAGGCGGAATGTCTCACTCGCGGGAGGCGTGTGACGCGTGTGTCGCTTGTGGCGTTCGCGTACCCTGCGGACCATGGCGACACGTCCGTCCACCTCCACGCGCTCCTCGAGCGGCCGTGGCACCGCGACCCGTCCGGCGAACCGCCGGGGGACCGCGCCGCGCACGTCCGCCACGCGCGGGAAGGCCAAGGGGGCCAAGGGCGGCGGCCTGCCGCTGCCGCTGCGGGCGCTGCGGGGCACCTGGATGGGCATGGCGCACGTCGCCGGCGGCGCGGTCCGCCGGGTCGGGACCAGCGCCCGTGACCTCGAGCCCGAGCACCGTCGCGACGGGTTCGGCTTCCTCCTGCTCGGCCTGGCCATCGTCGTCGCCGCCCGTGAGTGGTGGTCCTTCCAGGGGCCGGTGGGAGACGTCATCCACGCCGTCGTGGCGGGCACCTTCGGCCGCGTCGCGTATGCCGTGCCGCTGGCCCTGCTCTTCCTCGGCGTCCGGCTCCTGCGGGCACCGCAGGAGGACGCGACGAACTCGCGCATCGGCATCGGCCTGGGCGCCCTCGCCTTCGCGGCCTCCGGCCTGACGCACGTGGCGGCCGGCATACCCGAGCCCCCCCAGGGCGCCGACGCGATGCGCGACGGCGGAGGCATCATCGGCTTCCTGGCCTCCAGCCCGCTCGAGGCCGCGGTCTCCGTCTACGGCACGGTCCCGATCCTGCTCATGCTGGGCTTCTTCGGGCTGCTGGTCATGACTGCCACCCCGGTCCACCTGATCCCCGAGCGGCTCGCCGAGCTGCGCGACCACCTGCTGCACCGCGAGCACCGCGAGGAGCCCGCCTCGGAGCCGGTCGCCGAGAAGCCGCGTCGCCCGCGTCGGCCCGAGACCGAGGGCCCGCTGGTGGGCGACGAGGCGTTCGAGCAGGCCGCGCTCGTGGACAAGGACGGCAAGCGCCTGCGCCCGGGCCAGAAGCGGCCCACCGCGCCGGGCGTCCTCCCGCCTGCCGGCGACAGGACGCCCGGTGCCGCGTCGCAGAGCCCGGCCGTGGAGGTCAAGGCGCCGCTGGAGGCGCCCCCGACCACGCCGCTGCCGCAGCGGGTCGAGCAGCTCGCGCTGGCCGGCGACGTCACCTACACGCTGCCCGACAACGCGATCCTCGAGCCCGGCTCGCCGCACAAGACCCGCAGTGCCGCCAACGACCGGGTCGTCGAGGCCCTGACCCAGGTCATGGAGCAGTTCGACATCGACGCCCAGGTCACCGGCTTCACCCGTGGCCCGACCGTCACCCGCTACGAGGTCGAGCTCGGCCGCGGCACCAAGGTCGAGCGCGTCACGGCCCTCTCCAAGAACATCGCGTATGCCGTCGCCTCGGCCGACGTGCGCATCCTCTCGCCGATCCCGGGCAAGTCCGCGATCGGCATCGAGATCCCCAACACCGACCGCGAGAAGGTCAGCCTCGGCGACGTCCTGCGCAGCCAGGCGGCCCGCAGCAACGAGCACCCGATGGTCATGGGCGTCGGCAAGGACGTCGAGGGCGGCTACGTCGTCGCCAACCTGGCGAAGATGCCGCACCTGCTCGTCGCGGGGGCGACCGGCGCCGGCAAGTCGTCCTTCGTCAACTCGATGATCACCTCGATCCTCATGCGCTCCACGCCGGACGAGGTCCGCATGGTCCTCGTCGACCCCAAGCGGGTCGAGCTCAACGGCTACGAGGGCATCCCGCACCTCATCACGCCGATCATCACGAACCCGAAGAAGGCCGCCGAGGCCCTGCAGTGGGTCGTGCGCGAGATGGACACGCGGTACGACGACCTCGCGCAGTTCGGGTTCAAGCACGTCGACGACTTCAACAAGGCCGTCAAGGCCGGCAAGGTCAAGCCGCTGCCGGGCAGCGAGCGCGTCATCCACCCGTACCCCTACCTGCTGGTCATCGTCGACGAGCTCGCCGACCTCATGATGGTCGCCCCGCGCGACGTCGAGGAGTCGATCGTCCGCATCACCCAGCTCGCCCGGGCCGCCGGCATCCACCTCGTGCTCGCGACCCAGCGCCCGTCGGTCGACGTCGTCACCGGTCTCATCAAGGCCAACGTGCCGAGCCGGATGGCCTTCGCGACCTCGAGCCTCGCCGACAGCCGCGTCGTGCTCGACCAGCCGGGTGCCGAGAAGCTCATCGGCCAGGGTGACGCGCTGTTCCTGCCGATGGGTTCGAGCAAGCCGATGCGCGTGCAGGGCGCGTGGGTCACCGAGTCCGAGATCCAGCAGGTGGTCAAGCACGTCACCGACCAGCTCAAGCCCAACTACCGCGACGACGTCACGGTGGTCGCGGCCAAGAAGCAGGTCGACGACGACATCGGCGACGACCTCGACCTGCTGCTGCAGGCGACCGAGCTGGTCGTCACGACGCAGTTCGGCTCGACCTCGATGCTCCAGCGCAAGCTGCGGGTCGGGTTCGCCAAGGCCGGCCGGCTCATGGACCTGCTCGAGTCGCGCGGCGTCGTGGGCCCGTCCGAGGGCTCCAAGGCCCGCGACGTGCTCGTGAAGCCCGACGACCTGCCGACCACGCTGGCGCTCATGCGCGGCGACGAGGTGCCGGACCCCGAGCCCGTCTTCGACGTTGCGGCAGAGCAGGACGCCGCCGAGGTGACGGGCGAGGTGCCCACCCGGGCGTATGCCGGGGGCGGCGACCCGCGCTATGCGAACGACCCCGTGGCGGCGCAGTATGCCGGGGTGGAGGAAGTCGAGGAGTCGCAGGACGCCTGGGAGCTCACCGGCCGGGACTGAGCGTCCACCGGGGCACCGCCGGGCACGGCCCGGTCCGGCGCTCGGGATCGTCATGTGCGCCGGCGTGGTCCACGTCGTGCGGGAGAACGTCGTCGACGTGGCCGTCTTCCTCGGGACGGGCCTGCTCATGCTCGTGCTGCTGCGCCGGGACCTGCCCACCCGTGGCGGTCCGTCGTGGCTCTCCGCGCGGTGGCCGGCGGTGGGCGCGGCCTCGGTCGTCGGCCTCGCGGTGGCCACCCAGACGCGTGACTCGGTCACCGTGCAGCTCGCGCTGGCCGCGGCCGGGGTGGTCGCCCTCGTCCTCGTGCTGCGGGCTGGCGCCGGGGCGCCCGCCCTCGAGGCCACGCCGGCGGCTCGCTCGTGGGTGTGGGTGTCGCTCCTGCTCGTCGGGAGCGTGGTGGAGCTCGCGAACTTCCTCGCCCAGCCGGACGCCCAGACCGACAACCCGGACCACCCGACCATCAGCGCGATCGTGGACCCGATGCTCGGTGGCCACCCGAGCAGGACGGTGGTCGCGGTCGTCTGGGTGCTGGCCGGCTGGTGGCTCGTGCGCGTGCTGGTCGAGCGCGCCGGTGGGTCGCGGTGAGCAGCCGGGCGGTGACCGTCGCGGTGTACGGGATCCTGCTGGTGGGCCTGCTCGTCGCTGCCGTGGTGGCGCGGCGCCGGCCGGACCTGGTGACGACCGTGCCGGACGTGGTGCGCAGTGCGGCACGCACCCGGGCCGGCCAGCTGCTCCTGCTCCTCGTGTGGTGGTGGCTGGGCTGGCACTTCCTGCTCGCGGCGTGAGACGGAGGCCGGCTCCGGAATGGATCGAGGGGCACCCCTTGTTGCGCCCCCTGTGACCGCAGCGCCAGAGACCCTGACCGACGCCGCCCTCGACCCCTCGACCCCCGAGACCGCCACCACCCCGGCCGTCGCCGTCCCCGCCGCCCTCGAGCCGACCCCTCCTGCCTCCACCGCCGCCGCCACCGCGGCCACGGCTGCGGCCGGCACGGCGGAGAGCGCCGTCGAGGAGGCGCCCACCGGCGCGGCATACGTGCGCTTCGTGCTCGTGCTCGGCGCGCTCATCGCCATCGGGCCGCTCACCATCGACACCTACCTGCCGGCGCTGCCGTCGATCACCCGTGACCTGTCGGCGTCCGAGTCGGCGGTCCAGGCCACGCTCACCGGCATCCTGCTCGGCATGGGCCTGGGGCAGCTGCTCATCGGGCCGCTGTCGGACGCCGTGGGCCGGCGTCGCCCGCTCATCGCCGGCATCGCGCTGCACATCGCCGCCTCGCTCTTCTCCGCCTTCGCGCCCACCATCCAGCTGCTCACCGTCGGGCGGGTGCTGCAGGGGCTGGGCAACGCCTCGGTGGCCGTCGTGTCCATGGCGATCGTGCGCGACCGGTTCGAGGGGAACGCCGCGGCGACCATGCTCTCGCGGCTGATGCTGGTCATGGGGCTCGCGCCGGTGCTCGCGCCCACGCTCGGCGGGGCCATCCTGCAGCGGACGTCGTGGCGCGGGGTGTTCGTGCTGCTCGCGATCGCGGGCGTCGTGCTCGTCACCATCGCGGCCCTGGCGCTGCGCGAGACGCTGCCGCCGGAGCGGCGTGGGCCGCTGGCGCCCCGCGCGGTGCTGCGCACCTACGGCTCGCTGCTGCGGGACCGGACGTTCGTCGGGCTCACGCTCATCAGCGGGCTGATGTTCGCGACCCTGTTCTCCTACATCGGCGGCTCGTCGTTCGTCCTGCAGGACATCTACGGGCTCTCGGTGGCGCAGTTCGGGCTCGCCTTCGGCCTCAACTCGCTCGGCTTCCTGACGGGCTCGCAGCTCAACCCCGTCCTGCTGCGCCGGTACGACCCGCAGCTGCTGGTCCGGGTCGGCGTGGGCATCGCGACCGTCGCGGCCCTGGCCCTGCTGGCGGGTGCCGTGACCGGGGTGGGCGGTCTCGTGGGCGTGCTGGTGCCCCTGTGGTTCCTCCTCTTCGCCTGTGGCCTGACGCTGCCCCACACCCCCGCCCTGGCGCTGACGCGGCACGGCGAGGCGGCGGGCACGGCGGCCGCGATGCTGGGGGCCGCCCAGTTCGTCATCGGTGGCGCGGCCGCACCGCTGATCGGCCTCCTGGGCTCCGGCTCGGCGGTGCCGATGGCGCTGGTCATGGCGGTCACCGCCTCGCTGGCCGCCGTCACTGCCGCGCTGACGCTGCGCGGACGGGCCGCCGTCAGCGGCTGACGGCGAGCAGCCCGGAGAGCTGGTCGGCCAGCAGCACGGCGACCCTCCGCTGCTGTGGCGTCGGGCGGGACACGCGTGAGGCGGCGGTGAGGGCGAAGTAGCCGCGCTGGCGCCCGCCCGCGTGCACGGGCAGCAGGACCACCTCGTCGACGGGCAGGCCGGCACGGTCGACGTCGAGGGCGAGGCCCGACCGGCTCACCGAGCCGTCGCGGCCCAGCACCGGCCCTCCCGGCAGGTGCTCCGACACGTGGTACTCGCACGAGTCCACCCGCAGGACGTCGCGGATCCGTGCCGCCACCGCGGCGGTGACGTGCAGGGGGTCGCCATCCGTGGCCGCGACCGACTCGGCCGTCGCCATGACCCCGTCGAGGTAGCCGCGCTCACGGCCCAGCTCGGCGCGCTGGCGCTGGCCCCACAGGGCCAGCTCGTTCACGGCGAGGCCGACCAGCAGGAGCAGGACGGCCACCTGGACGTCCTCGGCGTCGTGGATCGCGAGGCTCTCGTAGGGCCGGGTCAGGAAGTAGTCGAAGCCGACCGCGCTGGAGACGGAGGCGCACAGCCCCGCGGAGCGCAGCCCCGTCGCCGACGCAGCCACGATGAGCAGGGCGAGCCCGACGACCGCGCTCGCGTCGGGGACGGGCCGGCCGGCGGCTGCCAGCAGGGCGCACCCGAGGAAGGGCACCACCAGGGCGACGGTGGCGACGACCCAGCGTCGCCTCGTGAGGATCTCGTCGAGCTGCACAGCTCCATGACGCGCCGGTCCGCCGTTGCGGGTCAAGGGTCTTGACGCCTTCCTGATGCCACGCGCAGGCCCGCCGCGCCGGCCCGCCGGGCCGGCCAGCCGCCGGCCCGCGTCAAGAAGCCGTCAACGCCCGTCAGCACGCCGTCAAGGGACGCGGCGGCGCCGGGGCCCGGTCGTTGACTGGCACCGTGATCGAGAACCTCGTGGCCGCGGTCGTCGGCACCGCCCTCCTCGCGTACCTCGTCTACGCGCTCGTCCGACCGGACCGCTTCTGATGTCCGCGACCGTCAGCGGGCTGCTGACCATCGCGCTGCTCCTCGTGCTCCTCGCCGCGGCCTACCACCCGCTGGGGGCCTGGATGGCGCGCGTCTTCACGGACACACACCACTGGCGGGTCGAGCGGGTGGTCTACCGCCTTGTGCGGGTCGACCCGGACTCCCAGCAGGGGTGGCGTGCGTACGCGACGAGCGTGGTCGCGTTCTCCGTCGTGGGCATCGCGGCCCTGTTCGCGCTCGTCCTCGCCCAGACCCACCTGCCGCTGCGCCAGGGAGCCGCCGGCATGGGCGTGACCACCGCGGCGAACACCGCGGTCTCGTTCGTCACCAACACCAACTGGCAGTCGTATGCCGGTGAGGTGGGTGCGACCCCGCTCGTCCAGGCCGTGGGGCTCACCGTGCAGAACTTCGTCTCGGCCGCGGTGGGGCTCGCGGTCGCCGTCGCCCTCATCCGGGCACTCGCGCGGCAGTCCGGCCACGACCTGGGCAACTTCTGGGTGGACCTGGTGCGCGGGGTCGTCCGGGTCCTCCTGCCGGGGGCCTTCGTCGCGGCCGTGGTCCTGCTCGCCGGTGGGGTCGTCCAGAACCTCGCCGCGCCCACGACGGTGACCGGGCTGTCCGGCGTGGCGCAGGTCGTCCGCGGCGGCCTGGTCGCCTCGCAGGAGGCGGTCAAGGAGCTGGGCACCAACGGTGGCGGCTTCTTCAACGCGAACTCGGCCCACCCGTTCGAGAACCCGAACCCGCTCACCAACCTGCTCGAGGTGTTCCTCCTCCTCGTCATCCCGTTCGCCCTCACCCGCACGTACGGCCTCATGGTGGGCGACCGCCGCCAGGGCTGGGCGCTGGGCGGCTTCGCCGCGACCCTCTGGGGGGCGGGTGTCGCGCTGACGACGTGGGCCGAGGTGCACGCGAGCAGCGCCGCGACGGGCTCGATGGAGGGCAAGGAGCAGCGGTTCGGGGTCTGGGCCTCGACCCTCTTCGCGGCCTCGACGACGAGCACCTCGACGGGCGCGGTCAACTCGATGCACGAGAGCTACAGCCCGCTCGGCGGCGGGGTGGTGCTCACGAACATGGTGCTCGGCGAGGTGTCGCCCGGCGGCGTGGGGTCGGGCCTGTACGGCATCGTCGTGCTCGCCCTGATCGCCGTGTTCGTCGCGGGGCTCATGGTGGGCCGCACCCCGGAGTACCTGGGCAAGACCGTCGGGCGGCGGGAGATGACCTGCGCCGCGCTCTACGTGCTGGTGATGCCGGTGCTGGTGCTCGTCTTCGCCGGCCTGTCGCTGGCCATGACGGGTCCACGGTCGACGATGCTGGCCGCCGGCCCGCACGGGCTGACGGAGGTGCTGTACGCCTACGCGTCGGCCGCCAACAACAACGGCAGCGCGTTCGCCGGCCTGACGGCCGACACCCCCTGGTACAACCTCACGCTCGCGACCTGCATGCTGCTCGGCCGGTTCCTCCCGATGCTGCTCGTGCTGCGGCTCGCCGGCCTGCTCGTCGAGCAGCGCACGCGACCGGCCACCGCCGGGACCATGCCGACCCACACCCCCCTGTTCGTCGTGCTGCTGTCCGGCATCGCCGTCGTCGTCGCCGGGCTCACGTTCTTCCCGGCGCTCGCCCTCGGTCCCGTCGCGGAGGCCCTGTCATGACCGTCCCCCTGTCCACCGTGGCCGCGCAGGCCTTCGCCAAGCTCGACCCCCGCCACCTGTGGCGCGCGCCCGTGATCTTCGTCGTCTGGGTGGGGTCGGTGCTCACCACCGTCCTGGCCGCCCTGCACCCCAGCACCTTCGCGTGGTCCGTCGCCGCCTGGCTGTGTGCCACGGTGCTCTTCGCGAATGCCGCGGAGGCCGTCGCCGAGGGCCGGGGCAAGGCACAGGCCGCGAGCCTGCGCGCCACCAAGCAGGAGACGACCGCACGCCGGCGCCGCCCGGACGGCTCGGTCGAGACCGTGCCCGGCAGCGACCTCGGGATCGGCGACCTCGTGCTGGTCGGCGCCGGCGAGGTCGTCCCGGGCGACGGCGAGGTCGTCGAGGGCGTGGCCACGGTGGACGAGTCCGCCATCACGGGCGAGTCCGCGCCCGTGGTCCGCGAGTCCGGCGGCGACCGCAGCGCCGTCACCGGTGGGACGACCGTCCTGTCCGACGAGGTCGTCGTGCGGATCACCACCCGGCCGGGGGAGAGCTTCATCGACCGGATGATCGCGCTGGTGGAGGGCGCGGAGCGGCAGAAGACCCCCAACGAGATCGCGCTGACGATCCTGCTCACCACCCTGACGATCGTCTTCCTCGTCACCGTCATGGCGATCCAGCCGCTCGCGGCCTACTCCGGCCGCGCCCAGCCGGTCGTCGTCCTGGTCGCGCTGCTGGTGTGCCTCATCCCCACGACCATCGGCGCGCTGCTGTCGGCCATCGGCATCGCCGGCATGGACCGGCTCGTCCAGCGCAACGTGCTCGCCATGTCGGGCCGCGCCGTCGAGGCGGCCGGTGACGTGTCCACCCTGCTGCTGGACAAGACCGGCACCATCACGTTCGGCAACCGCCGCGCCACCGACCTGCGCCCCCTGGCCGGCACCACGGCGCACGACCTCGCCGACGCCGCGCACTTGTCCTCGCTCGCCGACGCCACCCCGGAGGGGAAGTCGATCGTCGAGCTGGCCCACACGGCATACGGCGTCGACGGCGACCGGACGGCCGCGGTCCTGGGGCGCGAGGGTGCCGAGTTCGTGGAGTTCAGTGCGATGACACGCATGTCCGGGGTGGACCTGCCCGACGGCACCCGCATCCGCAAGGGCGCCGGGTCGGCGGTGCGGGCCTGGGTCGAGGAGACGGGCGGCGGCGTGCCGGCCGAGGCGCAGGTCGTGGTCGACGCGATCAGCGGCGACGGCGGCACCCCGCTCGTCGTGGCCCGGCAGCACGGGTCGCAGCCAGCGGTGGCGCTGGGCGTGGTGCACCTCAAGGACGTCGTCAAGCCGGGGATGCGCGAGCGCTTCGAGGTCATGCGCCGCATGGGGATCCGCACCGTGATGATCACCGGCGACAACGCGCTCACGGCCAAGTCGATCGCGGCCGAGGCAGGGGTGGACGACTTCCTGGCCGAGGCCACGCCCGAGGACAAGATGCACCTCATCCGGGCCGAGCAGGAGGGTGGGCGGCTCGTCGCGATGACCGGCGACGGCACCAACGACGCGCCCGCGCTCGCCCAGGCCGACGTCGGCGTCGCGATGAACTCCGGCACCGCCGCGGCCAAGGAGGCCGGCAACATGGTCGACCTCGACTCCGACCCCACCAAGCTGATCGAGGTGGTCGAGATCGGCAAGCAGCTGCTCATCACCCGGGGCGCGCTGACGACGTTCTCGATCGCCAACGACATCGCCAAGTACTTCGCGATCATCCCGGCGATGTTCGTGGGGCTGTTCCCCGGCCTCGACGCGCTCAACGTCATGCGGCTGCACTCCCCGGAGTCGGCCATGCTGTCGGCGGTGATCTTCAACGCCCTGGTGATCGTCGCGCTGATCCCCTTGGCGCTCAGGGGAGTTCGCTATACCCCCGCCAGTGCGGCGGCCCTGCTGCGACGCAACCTGCTCGTCTACGGCGTGGGTGGGGTCGTCGTCCCCTTCGTCGGCATCAAGGCGATCGACCTGGTCGTCTCCCTCCTTCCCGGATTGGCCTGACCATGTCCTCGACCACTCGCCAGCTGCTCGCGTCCGCCCGGATGCTGCTCGTCCTCACCGTCCTGCTCGGGGTCCTCTACCCGGCCGCCGTGTGGGCCGTCGGCAGGATCGGCCTCTCCGGCCAGGCGGACGGCTCGCTAATCCGGCGCGACGGGGTCGTCGTCGGCTCCAGCCTGCTGGGGCAGGACTTCCGAGGCGACCGCTGGTTCACCGGCCGTCCCTCGACCAGTGCGTATGCCGGTGGCACCAGCGGCGGCTCGAACCTCGCCGCCTCCTCGGCCCAGCAGGTGAAGGCGGTGCGTGACCGCGCAGCGTCGTACCGCGCGGCCTACGGCGCGCTCGCCCCTGCCGACGCCCTCACCGCCTCGGCCAGCGGGCTGGACCCGCACATCTCCCCGGCCAACGCGTCGGCGCAGGTGCACCGCGTCGCCGCCGCGCGAGGGCTCCCCGACGCCACGGTCGCGCAGCTGGTCGAGCAGCAGACGCAGGGCCGCACGCTGGGCTTCCTCGGCGAGCCGCGGGTCAACGTGCTCGAGCTGAACCTCGCATTGGAGAGAATCAGCAGGTGAGCAGGGGAGTGCTGCGGGTCTACCTCGGCGCCGCACCGGGCGTCGGGAAGACCGTCGCCATGCTCTCCGAGGGACACCGGCGGCGCGGGCGCGGCACCGACGTCGTCATCGGCATCTGCGAGAGCCACGGCCGGGCGTACACCGCGGCGCTGCTGGAGGGGCTCGAGCAGGTCCCGCGACGCACGGTCGAGCACCGCGGTGCTGTGCTCAGCGAGCTCGACGTCGGCGCCGTCCTCGCCCGGCGGCCGCAGGTCGTGCTCGTCGACGAGCTCGCACACACCAACGTGCCGGGGAGCCCGCACGCCAAGCGCTGGGAGGACGTCGAGGAGATCGTCGCGGCCGGGATCGACGTCATCTCCACGGTCAACATCCAGCACCTGGAGTCGCTCAACGACGTCGTCGAGTCGATCACGGGGGTGCGCCAGCAGGAGACCGTCCCCGACGACGTGGTGCGCCGGGCCGACCAGATCGAGCTCGTCGACATGTCGCCGCAGGCCCTGCGCCGGCGGCTCGCGCACGGCAACGTGTACGCCGCCGAACGGGTCGACGCGGCGCTGGCCAACTACTTCCGCGAGGGCAACCTCACGGCCCTGCGCGAGCTGTCGCTGCTGTGGCTCGCCGACCGGGTCGAGGAGGGGCTCGACCGGTACCGCACCGACCGCGGCATCACCGACTCCTGGCCGACGCGCGAGCGGGTGGTGGTGGCGCTCACCGGGGACGCGGAGGGCCGGACGCTCCTGCGGCGCGCCGCCCAGATCGCCTCTCGCGGTGCCGGGGGCGAGCTGCTCGCCGTCTACGTCACCCCGCCCGACGGCCTCGTCGACGCCAGGCTCGAGCAGCTCGAGGAGCTGCGGCGGCTGACGGTCGAGCTCGGTGGCACGTTCCACACCGTCAAGGGCGACGACATCGCGACCGCCCTGCTGGACTTCGCGCGCGGGGTCAACGCCCGGCAGATCGTCATCGGCGCCTCCCGCCGCAGACGCTGGCAGGAGGTGCTGTCGCCGGGGGTGGGCCAGGAGGTGGTCGAGCGCTCCGGGGACATCGACGTCCACCTCGTCACCCACGAGCTCACCCGCTCGGTCCGGGCCCCCTGGCGCTTCGGCCCCGAGCTGGGGCGTCGCCGCACCGCCCTCGGCTGGACGCTCGCGGTGGCGGGGACGGCGGGGCTGACCGGGATCCTGCACCTCACCCCGGGCTGGTACGACCTGCCGCTCGAGGTGCTGCTCTTCCTCCTCCTCACCGTCCTCACGGCCCTGGTGGGAGGGGTCTGGCCGGCGCTGGCCGCCGCCGTCCTGGGCAGCGCCGCCATCAACTGGTTCTTCACCCCGCCCCTGCACACGCTGACGATCTCGGACCCCCAGAACCTGGTCGCCCTCGCGGTGTTCCTGCTCGTCGCCGTGGCGGTGTCCTCGGTGGTCCACGTCAGCGAGCGCCGGGCCGCCGCCGCGCGAGAGGCGCAGCGGGAGGCGGCGGCGCTCGCGGCATCCGCCGAGTCCCTCCTGGGGGAGCGCGACCAGCTGCCCGCCGTGCTGCGGCAGGTCGTGGAGTTCTTCGGGGTCGACTCCGCCGCGGTGGTGCGCCGCCCGACGGTGCGCGACCCGTGGCAGGTGCTCGCGTCGACCAGCGGCTTCGAGGTCGAGGCGGTCCGGGACGCGTCCGTGCGGGCACCCGTGGACGACACGACGTCGCTCGTGCTCGTCGGGCGCGTGGTGTCGTCGCAGGACCGGCGCCTGGTGTCGGCCTTCGCCGAGCGGGCGGGCACGATCCTGCGGCGCGAGGAGCTGGTCCGGCTGGCCGACGAGGGGCGGGCGCTGGCGAAGGACAACCGCACGCGGACCGCCCTGCTCGCGGCTGTGTCGCACGACCTGCGGACCCCGCTCGCCAGCATCAAGGCGGCCGCCTCGAGCCTGCGCCAGCCGGACGTCGTGTTCGGCGAGGACGACCGGGCCGACCTGCTCGAGACGATCGAGGAGTCGACCGACCGGCTGACCGGGCTCGTCACGAACCTGCTCGACCTGTCGCGCCTGCAGAGCGGGGCGGTGGTCCCACGCCACGGTCCGGTGCTGCTCGACGCCGCGGTCGCCACGGCAGCCGCGGGCCTGCCGGAGGGTCAGCGGATCCGGGTCACGGCGGACCCGGGGATGCCTGCCGCCCTCGCCGACCCCGGCCTGCTCGACCGCGTGCTCGCCAACGTGCTGGAGAACGCCCTGCGCCACTCCGGCGGCGAGGTCGTCGTCGCCCTGTCCGCGACCGCGGACCGGGTGCTGCTGCGGGTCGTCGACCGGGGGGTCGGCGTGCCCGAGGGGGCCAAGGAGTCGATCTTCGCGCCGTTCCAGCGGTACGGCGACGCGCCGCGGGGGACCGGGGTCGGGCTCGGGCTCGCGGTCGCGCGCGGGCTGGTGGAGGCGATGGGCGGGATGATCGGCGCCGAGGACACCCCGGGGGGCGGCCTCACCGTCGTCGTGGAGCTGCCGCGGTCCCGCGACGAGGGCGTCCCGGCACGGCCGCGCCCTGACAGGATGGAGGCGTGAGCCGGGTCCTCGTGGTCGACGACGAGCCGCACCTGCTGCGCACCCTGGCGATCAACCTGCGCGCCCGCGACCACGCCGTCGTGACCGCCGGCGACGGCCGCAGCGCCCTGCAGGCGCTGCACGAGGACGCGGTCGACGTCGTCATCCTCGACCTCGGGCTGCCCGACCTCGACGGCGTGGAGGTGCTGCGGCGCATCCGCGAGGCGTTCGACGTGCCCGTCATCGTGCTCTCGGCCCGGACCGACTCGGTCGACAAGGTGGAGGCGCTCGACCTCGGTGCCGACGACTACGTCACCAAGCCGTTCGCCATGGACGAGCTGCTCGCGCGCATCAGGGTCGCCCTGCGCCGGACCGAGGGCGGGGCTCCGTCGACCCTGCCGGCGTTCCGCACGTCCCACTTCGAGCTCGACTTCGCCGAGCGCCGCGCCGTCGCGGGCGGCGCCCCGGTGCGGCTGACGCCCACCGAGTGGAGCCTGCTCGAGGTCCTCGCGCGGCACGCCGGCCACCTGGTGCCGCAGCGCGACCTGCTGCGCGAGGTGTGGGGGCCGGGCTACGGCCGCGAGTCCAACTACCTGCGCGTCTACGCCAACCAGCTGCGCCGCAAGCTCGAGCCAGACCCGGCGGCCCCCCGGTACCTGCTCACCGAGCCGGGCCAGGGCTACCGGCTCGTCGACCCCGGCGCCTGACCGCTCCACGCGGCGCGCGAGCGCAGTGCCTAGGGTGGGCCCCATGCGCGCGTGGGTCGAGACGGTCAAGGGCCACCCGAGCGGGGTGCTGCTCGCAGCCCAGCTGGTGGCGGTGCTCGCCTACCCCTTCTTCGGGGACAACCCGGGTGGCCGCACGGCCATCGGCGTCTTCGGGGTGCTCGTCATGCTGGTGGCCCTGTATGCCGTGCGCGCCACCCCGGCGCTCACCTGGGTCGCGGTGGTGATCGGCGCCCCCGTCGTCGCCCTCACCGTCGCCGAGGGCTTCGCCCCGGACAACGACGCGGTGCGGCTGTGGTCCGCCCTGCTGCACGCCGCGTTCTACGCCTACACCGCCTACGGCCTGATCCGGTACCTGTTCGACGACTCCTGGGTGACGCGGGACGAGATCTTCGCGGTGGGCGCGAACTTCACGGTCGTGTCGTGGATGTTCGCGTACGTGTACATGGCCCTGCAGGTCCTGTCCCCGGGGTCGTTCGTCGCCTACCAGGGCGAGGGCACCCGGACGTTCCTGGAGCTGCTCTACCTGTCGTTCGCCAACCTGACGAGTGTGGGGCTGTCGGACGTCGTCGCAGTGCTGCCGCACGCCCGGGCCGTCGTGATCCTCGAGCAGGTGGCCGGCGTCATGTACGTCGCGCTGCTCATCGCCCGGGTCGTCGGCCTGACGGTCATGCGCCGGAGGACCTGACCGCCGCCCCGTCGAGCTCGGCGATGGTGGCGAGGCTGGGGCCGCGCTGCTCCTGCAGCGCCCGCGCCCCCTCCTCGGCCTGCTCCATCACCCGCAGGATGTTTCCGCTGGTGAGCTTGCCCAGGTCCTCGTCGGACCAGCCACGGTCGGCGAGCGCCTCGAGCAGCCGCGGGTAGCCGGTCACGTCCTCGAGGCCCTCGGGCAGCTCGGCCACCCCGTCGTAGTCGCCGCCGAGCCCCACGTGGTCGACGCCCGCGACCTCGCGGACGTGCTCGACGTGGGCGACGACGTCCGCGAGCGTGGCCTTCGGCGTCGGGTGCTCCGCCTTGTACGCGTCGTAGAAGGCCGTGTAGCCGTCGGCGTCAGCGGGCGTGACCCCCTGCTCGGCGGCGACGGCGTTGAGCTCCTGGCGCCAGGCGGCCGCGAACGGGTTCACGAAGGTGGGGACGAAGGTGACCATGCAGACGCCGCCGTTGTCGCGCAGCGCCTCGAGGACGTCGTCCGGGGCATTGCGCGGGCTGTCGCAGACCGCCCTGGCGGAGGAGTGGCTGAAGATCGCCGGCACCTCGGCCACCCGCAACGCGTCGCGCATGGTGTCGGCCGAGACGTGGGAGAGGTCGACGAGCATGCCGATGCGGTTCATCTCACGCACCACCTCGACGCCGAACGCGCTCAGGCCGCCGTGGACCGGTTCGTCCGTGGCCGAGTCCGCCCAGTCGACGTTGCTGTTGTGGGTGAGCGTCAGGTACCCGACGCCCAGCACCCGCAGCATCCGCAGGGTCGCGAGGGAGTTGTTGATCGAGTGGCCGCCTTCCGCCCCGAGCAGGGAGGCGATCCGCCCCGAGTCCCAGGCCGCGCGCACGTCGGCGGCGGTGCGCGCGAACGCGAGCTCGTCGGCATACCTCGCCACGAGCTGGTGGCCGGCGTCGACCTGCTCGAGGGTCGCGCTGACCGCGTCGTCACCGGCGAGGCTCGCCGGGACGAAGACCGACCAGAACTGCGCCCCCACACCGCCCCGGCGCAGCCGGGGGAGGTCGGTGTGGGTGGGGGTCCCGCCGGCGCCGACGTCGAGCCGGTCGAAGTCGTAGCCGACCTGCTGCCTGGCCTCCCACAGCAGGTCGTTGTGCCCGTCGAGGACGGGCCGGCGGGCGAGCAGGGCGGCGACGCGGTCTGCGGTGGAGGTCATAACGGCCACGCTACCGATGCCTTCGCACGGCTGGGCCGCCCCTAGAGTGGGCGGCATGAGTACGACCGCACAGCGCAGCGTCGCCCTGGTCACCCTGGGGTGCACCCGCAACGAGGTCGACTCCGAGGAGCTGGCCGGCCGCCTCGCCGCCGAGGGGTGGCTCCTCGTCGACGACGCGGACGACGCGGACGTCGCCGTGGTCAACACGTGCGGGTTCGTCGAGCAGGCCAAGAAGGACTCCATCGACGTGCTGCTCGAGGCGTCCTCGCGCAAGGGGCAGGGGCGCACCCAGGCCGTGGTGGCGGTCGGGTGCCTCGCCGAGCGGTACGGCCAGCAGCTCGCCGACGAGCTCCCCGAGGCCGACGCCGTGCTCGGCTTCGACTCCTACGCCGACATGTCCACCCACCTGCGGGCGGTGCTGGACGGGCACGCCCCCGCCTCCCACACGCCGTCCGACCGGCGCCGGCTGCTGCCGCTGTCGCCGGTGCAGCGCCAGGGTGGCGCCGCCGGCGTGGCGCTGCCCGGCCACGGCACGACCGGTGACCCGACGTCACCGGAGCAGGCCGGTGCCGGTGCCGCCGGTGCCGCGCCCGGCGCGGCGGACGTGGCTGACCTGCCCGACGGCCTGGCCCCGGCGTCCGGTCCGAGGGTGATCCGGGCCCGGCTCGACGGCCGGCCGTGGGCGCCGCTGAAGATCGCGAGCGGGTGCGACCGCCGGTGTGCGTTCTGCGCCATCCCGATGTTCCGCGGCGCGTTCGTCTCGCGCCGTCCGCACGACATCATCGCCGAGGCCCGCTGGCTGGGGGAGCGCGGTGTGCGCGAGCTGTTCCTCGTCTCGGAGAACTCCACGTCCTACGGCAAGGACCTCGGCGACCTCGGCCTGCTGGAGAAGCTCCTGCCCGAGCTGACGGCCGTCCCGGGGATCGAGCGGGTGCGCGTGTCCTACCTGCAGCCCGCCGAGATCCGCCCGGGCCTGCTCGAGGCGATGACGTCCGTGCCCGGGGTCGTCCCCTACTTCGACATCTCCTTCCAGCACGCCTCGGCGCCGCTGCTGCGCTCGATGCGCCGGTTCGGCGGCCGTGAGGCGTTCCTCGGGCTCGTGGAGCAGGTGCGGGCGCTGGCCCCCGAGGCCGGGATCCGCAGCAACGTCATCGTCGGCTTCCCCGGCGAGACGGAGGCCGACCTCGACGAGCTCGAGGCCTTCCTCGTCGCCGCCCGGCTCGACGTCGTGGGCGTGTTCGGCTACTCCGACGAGGACGGCACCGAGGCGGAGGGGTATGCCGCGAAGGTGCCGGAGGACGAGGTGGCGACCCGCGTCGCTCGGTTCACCGCGCTCATCGAGGAGCTCACCGCCCAGCGCGCCGAGGAGCGGGTCGGCGAGGTCGTCGAGGTGCTCGTGGAGTCGGTGCCGGCGGCCGGGACCGGCGAGGACGAGGCCGGCGCGGCGTACGACGAGGACAGCGAGGACGACGCGTACGTCGTCGGGCGCGCGGCGCACCAGGGACCGGACGTCGACGGCGTCACCCTGGTCGACCCGGCCCTCCTGCCGGGCGCCCGGGTGGGGTCGGTCGTCCGTGCCGTCGTGGTCGGGACGCAGGGCATCGACCTCGTGGCCGAGCCGTGCTGAGCGAGTCGCACCCGGCTCCCGACCCGGCAGCCACCCCGGTCGCCTCACCGGCACCGAGCTCGTGGAACCTGCCCAACGCGCTCACCGTCGCCCGCATCCTGCTCGTCCCCGTCTACGGCTGGCTGCTGCTCGCCCACGGCGGTGACGACACCACCCTGCGCTGGTGGGCGACGGCGGTGTTCGTCGTCGCCACCGCGACCGACCGGGTGGACGGCGACCTGGCCCGCCGGCGCGGCCTCATCACCAACTTCGGCAAGATCGCCGACCCGATCGCGGACAAGACCCTCATGGGCATGGCGTTCGTCGGCCTGTCCGTGTTGGGCGAGCTGCCGTGGTGGATCACGGTGCTCGTGCTCGTGCGGGAGTGGGGCGTCACGGTGCTGAGGTTCTGGGTGATCCGTCACGGCGTGATGCCGGCCGGCCGCGGCGGCAAGGTCAAGACGACCCTGCAGTTCTTCGGGCTGCTGCTCTTGACCCTGCCCCTGTCCTCGTTCCCGGGCGCCGACGGCTGGGTCCTCGCCGCCCGCATCGTCATCGGGCTCGCGGTCGTGGTCACCGTGGTGACGGGCGTCGACATCCTCGTCAAGGCGCTGCGCATGCGGCAGACGAGCGAACGCTCCGCCCTGAAGCGGGCCCGGCGCGCCGCGGCCCGGCAGGAGCGGGCGAGCCGGTGACCCGGTGACCGCCGCCCTACCCTCGCGCGCCGCCGAGGTGGTGGCGGCGCTGCGGTCTGCGCACCTGACGGTCGGGACGGCCGAGTCCCTCACCGGCGGCCTGGTCTGCGGGGCGCTGACGGACGTCCCGGGGGCGTCGGCCACGGTCCGCGGTGCCGTCGTCGCGTACGCCACGGACCTCAAGGCCGCGGTCCTCGGCGTCGATGCCGAGCTCCTCGCCCGCGGTGGGGCCGTCCAGCCCGAGGTCGCCGAGCAGATGGCCCGCGGGGTCCGCACCGTCCTGGGCGTGGACGTCGGCGTGGCGACCACCGGGGTGGCCGGCCCCGACCCGCAGGACGGCCAGCCGGTCGGGACGGTGTACGTGGCGGTGGCGAGCGGCACGCGCACCCTGGTGCGCCGCCTGGACCTGCCCGGTGACCGGGCCGCCGTCCGGACCGGGAGCGTGGCGGGAGTGCTGGGGCTGCTCGCCGAGCTGCTGGCCGAACCGGCCGCGGGTTCGTCCGCGCCGGCCGCGGGGGCGTCCGCGCCGGCCGCCGAACCCCCTGCGGAACCCTCTGCCGAACCGTCGGCAGGGTCGCCTGCCGACGCCGTGGAAGGCGGCGTGGAAGAAGCGGGGCCGCGCGACCGTTGACCTCGACGTGTCGAGCCGATTGGCCAATCCCGCGCGCGCCGCGGGCAGCCCACGGGGTAACGTGGGACTCCACAGCACCACCGCACGACCACCGAAGGAGGCGCCCATGATCCTGCTCCGTCGCGAGCTCGGGGACGTCCTCCGTGAGCAGCGCCAGTCCCAGGGGCGCACGCTGCGTGAGGTGTCGGCTGCCGCATCGGTGTCGTTGGGTTACCTCAGCGAGGTCGAACGCGGCGAGAAGGAGGCCTCCTCCGAGCTGCTGGCCTCCATCTGCGGAGCCCTGCGGCTGCCGCTGTCCGAGGTGCTCAGCTCGGTCTCCGAGCGGGTCGCGGAGACCGAGGCGCTCAGTGCGCCGCTCGCCCTGCCGCTGCCGTCGGCGCAGGTCGTCTCCGCCTCCGCCGCCTGACCCGCTGCTCCGGGAGCTCCCGGTGGCCGACGACGGACCCCCGCCCCCTGCGGCGATCGTCGGGGAGGTGCGGCCGTATGCCGTGGCCGTGGTCGTCGAGGACCACGACCCTGCCTGGCCGGGCCTCTTCGAGCAGGAGCGCCTCGCAATCCGTGCTGCTCTGGGCCCTGCCGCCCTGACCGTGGAGCACGTCGGGTCGACCTCGGTGCCGGGACTGCCGGCGAAGCCGGTCATCGACGTCCTCCTGCTGGTCCCCGACTCGGCGGACGAGCCGGCGTACGTGCCCGCGCTCGAGGCCGCCGGGTACACCCTGCGCATCCGTGAGCCCGACTGGCTCGAGCACCGCGTCCTCTACCGCCGGGTGGAGGACGGCAGCGCGCACAACGTGAACGTGCACGTCTTCTCACCGGGGCGGGCCGACGCCGAGGTGGCGCGGATGCGGATGTTCCGCGACCGGCTCCGCACGCACCCGCAGGACCGGCAGCTGTATGCCACGACCAAGCGCGAGCTGGCCACCCGCCGGTGGCGGTACGTGCAGGACTACGCAAACGCCAAGTCCGAGGTGGTCGAGGCCATCCTCGCCAGGGCAGGGGCGCCGCCCGCTTCGTGAGCCGGCGCCACCCGCTCCGTGAGCCGGCGCGGCCGGCGCGGCGCGGTGGCGGACCCACCGGACCCGGGCCGGGTCAGGTCCTGCGGTACGGGTTCGCCCGGCCGCCCGAGGAGCCCATGGGCCGCTGCGGGCGGCGGTCGTCCGTGGGCCCGAAGCCCTCTTGGCAGGTGGGGCAGTAGAACATCGTCCGCTCCCGGGTCGGGGGGCCGGTCATCGCCACCCTGACCGTGCCACCGCAGCGGCGGCACGGACGGCCGGAGCGGGCGTGGACGAAGTGCTCGTCCCCACGGCGCCGTGACCCGGTGCTCGACTGCACCGCGTGCAGCCTGGACACGTCGAGGAGGCGGAAGATCCGCTCGACGAGCGAGGTCAGGCGGTCGCGTGGCACCTCCGACGCGGCAGTCCAGGGGTTGAGCCGCTCGAGGAACAGCGACTCCGAGGCCCAGAGGGTGCCGACACCAGCGAGGTTGCGCTGGTCGAGCAGCGCGCTGCCGATGGGTTGCGGGTCGGCTGCCAGGTTCGCGACGGCGCGCTCGGGGTCCCAGTCCGGGCCGAGCACGTCCGGGCCCAGGTGCCCGACCACGTCGCCCTCTCGCGCCGTGGGCACCACCTCGAGCATCCCGAGCCGCAGGCCGAGCGCCGCCCACCGGGACGTCCCCAGGGCCGCGCGGAGGTCGGCCCGGCGCAGCCAGCGCGAGGCCGCGTCGGCGTGCTCGACCCGCCACTGGCCCTCCATCCGCAGGTGCGAGTGGACCGTGACGCCGGTGTCGAGCCGGTGCAGCACGTGCTTGCCGCGGCTGACCACCTCGGTCGTGGTGGCCCCGGCGAGGTCGACCGTCGCGATCTCGGGGAAGCGCAGGTCGCACAGCACCAGGACCTCACCGGCCAGTGCCTGGTGCAGCCGGTGCGCGGTCCGCCACACGGTGTCGCCCTCGGGCACGGCCGGCCCCCTCAGCGCCGCAGCCGCAGCCCGCGCGGGGTCGCGTGGAACCCGGCGTTGGCCAGCGCCTGCACGAGGGGGTGCTCGGAGCCGAGCAACAGACCGCCGTCGGCCTTCTCGACCGTGAGCCGGCCCAGGGCGCCTTCGCGGACGGCGAGGGCGAGCGCGTCGGCCGCCGCTTGGAGCCGGGACTCGTCGTCGGTCCAGGACAGCAGGGTCTTGCCGCCTCGCTCGACGTAGAGCACCAGGTCGCCGTCGACCAGGACGACGAGCGAGCCCGCCTTGCGCCCCGGCTGGTGCCCCCGCCTGCCGCCCACGCTGCCGTCGGCACCCGCGCCGGACCCGCCGCTCGTCGCTCCGGAGCCGCTGCCGGTCGCCCCCGCCGAGTTCCCGGCCGGGGACTCGCCGTCCGGCCCGCCGTGGCCGGCGCGGTCAGGCCAGGGCAGCGCGGCGCCCCACGCGTTGGCCGGGTCGGTCGCGGCGAGCACGACAGCGGCCCGGCTCGCGGTGTCGGGGTCGTCGCCGGCCTGCCGGGCACCGGCCCGGAGCCGGTCGACCGCGCCGGTGGTGGAGAACTGCGCGGCGCCCAGCGTCTCGACGAAGTAGCCCCGGCGCACGCGGCCGGACTCCTCCGCGGCGGCGAGCACGCGGTAGACCCCGGCGAACCCGCCCGGGACGTCCTCGGCCACGACGGATCCCCGGGTGACGACGCCGTACCGGTCGAGCAGCACCTCCGCCGTGGCGTACGCGCGGACGGTGGCGTCGGCCTCGACCTCGGGCAGCAGGGACCAGCGACCGGCCCCGGTCGGGGGCCCGCCGCGGGTCGGCAGAGGGGGCCGACCCAGCGACCGACCGCCCGACAGGGTCCCGAGCGCACCCCGGCGACCGGCATACCGGGTGGTCCGCGGAGCCGACGTGGTGCGGCGGTGGGCGGTGCGGCCGCCGCTGAGCAGCGCCCGCACGGGCGCGAGCGTGTCGCCGGTGACGTGGCCGGACCAGACGAGCGACCACAGGTCGGTGAGCAGCTGCTGGTCGTCGGTGCTGCCCGCCGCGTCGGACAGGGTGCGGAAGAAATAGGCACCCCCGCCGGACAGCGCGTCGAGGACGACTCGCTCGCCGTCGGTCAGCTCGCGGTCCTCGGGGGGCGCGAGGGTCAGGTGCGCGGTGTCGGCCAGGTGGAGCGAGACCCAGCCGTCGTCGCCGGGCAGCGACCCGTGGCCGCGCCAGAGCACCTCGCCGCTCGACGTCAGCTCGTCGAGCAGGGCGGGGGAGTAGCCGACGACCCGGGCGGGCAGCACCAGCGTCTCGAGCGCGCTGGCGGGCAGGACCGCCCCGGCGAGCTGCTCGATCGCCCGGACCAGGCCCTCGCGCCCACGCAGGCCGCCGCCGACGCCCTGCCACGACGGCAGGAACCGGGCGAGCTCGACGGCGTCGACCGGCTCGACCTCGGCGCGCAGCGCGGCCAGCGAGCGGCGGCGCAGCATCCGCAGCACCTCGGCGTCGCAGTAGTCCATGCCGTGCCGCCCGCCGCCGTTCTCGACCGGCAGCAGCTCTCCCTCGACCAGCCGGCCGGCCGACACCAGCCGGCGCAGGGCGTCGAGGGCCACGGCCGGACCGATGCCCCACCACGCTGCGACGTCGGCGGCGGGGAAGGGTCCGTGCGTGCGGGCGTACCGGGCCACGAGGTCACCGAGGGGGTCGGGCACGGGCTCGAGGAAGGCCTGCGGCACGCCGACGGGGAGCGAGGCGCCGAGGGCGTCGCGCAGCCGGCCGGCGTCCTCGATGGCGGCCCAGCGCTCCTCGCCGGCGACCCGGACCCGGATGACGCGTCGGGCACCCTCGAGGTCGACCAGCCACGTGCCGATCTCGGTGTGCGACAGGCCTTCTCGGGACCGCTGCTGGATCGCGGCCAACGGCAGCGGGCCGAGGACGCGGAGCAGGTCGGCGACGTCCTCGGCGTCACGGCAGGCCCGCTCGGGCACCAGTCGCTGGAGCTCGGACTCGGTGCGGCTCACCTGCTCGGGGTCGAGCAGGTCACGCAGCGACAGCCCCTCACCGCGGCCGAGCAGCTCGGCGAGCAGGGAGGGGTCGAGGGCGAGGGCGGCGGCCCGCTTCTCGGCCAGGGGGGAGTCGCCCTCGTAGAGGAACTGGGCGACGTACCCGAACATCAGCGACCGGGCGAACGGCGACGGCTGGCGCGACTCGACGTCGACCATCGTGACCTCGCGCGAGGCCACCGAGCGCATGAGGGCCTCCAGCCCGGGCACGTCGAACACGTCCTGCACGCACTCGCGCACGGTCTCCAGGACGATCGGGAACGACGCGTACTGTGAGGCCACCTCGAGCAGCTGGGCCGCCCGCTGCCGCTGCTGCCACAGCGGCTGCCGGCGGTCGGGCCGGCGGCGGGGGAGCAGCAGCGCCCTCGACGCACACTCGCGGAACCGCGCCGCGAACAGGGCCGAGCCCCCGATCTCGGCCGTCACGAGGTCGTGGACGTCCTGCGGGTCGAGCGTGACGAGCTCGAGCAGCTCGGCGCCGATGCCGCGGGACCGTCCCGACCGGCCGGGGCCGCCGTCCGCCGGCTCGTCCTCGAACTCGAGGTCGGGCAGCCGGAACACGATGCCGTCGTCGCCGTGCATCGCCTGGACGTCGACCCCGAAACGCTCGCGCATCCGGGCCGAGACGCACAGGGCCCACGGAGCGTGCACCTGGCCGCCGAACGGGCTGTGCACCGCCACCCGCCAGTCGCCGATCTCGTCGCGGAAGCGCTCGACGACGATGGTGCGGTCGTCGGGCACGTGGCGGGTGGCCTCCCTCTGCTCCGCGAGGTAGGCGAGCAGGTTGTCGGCCGCCCACTCGTCGAGGCCGGCCTTCTCCACCCGAGCGCGCGCCTTGGCGGGTGAGAGCCCCACCACCTCGCGGACGAACGCGCCGACGGCCCTGCCCAGCTCGGCGGGACGGCCCTGCTGGTCGCCCTTCCAGAACGGCAGCTTGCCGGGCAGCCCCGGGGCGGGCGTGACCAGGACGCGGTCGTGGGTGATGTCCTCGATCCGCCACGTGGAGGTGCCGAGGGTGAAGACGTCGCCGACCCGCGACTCGTAGACCATCTCCTCGTCGAGCTCGCCGACCCGCCGGCCGGCGCCCTCGGCGGACGCGAGGAACACGGCATACAGGCCGCGGTCGGGGATGGTGCCGCCGGAGGTGACGGCGAGGCGCTGGGCACCCGGGCGCCCGGTGAGGGTGCCGGTGACGCGGTCCCAGACGATGCGCGGGCGCAGCTCGGCGAACTCGTCGCTGGGGTAGCGCCCCGACAGCATGTCGAGCACCGACTCGAGGATCGACCGCGGCAGGCCGGCGAACGGCGTGGCCCGCCGGACGACCTTCTCGAGGTCGTCGACGGTCCACTCGTCGAGCGCGCACATCGCCACGACCTGCTGGGCCAGGACGTCGACCGGGTTGGCGGGGATGCGCAGCGACTCGATCGCGCCGGCGCGCATCCGCTCGACGACGACGGCCGTCTGCACCAGGTCGCCGCGGAACTTCGGGAACAACACGCCCCGGGAGACCGCGCCGACCTGGTGCCCCGCGCGCCCGACCCGCTGGAGGCCGGAGGCGACGGACGGCGGCGACTCGACCTGCACCACGAGGTCGACCGCCCCCATGTCGATGCCGAGCTCGAGGCTCGAGGTGGCGACCACCGCGGGCAGCCGCCCGGCCTTGAGGTCCTCCTCGATGAGCTGGCGGTGCTCCTTGCTCACCGAGCCGTGGTGGGCTCGGGCGAGCACCGGGGGAGCCCCGGCGGACGTGCCCGCCTGCGCCATGAGCTGGGCCGGCGTGCGCGGGGCGCCGGTATGCCGCGTGGCCGCCGCGCCGCGGCTGTCGCCCCCGGCCGCTGCCCCAGCTCCGGTCGCTGGGTCACCGCCGGTGGCAGCGTCACTCCCACCGGCCTTCTCGCGCAGCTCGGCCATGGTCTCGAGCCGGTCCTCCCAGATCTCGTTGAGCCGGGAGGTGAGCCGCTCGGCCAGCCGGCGGGAGTTGGCGAAGACCAGGGTCGAGCGGTGCGAGGAGACGAGGTCGACGATCCGCTCCTCGACGTGCGGCCAGATCGAGGCCCGGCGCTCCGCCCCGGCCGCCGGTCCGGACAGGTCGTCCTCGATGACCTCGCCGAGCTGGCTCATGTCGGGGATGGGGACGACGACGTCGAGCTCCCACTCCTTGGTGGACTCCGGACGGACAACCTCGACCGGGCGGCCACCGGCGAGGTAGCGGGCCACCTCCTCGACCGGCTCGACCGTCGCGGAGAGGCCGATCCGCTGCGCGGGGCGCTCGAGCAGGGCGTCGAGCCGCTCGAGCGACAGCGCCAGGTGCGCGCCCCGCTTGGTGCCGGCGACAGCGTGGACCTCGTCGAGGATGACCGTCTCGACGCCGGCCAGGGCGTCGCGGGCCTGGGAGGTGAGGATGAGGAAGAGCGACTCCGGCGTCGTGATCAGGACGTCGGTGGGCGTGCGGGCGAAGGCGCGCCGCTCGTTCGCAGGGGTGTCGCCCGAGCGCACGGAGACCGTGATGTCGGGCGGCGTGAGCCCGAGCCGGGTGGCGGCGTGGCCGATGCCGACGAGCGGGGAGCGCAGGTTGCGCTCGACGTCGACGGCCAGCGCCTTCATCGGCGAGACGTAGAGGACGCGGCAGCGCCGGATCTTCTCCTGCGGCTTCGGCTCGCTCGCGAGCCGGTCGAGGGCCCAGAGGAAGGCCGAGAGCGTCTTGCCCGAGCCGGTGGGCGCGACGACGAGGGCGTGCTGGCCGGAGCTGATCGCGTCCCAGGCGCCGGCCTGGGCCCGGGTGGGCTCGCTGAACGAACCCGTGAACCACGCGCGGGTGGCCGGGGAGAACCGGTCGAGGACGTCTGCTGCCATCAGGCAGACAGCCTCTCACCCGCCGCTGACAGCCGCCCGGCTCGCACTGCTGCCCGGCTCGCACCGCTGCCCGGCTCGCACCGCTGCCCGGCTCGACCGCTCCCCAGCTCGCAGCGCGCCCGTCACCGCCTCAGTACGTGCCCTTGACGACGAAGAAGGACCCACGGATGGTGCCGGCCAGCTTGGACTTCTGCCGGGCGAACTTGAACCGGCTCGCGAGCTCCTCGGGCACCTCCATGCCGTCCGACAGCTTGAACCCGACGGCGCGCTTCCCCTCGTCGGCCAGCGTGTACAACACGTTGACGGCCAGGCCGTCCTCGTAGAAGACGTAGGCCCAGCGGATGCCGTCGACCTCGAACTCGGTCGCCTCGAGCGGCCGGGCGGCGATGACCAGGTCGCGCTCCTTGAGCAGGATGCCGTGGACCCAGTCGACGACGTCGGCGGCCTCCCCGGCGGGCTCGACGGTGAACGTGTGGTCGTACTTGTTCCGGAAGTAGCGGGCCTCGTTGGCCCGCAGGCCGGCGAGGGCCTGGGCCACGGGCGAGGTCTCCAGCCCGGTGGTGGAGACGGTCTCGAAGTCGACGGTGTACGACATGGTTCCTCCTGGTTCTGGCGGACACGGTGGCCCGGTGGCGTGCCCGCTGTCGTGCACATCGTGCACCCGTGGGCCTTCTCCCTCCTGACGTCCGGGGCGTCGTCCATGTGACCGAGGGGCCCGACGTGCACCGGCGAGGGCCGTGCGAGAAACCCCGGCGATTCCGGCTTGACCTTGACCCTGCGTCAGGCCTGCACGCTTGCCGCATGACCACCACACCAGCACCCGCACCAGCGCGTGGCAACGGCACCCGCCCGGCCATCGAGATCGTCGGGCTCACGAAGTCCTACGGCGACCAGGCGGTCCTGACGGGCCTGGACCTCAGTGTCCCGGCCGGCTCGATCCAGGCGCTGCTCGGCTCGAACGGCGCCGGCAAGACCACCGCCGTGCGGATCCTCTCGACCCTGCTGCGGGCCGACGGCGGCACCGCCTCGGTCCACGGGCACGACGTCTCCACCCAGCCCGCGAAGGTCCGCGAGTCGATCAGCCTCACCGGTCAGTTCGCCGCCATCGACGAGGTCCTCACCGGGCGCGAGAACCTCGTCCTCGTCGCGCAGCTGCGCCGCGAGCGCGACCCCGGACGCGTGGCCGACGAGCTGCTCGCCCGTTTCGACCTCAGCGAGGCGGGTGGGCGCCGCGCTGCCACCTACTCCGGCGGTATGCGGCGCCGGCTCGACATCGCGATGAGCCTCATCGGCGACCCGGCGGTCCTGTTCCTCGACGAGCCGACGACGGGGCTCGACCCCCAGTCGCGGCTCGAGGTCTGGGCCACGATCCGCGAGCTCTCGGGCCGCGGCACGACGATCCTGCTCACCACCCAGTACCTCGACGAGGCCGAGCAGCTCGCCGACCGGATCGCGGTCCTGCACGAGGGGCGGATCATCGCCGACGGCACCCTCGCCGAGCTCAAGGCCCTGCTGCCGCCGGTCGAGGTCGAGTACGTCGAGAAGCAGCCCTCGCTCGAGGACGTCTTCCTCGCCATCGTCGGCCACGACCGGGGCCCGCAGCGGCCAGCAAGGGACCGGGCCACGGCCGGGCGCGCGTCCGACGACGCCGCCCACGACCTCACCACGAAGGACGCCCGATGACCGACTTCCTCCACGACACCACGGTCCTGACGAAGCGCTCGCTGCGCCACATCCTGCGCAGCCCCGACACCATCGTCACCACCGCGGTGACCCCGATCGCCATGCTCCTGCTGTTCGTCTACGTCTTCGGCAGCGCGATCGACATCGGCGGCTCCGGCAGCTACGTCGACTACCTGCTGCCCGGCATCCTGCTCATCACGGTGGCGTCGGGCATCGCCTACACGGCCTTCCGGCTGTTCACCGACGTCTCGGGCGGCATCTTCGAGCGGTTCCAGTCGATGCCCATCACGAGGTCGGCCGTCCTCTGGAGCCATGTCCTCACCTCGCTCCTCGCGAACCTGACCTCGTTGGTCCTCGTCGTGGCAGTGGCGCTCGTCATGGGATTCCGTTCAGGGGCAGGCATCCTCGCGTGGCTGGCCGTCCTCGGAATCCTCGTGCTCTTCACCCTCGCGCTCACCTGGCTCGCGGTCATCCCTGGGCTCACCGCGAAGACCGTCGACGGGGTCAGCGGCTTCTCCTACCCGCTGATCTTCCTGCCGTTCCTCAGCTCGGCGTTCGTCCCGACCGCGGGGATGCCCGGGCCGGTGCGGTGGTTCGCCGAGCACCAGCCGGTCACCTCGATCGTCGACACCATCCGGGCCCTGTATGCCGGGCAGCCGGTCGGGAGCGACGGCTGGGTCGCGCTCGGGTGGTGCGTGGGCCTGCTCCTGGTCGCCTGGGCGCTCGCGATGCGCACCTACCGCACGAAGGTCGCGTGACCCGGCATACCACACACGGTGCCGGCCGCCCGCCCGGGTGGGCGGCGCCGCGGAACCCAGTGGGGAGAATAGGGCCATGCTGACCATCAGCGAGCTCGCGGCGTATGCCGGGGTGACGGTGCGCGCGGTGCGGCACTACCACGCCAAGGGGCTGCTGCCCGAGCCCGAGCGCGACGCCTCCGGCTACCGGCGCTACGACGCCACGTCGGTCGTGGAGCTGGTTAGGATCCGCGTGCTGGCGGATGCCGGCGTCCCGTTGTCGCGGGTGCGCGAGCTCCTGGCGGCCGGGGACGAGGAGTTCGCGGCGGCGGTCGAGGAGATCGACCGCAGGCTGCGGGCGGAGATCCGCGAGCGGCAGCGGCACCGCGAGCGGATCGCGCGGCTGGCCGCCGGTGACAGCCTTGCGCTGCCGCCCGAGGCGGTGGCCTACCTCGAGCGGCTCCGCGGGCTCGAGGTCCCGGAGGAGGTGGTCGAGGCCGAGCGGGACGCCTGGATCCTGGTGGCGGCCCAGCTGCCGGAGCGGATGCCGTTCTACATGCAGGTCAAGCAGGCCCAGCTCGACGACGCCGGCACCCGGGACCTCTACCGGGAGCTGGCCGACGTCGCCCGCTGGCCGGCCGACGACCCCCGGCTGGTGAGGGTGGCCGACCGGCTCATCACCCAGTTCGAGGCGGTCCCCGCGGACGGGTGGGACGACGAGCCCCTGCCCGACGACCTCGCGGCCCTGCTCGACGGGGTGTTCCTGACCTCGGTCCCGGGAGCGCAGCGGATCCTCGACCGGTTCGAGGAGCGAGGCTGGACCGGCTGGACCAACATCCGCCGCGTCGAGCCCAGCGGGCGGCGGGCCGGGGGCGCGGCTGACGGGGCCGGCGGGCGGCGGGCCGAGCCCCGCCGCTGAGGGGGCCGCCGGCGACCATGCCCGCCGGCTTACGAGGTCAGTGCTCGCCGCCCTCGCCGGGACCGAACGGACGGTCGCCGAAACCCTGGGACGCCCAGCTGGTGTCGGCGTGGACCAGCACGACGGCCAGCGCGGCGGCGCCGACGACCATGACGAGGAAGTACAGGCCCCGCGCCCACCGGCCGGGCACCGACCGGTCGCGCCCGGGGCCCCGCAGCAGCGTCGTCCGCAGGGCCGGCACGATCCGCCCGAGCAGGTGCAGCCCGACGGCGCCCGCCCAGACGGCGAAGAAGCCCTGGTGGAGGGTCACCCAGCTCACGCGGAAGCCGAGGAGGCTGACGAGGTCCTGCTGCGCCTGCGTCTGGCCCAGCAGGATCAGCAGCACGCCGGTCGCGAGCAGGCCCAGGGTGGACACGACGACGAGGGGACCGAGGAGGCGCATGAGCAGCGGCGGGGGACCGGCCTGCTGGTAGGGGGTGCGTCCGACGTAGTAGCTGAGCATGCGCCAGCCGGTGCTCGCGGTCTTCAGGACGGCCGGGGGGATCAGGAGAGCGCCGAGCGCGACGTGCCAAGAGATCAGGCCGCGCACGTCGAAGAGGGTCAGCAGCTCGGCCACGGAGAGCCCGAGCAGGACGAGCGCCGTCCACGCGGTCAGCAGCGCGTTGCCGGCCGGACCGCCCGTGGCGGGGAGCACCGGGTTCTCCCGGGTGTCCTGGCCGGTCGCCTCCGCGAGGGTGTCGGCGACCGCCCGCTGGAGGGCACCCCACGACTCCTCCGTGACGAATCGCACGAGGTCAGCCTGCCAGTCCTCGCTGTGTCGCGCCTGTGGTTCGGATCGCGACGTGCCCCGCGGCTCCTGCCGATGGGGACGCGGAACGTCCGGGACCCGTGACAGCCTGCCGTCATGGGTGCGACGACCGGGAGCAGGACGACTGAGGCCACGGCCACGTGGGCGCAGGCGCTGGGATGGCGCCTGCAGCGGCACCTGCTCGACCCCGTGGGCTCCGAGCCGGTGGCCGAGGTGGTCCGCCGGCTGGGCGCGGTGCCGTCGATGGATGAGTCCCTTGCCGAGCTCGCCGTCCGGACCCGCCGCACCACGTCGGCACCGGGCGAGCTCGCCGCGGCGCTCGTGGAGGGGACCGTGGTCAAGGCCTTCGCCTTCCGCGGAGCGGTGCACTACCTGTCGGCACGGGACGGGGGCGCGTACCTCGCCCTCCGCGCAGCGGGCCGCCAGTGGGAGCTCCCGAGCTGGGTCGAGCACTACCGGCTGGCTGCTGCGGACTGGCCCGGCTTCAGGACGGCGGTCCGGGAGGCGCTCGCCGAGGGACCCCTGACCGTCGCGGAGCTGGGGGCGGCGGTGACGCGGCACACGGCATACCGGCACCTCCGGCCGGTCTTCGACGAGGGTGCCGGCACCCTCGTCAAGCCGCTCACGTGGCAGGGGGACATGGGGTTCGGGCCGCCGCGCGAGGGGAAGGCGACCTTCCAGCGACTCGACGCGAGCCCGCACTGGCGCGGCATACCGGAGCTCGACGTGGCGGGGCCGCACGCCGTCTCGAGCTACCTGCGCACCTACGGGCCCGCGACCGCCGACCAGGTCCACTACTGGCTCGGCAACGGCCTCAGCGCGGGACGTCGTCGCCTCGACGGGTGGATGGCGGCGCTCGGGGACCGGCTGGTCGCGGTGGACGTGGAGGGCACCCGCGCCCTCGTCCTGCGCGAGGACGTCGAACCGCTCCTGGCCGCCCGCCCCTCGGCGGCGGTGCGCTTCCTCCCCGGTCACGACCAGTGGGTCATGGGGCCCGGCACCAAGGACGTCGACGTCACCCCGGCTGCGCGCCGCGAACCGGTGACCCGCAAGGCGAACCCGGTCGTCGTGGGTGGAGTGGTGTGCGGGACCTGGCGGCGCACGGGCGGGGAGCTGGTGGTCACGTGGATGGACGAGCGGCCGCCACCCGTCCCCGGCCTCGAGGACGAGGTGGCGAGGCTGGCCGCGATCGTCGGCAGCGACCTGCGACTCGTCCCGGGGGGACGCGGGCGCGGATGACATCTGGCACGGGTCGGTGGCCGCGGCCCCGTTGTAGGTTGCGCGCATGCGCCTCGACGCCCCGCCGGCCTGCACCCGTCCCCACCGCCCCAGGCGTCACGCGTGACGACGCCGCCGAGGCGAGGGATCCGCGGCGCCGGGGCTCGCACCCGGCTCGTCACCGCGGTGCTCGTCGGCGCGGTCGTCGGCGTCGGGACGGCCGCGACCCCGGCCGGCTGGCAGCTGGGGATGCTGGTCGGGTGGATGGCTGGTTCCGCCCTCTACCTGGCCTGGATGTGGGCCACGATCTGGCCGTTGGCGGGCGCCGCGACCCGGGAGCACGCGTTGCGCGAGGACCCCGGCCAGGCGACGGTCGACGTCGCGGTCCTCACTGCGGCGGTCGCGAGCCTGGGTGCGGTCGGCCTGTTCCTCGGGACGGGTTCCTCGGGCAGCGGGTCGGCGAAGGTGGTCGAGGCCGTCCTCACCGTGGTGAGCGTGGCGCTGGCGTGGGCGATGGTGCACACGCTGTTCACCGTGCGCTACGCGCGGATGTACTACGCGCACTCGCGGCACGGCATCGACTTCAACCAGGAGGAGGACCCGCGCTACAGCGACTTCGCCTACCTCGCCTTCACGGTGGGCATGACCTTCCAGATCTCCGACACCGACATCAGCCGCCAGGACATCCGGGCCACGATCCTGCGCCACATGCTGCTGTCGTACCTGCTCGGTGCGGTGGTCATCGGCGTCACGGTGAACCTCGTCGCCGGGCTGGCGAAGTAGCGGTTCGAACGCCCGGGAGTGGGACGTTGGGCTCTGGCGAGGCAGGCTCGCGCGGCGCGACGGTGACGTCGAGCCGGGACGCGCGCGAGGCGCAGTCGGAGCGCAGCCCGTCTCGCGGGGGGACGGGCGAGGGAGGTTGCCATGCCCACCCGCACAGGGGTCAGGTCCGTCCTGGCGACGGTCGCGGCCGCCGCCCTCGCCGCCTTCGCCACGCTCGCCGGGGTCTCGGTCGGCGGTGCCACCGCGGCAGGTTCCCGGGGTCCTTCTGCGAGCGGCGTCGCGGCCGTCATCGAGGCCTACCGGACGAGGATCCCGCAGCTCATGGCCGAGCAGCACGTGCCCGGGCTCGCGGTGGCCCTCGTCGACCGCGATCGCGTGCTGTGGCAGCAGGGCTTCGGCTCCACCGACACGGACGGGCGGACGCCGATCACCCCCGACACCGTCTTCAGCGTCCAGTCGATGTCCAAGACGTTCA
Source organism: Phycicoccus ginsengisoli (assembly GCF_054779295.1). Classification (NCBI taxonomy): domain Bacteria; kingdom Bacillati; phylum Actinomycetota; class Actinomycetes; order Micrococcales; family Intrasporangiaceae; genus Phycicoccus; species Phycicoccus ginsengisoli. The sequence goes on from NZ_BAAGYN010000010.1 coordinate 144,805, forward strand.
CCACGACGGCCGTCCTCGAGGCGGTGCAGGCGGGGCGGCTGGACCTCGACGCGCCCGTCACGACCTACCTGCCGGGGTTCACCGTCCACAGCGCCTTCGAACAGCACCCCGAACGGCGGATCACCGTGCGGATGCTGCTGGACTGCACCGCCGGGTTCACCCACGACCCACCCCTCGGCAACAACTACACCGCCACCGTGGGCACCTTCGACGCCCACGTCCGGAGCATCTCCGACACCTGGCTGCGGTTCCCCGTGGGGACCGGGTTCGCCTACTCCAACGAGGGTTTCGACCTCGCCGGCTACCTCCTCGAGAGGGTCTACGGCACGAGGTTCCCGCTCGTCATGCACGACCTGGTCCTGGCGCCGTTGGGCATGGACCACAGCTCCTTCGACCGGGCGACGGTGCACGCCATCACCGACCGCGCCGTCGGGCACAAGCCGGATGCGGTGCCCCCACGCGTCGACAGCCCGATGACGGGCGCCGGCGGGCTCTGGACCAGCGCCGCCGACCTGGCCAGGTTCCTGCGGTTCCAGCTCGGGAACGGCACCGTCGACGGCCGCACCGTCCTCGATGCGTCCCTGGTGCGGCGGATGCGCACGGTGCCGGCAACCGCGCCGAGCACCACCGCCGGCTATGCCCTGGGGATAGCCAGGACCCGCTGGCAGGCCGCCCAGTACCTCGACCTCCTCACCCACGGCGGTGGCGGGGAGGGGTTCCTCTCGGACCTGTGGTTCGCCCCGCAGGTGGGCCTGGGGATCGCGGTGCTCACCAACTCCAGCGACAACACCCTGCAGGGGTCCCTGGCGATGGGGATCATGAACGACCTCGTGGTCGCACCGGACAGCCCGTATGCCGCGCGGCTGCGCAGCCTGCCGACGCAGGCTGCCGTCCTCCCGGACGGCGGCGACTTCGTGCCGCCCGCCGACCTGGGCCGGCGGATCCATGCGCTCGCCCTGCCGGCGTCGGCGCAGCAGACCGCGCGCTGGGCGGCATACCCGGAGTTCTACCGCGCCGGCGAGCTGGGTGCCATGGACCCGACGAAGCCGGCCTCACGGTTCCATGTCGAGGCCGGTGTGCCCTACTTCGAGGCAGGGGAGGACGGGGCGCTGGTGAGGAACCGGCTGACGGAGGTCGAGCCGGGCGTGTTCCTCGCCGACGACGGCGAGACCCTCGACCTGCGCGCGGCGACGCGGACCTGGCACGGCCTGGAGCTGCACGCGGTCACCAACGGTCCCGTGGCGTGGCAGTGGGCCCTGCTCGCCGTGACCGGCCTGGTCGCCATGGGGTGGCTGCTCGTCGCAGCCGTCGGGTCGGTCGGGGGGCGCAGGCGGGGAGCGCCGGTGTCGGCGCCGGCGGCCCCAGGCGCCCCGGGCCACCGTGGAGGTCGGCGCCTCACCGGTGCCGTCGCGGTCGTCGGGGCGCTCGCCGCCCTCGCGTCAGTGGCTGCGATCGTGGTGGTCCCGGGGCTGGTGGACGTCGGCTTCCTCGGGTGGGCGGCCGTCGCACTCCCGCTGCGCCTGGCGTTCCACCTCCCCCTGGCGGTGGCGCTCCTCACCGTGGCGCTCGCAGCACTCGTGGCCCTCGGTGCGCGCCGGGGCTGGTGGGGCACCCGGGTCCGCGTCCGGGACGTCGTGCTGGTCGCCGGGCTGGCGGCCCTGTCCGTGCAGCTGGGGGCCTGGCACCTGGTCGCCTGGGGCTTCTGAGCGCCCTCGCTCCTCGCGCGCGTCCGACCCTCCACAGCCCCCGCCAGAGTCACATCGCTCGGCGGAGTCACATCCCTCGGCGGTGTCACATCCCTCGGCGGAGCCGCATCGACAGCGGCCGGCCGTCGGGGTCGTAGACGTAGCGGTAGGCGACCTCTGCCCAGGCGCAGGTGCGCGGGCCCAGGTGCGGGTCGTGCACGGGACTCACCTGGCCCGGCGGCCGGTCGCCCGCACGCCCCGAGCGGTGCCAGCCCTCGAGGGCACGGGCCCGGTCGGCGAAGGCGTCGAAGACCTCGTCGAGCCCGGGGGCAGGGTCGTCGGGGCCGAGGCCGAGGTGCTCGCGCACCAGCTCGTCCCGCAGGCCCCGCGCATACTCCTCGTGCACGACGGCCGCCGACACCTCCGAGTCGTGGGTCCACGAGCGCCGGTTGAAGTTGTCCGAGCCGACGCTGGCCCACGCGTCGTCCACGACGCACACCTTGGCGTGGACGTACACCGGCGTGCCCTCGGCATTCTCGATGCCGTAGCAGGCGACGCGTCCCGGCGCGACGTCCCGGAGGTGCCGGATCACCCGGTCGCGGCCGACGAGGTTGGGAGGCATCGAGACCCGGCCGTCCTGGTCCGGCCGGTGCGGCAGGACCGCCACCAGGCGCAGGATCGGGTTGCGGCGCAACGCATCTGCCAGGACCGTGGCCACCTGCGGCGACCAGAGGTACTGGTCCTCGAGGTAGACCAGCCGGCGCGCCCGCCGCATCGCCTTGGCGACTCCGCGGGCCACGCTGCGCTCGCCCTTCGGGGCGAAGGGGTAGCCGCCGGCCCGCCGGGGGTAGGTGCGCAGCAGCTGGACGGGGTGCGGTCCCGTCGGCTCCGGGTCGGGAAGCTGGGGCGGCAGCGGCGTCGGCTGCATGCGGTCGTGGTGCAGTGCGTCATCGGCCCAGCGCAGCGGCGAGCGGCTGGTCCGCTGCGGGTCCTCCCAGCGCTCCCGGAAGACGGTCTCGACGTCGCCCACGACCGGACCGGTCAGGCACAGCTGGACGTCGTGCCAGGGCGGGCGCGGGCCGTATGCCGCGGCCATCGGCTGGCGTTGCGGGTCACCGCCGTGGGCGGCGTCGTCCCTGCGGCTGTGGCACAGGTCGATCCCACCGAGGAACGCCGCGTCGCGCTCGGGCCGCCCCGGGTGCCGCAGGACGACGAACTTCTGGTGGTGCGAGCCGCCCGTGCGCACCCGCATGTCGAGCAGGCACTGGCCGCCGGCGGCGTTCACGTCCTGCTGCAGGGTGCGATTCTCCGCGCTGGAGAAGGCGAGCCGGTCCCAGTGCGACCGCCACACGAGCCCGCGGACGTCCACGCCACGCCGGGCAGCGCGCGCGAAGACGGCCGCGACCTCGCTGCCGGCCTCGCCGGTGAGGCGCTCGTCCGGGTCGCCGCGCCAGTCGACGAACAGGAGGAGGTCGCCCTCGACCATGGCGTCCACCCGGTCGACCAGCTCGGCGAAGTACGTGGCCCCGTGCACGAGCGGCCGGACCAGGTTGCCCTCGGTCCAGCCGGTGGCCGGGTGGTGCCGGGTGTCCAGCCGGGTCGCGGGGTTGCCGCGTTCGGCCGGGCTGAGGAACCACTCGGCGAGATCCACGCTGGGATCGTAGCCAGCCGGCGGCGGCCCTGCCCGGGACGAAAGGACGAGGTCGGGGCCGGTCGCCATCGGTGAGCGCGCCAGGCTCAGGAGCGGTCGATCATGGCCTGCATGGCGGCGGGGTAGCGATCGCCCTGCACGTCGGCGGTGTCGGAGGCGCGGGTCAGCTCCGCGAGGTCGTCCTCGCCCAGCTCGAGGTCGGCCGCCGCGAGGTTCTCGTCGAGGCGCTCGAGCCGGCGGGTGCCCGGGATGGGCACGATCCACGGCCGACGGGAGAGGAGCCAGGCGAGCGCCACCTGCCCGGGAGTGGCGCCGACCCGGTCGGCGACCGCCGTCACCCTGTCGACGAGGGCCAGGTTGTGGTCGAGCGCCACACCGCTGAACCGGGGCAGGGTGGCCCGGATGTCGCCCTCGCCGAACGTCGAGCCGCGGGTGACCTGCCCGGTGAGCAGCCCGCGGCCGAGCGGGCTGAACGGCACGAACCCGATGCCGAGCTCCTCCAGCGCGGGCAGCACCGACTCCTCGGGTTCGCGCCAGAAGAGCGAGTACTCGCTCTGCAGTGCGGTCACGGGCTGCACCGCGTGGGCTCGTCGGATCGTGGTCGGGCCGGCCTCGGACAGCCCGAAGTGACGGACCTTGCCGGCGTCGATGAGCTCCTTGACCGTGCCGGCGACGTCCTCGATGGGCACGTCGGGGTCGACGCGGTGCTGGTAGAGCAGGTCGATGACGTCGGTCCGCAGGCGGCGGAGCGACCCGTCCACGGCCGCGCGGATGTGCTCGGGCCGACTGTCGACGCCGCTCTGGGTGCCGTTCTCGTCGAAGGCGAAACCGAACTTCGTGGCGATCACGACCGAGTCGCGCACGGGCTCCAGCGCCTCGCCGACCACCTCCTCGTTGTCGTAGGGGCCGTAGACCTCGGCGGTGTCGAAGAACGTGACGCCGTGGTCCACGGCCGAGCGCAGGAAGTCGACCATGGCGGGCCGCTCGGGGGAGGGCCCGAAGCTCTGGCTGATCCCCATGCAGCCGAGGCCGATGGCAGAGACGGTGAGCTGGTTGCCGAGCGTCCTCGCGGACATGGGCGTTCCTCCTGGTCGGGCGGGCGGTCTGGGTCCGGGACGGGTGGACCGGCCTTCCAGCACACTACGACCGCGTGCGCACGGGGGCACTGCCGCGGCCCTGGGGTGGATGATGAGGGTCCCGGACGCAGAGGATCTCGACGCAGAGAAAGGTGGACCGATGACCGAGGGCCGCCCGCCGTACCCGCCCTTCGACGAGGAGAGCGCACGCCAGAAGGTCCAGGCTGCGGAGGACGCCTGGAACACGCGCGACCCGCGCCGGGTCAGCCTCGCGTACACACCCGACTCGGTGTGGCGCAACCGCGACACCTTCGTCACGGGCCGCGAGGACATCGTCGCCTTCCTCACCGCGAAGTGGGAACGCGAGCTGGACTACGCCCTGCGCAAGAGCCTGTGGAGCTTCAGCGGCAACAGGATCGCCGTCCGCTTCCAGTACGAGTGCCACGACGCAGCCGGCCAGTGGTACCGCAGCTACGGCAACGAGCTGTGGGAGTTCGACGACAACGGGCTCATGCGCCGGCGGGAGGCGTCGATCAACGACCTGCGCATCTCCGAGGACGAGCGCCGGATCTTCGGACCGCGCACGGACGCCGAGCGGACGGAGACCTTCGACCTGCCACTCGAGTAGGGCAGCCCCGTCGCGGGCGACAGGCGGAGTGCGACATCGACTCATCCGAACGGACGGTTCATCACGGCGCGGGCGTGTCTTGAGGTCGCTCCCAGCCACCCTTGTCATCGTGGGATCGCGGTCCGTCCTGACCGTCGCCGTCCCACGGAATCGAGGCCCGATGACTTCTCGGATCGGCCGGCGACTGCTGCTCGCCGGCGGCGCCGCCGGCGTGGCCGCGACCGTCGTCCGGGCACTCGAGGAGCGGGAGGCATCGGTGGTGCCGACGTCCTCGCCCCCCGCCGGTGGGCAGCCGGCGGCGGCTGAGGTGGCGCACCCGCGCCAGACCGCCAGGGCAGCGGCAGCACGTCCCTCGGCTCCGCAGCTCAGCCGCCCCGGACGCGCGACCGAGGTGCGCCGGTATGCCGGGATGTCGCCCCGCGCGTGGGGGATGGACCTCCCGGGGATCACGAGTGACCTTGCCCCGGCGCGCTCGGTGGCGTTGACGTTCGACGCGTGCGGTGGGCCGCACGGCAGCGGGTACGACGCGCGTCTGGTCGACCTGCTGCGGCGCCACCGCGTGCCCGCGACGTTCTTCCTCAACGCCCGGTGGGTCCGCGCCAACCGCGCTGTGGCGGCCGAGCTGGCGAGCGACCCCCTGTTCGAGGTCGGGAGCCACGGCGTCCGCCACGTGCCGCTCTCCGTCACCGGACGCGCGGCATACGGGATCCGCGGGACTGCCGACGTGGGGGAGGTGTGGGACGAGGTGAGCGGCGGCGTCGACGCGGTCGAGGCGGTCACCGGCCGTACCCCGCGGTGGTTCCGCTCCGGCACGGCGCACTACGACGACGTCGCGCTGCGGGTGGTGCGCGACCTGGGGGCGGAGGTCGCCGGCTTCGACGTCAACGGCGACGCGGGGGCGACGTTCTCACCCGCGCAGGTGGCCTCCCAGCTGGCAACCGCGCGCCCGGGCTCGGTGGTGATCTCGCACGTCAACCACCCGCGCGGCGGGACTGCCGCCGGGTACGAGCGCGGGCTGCCGCTCCTGCTCGACCGCGGACTGGTGTTCCGGCGGCTGTCGGAGCCGGCGGGCTGACCGCACGCCGTCTCACTCAAACGGTGGAGGACAGGGTCAACTCGGGCTGCCACAGTCAAACGCAGCACGAGGCGACTCAACGGGGCATCTCCCGCACTTCCGACACCGTTCGCAGCACCGGCCGAGCCGAGGTCAGCCATGCCTGGTCACTTCACCCACATCTACACGGCGCGCCGGGTCGCAGACCTGCTGGCGAGCGGTGACTTCAACGACTGGCCGGGGCTGGGAGGCGGTGACGACGTCCCCTCGGCCTTCAGCCCGCAGAAGTGCGCCCAGGTCATGCACGACTGGGAGAAGTTCACGGCCGTCGGGGCCATCGGCCCGGACCTGTACTTCTTCTCCCAGGACTGGAGCAACGACGTCCTGGGGCCGCGCTCGGACCTCATCATGCTGGCGCTGGCGACGTACTACTACTTCTGCGCCGCCAAGGAGGACGACTGGGAGCCGCTTCTGGTGATCCTGGAGGAGGTGAACTCCACCCTGGCCGGGATCATCCGCTTCCTCATCAAGCTCGACAAGATCTGGCAGGACTTCACGAAGTGGTGGGACAAGACCCTCGGCCCGCTCGTCGACACCGTGGGCGAGCTGGCCGACGACCTCACCGGCGGCATCCTCGGCGAGATCCAGACCGGTCTGGAGGAGCTGCTCGTCGCGATCAAGCAGATCGGCCTCGAGGAGCTCACCTCCTTCGCGGACATCTGGGGACTGATGAACACGGTGATCCAGAAGGGCTGGCCCGAGGAGGACTTCCTCTGGAGCGACATGGCGCACTACCGGCGCACCTCGGCCATGTGCCAGGCCCTCGTCCGACAGGCGCAGGCCCTCGACGACGGCACGGACGAGGGCAGGCAGCGGTCCGACCAGTTCCTCGCCTTCGCGATGGGCTACATCGTCCACGTCGGCACGGACACGATCGCCCACAGCTTCGTCAACGAGCAGTGCGGCGGCCCGTACCGCGACCACCCGACCCGGCACCACCTCATCGAGAACCACATCGACGCGTGGAACTACCAGCAGTCCGGTGAGGGCGGCACGATCCCGCAGGACCCGTGGGGCAAGACCGACGACTACCCCGAGCTGTCGATGTCCGCCCTGTGGTTCCTCGTCCAGCTCACGCCCGACGACCCACGTGGCGCCCAGCGCCCGTCGCCGCTGTCGGACGACCCCGACACCCGCAAGGAGCAGCTCGACGTCGACGGCGAGATGCCGGGGTGGATGGCCGACGCGATCGTCAAGGCGATGCTCGAGACGTTCCAGGACCACCCGCACCCGAAGATCTACCAGGGCGATGCCTTCCAGCAGACGATCGACAGCGGCCTGCTGACGACCGTCGTCAAGGACGTCACGGGGCACGGCCTCGACAAGCCGTTCCAGGAGATCCTCGACGGCATCGCCCCACCACCGGGATTCCCTGTGCCGCAGGGGTTCCCGATGCCCTGGCAGGTGCAGACGATGTACCGGCTGATGATCACGCTGTACAAGCTGAACTTCAGCGGGTCCTGGGAGCTGGAGAAGCCGCGCAAGCCCGACTTCGTCATCGTGCCGCCGGCCTCCGACTTCACCAACCTGGCCCAGCCACCGGACTTCTCCGGCGTCGACTCCTCGAACCCGATCGTGGACGTGTGCGAGGTGTTCGTCGCGCTGATCGAGTGGGCGATCAAGGAGATCGAGGACGCGATCAAGCTCGTCGGCGACCTCATCAAGATGGCTCTCAGCCCGCTGACCTACCCGGTGCGGCTCGGCATCTACGAGCTCGCCATGAAGATCTGGGACATCGCGGCCAAGACCCACGACGTCATGGCCCACACGGGCATCCTCATGCCGCACGGCGAGCAGCGGTACGAGGACGGCGAGCTGCGACTGCCGAACGAGATCGACCTGCCGCTCATCACCCTCGGGGCCACGGTCGACGGTGCCTTCCAGCAGGCACTCGCCGACGCCATCGACCCCCTGGGCCACCTCGACTCCGACCCGTCGGTCATCGTCAGCCACTCGACGCGCGACCCGAACTACCCGTACTACCCGGTGCTGCGCTACCACGGCACGGTCGGGTCGGACTGGGAGGACTGGGAGTTCCGGCGCCCGTGGGCGTACCCGAGCACCAGCCTGCTCGACACGGGCGGCAGCTCCGACACCAAGATCACGACACCCACGGAGACCTACGACCCGAGCGCCGCTGACCCCAAGGGGCCGGCCACGGCATACAAGCCGATGCGACCGGGACCGTATGCCGAGGGGACGCGGCCGGACGAGGTGTTCTTCCGGACCACGGCGGCACCGGACCGCGAGGCGCGGTACCGGTACGAGCGGGCGCAGACGCCGTGGCAGACAGACCAGCTCAACGAGGCGTTCATCGGCAAGGCGCGGGTGCGGCAGAGCCCGCTCGGGGACCCGGTGCCGTTCTCCGCCTACCTCATCGGGCAGCTGGCGAACCCGACCGGCTACTCCACGCAGTTCAACCTCGACGCCGACCGCGCGTACGCGTACCTCACCTGGGACTGGATCCGCGGTGAGCAGACGGACAAGACCGACCTCGGGATCCCTTACCGCACACCCCTGGTCGAGCCACAGCTCTACGACGGGGCCCACACGAAGTGGCGGCCGCAGCCGGCGATGAAGCTGCACTACGTCGACCCTCCGGGGTCGGACGTCCCCAGCACCGGCACCCACGACGGCCCGTCCACCCACGGGCCGGGGAACCACGGGCCGGGCACCCACGGGGGAGGCGAACCGCGATGAGCCACGACTGCTGCGGCCACGCCGGTCACCACCACGACGACGAGAAGCACGGCTGTTGCTGCTGCGGGTGCCGGTGCTCCTGCCACGCGGGCGGTGGCGCCCACGGGCACCACGGCGACCACGACCACCGGGGTTGCGACCACGACCACGGCGACCACGGACACGGCGACCATGGACACGGCGACCACGGACACGGCGACCACGGACACGGCGACCACGGACACGGCGACCACGGACACGGGGACCACGGACACGGTGACGACGGACACGGTGACGACGGCACGACAGTCGGGTGGAAGAACCCCAAGCGCCCCGGTCACCACTGCGGGACGTCGACCGGACAGCTGCCCGGTGGCGTGGTGCAGCCCGGCAACTTCGACCACCACCCGCCGAACCAGTGGCCCGGACCACGGGACCAGATGTACCTGCCGTTCCTCCTCATGCGCGCCAACCCGGGCGACCTGGGCGCGCGGCCGGTCGTCGGTCCCTTCTGGGAGAGCCCGGACATCCTGCTGCTCGCGGGTGTGGAGCCGGCCTTCGCTCCCGAGGTGCCGCCCGACCTCGGGCAGACGGCACTCGCCGGCATGCCCAACACGCTCTACGCCCACGTCTGGAACTTCGGCCGGGCGCAGGCGCCGAACGTCATCGTCCAGTTCTTCTGGTGCGACCCGTCGCTCGGGATCGGCCCGGGAAGCGCCAACCTGATCGGCGAGACCATCGTCTCGCTCGGCGCCCGTGACAGCGGCCGCAGCCACCGGGTGGTCAAGTGCCCGACCGTGTGGGTGCCGACCTTCGTCAACGGGGGCCACGAGTGCCTCGTCGTGCGGGTGTGGGACGAGACCTCGGACGGGCTGGGCACGCCGCCTTGGGACGCCGCGCTGAACCGCCATGTGGCGCAACGCAACATCCACGTCATCGCCACCGGCGCGGGGCAGGGGCTCAGGGCAGGCGGTGGCCTGGAGGCGGTCGCTGCCGCCGCCCTCGTGGACGCGCCGCTCATGCTGCGGGTGGGCCCGCTGTACGACGAGCCGGCGACCGTGGCCGTCGAGCGCGTCGTCCCAGTGGGTATGCCGTGGCTCCAGCTGCGCACGGGCGTGCGGGGGCAGTTCCCGGCCGGCGCGCCGCCGACGGGCGACGTCCTGCTCACGCCACCGAGGGACATCGGGGGCGGGGGAGTCGCCATCGGCGGAGCCACCACGCACGAGGTCACCTCCGACCACCAGCAGGTCGGGCTGACGACGACCGACGAGCCGCCGCCACCGGGCTCGGCGCACGTCTATCGCGTGACGGCGAGCCAGCAGGGCCAGGTCTTCGGCGGGTACACGGTCGTCGTCCTCGGCTGAGGTGCCGGGCCCTGCCAGGGCATCCGCACGCACCCGGGAGCGCCGGGTGCGTGCGGCGAGCCCCATCCCGGGCGTTCCCGGTGGTGTGCGGTGACCGTCAGCCCGGCCCCTCCGGGTGCGCCAGGTCGTAGGCGCGGGACAGCTTCTGCGGCACCACCATGCGCCAGGCGTCGACGACGAGCTCACGCGCCTCGGCGGGTTCCAGGGTGCCCAGCTCGGCGTGGACCCAGTTGAACCGCAGGTCCGAGGTGGACGGCATCGAGAACCGCCGCGGGTCGCTCGCGACGAGGGCTGCGCGCTCCTCCTTGGGGAACGCGAAGCCCATGACTGTCTCGTCCCGGGAGAACGCCACGTAGACGATCTGGCCCACCCGGAACTTGAGTCTTCCCAGCACGTGGACGGGGTACGAGCGCTCGAGCTCGCTGCCCAGCGGCAGGACGTCCTCGATGCTGGCCACGCGCCCCTCCTGCCGTCGTGCCGTCCACGGCCGCCGTGGTGACGTCGAAGGCTTTCACGCTGCACGGCATACCACCATGACCCCGCCAGGGGCCTGAAGTCATCGGCAAGCGCGCGCCTGCCCGGCCTCCCTCGGGGCGAGGGGCGCGTCAGGGTGGTGTGGGAGGGTCCTGGGCATGACGGCCGATGCGACCCCCGGACCCGACGTCGTCCTGGGGACCGAGCGCCTGCTGCTGCGGCCGTGGCGCCCCGACGAGGCGTCCGTCCTCCGGGAGCTGTGGACCGAGCGCGACGGCCGGGTGCCGCTGCACCGCCGGATCGACGCCGAGGGTCGCCCCACGCTCCAGGAGCTCGAGCACGCCATCCAAGCCGAGCCCCGGTGGAAGGCTGGGCTCCTCGCCGTCGAGCGCAGGAGCGACCGAGACGTCATCGGCTGCTGCGGGCTCGTCGACAGCGACCGGGGAACGCCGGGCGAGCCAGAGATCGCGTTCGAGCTGCTGCGCCGCGCGCAGGGCCACGGTTACGCGACGGAGGCCTCGTCGGCGGTGCTGCGGCGGGCGAAGGCCGTGGGCCACCAACGGATCTGGGCCACCGTGTGGGACTGGAACGCCCCCTCGCGCCGGGTGCTTGCGAAGCTGGGGTTCACCGAGACGGGGAGCACCGAGGTCGACCCCGTGCACGGGACGACGCTGGTCCTGGTGCGTCCTCTCTGAGCACGGCGTCGCGGGGTCAGGACACCCGCTCGGCCAGGGAGACGACGATGCCCTCGGGCCCGCGGACGGACGCCATCCGCCAGACGTTCTCGAACTGACCGACGTCACCGACCAGTCCGCGATCTCGGTACGGGCGCCGCTCATCCCGATGACGGTGTCGAGGAAGTCTCCCTCGATGGGCATCCGGCCTCGAGCCCGAGCCCGAGGCCGGTGAAGAACTCGATGCCCGGTCGAGGTCGGCGATGTGACGCCGACGTGGTCGAAGCGCTAGATGTGGGTCACGCGTCCCTCCCCCCGGGGTTCGCCACGCGGTACGCGAGAAGCAGGGTCGAGCTGGGTGTGGACTGCGCACCGACCAGCTCGATGCGCCGGGGGGCGTCGCCGTCGGCGAAGAGGCGACGGCCGCCGCAGCCGATCGTCGGGCCGACCACCAGCTGCAGCTCGTCCACCAGGTCTTGCGCGAGCATGGACCGGGCCAGCTCGATGCTCCCGTGGACGCCGATGTCGCCGCCCGGGGACGACTTGAGCTCACGGACCAGGTCGGCGACCGGCCGGTGCACCGCTTCGGCGCCGTGCCACTGCGTGGTCAGCGGGGTGGAGGTCAGCACGTACTTCCGGACGCCGTTGATGAAGTCGGCGAAGGGCTGGTAGTCGGCCGTGGGCCAAAAGCCCGCCCACTGGTCGTACATCCCCCGTCCGAGCAGGACCGCGTCCTGGGTGCCGATGACCTGCGCCTCGTTGGCCTCCATCTCGTCGTCGAACTGCGGGACGTCGACGTCGTCCCCCGCCGGCGCGAAGTAGCGGTCGGGGTGGTCGACGGCACCGTCGAGGGACATCAGGGTGTAGAGCACGACCTTGCGCACGCGGTCCTCCGGTCCAGTCGGGTGTGGGGGAACAGGGTGGCAGACCCGCGCCCCCGCGCAGAACTCATCGCGGTGCCGGGCTCGCGCGGCCGACGCGGCGTCGTTCCGGTCAGCGGACTGAGCCAGCCCCGGGCCGCGGGCGGGGGAGTCCTGTGGCAACCTGCTGGGGTGAGCCTCCCGCGCGCCGACATCGATCCCGACGGACTCCTCGAGTACTCGGTGGTGTTCACCGACCGCTCACTGAACCACATGTCCCAGCGCTTCGTGCGCGTGATGCAGGACGTCATCGACGTGCTGCGCTCGACCTACTCCGCCCACACGGTGGCGGTCGTCCCCGGTGGCGGCACCTACGCCATGGAGGCCGTCGCCCGACAGCTGGCGACGGGGCGGCGGTGCCTGGTCGTGCGCAACGGTCTGTTCTCCTACCGGTGGTCGCAGATCCTGGACGCCGGTTCCGTGGCCGCCGAGACGACCGTGTGCCGGGCCCGGCCCGCGTCCGACGAGCCCCAGGCGCCGTGGGCCCCGGCACCGGTCGAGGAGGTGGTCGCGGCCATCGAGCGCGACCGCCCCGAGGTCGTCTTCGCCGCCCACGTGGAGACCGCGGCGGGCATCCTGCTGCCGGACGACTACGTGCGCACGATCGCGGCGGCCACGCACGCCGCCGGAGGGCTGTTCGTCCTCGACTGCATCGCCTCGGGCGCGATGTGGGTGGACATGACCGACCTCGGGGTCGACGTCCTGCTGAGCGCGCCGCAGAAGGGCTGGAGCGGTTCTCCCTGTGCGGGTTTCGTCATGCTGGGCGAGGCCGGCCGGGCGCAGGTGATGGCGACGACCTCCACCAGCTTCGCCGTCGACCTGCAGAAGTGGCTGACGGTCACCGAGGCCTACACGCAGGGCCAGACGCCGTACCACGCCACGATGCCCACCGACTCCCTCGCCCGGGATGCCGCCATCATGCTCGAGACCCGGGACGCCGGGCTCGCGACCCTGCGCAAGGCCCAGGTCGCCCTCGGCACGCGGGTGCGCGAGCTGCTCGCGGAGCGCGGGTTCCCGTCGGTCGCGGCCGAGGGGTTCGCGGCGCCGAGCGTCGTGGTGTCGTTCACCGACGACCCCGAGGTCCGCAGCGGCGCGAAGTTCAAGCGGGGCGGTATGCAGGTGGCCGCCGGCGTCCCGCTGATGTGCGGCGAGCGGGACGACTTCTCCACCTTCCGGGTGGGGCTGTTCGGCCTCGACAAGCTCACCGACGTCGACGGCACCGTGGAGCGGTTCGCGGCTCACCTGGCCGGCTGACTGGCATACGCCGGGCACCAGTCACGCGACCTCACGGCGCCGCGAGGACTCGTGCCCCCCGGCGAGCGTCCCGTCCGGCGCCCCGCCAGGGGCGACTCGTGCCGTTTCGGGCAGTTGTCGTCCTACCGGTCGTCGTGGCGGGGCGATTCGTGCCGGTTCCGGCAGGTGGAGCCCTGCCGCCTGCCCGGCCACGCGGCGCCCGACGGCCGGGCGTCCGTCGGCGGGGCGCTGGCGAGGACCTCCGGCTCTGCCGGCGAGCCCGCCGGCCGGGGAGGGTGGGTGCCTTCCGATCGAGACCCGAGTCCTAGGGGGACCACCATGTCCACAGTCCTCATCGCCTACGGAACGACCGAGGGACAGACCGCCAAGATCTCCGAGGTCATCGCCGACGTCGTGCGCGACCGGGGCCACGACGTCGAGCTCACCGACGTCCGGCGGCTGGACGGCCTTGACCCGGGGGCCTACGGCGGGGTGGTGATCGGCGCCTCGATCCACATGGGCAAGCACGACCGGCACGTCGTGGAGTTCGTCCAGGCGAACCGGGACGGCCTCAACCAGGTGGCCTCCGCCTTCTTCTCGGTCAGCCTCGCCGCGCACGGCGACCTCGACGAGGCGCACGGCTACGTCGAGCAGTTCGAGGAGGAGACGGGGTGGCGGCCCGACCAGGTGGCGCTGTTCGGTGGTGCCCTCCTGTACACGCAGTACGGGTTCGTCAAGCGCCACGTCATGAGGAAGATCGCCGCGGACAAGCCGGGACAGCTCGGCGTGGACGTGTCCCGCGACTACGTCTACACGGAGTGGGATGCCGTGAAGCGGTTCGCCGAGGACTTCGTGGCCCAGCTCGACCGCTGAGCCCTCGGCGGACTCGCGAGGTGGTCCCAGCGCTGCGAGCATGACCCGGCGAGCGGGTCACGGCGTGAGGACGCCGGCGTCCGACCCTGCCGCTGGATCACCGGACCGAGGAGGGCGGCAGCACGTGACGGAGCGAGGGCTCAGCCGGGAGACCATCGGACCGTTCGGCCGGGAGACGACCGGGCGGTTCGGCCGGGACGCGACCATGCGGTTCGCCCCGGACACCGGGTGCAGGGCGTGAAGGCCGCCCTGGGCCCCTGGCGGGTCCTGGACCTGATGGTGGTGGCCCTGCCGGCAGCCGTCGTCGCGGAGGTGCTGGGCCTGGGCGCGCCCGTGCTCTTCGTGCTGGCCGCGCTGGCGGTGATCCCGCTCGCCGGTCTGGTCGGTCGCTCCACGGAGGTGCTGGCGGAGCGGGTGGGCGGCAGCAAGGGCGCACTGCTCAACGCGACGTTCGGCAACATCGCCGAGCTGCTCATCGCGGCCCTGCTCGTGGTCAACGGGGAGATCGCGGTGCTCAAGGCCTCGATCACCGGCTCGATCATCGGCAACCTGCTCCTGCTGCTCGGGGTCTCGATGATCGTGGCGGCCCACGACAAGAGCGAGGTGCCCATCACGGTCACGTCCCGGGTGCAGGCCACCATGCTCTTCCTGGCCATGGGGATCTTGCTCCTGCCCACGGTCTTCTCGTTCCGGCCCGAGAGCTCCACCGCTCGGCTGGACGAGGTCAGTGCGCTGGTGGCCCTGATCCTGTTCGTCGTGTACGCGCTCTCGATGCTCTTCATGCTGCGCACCAACCGGGACCAGTTCCGCGCGAACGAGTCCGCCGGCGAAGGGCCCCCCGGTGAAGGGCCCGCCGACACGGGAGCGGCTCCGGCCCCGGAGGGTGAGGCGCGTGGCGGCGGAGCGCGTGGCCCGGAGCCGCGCGGCGGCGAGGAGGGCGGCGAGGCGCCCTCGCGGCATACGTGGTCGGTCAAGGGGGCCGTCGTGGTCCTCGCCGTCGCCACCGCCCTCGTGGCAGTCGCGGCGGAGATCGTCGCGAGCAGCGTCGAGGAGGCGGGCACGTCGCTCGGACTGCACAGCGGCTTCATCGGCTTCGTCATCCTGCCGCTGGTCGGCAACGCGGCGGAGCAGTTCAGTGCGCTCGGCCTGGCGGCCAAGGACCGGCTGGGGGTCGCGAGCGAGATCGCCGTCGGGGCCAGCATGCAGCTGGCGATGTTCGTCGTGCCGGTCCTCGTGCTGCTGGGGGCGGTGACCGGCCACCCCTTCGACCTGGCCTTCAGCCCGCTCGAGCTCAGCGCCCTGATCATCGGCACCCTCCTGACCCGCAGCCTGCTCGACGACGGCAAGGCCAACTGGCTCGAGGGCGTCATGCTGCTCGGCCTCTACCTCGCCTTCGCCGGGGCCGTGTTCTTCGCCGACCTCACCGGCTGACGTGGAGCCCGGTCCTGGAGGCACCGGCAGCGGTCTCAGGTGAGGAGGAACGACACCAGCCAGAACCACACGAACAGCGCGCCGTAACCCCCGGCGATCGCCCAGGCCAGCAGGCGGTTGCTGCGGGGGGTCGTCCCGAAGTCACCCACGAGCAGGGCGCAGCTGCCCACCGCCCCCACCCACCCGGCGAGGGGCCACACGTCGTCCACGACCAGGAGGACCGCGACGACGAGGGCGCCACCCATCAGCCCCGACCGGCCGATGTGCCGCGTGGCCAACAGCAGGGGGACGCCGAGCACCGGCTGCGCGATCGCGAGCGCCATCCACACCGGGTGGTCGGTGCCGAGCCGCGGCCAGAAGCCCGCATAGGCGGCGGCCGCGAGCACCAGCAGGGTGACGTCGACCGGTCGCACCCCGCGCAACGAGTCGAGCGTGGAGCCCCTGCGTCCGGCGTTGATCTCGTAGAGCACGACGAGCCAGGGACGCCATCGACGCGTCCCCGCGGCCAGCGCTGCGCCGGCCCCCAGCAGCGCTGCGACGAGCGCGGCTGCCACCCCGCCCATCGAGGAAACCATGGCACCACCCCCGCCGCCCGGGCTCGGTGCCCGGGCTCCGGCACGCCCCCGCGACACTGAGGGTCGCAGTGGTCGCGGCCGGGGCACAGGGACCTATGTCACGGGGGCTCCTCCCGGTGGGAGGCGCGTGTCCATCCCTCGGCCGGGTTCCGACGGCAGCCTTGTCGCATGCAAGACTTGTCGCATGCAAGCATCGCGTTCCTTTCCCACCGCGGTGGAGGCACTCCAGCAGGTCACCCGCGACCTGCTCGGCCTCGCCGTGCGCAGCGTCGACGAGGTGGGGGAGGTGTCGCTGCCCCAGATGCGGTTGCTCTTCGCCCTGCGGGACGAGGGCCAGACCTCCTGCACGCACCTCGCCCAAATGCTCGGGGTGAGCGGGTCGTCGGTGACGCGGCTGGCCGACCGGCTCGTGGCCTCCGGCCACGTCACCCGGGCCGGCGACCCCCAGAGCCGCAGCCGCGTGCTCCTCGCGCTGACGGACCACGGCGCCGAGGTCATCGACGCGGTGCTGGCGTGGCGCTCCCGGGAGCTGAGCCGCGCGCTGCGCAGCCTGGACGCCCCTGCCCTCGCCGCTCTCACCGAGGCCCTCACCGTCCTGCACGGGGCGGTCGGGCGCCGGCACCACGACCTCACCGGGCCGGTGCCGCTGTGAGCGCGACGAGGCGGGCCGAGCTCGGCGACTTCAACGTCCAGCCCCGGATGCTGCTCATCGCCGCCTGGGCGCTCCCGGTGGGCGCCCTCGGTGCGGGCGCGGCATACGTGCTCCTCAAGCTCATCGGGCTCACGACGAACCTCGTGTTCTACCAACGTTTCGAGACGTCCCTCGTCGCGCCGGGCGCGACGCACCACCCGTGGCTGCTGGTGCTGCTCGCGCCGGTGGTGGGCGGCCTGGTCATCGGCCTGATGGCGCGCTACGGCTCGGAGAAGATCCGGGGTCACGGCATGCCGGAGGCGATCGAGGCCATCCTCATCGGCGGCAGCAGGGTCGAGCCGAAGGTCGCTGTGCTCAAACCGATCTCGGCCGCCATCAGCATCGGCTCCGGTGGTCCGTTCGGGGCCGAGGGGCCGATCATCATGACCGGTGGCGCCATCGGCTCGATCCTCGCGCAGCACCTGCGGCTCACGGCGGACGAGCGCAAGACCCTGCTCGTCGCGGGCGCCGCCGCCGGCATGGCCGCCACCTTCAACTCACCCCTCGCGGCCGTGCTCCTCGCGGTGGAGCTGCTGCTGTTCGAGTGGCGGCCCCGGAGCTTCGTCCCCGTCGTCGCCTCGGTGGCCGTCGCGACGGTCGTCCGCGGTGCGCTCATCGGCTCGGGCCCGATCTTCCCGGTGCCCCACGCGGACGTGCACATCGCCTGGACGGCCCAGACGCTCAGCGCCGTCGTCGGCGTGAGCGGTGCGCTCGTGGCCCTGGGCGCCACCTGGCTCGTCTACTTCGCCGAGGACCTGTTCAGGCGGCTCCCCATCCACTGGATGTGGTGGCCCGCCATCGGCGGTCTCGTCATCGGCCTGGGTGGGCTCGTCGAGCCCCGGGCCCTCGGCGTCGGCTACGACGTCATCGACGAGCTGCTCACCGGCCGCGCGACCACCGGGCTCATCGTCGGGATCCTCGTCGTCAAGACGCTGATCTGGTCGCTGTCGCTGGGTTCGGGGACCTCGGGTGGCGTGCTGGCACCGGTGTTCATGATCGGCGGGGCGCTGGGAGCTGCGCTCGGCCTCGTGCTGCCGGGAGTGTTCCCCGGGTTCTGGGCCATGCTCGGCCTGGCCGCCGTCGTCGGGGGCGTCATGCGCTCGCCGCTCACCGGCGTCGTCTTCACGCTCGAGCTCACGCACGCGTGGGATGCGTTGCTACCGCTGCTCATCGCCTCCTCGACGGCGTATGCCGTGTCGGTGCTGGTGCTCCAGCGCTCGGTGCTCACCGAGAAGATCGCACGCCGGGGGCTGCACCTCACCCGCGACTACTCCACGGACCCGCTCGAGACGTTCTTCGCCAGCGATGCCATGCACACCACGCCGGAGGCGATGGCCCGGGCCCGGGAGCTCGCGACCGGTGCCGCGCACCACGTCGTGGGTGCGGGTGACACCCTGCGCCACGTCGCCTACGTGTTCGCCGAGCACGGCCACGACGGGGCCGCCGTCACCGGTGAGGACGACGAGGTCCTGGGCTACATCGACGTCCAGTCCCTGCTGGCAGCGCGCAGGCACGACCTGACCGAGGCGACCGAACGCGAGCAGGTGTTCACCAGGCCGCTGGGCATGGGCCGCCGGTAGCCGGTCGCCGGGTCGCCGGGTCGCCGGGTCACCGCCCGGCCCCGGCTCCCGGAGCAGCGCCGCACCCGCTCACGAGGCGACGAGGGCAGGGGCGGGGTCCGGGGCGACGTCGGTGTCCGTCGTGGCGAGCCGGTGCGCTGCCAGGCCCATCCCGACCCAGGTGCACGCGAAACCTGCTGCGAGGGGCCAGCGTCCGGCATCGGCGACCATGAGCGCCAGTCCGGCGGCCAGGGCCAACGGAATGGCGATGGTCCACCCACCCCGCCACAGGGCGACGCCGAGGAGCACGAGGCCCAGCGACCAGCCGACGACCATCAGGGCCACCCACGCGCCGACGAGTGGCGCCGACTCGTACCGGTCGGTGAGCGCGATCATCTGCTGCCGGTCCGCGGTCGGCGCCACCATGGCCGAGGTGACCGGCGACGAGCCGATGAGGGCGACCAGCGCCAGCAGGCCGGCGATGCTCATGGCGCGTGCGGTGGCCGCGAGGCGGCCACCGCGGTCGACCAGGGGCCGGGCGACGCCCATGATCCCGGGCAGGTACAGGAGGAGGCCGGCGAACCCCACGGCGGCGGAGGCGTCTGCCCGACCCGTGTGCGCAGCGATCGCCGCGAGCTCCGAGGCGGTGTCGTGCTGTGCTGGCGTCGCCTGCAGGAGGTGGCCGGCGAGCATGAGCCCCGGGGCGATGAGGAGCGCGAGCGCGCAGAGTCGGTTTCGGGTCCGGGCTGTCATGGCGTCCTCCGTCGAACGTCGAGTCGGTGTGACGACGACGCTAGGCGCGCGGGCAGGTACCGCACATCGGTGCAGACTCCACTCCGGGGTCCGCGCGAGGGTGGAGGGACCTGCTCCAGGAGTCCGCGGAAACGCTGATGTGCGCCCACCCGGCCGCCACTATCGTCGGGTGGCGTGACCCGCATCCCGGCCGCGGACCTGGCCCTGGCGGCAGCGCTGGCCGTCGTCGGCTTCCTCGAGGCGTTCCTCGGGTTGACCACCCCCGCGGAGCCGGCGCCCCTGGCAGCGACTGCCCTGCTGGTGGCGGCCCCGTTGGCGGTGCGGCGCACCTACCCCTTGTCGGTGTTGGCGTCGGTCCTCCTCGCCCAGCTGCTCCAGGCCGGTCTCGGCTCGGGGTTGCCAGGGGGTCTCTCAGGCTTCCTGACGGTGGTGCTCGCGGTCTGCACGGCCGCCGCGTACACCCCGCTCCCGACGGCCCTGACGGCCCTCGCGGCATCGATGCTGGCAGTGGGTGCCATCGTGACCCTCAGCGGGGACGCTCGTCCGGGCAACTTCGTGTATGCCGGCTGCGTCGTCCTCGCGGCGTGGCTCGCCGGTCGAGCGGTCCGGCTCGCGGGCGAGCGCAGCGCCCTCCTCGCGGAGCGGAAGGCGATGCAGGAGCGCAGCCGCATCGCCGGCGAGCTGCACGACGTGGTGTCCCACCACGTCACCGCCATCGTCGTCCGCGCATCCGCCGAGCGCCGCTCGATGGGGGACACCGCGACGGCCCAGGTGCTCGAGGACGTCGAACGCGAAGGCAGGGAGACGTTGCAGGAGCTGCGTCGCCTCCTGGGTGTCCTGCGGGTGGACGACACCTCGGCCGTGCCGGTCATGCCGCAGCCGGGTCTGACCGAGCTCGGCGAGCTGGTGAGCGGCTCAGGTGCCCGAGGCGTCCCCGCGACCCTGACGGTCGAGGGGGGTGAGCGAAGGGTGGGCGAGGGACTGGCCCTCGTCGTCTACCGGGTGGTGCAGGAGTCGCTCACCAACGCCGCCAAGCACCTGGTGTCCGCCCGGGCGGACGTCCAGCTGCGCTGGAGCCAGGACCGTCTGGCCGTCGAGGTGCTGAGTCGTGGCCGCTTCGCCGGGCACTCGGGGTCCCCCTCGCCGGGCGGATACGGGCTGAAGGGCATGGCGGAGCGGGTGGAGGCCTACGGCGGCGTGCTGGACGCGGGAGCGACCGATGGCGGGTTCCGAGTGCACGCGAGCTTCCCCCTGGAGGACGCGTGAGCGGCATCCGGGTCGTGGTGGCCGACGACCAGGAGGTGGTGCGTGCCGGCCTGTCCCGGATCCTCGACCTCGAGGACGGGGTCGAGGTCGTGGGCCAGTGCGCCAACGGGGACGAGGCGGTCCGCGTCAGCAGGCGGCTGGTGCCTGACGTCGTCCTGATGGACATCCGGATGCCGGTCGTCGACGGCTTGTCCGCCACCCGCACGATCCGTGAGGAGCAGCCCGGGACCCGTGTCGTCGTCCTCACGACGTTCGACCTCGACGAGTACGTCTACGGCGCCCTTCGCGCGGGCGCAACAGGGTTCGTGCTCAAGGACTCCCCGGCCGACGACATCGTGAGGGCAGTCCGCGCAGCCGCGGCAGGGGACGCGCTCGTCTCACCGTCGGTGACCCGGAAGCTCATCGCCGAGTTCGCGCGACGCGGTGCCCCGCGGGCGCATCCTGGGCTGAGCCTGCTGACGGACCGGGAGACCGACGTCCTCCTCGCCATGGCGCGAGGGCAGAGCAACGCGGAGATCGCTCGGCACCTGTTCATCTCGGAGGGCACCACCCGGACCCACATCACCCACCTCCTCGCCAAGCTCGGCGTCCGCGACCGGGTGCAGGCGGTCGTGCTCGCGTACGAGGCTGGTTTCGTCACCCCCGGCCAGGGTGACGGCCACCGCTGAAGGCGCTGGCCTCCTCGGCCGGTCAGTCGTCCCCACCCGTGCGGCGCCGGCCGGGTGCGAGGAGCAGGGCCAGGCCCACCACATACGCCAGCACGACCACGGGCTCACCGGGGTCGAAGGAGACCGCTCCCGGGACCCCGGCCGCCACCTGGAACGGCATGCCCACGAGGTAGCCCACCTGGTGCAGGATCCCCGACACCAGGGCGACCGCCCCGAGCAGGTAGCCCAGGCCGGTCCGCTGCCACAGCTGCACGGAGGCCGCCGCGTAGAGCGGCACGAGCAGGGTGAGGTCGAGCGCCATGCCCAGGTGCACGGCCGCGTCGGTCTCCACCAGCTGGCTGCCGGTCGGGGTCCGCCCGGTCAGCACCTCGTCCAGCGCGACGTAGACCCACATGCCGCCGAGGCCGAGCACCAGCAGCCCGAGGAGGGCAGCCACCACCCGGGAGGGGGCGCGCCCGGGCAGCTGGTCGGCACACCAGCCCAGGTCGATGCCACGCAGGGTCACGACCAGGGCGACCGCACCGGTGGCCATGACGGCGGCGTGGAGCAGGAACAGGTCGCCGAAGCGGGTCCCGAAGGCGTGGTAGGCGTAGGTGTAGAGCAGGCCGGTGAGCAGACCCGCCGACACCACCCGCGCCCGTTCCGAGCCCCGCGCGGCGTGCCAGCACGCGAGGGCCAGGGCCGGCACGACGAGGGCGGCCGTGACGAGGTCGTAGGCGCGCAGCATCTCCACGGTGGAGGGCGCGTCGGTGTAGGCGCCGCGCATGAGCAGCCCGCTGACGGAGGCCACCAGCGCCGTCACCGCGCACAGGACGGTCCACGTCACCCCGCGGGTCCCGGTGGCGCTCACCGCCGGTCGGTGACCGCCGCGCTCGGCGGGCGTGCGGATGTTCGGGGAGGTCCTCGTAGCCCTGTCCACGCTCATCAGGCACCTTCTTCTCTCCCGGCGACCGGGTCTCGGTCCCACCCGGGCGCGCCCATCGGCATACCCCTCCATCAGCACGCAAGCAGATCGCCCGGATCGGAGGGAGGGGCGAACGTCCCTGCGTGCCGGCAGGTCTCGCGGCCGGCCGGGTCCCTATGCTCGGCGCCGTGAAGGTGGTCATTCCGGGGGGAACCGGTCAGGTCGGTGGGATCCTGCGACGGGCGCTCGTGGCGCGCGGGGACGAGGTCGTGGTGCTCAGCAGGCACCCGGGCGAGCTCGAGCCCGGCGTGAGGCACCTCGGCTGGGACGGCCGCAGCCTGGGGGAGTGGGCGGCGGAGGTCGACGGTGCGGACGCCGTCGTCAACCTCGCCGGGCGCACCGTGAGCTGCCGGTACACCAGCGAGAACCTGAAGCAGATGATGGACTCGCGCGTCGACTCCACCCGCGTGGTCGGTGCGGCCATCGCACAGTCCGCGCGCCCGCCGGGGGTGTGGCTGCAGATGAGCACGGCCACCATCTACTCCGACCGACGCGACGCCCCCCACGACGAGGCGACCGGGGTCATCGGCGGCCACGAGGCGGGCGTCCCCGACTACTGGGAGTTCAGCGTCCGGATCGCCCGCTGCTGGGAGGCGGCCCAGCTGGAGGCCGACCTGCCGCGGACGCGGCGGGTGGCGCTGCGGGCAGCGATGGTGATGAGCCCCGACCGTGGCGGCGTGTTCGACGTGCTGCTGCGTATGGCTCGGCTCGGCCTCGGGGGCGCGGTGGCCGGCGGTGGTCAGTACGTCTCGTGGATCCACGACCACGACTTCGCGCGTGCCGTCGAGCTGCTGCTGGACCGGGAGGACCTCGAGGGACCGGTCAACCTGGCTGCGCCCGGGCCGCTCCCGCAGCGCGACCTCATGCGCGACCTGCGCCGGGCGTGGGGTCGGCGCCTCGGCCTGCCGGCCACGGCCTGGATCGCGGAGATCGGGGCCCTCGTGCTCCGCACCGACACCGAGCTGCTGCTGCTCAAGAGCCGGCGGGTGGTCCCGGGCCGGCTGCTCGACGCCGGCTTCGAGTTCGAGCACCCGCGCTGGCCGGAGGCCGCCGAGGACCTCGTGCGCCGAGTGCGCTCCGGACCACCCCGATGAGTTCTGGGCAGAGCTGAAGTCACAGTCGTCATGAGCAGCCCAGCGGCCGCACCATTCCTCCGAAAGGCGAGAACCATGGCTCCATCCGCACCGACCGTCACGCCGGTGCTCGTGGCCGAGCTGCTGGCAGAGGGCGAGCGTATGCCGGTCTACGTGCACGTCATCGACCATCCCGACGCTCGCGTCCTGGTCGACACCGGGATCACGCAGCTGCACCCGCTGGTGGCCGACATGGATCCTCAGCTGGTGCCACTGAGCACCAACGCCGGCTTCGAGCCGGCTGGCATCGACATCGTCGTCAACACGCACCTGCACTACGACCACTGCGGCGGCAACCACCTCTTCACCGGCCGGCCCATCCGCGTCCAGCGCCGGGAGCTCGACGAGGCCCGCAGCCGAGACGACTACACGATCCGGGAGTGGGTCGACGCGCCGGGCGTGGAGTACGCGCCCGTCGACGGCGAGGTCGAGCTGCTGCCGGGGGTGCGGCTGGTCCCGACGCCTGGCCACACGCCGGGCTCGCAGGTGGTCGTCGTCGAGACCGGCGACGACGGTCCGGTCATCATCGCCGGTGACACGGCGGTGTTCTTCGCCGAGCTCGATGAGCCGCGCACCGAGGGCCAACGACTGGTCCGTGCTCTGGAGCCCTCGGCCGTCTGGCTCTCGCACGCGCACGAGCCGTGGCGGCCCCGGGACGACCGGAAGGGCTGCTCTTCCAGCACCGCCCGTGACGGGGGCGGGGCATAGGCTCCCGGTGCATGGACATTCTGAGGGGAGAACAGATCGCCGAGGCCGGGCTCACCGACTGGCGCAAGCTGGCCCAGGGGCTGCACGCGCGCTACCTGGTGGACGAGTTCGGCGCGGCTGTCCGGTTCGTCGCCGCGGTGGGGGAGGCGGGTGACGCGCTCGGACACCACCCGCGCGTGACGATCGGCACGGGGTGCGTGGACCTCGAGCTCGTCACCGACGACGCCATCTACCGCGACGGCGAGGGTGCCGAGCACGTCGTCGAGTGGGTGACGCAGCAGGACGTCGACCTCGCCCGACGGATCACCCGGATCGCCGCCGACCACCGGCTCGCCGCCGACCCCGCGTCCGTCAGCGAGGTCGAGCTCGGGCTCGACACGGGACGCTCCGCGACCATCGCTCCCGTGTGGGCCGTCCTGCTGACCGGCAGCGCCGGGTCCCAGGGCCGCGGGACCCCCGGCGACGAGATCCGGGACGCCACGGTGCGCGTGCCGAACCTGTGGTTCGGCGATGTCGACGAGGACGGGACTCCGGCGCAGCGGTTCCACGTCGAGGTGTACGTGCCACCGGAGGTGGTCGAGGCGCGCATCACCGCTGCCGTCGCAGCCGGCGGGACCGTCGTCGACGACAGCGATGCACCCGCACTCACCGTCATCGCCGACCAGGACGGCAACCGAGGCGTCGTCTGCGCCGACACGTCTGCTGCCTCCCAGGGCTGACACACCCGATCGACAGGCCCAGGCGCGCGCACCGTGACGGAGCAGCGGGGCTCACCCCGGGGCCACGGCAAGCCCTCAGCGGCGGACGCGGTAGCGCAGGTGGAGGACCCGGTCGCCCTGGATGACGACGTCCGGGTCGTCGAGCAGGTGCTGTGAGTCCACCGGGCCGAAGTACCTCTTGCCCGTGCCGAAGACCACCGGCACCACGTCCATCGCCACCTCGTCCACGAGCCCCAGCGCGAGCGCCTGCCCGCCGACGTCCCCGGCACACAGCGCGACCACGCGGTCACCCGCGCGGCGCCTCGCCTCGTCGACCGCGGCGGCGACGTCGTCGAAGAACGGGACATCCGCCTCGGGGTGCCAGCCGTCGGGCTTGGGCCGGTGCGAGACGACGAGCAGGTTGTCGCCGGCCGGCGGCTGCGCCTCCCAGCCGTTGGTGAGGTCGAACAGGTGCCGTCCCTGGATTGTGGCGCCGATGCTGCGCCAGAACCCGCTGACGTATTCGACGGACCGCCTGCTCACGCGGAACGCGGCGTGCCGCTGCTCACCCGTCGCGTCGGACAGGGGCTGGTCACCGTTGAAGTACCAGTCGAACAGCGGCCCCACCTCGTCGTTCTGGTCCGCGATGAAGCCGTCCAACGACACCACTGCATGCATGATCACGGTTGCCATGGCAGGACTGACCGCGCGCGCTGCCGAAACTCATCGCGACGCCGGTCCAGCCCCCGACCGTGGGCCCACCCCTCGCACGACGGTCTAGGACGTCCAGGGCCGGCTGCCGTGGGGAGTGGGATGGTCAGTCCGCGAAGACACCCCAGCAGATGGCGTTGCGGCGGGCCTGGTCCTCCAGGACCAGGCCGCGGACGCGGTCGTCGAGCTGGGCGCGCTGCCAGTCGCGCTCGAGCCGCCCAGCGGCCGTCGAGTGCGCGTCCTGAACGGCCTTGATCGCGTATGCCGCCGCGCCGAGGTCGTGTTCCGCGACGTGGCCCACGCAGGCCGCCTGGCCCGCAGCATACGCGGCGAACCTCGCTGCCCCTCGCAGCGGCCGGGCGGCCGCCATCGCGTGGCCGCCGCGGGCCCGGGCCTCCATCATCCGCATCCGGCCGCTCGCCCACGCCCGCGCCGCCTCGATCGCGTCCCGCGGGCGAGGGTCGGAGGGCACGTGCTCCTCGAACAGGGGCAGCACGTGCTCAGCACAGCGTGCGGCCCACGTCGCCAGCAGCTGGTGGTCCTCGTCGGTGAGCGTCCCGCCACGGCGGATCGTGACCAGGCGGGGGTCACGGACGGCAGGGAGGATCACGCCACCAGCCTGCCACCGTCCGGTGCGGAGGCGCTCACAGCGCGGGTGTCACCGGCCGGACAGCTCGGCCACGACCGGAGCCAGGAGCTCGGCGAAGTCGGCACCGATGACGAAGTACGAGTAGCCGATCTCCTCGCGCCGGCGCAGGACCTCCTCGACCGCGGCTGTCGGGTCCGCCGGCAGCACCGCCAGGGAGTCGGCCTCGCGCATGGCGGCCACGTCGGTGTCCGCGAGGGACGCCATGAACGGTGCGACCCCGTCGCCGACCACCGGCACGTGCAACGCGAGCTCCACATCGCGCAGGGCCATCACGTCACGTGCCATGTCCGTGACATCCTCGCGGCGGTCGGTCGCCAGGGTGGCGAAGGTGATCGTGTCGGCGAGCTCCAGCGCCACCGCGCGGGCCCTGGGCCCCCGCACTGCCATCACCACCGGCGTGTGCAGGTCGGGGCCGTCGAGGTCACGAAGGGCAGCCACGGTGTCCCGCACCGCGGCCAGGCGCTCCGCCGGTGAGAGCGCGGGCAGGCCGCGATCCCGCAGCTCGTCCTCGATCCCCGGCCGCCCGGTCCCGATCCCCATCTCGAACCGCCCCTCGGTGAGGACCGAGAGGGAGTGGGCCTCCCACGCCGTGCTCCACGCCGGCCGGAAGGGACTGGCATACACCCACGTCCCGATGCGCAGGCTGGTCTCGGCGGCCGCCAGCGCAAGGGTGGGCGCCGGTGCGGGCTGCCACAGCGGGACGTCGGGCATCAGCAGCGTCGAGTAGCCGTGGTCGGCGATCCGGCGCACGCGATCGCGCCAGGTCGCCATGTCGGTGAGGACGGGGGCAACGACCCCGAACCGGAACGGTCTGGTCACGTCTGAGCTCCTGTCGCCGTGGGTGGACCCGCGCAGGAACAGACTGTGCCGCACCACCGGAACTCATCGCAGCCCCGGCACCTCACGGGACGCCGCGGCGCGTGGCTCAGCGGGAGTCGCTGCGCAGGAGGTCGATCAGCGACTGGGCCTCGTCGTTGCAGGCGACGCACCCCAGGAGGTGCCGGTCCATGGCGGGGTCCGTCCCGGTTCCCGTGCGCAGCAGGGACTCGACGTACGTGTCCATCCGCTCGAAGCACTCGTCGCACGACAGCCACGGGGTGGTGTCGAGGAGGAGCGCCTCCACGGCATACGGCGCGAGCGGTTGTCCAGCGGGCGGTGGGGTGGTGGTCATGGCCTGCCTGCCAGGGGTCGGGTGGCGGGGGACTCGGGAGCCGACGCGGCGGGCGGGAGGAAGCCCCTGCTCGTCAGGTCGGCGCGGAGCCGGCACCGGGCGTCGTGGACGGTCTTGTACAGGGCGCCGCGACTGGTGCCGAGACGTTCGGCGAGGACGTCGATCGGCACGCCGTCGACGAGGAGGGCGATGGCGACGCGGCGTTGGTGCGGCGTGAGCACCGACAGCATCGACCGGGCCACCGCCGAGGCGAGGTCGTTCCCCTCGGCGAGCCGCTCGGGGCTGTGGTGGTCGCCCGCCGGCGTGGTCGCGAGGTCGAGGTCGCGCAGCTCCACCTCGCGGTGCTGCCACTGGAGCCGGCGCACGTCGGTGGCGACCTGCAGGATCGCGAACTTGAAGGCCCACGTGGTGAACCGGCTGCGCCCCTCGAAGGTGTGCAGCTTGCCGAGGAGGGCCGTCATGGCCTCGTCAGCCGCCTGGTTGACGATGACGTCGACCGCCGCCGGTGAGCCGTCGGGCAGGGCGCTGCGCATGCGGTTCACCTGGTGGCCGGCCGCGCGCAGCATCAGCGAGTGCAGCTGCCTCAGGGCCCTGTCCTGCTCGGCACCGGTGCCGCTCAGGGCGCGCACCCAGTCCGCCGGTTCGTCGCGGGCGGCCGACTCCGGGAGGCGGGTCGTCCCCAGCTCGGTCGAGCCGTCGCGACCGGGCGCGCTCACGGGAGAACCGCGGGTTCGTCGAGCGGCGAGAGGATGCGCGCGGCCAGCTCCGGCGGGCAGCCGGCGTCGATGAGCTGCAGGAGGGCGTGCAGGTCGACGTGGCCGCCGGCGAGCGACGTGGCCAGCTCCCTGGGGAAGCCTGCCTCGAGGAGGCGGCAGGTGCGCCAGGCCCGGACGTCGACCGGCGGGCCGGGGGAGGAGCACCTGTAGGTCGGGTGGCTCGGATGGGTGGTCATGCCCTGTTTGCTGCCGGCTGGGCCGCTCGTCTTACCGGCCACACCGACGTCGGTATGACACCCGGGCGGCCGCGCGACTAACACGCTGTCAGCCTCCCACCACCTCGAGGCGGTGTCAGCGGGTCCTGCGCCCTCGACGCCGTGGCGAGCGGGAGGAAACCGCTCAAGGCAAGGAGCAAGCCGTGGCGACCACGTACACACCCAGGACCCCCCAGCAGCACCGGATGCGCGACCCCCGCGTGGGCCGGGACGCCTCCTACCAGGCGTATGCCGTGCTGCGCGGTGCGTTCACCATCGCGCCGATCGTCTTCGGCCTGGACAAGTTCACCAACCTGCTGGTCCATTGGGACCGCTACCTGGCTCCCGTCCTGTCCGACCCGCTGCCCGTCTCACCGCACCAGGCGATGTATGCCGTGGGCGTGGTCGAGGTCATCGCCGGCCTGGTGGTGCTTCTCCACCCCCGGCTCGGAGGCCTGGTGGTCGCGGCCTGGCTCGCCGGGATCATCGCCAACCTGCTGCTCATCCCCGGCTACTACGACGTGGCACTGCGCGACTTCGGCCTTCTGCTGGCCGCCGTTGCGCTGCAACGACTCGCGACCATGTACGACGCGCGACCGGTGCTCTGGCCGCTGCGACGCCCGGCCACGGAGCCGGCCTCTGCCGAGGCCGCAGCCGAGGGTGGCCTCGGAGCCCCGGGTGCCGTCGGTGGCGCTGCCGTCGGTGGGGCGGCCGTCGGTGGCGAAGGCGCCACGCCGCAGCACGGTGGGGCGGCCTGATGAGCCTGCCCGCGCTCCCGGAACCAGGTCCACGCCACCGTCGTGGCGCCTGGTCCGGGACCGGGGCGGTCGAGGAGGTCGACCTGCCCGGCGCGACCGCTGCGGCGCTGGTGATGTTGAGCTGCCTCGGCATCGACGTGGACAGCGAGTCACTGCTGCGCACGCCCGAGCGGATGGTGTCGGCGCTGGCCGAGATGCTCACCCCGCGGCCCTTCCAGATGACGACCTTCCCCAACGACGGCGGCTACGACGAGCTCATCGTCGCCCGCAGCATCCCCGTCAGGTCCCTGTGCGAGCACCACATGCTGCCGTTCGTCGGCACCGCGCACATCGGCTACCTGCCCGGGGAGCGCATCGTCGGGCTGTCCAAGCTGGCCCGGGTGATGGAGCACTTCTCCCGGCGGCCGCAGGTCCAGGAGCGCCTCACGACCCAGGTGTCGACCTGGTTGCGTGACCAGCTCGGGGCCTCGGGTGTGGGAGTGGTGATCGAGGCGGAGCACCTGTGCATGACCCTCCGCGGGGTCCAGGCGCCCGGCGCGACGACCGTCACCTCGAGCCTGCTCGGGGTACTTCGCGACGACCCCCGGACCCGGGCCGAGTTCCTCGCCCTCACCCGCGCGGCTGCGTAGCCGGTGGTGCGCATCGGCGGCAGCTCCCGGGGCGGCGTCGGCGGTGCGACCTAGCCTGTCCGGATGCGACGCTTCCAGGACGAGGACCTCACCGGCGCGGAGTTCCGCGAGTGCGACCTGAGCAGGACGCGGATGGTCGGGGTGGTCATGCGGGACGCCGAGATCGACGGCCTGGTCACCCACCTCGTCGTCAACGGCGTCGACGTCATGCCGTACGTCGAGGCCGAGCTCGACCGACGACACCCCGTGCGGCTGCTGATCCGCTCGGACGACCCCGACGACCTGCGCGAAGCCTGGCGGCGGCTGGCGGCCGAGTGGGCGGCCACCACCCACCGGGTCTGCTCGCTGCCCGCGGGCAGCGAGCACGAGGGCATCGACGGGGAGTGGTCGGTGGTCGAGACGCTGCGCCACCTCGTCTTCGTGCACGACTCCTGGTTCCGGCGCTGCGTGCTCGGGGTCACCGAGCCGTTCACGGCCATGGGACTCGGTCCGACGGGCGTCATGGAACGGGAGCCTGAGCTCGACCCCTCCGCGCGACCGGGCCTCGACGAGGTGCTCGCCGTCCGAGCCCGACAGGCCGTGGAGCTCGAGGCCTGGTTGGCGAGGGTCACGCCCGAGGATCTCGCTCAGACCGCGCCGGTCCCCGGCGACGACCGGTGGCCGCCGTACGCCCGGGGCCGGACCGTGCGGCAGTGCCTCGGCACCGTCCTCGACGAGGAATGGGCCCACCACCGGTTCGCCTTCCGCGACCTGGACAAGCTGTCCCACCGCGCTTCGTAGTCTGCCGTCATGATCACCCGCATCCCGATCGCGGTCGCCGCCCTCGTGCGCGACGGGCTCGTGCTCCTGGTCCACCGCCACCCGTCCCGCCGGTGGTATCCGGACTGCTGGGACCTCGTGGGCGGTCACATCGAGCCGGGGGAGCGGCCCGACCAGACGATCGTCCGGGAGTGCCTCGAGGAGCTCGGTGTCCGCATCCAGGACCCCCTCCCTTTCTCGGCAGAGGTGAGTGACCCCACCCTCGACATGTACGCGTTCCTCGTCACGCGCTGGGAAGGAGAACCCGTCAACGCGGCCCCCGAGGAGCACGACGATCTCCAGTGGTTCCGTCCCAGCGACCTGGCAGGTCTGACGCTGGCCGACCCGGCGAGCCTGCCCGGCATACTCGATGCCATCCGGCTCGTCACGGACTAGGGCCGCCGGCGAGAGGCCCTCAACCGTCGGCCGGTCCCGCCACCCCGGCGTTCCGGAACTCGGTAGGCGTCGCCGTGTCCGCTCGCTACGGTGAGCCGGTGCCCGACCCTCACGGATTCGACTACACGGTGCGCGGCGAGGACGTCCTCATCACTCACCGCGGCAGACACGCCACGACGCTGCGCGGTCAGCGCGCCATCGCGTTCCTCGACGACGTCGAGCGGGAGGACCCACAGGAGCTGATGGCCCGGCTCACCGGCAACTACCGACGGGGCAACGAGCGCGCGGCCCGAAACCACCCGCGCAACCACGCACGCTGATCACGCACATCCAGGCTCGAGGCCGAGGGGCTGGCTCGGGTCACCGACAGGGGGAACACATGCCTGAGTTCACGTGGCGGCCCGCGAACGCAGCCGCACCCGAGCACGTGGAGGCGGTGTTCGCCTCGGGGGGCGCGCGCAAGTGCCGGTGCCAGGCGTTGAAGGTGCCCGGCTGGATCTGGCGCGACACCACACAGGAGCAGAGGGACGACGCGCTGGTCGAGCAGACCGCCTGCGGCACCGCCGGGCCGACGTCTGGGCTGATCGGGTACGTCGACGGTGAGCCGGCCGGCTGGGTCGCCGTCGAGCCCCGCGAGAACTACCCCAGGCTCTGGAGCCGAAAACAGCCGTGGATGCGGATGGACCCCGAGCTCGAGGGCGTCTGGTCGGTGACCTGTTTCGTCGTGCGCAAGGGCTGGCGCCAGGCGGGGCTGACCTACGAGCTCGCCGCGGCCACCGTGGAGTACGGCGAACAGGTCGGCGCCCGGGTCCTGGAGGGGTACCCGATGGAACCGCCGCCGGGCAAGACGGTGATCTGGGACGAGGCGTCGGTCGGGCTGCTGCAGGTCTTCCTCGAGGCGGGTTACGAGGTGGTCGCCTCACCCACCCTGCGCCGCCGCGTCGTGCGCAGACGACTGGACATGTCGATCGGTTCCTCGTGAGACCCAGCGGCCGACAAACAGGTGTTTGCCTGGCCCCACGAGGGCGACAGTCGGACGCGGGTGGCGTCGGACCGGCTGAATCGTGGGTAGCGTCCCCCTGGTGCGGGAGCAATGGAGGATCTCGGACCGACCTGGCCTCACGGTCGAATCGACCACGCTGGCCGAGGTGGTCGAGCGCCGGGTCGCAACGGGCACGATGACCACCTGGCTGGAGAGCTCCCTCGGCAGGCGGATCGCCCTCGTGAGCAATGGTTCACGAGCCATGGTGCTACTCCTCGAGCACGATGACGGCGACCCCGGTGAGCACGCGATCGACCCCGACGGCGGGGCCGGATCGAGCGGTGGGTTCGTCCTCGAGAACGGTCAGGTCGACGAGTATCCCGACCGAGACACCGTGCCCATGGGTGAGGCGCTGAGGATTGTGGGCCACCTCGTCTCCGATGGCGTTCCTCCCAGCGATGCGTCGTGGCAGGTCGACCGGTAGCACCTCACGACGCCGGATCTGTGCGTGGTCGGACGTCTGCTCTCACGGGAATCCGATCGCGACGGAGGGGGCGCCGCTGATGCACTGGAGGCGCTGTCCCGAATCTGCCGAGCTCAGGGAGGTGGTCGTTGTGGCGGGGTACGGCGCGCTCGCAGAGGTCTACGAGTGGCTCATCTCCGATGCGAAGGCAACACCGGCCGCATTCGCTGCTGCCTTCGATGACGTGGTCGCGCTCCTTCCGCCCAACGCCCGCGTGCTCGACAGCTCGTGCGGCACCGGGCAGCTTGCGGTCGGCCTCGCCGGCCGGGGCCTGCAGGTTGTGGCGACCGACGCCAGCGCCGCGATGGTTCGGCGCACTGCAGAGTTGGCTGGAGAGCTCGGTGCGTCATTGCAGACGGTTCGAGCCGGCTGGGATGAGTTGCCCGCTCACTTCGACGTCGCAAGCTTCGACATAGTGTTCTGCGTCGGCAACTCGCTGCACCATGCAGAGGGTGCGCCTGGCAGGTCAGCCGCACTGAAGGCGATGTCGCGGGTCCTGCGTCCTGGCGGACGGCTGGTTCTCACGTCACGCAACTGGGAGCGTGTGCGCGCTGGCGGGTCCCGGCTGGACATCCGGGATCGACTGGTCCGCAGGAACGGCCGCGATGCTGTAGTCGCCTACCGCTGGGAGATCCCCGAGCACTGGGAGCAGGAGCACCGTATCGAGATAGCCGTGGCGAGGCTTGGGGCCGATGGATCGGTCGATGTCTGCTCTGAGCTGCTGTCGTCGTGGCCATATCGGTATGACGACCTCGTGTCGGCGTTGCAGGGCGTCGGGCTCACTGTCGAGAGAAGCACCTTCGACCCGAACGCCGAGGACTACATGGTGGTGGCGCGGCTACTTGGATCGGTCCCGCTGTTCGACCGTGATTGATGTGCCACTCAGTTCCTCGACTCGCGCGATACGTTTCCTGGGCCACTCAACGTTTCGCTTGACTGCACCGTTGAAGATGCAAGGGGTGGGTCGCTGAGAGTTGGAGGGGGCGTAGGTGGGCAGGGTGGAAGACGAGGAGTTCTCCGACTTCGTGCTGGGAGCGTCCTCGCGCCTGCTGCGTACTGCCTGGCTGCTGTGCGGAGATCCCGTACACGCCGAGGAGCTCGTGCAAGCGTCCTTGGAGAGGGTGTACCTGAAGTGGGGGCGCGTGCGTGAAGGCGAGCCGCTTGCTTACACCCGCCGCATCGTGCTGAACCTGCACGTTGACCATGTCCGCCGCACCCGCCGGGAGCATCTCACGGACGCCATGCCGGAGCGGCCCGCGCCCGCTGTTGCCGGCCCGGAGGAGGGCGACTACCTCATGCACCTGCTGCGCCAGCTGCCCCTGCGTGAGCGGCAAGCGGTCGTGTTGAGGTACCACGTCGGAGAGTCCGAGGCCCAAGCTGCCATCACCCTTGGGGTGAGCGTGGGCACCGTGAAGTCCTCGGCTTCCCGGGGCTTGGCGCGGCTGCGCGGTCTACACGCCCAGGAGGGCTCCCATGTCCGATGACCTCCTCGACCTCATCGAGCGCGCCCCCGAACCCGCGATGCACCTGGACCCCGGACCCATCATCGCCAGCGCCCAGCCCACCAGGCGCCGCCGCCGCGCGATCACCATCGCCACCGGCGCACTCGCCGTGCTGGCCCTCGCCGGCACTTCGGTGCTGACGGGTTGGGGGCCACGTGCCCTTGAGGCTGTTCCGTCAGGCCACTCGCTCGAGTCACCAGCACGGCCGTCGTCGCCGACAGCAACTCCTACCTCCAACCCGACCTACGAGAGCGACGAGTCGCAGACGTGGGGCGCGGTACACCTCATGTCCCAGCAGCGCAACCGTGCGGGTGGGCGGCCGGTGCTGTACCTGACGCGGAGCCGCATGCTGTGCATCGGCACTGTCGACACTCTCGGCGAGGTGGCGCCGTCGGTATGCCGACGCGCCGATGCGCCACCCTCGAATGCGTTCGGTCCTGGCTACGCCTGGAGCATGGAGGGCGACCTCCCCGACGGCGCCCGGGCCAACGAGTTCATCGCAGGTGCGGTTGCCAGCGATGTCACCAAAGTTGTGGTCCGTACCGAACTCGGCGACCTCACCGCTCACCTCTCGCCGGCACCAGATCCCAAACTCGGCCAGCTCTACTGGGTGGAGACTCGAGTGCCCGTCCTCAACTCGCGCACGGACGCCCACAAGCGATCGCGGGTGGCTTACCGCGGGACGAAAGTGGCGTTCACCTGCGGCTATCACGAGTGCCTGAGCGGATGACCCCGCTTCTGTTTGCGACCTCATGGACGCCAGCGCCTTGAGCCATCCCGGCCTGCGCGGCTGCACGCCATCTCATCGGCTATGACAGTGGTGTCACGAGCCGGGCCGGCTCGTGGCGGCGTGACACGGACTCCTGACTTGGGTTCGTCGTGAGGATCGGGGCCTGTCACTGCTTTGGTCGGAAGGCTGGGGTGGTCTCGCAGCACGGGTGAGGCGAAACGGCCGATTCGCCCTTGTGCAGGTCCGCTGTTTGGGAGACTGCGTCCATGCCCGGCACCACTTTGGATGACGTCCTGCTCGTCAACCCTTCGGAGCTTCGCCCCACGCCGCCCGATGAGACTTCCCGGGCCGAGGCTGCGCTCGGTGTCCGCCTGCCGTCGGGGTACGCCGCCTACGTGGAACGACTCGGCCCGGGAGTCCTCGGGCATTTCGTTCGCGTCCACGAACCGGCCAGACTCCCCGATCTCACGGTGGAGTGGCGCCAGCGCATCACGGAGTACTGGTTCTGGGACACCAGCGAGGCGGGGGTCTCGCGGGAAGCACTCCAGAAGAGCGGCGTCGTGGTGGCGGACACGTTCGACGGCGATGAGCTGTGCTTCGACCCCGCCGATCCGGAGACGCTGTTCATCCTGCCTCGCGACGAGGACGTCGCCCGACGCGTCGGGCCCGGGTTCACCGCTGCCGTGGAGTGGATGCTGTCCGGTGCGCTCAACCCATGGGTGGAGGGCTGGACATTCGAGGCTTCGGCCGAGCGTGCCGAGGTCAGGCAGACCCTCGACGGGCGAGACCTGGCTCATGCCGCGCAGGCGATTGCTGCCCTTGGCGTGCACTCCCATGTGGTCGAGCTCGAGGGCCGCAGGACCTTCTTCCTGCCCGGGATCGGTGCTCGCCTCTCGCTGTACCAGGAGGACGAGGGGGTCGTCGACGTGGGCCTCACCCACGACGCGACTGCCGATCCCGCGGCGGTCGCGGTTGTCGTTGCAGCGATTCGGGGAGATTGACGAACAGCCGCGCACATCGCGGCAGTAGCGCGCGGCGCCTCAGCGAGGTCCCGACACGGGTGGCCGGCAAGGCCGGCATACGCGTCTTGCCCCATTGACCCCGAACAGGGCGAGGAGTAGACCACCGCGATGAGGCTGTTCGCGCACGCCTCGGCGTCCCCGGCCTCCGCCGTGGGGCGGGAGATTCGAAGGGCGAAGGGAACCGCGATGAAGGGATCATTCTCGCGAGGACGAAAGCTCAGGGTCGCGCTGACCGTGGCGCTGGCCGGGCTGGGGATGGCGGTGACGACGCCGGGGCTGACCGCCACCGCGTCTGCCGACGGTCAGTCCGACACGTACCTCGTGCTGTTCAACGGATCGTCGAGCCCGTCCAACGCCACGGACCTGGTGGCCGCCGCAGGCGGGTCGGTCGTGGCGAACTACAGCCGCATCGGAGTAGTGGTGGCACGCAGCAGCAACACGATGTTCGGCGCGACCATCAGCCGCAACGCGTCGGTCGAGGGGGCGCAACCCACGGCTGACTACGCCACGCGTTTGCGCGACGACGGCAGTGCCCTCGGGGGCGAGTCGGCTACACAGCCCGGAGACCTGCCGAACGCGCCGGCGGCCGACAGCGACTCGCTGTCCGGTTTGCAGTGGGACATGCGGCAGATGCACACACCGCAGGCCCACGCCATCACCGGCGGCAGCCCGACCGTCGTGGTCGGAGACATCGACACGGGCCTGGACTACCGACACCCCGACCTGCGCCAGAACGTCTCGGACGCCGACAGCGCCAACTGCCTCAGCGGCGCCGCGGTACCCGGTGCCGTCGCAGCGAACGACGACAACGGTCACGGCACGCACACCGCCGGCACGATCGCAGCGGCCGCCAACGGCGTCGGGATCGTGGGTGTTGCGCCGAACGTGCGCGTCGCGGGCATCAAGGCGGGCAACGCCGACGGGTACTTCTTCCCTGAGGCCGTCGTGTGCGCGTTCATGTGGGCAGGCGACCGGCACCTCGACGTGACGAACAACAGCTACTACGTCGACCCGTACCTCTTCAACTGCCGCAACGACGCGACCCAGCGCGTCATCTGGACGGCCCTGCAGCGCGCCATCCGGTACGCGATGGGGCAGGGCGTCACCGTCGTCGCGGCCGAGGGCAACGAGAGCGAGGACCTCTCCCACCCGACCATGGACCAGAGCAGCCCTGACTACCCACCGAACACCGCGCAGTCCCGGGACGTGACCAACGCGTGCGTCGTCATCCCGACCGAGATCCCCGGTGTCATCGGCGTCACCGCCACGGGCAGCTTCCGCCAGGGCACGTCGGCCGGGGCCTACCCGGACCACCTGAAGTCCTACTACTCCTCGTACGGCGTCAGCACTGCTGACGTCGCCGCACCCGGCGGAGACTTCTACTTCCGCGACGTGACAGACCCGGCGGCGGCGGTCAACGGGCTGATCCTGTCGACCTGGCCGGCGACCCTGCCGTGCGGCCGCAACGTGAAGGAACCGACCGGCGACGTCACGTACCCGACGGCCGTCTACTGCTACCTGCAGGGCACGTCGATGGCCAGCCCGCACGTCGCCGGTGTCGCGGCCCTGGTGATCAGCCGGTACGGCGACCTGAGGACGCCGCAGAACGGCAAGATGCGGCCGAGCCAGGTCGAGCAGTTCGTCACCCAGACCGCGGATCCGCAGGCGTGCCCGCAGACGCTGCCCAACGCCACCTCGGGCTCGCAGGCGGGTCGTCCGTATGCCACCTGGCTCGGGTCGCAAAGTGGTGCCCCGCAGCAGTGCACCGGCTCGGGTGTCGGCCACACGTCGTGGTACGGCAACGGTGAGGCTGACGCCCTCAATGCCGTGACGAACCACCGCTCGAACGGCTGAGCCCATAGGGATCGGGGCCGAACCGTGCCGGTTCGGCCCCGATCGCCTCTGAGCGGGCCTGATCCATACGGTTGAGCCTCATGTTCGTGAGGTCGCGTTCATGGCACCGGCCGAGGTTGAGGTGCGGCTCCGGAGAAATGCCCTGGTCGCGTCGTATGGTCGGGCCATGACGGTGAAGCGCATCAAGCCGAACATCCTGGCGAGCGACTTCGAGGCAAGTCGCAGGTTCTACAACGATGTCATCGGTCTCGATGGGGGACATGGGCTCGACTGGATCCTCTTCTTCGGCGCCGACAAGCGTGAGGTCCAGCTCAGCGTCATGGCTCTGGACATCAAGGCACACCAACATCCCGACGTCTCCATCGAGGTCGACGATGTGGATGATGTCTACGAGCGGGCCGTCGACGCTGGCGCACAGATCACCTACCTACCCGCTCACCGACGAGGACTGGGGGCTACGACGGTTCTTCGTGCGCGACCCCAACGGCGCGATCATCAACGTCACCCAGCACGCCGAATAGCAGTTCACGCTGCCAGCACTCTGACCCGCGCCAAGTGCGCAACGAGCCCTGCTGGTGAGCTCGACGCCGGCATGACGACGCCGCGAGAGCCGCGCCGGCCGGCGGCGCAAAGGCGGTAGGGCGAAACCAATGGTCAACGCGATCAGGACCACAACGAAGGGCCTGCCGCCGACTTCCCGGATCCCCAGTGACGGCACTGATAACGACTCCGAAGCGCCCTCGAGAAGAGATGTGGCGCGCACAGCTGCACGACCACCAGGCGGTGGTATGACGCGGCCTGCGCGACGCTGCTAACAGGGTGCCAGTATCCGGCTCCCCGCCAACGACCCTCGGCCGGGGGCAGCGGGAGCACCCACGTCCGCCTGGAGACCGCAATGAGCACGAGCAGCACTGAAGGGGCGCGCAGGACCGCCTTCGTCCTCACGGGTGGTGGCAGCCTCGGTGCTGTCCAGGTCGGCATGATGGCGGCACTGCACGAACACGGAATCGACCCGCACGTGGTGGTCGGCACGTCCGTCGGGGCCGTGAACGCCGCCTACCTCGCCGGTCCAGGTACGACCGAAGGAAGGCTGGCCGCACTGTCAGACCTGTGGACTCAGATGCGCCGCAAAGACGTGTTCGTCGCCAACCCCAAGCGCTGGGTGCACGCAGCCCTGGGCGGCGTGCCGTCGGTGTTCTCCTCCCGCCCTCTTCGCGAGCTCCTCGCGACACAGCTGGGCTACGGAGTCTTCGACGAAGCCCGCTTGGAACTGGCGGTCACCGCTACCGACATCGTCACGGGATCGGCCCTGTTCTTGACGAGCGGATCCGTCGTCGACGCCGCGACCGCGAGCGCCACCGTGCCCGGACTGTTGCCAGCAGTGTCGTGGGGTGGGCGCAGCGTCGTTGACGGCGCGGTGGGCAACCCGGGGGTCCTCGAGCTGGCCGACGCGTATGGCGTCGAGGACGTCTACCTGCTTCCGGCCGGTTACCCGTGCGCGGCGCCACCGCCCACCACCGCCCTGGGAGCGGTCCTCACGGCCTTGAACCTGCTCCTGCACCGGCAGCTGATCGGACAGGTGAAGGCATACACGGGCACAGCGCGGCTGCACGTCGCCCCGCCGTTGTGCCCGCTGGCCGTCCCCGCAGCCGACTTCGGCCACGCGGAGGTCTTGATGCGGCGCGCCCGGTCCAGCACTCGCCGGTGGCTGGCGCAGAACTCGGGCGCCGGGAGCGTGCTCATCCCGGACGGTCCCGGCGAGGTGCTCGCCTTCCACGGGCCGCACGAGCACGGGCGGACCACTACACCGGACGACCCCGACGCGTGTCTCACGGGGACTGGGGGATGATCCGGCCGCTCAGCATTCCGGCCGTCTCCAGGATGTGGTTCGGGACGTGTCAACCGCTCATCTCCACGACCGACTGCGGGAGGTCCGGGCGTGAGCGAAATGTCGGCGAGGTCGTGACTGGCTTCTGACATCGACGGGTGTGACGCATCTGGGACTGTTTCCCGAACGCCCAGGCCACAAAGACAACGGCGCCGAGCAACTTCGAGTCGATCAGACCCGACTGCGCGGATGACAGCTTCGATGCCGAGGCCCAACACCACCAGCTGGGTGCTCGCCCAGTAGGCGCGTTGCCGCAGCCTGGCCGCGGAGGAGGTGGCGCCAGCCAGTGCTCGGCAGGACAGGGCGTCCGGCTGGCGGCGGTGGTGAGACGCAGGTATCTAGGACGCAGAACTCGTCAAACCTGCCCAGGGATGCTTTCCGCCACTTCGTGCAAATGCACGAGGACGACTGCTGCCTATGGGCGGACGGTGTAAGGAA
The DNA here is from genome assembly GCF_054779295.1 of Phycicoccus ginsengisoli. NCBI lineage: Bacteria > Bacillati > Actinomycetota > Actinomycetes > Micrococcales > Intrasporangiaceae > Phycicoccus > Phycicoccus ginsengisoli. The sequence continues at coordinate 184,643 of NZ_BAAGYN010000010.1, forward strand.
CCGGTCGGTGTGGGCACGGCGAGAGGAGACGCCATGACCAGCCAACAGGGCAGCCTTGACCTACTCAAGGAACCCGTCGCCCAGACCTTGCTCCAATCCAAGACTCCGGCCTGCTTCGCCTACCAGTGGATCGACGGTACCCCTCGGGTGGTCCCCATCGGCTTCCACTGGAACGGCGAGGAACTCGTCCTCGGCACCCCAGTGGACGCACCCAAGCTCAAGGCCCTTCGAGACGGCCAGCACGTCGCCCTGTGCATCGACACCGACTCGATGCCGTACAAGGTTCTGGAGATACGGGGACGAGTGCGGTTGGACGAAGTCCAGGGAATCGCCCCCGCGTACGAGCTGATGACGCTCCGAACGCTGGGGGATGAGGCCGGGCACGCCTGGCTCACCAACTTGGCACCGATCTGTCCACGTATGGCGCGGGTCTACATCAGCCCGACATGGGTCGGACTGCTCGACTTCGAGACCCGCTTCCCGAGTGCCCTCGAGCGCGCCATGGAGGCCGCCGGTGCGGCGCCTTCGAGCGGTGGCCACGGCACAGCCTGAGCCTCAGGCGAGCCGCGCCTCGTGGGGTACCGAGCTCGCGGCTATGTCGCGGGTCTCCGAAGTTCTCCCCGTCGCCGCCGGGCGCCGACATCGAGGTCAGGTTTCGAGGAGCAGCTCGAACTCGAGTTCGTGGTCGATCCGTACTCCGGTGTCGTCCCGAACCGGGATGGACGGCTTGAGCTCCCTGGACACTCGTACCGCATTCCGGTGCAGCGCCAGAAGATCCATCCCCATGCGTTGGTAGAAGGCGATCGCGGCGATGTTGTTGTTCGTGGTCACGAGCCACACCCGCCGGCAGCCCGTAGCTCGCGCCTCAGCGAAACAGCGCTCCATCAGCGCCCGCCCCACGCCACGCCGTGGCCGCGTGGTGCCGATGGCCACGACCTCGAACTCCCGTCCCTTGACGTCGACCAGCACCAGCCCGATGCGCTGCCCACCGAGCGTAGCCAGGTAGCCCGGTAAGCCGGGCGCTTCGATGAGTTGACCACGCCGCGCGACCGAAGTCGACGTCCACTCCTTCAGCAACACCTCCGCAACCCAGTCGAGATCACCCGGCACGATATGCCTGACCAACGGGATCGAGTCTGAGTCCACATCACCATCATCCGCTGGCGCGCGAGGGCGCGGCGTCGCCGCCCGCATCTCCCGACGCTCCTGGACGTCTTCACGCGGCGGATTGACGCAGGTCTTGAAGTGGACGAATCGCTCAGGTGGACGGATTGCGCCGCCTGGCCGGCGCGTGAGGTCGAGGCGCAGAGTGTCGGTTCCCCCTCCTAGAGTTCTGGGTAAAGGCGCTGTTGCGCTTGACCGGAACGACTGCGTAGGAGAACGGGCAGACACGGTGGGGGACACGAGCGAGCGTCCCAAGGAGTGGTGGGGTTTGGGGTAGCGGAGTGGCTCCGGGTGTAGGGGGGCCATCGGCGTGATTCTCGGTGTGTACCGCCAAGTACTCATCGAAGGAGATCTCACCGATGGCCCTGTCCCAGTCTGCCCTGTCCGAGCTGTTAAAGGCGTTCCGCGCTGGCGATGGCGTGGATTTGATCCGTGTGTCGCGCGTCAAGATTCCTGGCAGGACCGTTGAGTCAGTCCTGAAGGAGAATCTGAGCCATGGGTAGACCCCCTGTGATCCCGGCCGAGCAGAAGTCGCGGATCGTGATGAGCGTGCTGGCCGGCGAGATGACGATCGCTCAGGCCGCCCGCAAGGAGAAGGTGTCCGAGCAGTCCATCGGCCGGTGGAAGGCCGACTTCCTCGAAGCCGGCAAGACCGCCCTGGCAGCTGGCCGCTCGGGCCCGTCGACGAGGGAGCAGCAGCTCGAAGCAGAGGTCGCGGACCTGACCCAGGCCCTCGGTGAGGCCGCGGTCGAGCTGCGGGTCTGGAAGAAGTCAGCCGAGGGCAGACTGGGCCCTTCGAGGACCTCGAGGTGATCCGCATCGAGGCGGGCATGTCGACCACGAGGTTCTGCCGGCTCATCGACATGCCCGAGAGGACATGGCGACGCTGGCAGGCCAAGGCTCGTGCCGGTGGTCGCCCGAAGGGTCCCTGGCCGCAGCCGGCTCGTGACGAGGCCCGTGAGCTGGTCCTCAAGCACGCCACGAAGCACTCGGCGTGGGGCCACCGCAAGATCTGGGCAATGGTCCGCCACGAGGGCCACATCGTTTCCGAGGCCACCGTGCTGCGGGTGCTTCGCGACGAGGGTCTGATCCTGCCGGCGCACTACCAGCGGGAACGCAGGAAGCTGGCCGAGCGGAGGAAGGCTGCGTTCGCCAACGAGCCGACCGGGCCGAACCAGGTCTGGCAGCTGGACTTCTCCGAGTTCGAGACCACCACCGGCGGAACGTGGCGGCTTGCCGGCTGCCGGGACTACTGGAGCAAGTACGAGCACCCGTTCCACGTCTCCCCGACCGCGAACCAGCACGACGCGATCGACGCGGTCGAGCTCGCCCTGGCCGACTACGAGGCGATGTTCGGCCACCCGCTCGTCGACGAGTGCCAGGTCGATGTCGAGACCGGCGAGATCCTGCCGGTGGTCACGATCGTGACCGACAACGGCGGCCCGTTCCGATCCTTCAGGTTCGAGAGGTTCATCTTCGACCATCCTGAGCTGCACCACGTCCGCACAAGGGTGAAGACACCCGGCCAGAACGGGTCACGCGAACGCGGGTTCGGGACCTTGAAGTACGAACGGCTCTACATCGACGAGATCGACGACGCCCTCATGCTCGCCAAGCACGCCGAGGAATACCGGATCGAGTACAACACGATCAGGCCACCCGAAGCCCTGGCATGGAACCGGCCCCTGGACGTGCACCTAGGAATCGCCGACCCGACGATCCCCACCTTTCAAACAGAGAAATCCCTGCCATGTTCTTGACGCGGGACACGTGAGTCGGTCCGTACCGTGTTGCAGGAGTTGATCGAGGCCGAGGCGGCCGAGGTGATCGGCGCGGGCCGGTACGAGCGGACCGAGGCGCGCACGGCCGAACGCAACGGGCACCGGCCGCGGTTGT